>JAGNEX010000020.1:25280-44991 GCA_018003035.1 Acidimicrobiia bacterium
ACGAAGGCAACGTTCGAGCCCGAGACAGCGAGCAGGTGTGTCAAACCACTCGCTTTGAAGTCGGCGTCCACCCGTTCGTCCAGCACCCGGGTATCGCCAACGAGGAACCCGGCGAGAAGACCGCTATCGGGAGCGGGCAGCCAACGAGTCCCGCCAAGCACCCAACGCCGCACGAACTCTGCAGGCGCGCGCCAGCCCCCTTGTTCAGTGTCGATTGCGACGATCTCGCCGGCCTGGAACGCTCCGACCGCATGGCGGGTCTGCCACCGTCTGTCTTGTCCGCTGAGCGGCGACAGGCGGCCCTTGATGTGGACCCGGTCACCGGGAATGGCGGCGAGCAGGACCGACCTCTGCGACCTCCCTGCTTCGACGAGGTAGGTACGCGCCCCGGCGTCCATGCTGGAGCGAGCGCCAACAACGTCGGGCCGACCGCTCGGCGCGGTGAGGCCGGGAGGTGAACTGGCGCCATCCCGAAGTAGGCCGGGCAAGCCGTCGGGGATGAATCGTTCTGCCCGAACGAGGATCGAGACGCCCCACTTACTTGGGCGAGGGTCGTTGGCGACCACGGCGATGATCTCACCTGAAGCCCGCGCATCGACTTGGGCGGCGAGCGGGTGCACGGCAGCACCGTGTTGTGCCCGAACCATCGAGGACCACGCAAGGAGACCAACAAAGCAAGGCAGGATGACGAACGTCAACGCCCACCTAGGGAGCGCAAGGCAGCGGACGGCGATCACACCCCCCGCGACCCAGACAACCAGCAGCATTAGGGGGATGTGACGAGGATGGCCGCTTCCGAGGAGCGCTCCTGCGACTGGTGCGGCGATCAAGGGAACCAGGTCCCATTCGGGAGCTGGCTGTCGCAGAGCGAGTTCGCTGGATGTCAAGGGGACCCGGGTCACCCGATCGCGAGATGACGCCGCCGAAGGCTGGAAAGCCGCCGAAGGCGGGACCGTTCCGGAGCGAGGACCGGACTGAGTAGTGCTGTTTCGAGTAACCCGGGGCGCTAACGCCGATGCTGTGGAGGCTCGCGCTTCGGGGTCCCGACTCACAGAGAGATCAGAGGGGTGAGGTCCGCAAGGCGCTGCTCCCCGATCCCTCGGACCTCGAGGAGTTCTTCGATCGACTGAAAGCCGCCCCGCTTGTCCCGTTCGGCGAGGATGGCGGAAGCGATCGCAGGCCCCACGCCCGGAAGACCTTCGAGATCCGCCTGAGTGGCCTGATTGATCGACACTGGACCAGCGCCGTCTGCTGTGGAGCCGCCAGCGGAACCACCGACCGGTCCGGACGAGACCACCACGGGTAACGGCTCCCCGACGAGAGGTACCACCACCTGCTGCCCATCCGATATCGGTGCAGCGAGGTTGATGCGAGTCAGGTCAGCCTCTGGAGCTGGACCCCCAGCAGCGGTAATGGCATCGGTAACTCGAGCACCCGGAGCCACTTGAACGACTCCGGCCTGATTGACCGCGCCAGCAACGTGGACCATTGGGTTCGCTGCAACGGTAGTGGGGCTCTGGCCCGGGTCGGACGATGAGTCAGTCGCTGCGGGCTCGGGGCTGGTGCTCTTTGCGCTGCCCGGCGCGGTCACGTTGGTTCCAGCGACAGTCGCCACCTCTCCAGCGCCGCCTGAGCGCGTCCCCATTTGGTACCAGACGAACAAGACGATCAGGGCAACTGCAGTCACCGCTACGACACGAACGAGTGGCTCCTCCCAGTGCCACGCGATGCGATTTCGCCACTCGGTCAAGGTCACTCGACCCGACGGTTCAGCGAGCGCGATGCGGTCCTTCCAACCTGCGGATAGGTCATCGAAATCGCCACTCTCAACGTCAGCTTGTGGAGATCCCCTGAACTGACCCTCCCCAGGCCGAGCGTCGCCATGTGGCGCGTCGTTGCCGAGGTGGCGGCGAGGCCGATCAGACGGCTGATACCTGTTGGCAGGACCTCTGTTACCTGACGAGAAGCCCGGGTGGTCGCGGCGCGAATTGTCCGCCGGAAATACAAAATCGGAGGTTGAGTCGGACATGTTGGTGCCCCCAGTCGCATCGGCACATCAAAGCTGACTGGGAGCGGTGCTTGCAGGGTGCTCCAACCCGGGGAAAGCCGATCCGAAGAACTCTAACCGTTCAAGGCGTTTCGTGCACTTTCACTCGCCAGCGAGGCCGCCCCGCGGTCCGCGGACCGGCCGCCTATCCAGCGCGCCGCACAAACTGACCGCCCTCAACGTGGAGGGGACGTCAGCTGAGCTCTTTTGAGGACCGCTGTCGGGCTTCCACTTCTTGCGGGATTGCACGGTACGCCTCGTCATGGGACAACCCCTGGCGCCGACCGCGGAAGTAGTCGGACAGGTACGACGTCAGGAAGCGGGCTGCGCCCATCTCGCGCCATTGCTCGACGTGCACCAGTTCGTGAGCCAATAGACCAAAGGAGTCTTCATGGCCGCGGCGCACAAAAATCCTGCTCCCAATGGTCATGGCGTCGACGCCGGGAGGCAGCCACCCCACCGGCACGAGCCGCGCACGCGAGGCATCTACCTCGCTGACATGGTTCATCCGGTTAAGGATTTCGGGGGGAATCGGCGAACCCTTCATGCGCTGCCACAGGCTCACCGGGTCACCCGTTCGCTACGACAAAGTTGACGACATTTGGAGGACGGACGATCACTTTGCGGACCGTCCCCGCCTCGAGGTAGCCCTGGACCTTGGGCGAGGCTTCGGCTGCCGCCTGAAGGGCCTCAGCGCTCAGGTCTGACGGCACCTCCATGGTCTCCCTGACCTTGCCGTTGATCTGGACGACGAGCGTCACGACCTGGCGCTTGGCTGCCTCGGGGTCATAAGCCGGCCACGGCTGAGCGTGGATATGCGACTCGTACCGTCGTTCCCACAGCTCGGCTGTGACATGGGGGCACATCGGCGCGAGTAGCAACAGCAGGGCGTCGAGCCCTTCGGCCAGAGCGGACTCTGCAATGCCGTCGGCTGACTGCGCAACCTTGTACAGCTCGTTGGTGTACTCCATCAAGCGAGCGACCGCCGTGTTATAGGACCACCGTTCGTACTCTTCGGAGACATCGGCAACCAACTGGTGGCGGAGGCGGACAACCTCTCGATCTGCAGCTGTGTAGTCGTCACGCGACACGATCGTGCCGACCTCACCGTTGGCCAGACGCCAAACCCGGGCAAGGTAGCGCGACGCTCCATCGACACCGTTGTCATTCCAGTCCACCCCGTCCGTTGGCGGTCCGATGAACAGGTGAAATAGGCGAAGTGCGTCCGCTCCATGGGACTCAAAAAACGAGGCTGGACTGACGAGGTTGCCCTTCGACTTCGACATCTTGGTTCCGCCAAGGCGAATCATTCCCTGGGTAAACAGCGATGCGAACGGTTCGCGAAGCGACCCGTCGATCAGCCCCAGGTCGGCGAAGGCCTTGGTGAAGAACCGGGCATACATCAAGTGCAAGATGGCATGTTCGATCCCGCCGATGTACTGGTCGACCGGCATCCAGCTCGCGACCTTGGCCGCATCGAAGGGCAGTTCAGTGTTGTGCGGGTCGCAGTAACGCAGGAAGTACCACGACGAGTCGACGAAGGTGTCCATCGTGTCGGTCTCGCGCCGTGCATCTCCCCCGCATCGCGGACAAGACACCTGGGCAAAATCGGGATGGCTCTTGAGCGGCGACTCACCGGTTGGGGTGAACTCAACCTCGTCCGGCAACTTGACGGGGAGTTGGTCGACCGGGACGGGCACTACGCCGCAGCCGTCGCAGTAGATGATCGGGATGGGACAACCCCAGTAACGCTGCCGCGACACCAGCCAGTCACGCAGACGATAATTGACCTTGGCCTCCCCCGAACCCTGTTCGGCCAGCCACTGAGTTGCAGCCGTCTTCGCCGAATGAACGTCGGAACCGTCAAGCCACGAGGAGTTGATCTTCATGCCTGGGCCGGCATAGGTCGCTTCGGCCCAGCCGTCAGGTCGCTCCGTGGTTTCAATGACGGGAAGCCCGTGCACCTGGGCGAACTGGAAGTCCCGGTCATCCTCACCAGGCACCGCCATGATTGCACCGGTGCCGTAGGTCGCAAGCACGTAGTCGGCCAAGTACAGCGGCACCGGCTCCCCTGTGAACGGGTTGATGACCTGGCGCCCTGTGAAGATTCCCCGCTTGTCGAGCGCACCATCAGAGGACAAACGGTCCATCTCGGATTCGTTGGTCACCCGGTCGATGAACGCCTGGATCTCTGCCTCGTTCTCTACCCCGCCGATGAGCTCCGCGACCTTGGGGTGTTCGGGCGCCATGACCGCATAGGTCATGCCGAACACGGTGTCGATCCGGGTCGTGAAAACTCGAATCTTGTCTGACGCGGTTGCCGCTCCGGCGAGAGGTGCTACTTCGAGATCGAATTCGACGCCTTCAGAACGGCCGATCCAGTTGCGCTGCATCGTCTTGACCCGCTCGGGCCAGTCGAGCGCTTCAAGGTCGTCCAGAAGTTCCTGCGCATAGTCGGTGATACGGAAAAACCATTGTTCAAGTGCGCGCCGCACCACAGGGGTTCCGCAACGCTCGCATTCGCCGGTCTCGGCCTGTTCATTCGCCAAGGTCGTCTTGCACGATGGGCACCAGTTGACCATGGCGTTGTTGCGGTAGGCCAGACCTGCGCCGTACAGCTGCAAGAAGAGGTACTGGGTCCACCGGTAGTAGGCGGGGTCGAAACTCGAAACCTCTCGCCGCCAGTCATACACGGACCCAAGCCGCTTGATCTGTTGGCGCATCACGTCGATGCGTTCACTCGTAATCAGCGCAGGATGGCCGCCTTCTTTAATGGCCGCATTCTCGGCGGGAAGCCCGAAGGAATCCCATCCCATCGGTGACAGGACGTTGTAGCCCTGCATGGTCTTGTACCGACAGATGACGTCGCCCAAGGTGTAGTTGCGGACGTGCCCCATGTGGATCGGACCGGACGGGTACGGATACATACAGAGGTCATAGAACTTGGGGCGCGATCCGCCCTCTTCCACCTCGTAGGTGCCGTGGGTCGCCCAGTAGGCCTGCCACTTTTCTTCGACCTCAGCAACGTCATAGCGATCAGTCATAGGCCGGAGTGTAACGACCTTGACCCTGACGTTTGGCGCTGGGCAGCGGGGCCGCGTATTCGATCCGAAATCACCCCACGGGCTTTGCTACATTGACCGCTCCACGGGGCTGTAGCTCAGCTGGTAGAGCACTTGCATGGCATGCAAGGGGTCGTCGGTTCAAGTCCGATCAGCTCCACAACGAAAGAGGGACGGGCCAGCGGCCCGTCCCTCTTTATTTTGCGTACTTCGACCCCTCGCCGCGATCGGCCGAGCGCTGACAACTCAACGTCATGTCCTGCGCAGAGTTGGGGCGGCACGGTATCCGCACCCCCTTCTGGCCTGTCCCGCTACTCCCCGATGAACTCCGGGTATTGGAAGGTTGCCTTGAGGTTCTCTCCCCACAGGGCAAACACCGGCTCCTTGGGGAGTTGGAGGCCGCGAAGCTCTTCGGCAACCGGCGACGCACCGAGTTCCATTTCGACGGCAGCAGGGTCGATGAACCCGGTCGGCATCTCCATCTCGAGCATCGTCTGGTACCGCTGAGTGTCGAGATAGGAGTAGGTCGCGTTCTCGATCACCTCGGGGGTACCTGCGGGGGCGACCCGCGGGAACTTAACGGTGAAGACCAGACGGCTTTCCATCCAGAGTGCAACCTCGACATCGTCGTCGGTGTACTCGAAC
Organism: Acidimicrobiia bacterium; assembly: GCA_018003035.1. GTDB lineage: Bacteria > Actinomycetota > Acidimicrobiia > IMCC26256 > JAGNEX01 > JAGNEX01. Next base: position 31,035 of record JAGNEX010000020.1, read on the forward strand.
GTGATCCGCTCGACGGTCTTTGGGACGCCCAGGACGCGGTTCCCCGCTTCGGCGGTGAACTCCTGGTTCACAGGCATCCGATAGACGAACGAACCTTGCTTTTCGGGTTCGCCGGTCGGGTGCGCCAGAAATCCGAAGTTGACCTCTTGGTAGTCGCCCCAGGGGTTCTCGACGTAGTCGACGAGTGCGAGCACAAAGGTGGCTTGACCGTTGTCGTCTTCAGTCACCGTGTAGCCACCGCCCGGGACGAGCATCTGTGCGACCCCAGCGGGAACTTGGTAGGTCAGGACGGCCTGGTTCATCGATTCGACGACCAGTGGGAACACGATCTCCCGGCCTTCGACCTCGCCCCACCGCCGTTGACGGTCAACGCTCTGAGTCATCTCGCTCACTCTCCTACTGCGGGGCGGAAAATCACGCTGTCCCCTTTTTGGGCGCTGCGCATAATGCCCGAAAGCCCCGGGAATTACCAGCTTTGCCCGCGGCGGGGAGGTTCACCAGCGCTCAAGTCAAGAAATTGCATGCGTGAAAATCGAGGAGAGTGTCTGAGGCGCGGAAACGGCCGCCCTTCTCAGAGCGGCCGTGCGGGGCACGATGTCGACGCCTTACAGGGCGTCGCTCAGGCTGGCCCTAGTTCGCCGTTCCAGCAGCAGCCTGGTCGTCAACGCCGTCGATCTTGTCGACGAGGTCTTTGACCTTGTCCGGCACCTTGCCGCCGGTCATCTCGTCAACCTTGTCCACTGCCTTAGTGGCCAGGTCTTCGATCTGGTCACGGTCGACGCCTTTTGCCTTGTCGGCGAGGTCCTTGAAGTCCATTCCGTACTCCTAGAGGGTGCGTGTGATATCTGGCCGCGGCGCATCCGCCGCACTGTGTTGAGTGCACCGACCGCCGCCGGCCCACCTTAGTGGCCGCCAAGGTCTTCCCAGGCTGCCTTTCCTACGACGTCGCTCCACCGTGCAAGTCGCGGTGTTCAACGATCATTTTGCAAAGTAGACCTTGAATTCCACGGTCGCGTCGTCGCGAACGGTGCGCCCCAGTGCGTCGGGCCGCTGAATCCCAAAATTGCCGAGTTTCACCGGAATCTGGCCGACGACCTCGATGACTGGGCCGGTTCGCCGCGCCTGGATCGAGGCTGTCACAGCGCGGGTTTGACCGTGCATGGTTAGCGACCCGGCCGCCGAAACGGAAACCACTTGCCCGTCGCCTGGTACCCCCGAAAGGGCAATCGGCGCCTGCAGCACAAATGTCGATGTCGGAAACGCATTCGACTCGAGATACTGGTTTCGAAGCGTCTCGTCTCGCAGGCCAACGCCGGTGCTCAGCGAACGAGCGTCCACCGTCACCGACGCCGCGGTGACAGCCCCGTTGCTGATCGTCAGGCTGCCCGAGACCTGAGAAGTTCGACCCACGACCGTCTCGGGACCACCGATCGGGACGTCCTCAAGCACCCGGTACCCCGCGCCAGCGTCATTGACACCAGGATTGACCAGGTTGTAGCTGCCGTCTATCGCTGCGGTCGCCGACGGAGGCGCTGTGACAGGCGCTGGCGGTTGAGTCGGGGGCGGAGCGCTCGGCGCCGGTTGCGTCACGACCGGACGCGCCGGCGGATCCGTCGCCCGCGGCGCGGGTGTCGTGACCGGCGGTGCGGTGGAAGCGTTCGCAACGGGCCGTGCGCCAGGACCCGCGCTACCTGAGTTGGGGACCGACGATGCAGTGCCCTTCGAGGTCGACGTAGGTCGCGCTTCAGAGCCGTCCACTGACGTCGTCGTCGAACCGTCAACGACCGTGGTGCCCGACAGCGCCGTGGTGGTCTGGACAAGTTCCGAAGTCGTCGTGGACGTCGAAGAACCAAGCCCCAGCTGTTCCAGGTCAAGCGGCTGCTCGCTCAGGGTGAACTCGTCCGGCGCATCACGGTTTGTGAGCGCCCAGTACGCGTTGTATGCCAGAAAGAGGACCGCCAGAGAGCCGCCCACGAGCAGAACGGCCGACCACGCCTTGTGCGAACGCACCCACGAAACGACTCTTGACCTCATGTCCGTCCCCAAACGGTAGTTAACGGCCGTCAGTCGGCACCTTCTGCCGACCCAAAAGGGCCTTCCCGCCTTGGGGACTGCGCTTGCCCGCTAGGGCGAGAGAATCCTTGTTGAGGGCTAACCCTTCGGGGCGACGAGCGGGGGTGTCGTCGTGACGCTTACCTTGACGCGCGCGCCATCGGACGCAAGCGCTATTGCAACCCTACGTTGACTTTGATCGGCAAGGAAGAGTGTTACGCGGCCTTCTTCAACAGAGCCCGTTCGCCGCTGCTCGGTGAATGCTGATTTCTTTATCGCTGCCTCGGTTTCTGTCAACACCTGAGTCAGGCCCTTGTCGACCGTGCCGGACAGCGAAAGTGCAGGGTACTCACCCGTCGAGGCGGTTACGTTGAAATCTGGCGGTAACGGCACCTCGGACGGCAACCCTTCGGGTATCCCCTCCGCTGCGCCGACGTCGCTTAACGCTCCCTCGGACAGCGAGATGTCTGGTGCTGGAGCGGTCGTCTGGCCTGAGCCAGTCCCGTCGGCGTTCCCCGAAACCCCCGTATCTGCCGGGTCGTCACCTACGAGGCTTGCCTGCCCGATGTCGCGCTGGGAAGACGATTCATCGTCCGGTGCGCAAGCGGCCAGCGTTCCGAGCCCCAGCCCTGCGATCATCAGGGCAACGAGCGCCGACCGAACGGACCGAGCTTGGGACCGCTGAAGAAACGGCGTGTGCACACCAATTGAAATCGCCCACTGGTCTCGTAGCACCGCCACTGGCCTCCCTGACACGCCTCTGCGTTGTTGCATCTTCGCCACGTCCTGCACGAAACGGCCAAGGCGCCTCAATGCCGCCTGACCCGTCGCTCGGCGCAACCGTACGCGTTGTCCCGACGACTCAGACGTCATCACCCCGTCGATCGCCGCAATCAGCACGTTTTTTGGACAGTGTCTAACCCTGTGGCATTTCGACGCCCAGATCCGACAACTGCCGTTCCGCTTGTTCGGCCCACCCCCTGTTGGCCGCAGGTGAGGCAGGCGACGGGTGCAAGATCATCCCCGTCGGGACATCGTGGCCAGCAACACGCTTCACCATGGTTGCGGCGAACGCTCCAACACCCACGACGAGACGAGGGCGCGTCACCGCAATGACGCCTGAGAGGGCCCGGTCGCAAGCTTCGAAGAGCGGCTCCTTTTCACGTGCGGGGAGCTTGTCTGGGGTTCGGTTTTTCCCCGACTCTTCCATGAAGACGAGCGGGCAGTAGTTCCACACCAGGAACTGATCAAAGAACGCCTTTGGCGTGCCGAATCGCTCTCGGGCCCAGCCCCACAGCCGTGCACCGGACACCTCGGTTCGGTCACAATTCCAGCCCAGGATGGGCCGCTTTGGATGTTCGACTGCGGGCCTGCCGATCGGCGCGTCGAGCCCCATCCAACCGTGGACAAATTCGATGGCGCCGAACGGCACCCCCGTCTGAGCCATCCCCCACGGTCCGGGGTTCATACCCACTAAGAGCACCTGATCCGTGCCAGCCGCCATGTGGAGATAGGCGTCGAAGCTGGCCCGGGCGTAGTCGAGGGGGTCATAGACCGAGACGACGGGTCGCCCAAAGGCCATCCGATCTACCGCCGAGGTGAGGTCGTCGACGGTGTCGTTCAGTGCAGCAACCTGGATTTGAGCCAACCGAGAAGGTGTAGACAACGTGGGAATTTTCTGTTTTGCCTGGTCAGGGAGCCGTTTGCAGAACTTCAGAAAATCTTCGAAAAAGTCCGCGACTTTGTTTGGTCCAGACCGTCCAATAGCTGCACTCGTGTTGGGGAAGGACGCCTCGCAGCTCCGGCTGCGGGGCGTTCTTTGTGCACCGGGGGTCATTTGACCAATCCGGATTTCAAGCCGCTCTTCCGACAGCCTTCACAGGCGTCGGCAGAGCGGCTTGATTTTTTGTGGAGCTTGCCTTTTAGCTCTTCCACTTCCGGCGAGGCGCGTCGCCCCACAGGCGTTCCAGGTCGTAAAACTCTCTGGTCTCTGCATCAAAGACGTGCACCACGAAATCGCCATAGTCGAGCAAGGCCCATTGCCGCTCGTCCTGGCCCTCTTTTTTGGGGGGCCGACATCCGGCCCATTTCCGAACCTCGTCCTCGATGGTTCGCAGCAGCGACCCGACAAGGCGCTGGTTGGAGGCGCTAGTGATGACGAAGTACTCCCCCATCGCCGCATTCGATGGCATTTTCAACACCACGGTGCCCTCGCCGCCGCGGTAGTCCGCGGTGCGGGCTGCAACGTCGACCGCACGTTTGACGGCGTCCTTTGGTAGGTCGTCAAACACTTCGTCGGGGATTGCGGTCCTGGCGCTTGACTCAGATGTGGTTTGGTAAGAGATCTTCGCTACCTCCGGCGAGGGTGTGGACGATCGGCGCAACCCGAGCTGCGCCAGCGCTCAAATTCGGGTGTCGGCGCACAGCGGCCCGGGTCGAGCAGCAAGGCGAGCCTAGTCAGCCGCCTCGTACATTCGCTTGGCGTGGATTATCGCTTCGACCGCGGGAGGGACGAGCCCGGCAACCTCGAATCCGACGGAAAGCCGTTCCCGGATGAGGGTCGAGGAAATGTCGATTCGGGGCATCTCGACCGGGATCCAGCCACGGCGACCCACGAGGTCCAGCTGTCCTTTGCGATCTACCACGGCGATCTCGGCGAGCTGGTCGATTTCTGCCGCGCGATGCCAGGTGTCGAGTCCCGCTGCCGCGTCGGCACCCAGAATGAGCACCAAATCACCGTGGTCGGCAAGGGCCTCAAGGGTGTCGACCGTATAGCTCGGCCCGTGACGATCAAGTTCCATCCGGTTTGGGATCAGCTGCTCACTTGACTCGCATGCCGCCAGCAACATCTCCCAGCGTTCCTCGGCAGGGGTGACCGTCTGCTCGCACTTCTGCCATGGGTCCCCCGCCAGCACCATCATGACGGTCTCTAGATCGAGTTGGCTCGCCGCCCAACTGGCGGCAGCAAGATGCCCGTTGTGGATTGGATCGAAGGTGCCGCCGAAGACACCGATTCGGGCACGGCCGCCGACGCCAGCGGCGACGTGCGCTCTGACCTCGTGCTCGGCAATAGCGTTCGACATCGCTCCCTTTCGCGACGGTTTGTGCGTTCGGCAATCCTATGTTCACGCTGGGGCCACAGAACACGAGCCCATCGGGTGCACACGTACCCCTAGAATGCCTCTATGCAGAGCGAAGCCGTCACCGCCGCCAGAGGCCAACAAATCCCTGCCTCACCGGAAGACCCGGCGGCGACCGCTCACGCCACACATGCCCGAGCCGCAACCACGCCCCGAGAAGACCGCCGGGTCGCCGTCCGGCGCTCCCTCGCCTTTGGTGTACCGCCCACCGGCGACGCCCTAACGCCAACCCTGATTCGCGTTGAACTCGTCGACCGGCCAGGCGCTCTCGGTCAAGTGGCTTCTCGCATCGGATCGCTTCGGGGAGACATTGTTTCCATCGATGTCGTCGAACAGTGCGATGGTCGGGCGATCGACGAGTTCGTCGTCCACTTGCCAACATCTGAGGTCATCCCGACCTTGATTCGAGAGATTCACGAGGTGGACGGGGTCACCATCGAACAGATTCGAATCCTTCCCGAAATTCCCGAAGGAAGGATCGAGGTACTCGACGCGGCGACGGCGATCTGCGAGGCGGAAACTGCTTCCCTCGTTGCACAGGCGCTCGCTGCCCATTCGCTCATGGCATTGGCGGCCGACTGGTCGGTGGTCATGTGTGGCGAGCAGCTGGTGACCTCGGCCGGCGACATCGAGATGCCGATGTCCACGCTCATTCAGATGGCACAGGCGGAACCCGCTCCGGATATGGATGCCACGCTGGCGACATCGGCGACCAAAGACGTGGCGTTTGCCGCGCTGCCCGCTGTAGATGGCCTGTTGATGGTCGCCCGTGCAGACCAAATTTTCCGCTTGCGGGAGCGTCAGCGTTTGGCGTCGCTCGCTCGAATCGCCAACCGCACCATCTCGCTGCTCGGCGGCTTTCAAACGACCGACGACGGGTAGGTCAGCGAGACCTACCCGGTGTTCACCGACGTCCCCGTTAGGCGAGGTGTCTTCACATGGCAGTCGGGGGCCGGCAGCAACAAGCGCGACGCTGTTTAGGCCGCGCCCGGGGCCCCGGGCGCCAACGAATGCCCTCCAAGTCTCGGCCAACGGCGTTCACGACGCTTTTGGGGACGAACCGCACTGGGGTCCTGCCAGGCGCTCGTTCCGGCGGGCCGGGGTGTCGGCGCACCCGGGATCGCGCTCCATCGAATGGTGTTGGCCGCAGGCGCGCACGGGACCGGCTGAGGTTCGCCAACGTCGCGTGAGGCGGGCGCAGATTCGGGCTCCGCGGGTCTCCCCGATTCCTGGGCAGCCGTCGGAGTTTCCGCACCACCCCTTGCACCGGGCCCACCGGGCGCTGGTTGACTCGTTGGCATCGGCGGCGGTTCGTGACCCAACAGCATCTCGAGGTCGTCCCAGGAGAGCTCGGCGATTCCGGGGCGAGCGGTTATCTGGTCATGCGCGGCAACCGCCCGATTTGGAACCCCGCTTGGTTCGTCGATCGTCGGCGGGGTCAGCGGCTCACCGAAGCGGTCCGGCATCGCCACCGGCTCTGGTGCAGGAGTTTGGACGCCCAGAGGCACGTGCGCAGGTTCACCTGCGCTGTCAGGGGACACGACGGTAAATCCGCGCATGTCGACGGGTTCGGCGAAGTGGGCGTTGTCGAAGCAGACAGGCCCTTCAAAGCGAGCGCCAAAGAATCGGCCCGATCGCCGGAACTCGGCATGGTCAAAGCCGGTGTGGGACTGGAAGTGTGCACCGGCAAAAGCCGCGTCGCCTTCGAAGCGCGCCCTGACAAACCCGACGGGCCCTTCAAATACGGCGCCGCCAAAGGTGACCAGACCCGAAAACTCCGCGCCGTCAAACCCCGTCACTCCGGCGAACGTGGCGCCGCCAAAAACGGTGTCCGGTGGAAAGACCGCTCCATCAAACCAGGCATCGGATTGAAAACGAGCACCTGCGAACCGCGTCGGCCCGGCCATCTCAGCGCCGTGAAACCAAGCCGTCCCGCGAAACTTGGCCCCGTCAAAAGCCGCCGATCCTGCGAAATGTGTCGAGTCGAACCCGACATCACGGGTAAAGACGGCTCCGTCAAAGCCGGTCGCGTCTCCGAACTCGGCGCCGCGAAACCAGGCCGGCCCGGCAAATCTGGCGCCGTCGAAGCGAGCGTCCGCTGGAAATGACGCTTCGGCAAACCACGCCGCATCGAGAAACTCCGCGCCCGAGAAGGAGGTGTTCTCGGCAAAGCTGGCGCCGACAAACCATGTAGGTCCGGCGAAGCGAGCGGTTTCAAAGGAAACGGATGCCATGAACACAGCACCGTCAAAGCCTGCAGCAGACCCGAAATGGACCCCGTCGAACGCGGCGTCGCCGCTGAAGACCGCCTGATCGAAGCTGGAATCTCCACGGAACCAGGCCGAGGAGAGCGTCGCGTCGAATTCAAAGGTTGCGCCGTTGCACCAAAGGTCGGAGTGAAACCTGGCTGACTCGAGATGAACCCGGTCGCCAAAGGTCACCTCATTGAACGACGCTGGACCATGAAATTGCGTATTGCGGAAATATGCGACGCCGACAAAGGTGGCGTCGTCGAACGTTGTTGTTCCAGTGAAATGAATATCGGAGAAGTTGACACCATCTTCAAATGTTGTCGACTGGAGTGAAGCATTGTGAAGTACTGATGTTCCGTAAGAGTCCGTCGGCACCGCGTCCATCAAGGAGGTCAGAAGCGCTTCATCAAGGACGCAGCCGCGCGCGAAATCGAAGTCTCCACCCAGTCTGAGCAGCGCGTGAGCGATGGTGTAATCGCTCTCATCGCAATGGTTCAGGCACCGGCCATGCCGGTCGAACTGGACGCCGAGACATTCGGGATCTGGGCCCAGGCACACCGGCCATGGCGGATCGATTCGCATATTCAGCCCAGCCTAGTGCCTACGGAACGTGAGCGTTGGTTTGCTCTGGGTAGGTATTTTATTCGTCTTTCGTCCTCGTGGACCGGTTCATTCCCCCGGTCAAGACGGGGCGGTGGAGCCTGCCGCGCGAAACTCGACGGCCATGCGCATCGCCACGTGGAACGTCAACTCGCTGAGGGCCAGGCTGGGGCGGGTACAAGCCTGGCTTGACGAGGCTCAGCCAGACATCCTCTGCCTCCAAGAGACCAAACTGGCCCAGGACGATTTTCCGACCGAATCGTTCATTTCTCAAGGGTACGAGTCGATCCACTTTGGCCAGGGTCGCTGGAACGGGGTCGCAATCCTGTCTCGGGTGGGCCTGGAAGGCGGCCTACGGGGGTTCGGAGACCTCGACGATCCCACGGGGGGTGAGGCCCGGATCGTGAGCGCCAACTGTGGTGGAGTGAACATCATTTCGGTCTACGTACCCAACGGACGAGAGATCGGCCACGAGCAGTACGACATCAAGCTCACGTGGCTCCGCCAACTTAAGGCGTACGTCGAGAAGCGATTTACACCCGATGACCCACTCATCATTACTGGCGACTTCAATATCGCGCCCGATGACCGGGATATCTGGAGCCCCAAGCGCTTCGCCGGCAAGACCCACGTCAGCCAACCCGAGCGAGACGCACTCACCGATCTGGAATCGTGGGGGCTTATCGACATCGTGCGAGAACGCAACGAAGAGGACCGCATCTTCACGTTCTGGGACTACCGAATGGGTGCATTCCACCGCGGCTGGGGCATGCGCATCGATCTACACCTCGTGACCAGGCCGGTCGCTGAAAAGACAACCTGGTCCCTGATCGATACCTATCCCCGACGCAGCTTGGGACGCGACGACAAGCCGTCCGATCACACGGTTGTCTTCATCGACGTCGACATTCCGCAACCTGCCCAGTAGACGTTGCGCTGAGCCAACTCCGTTAGGCGGTGCCGCTACCGGCGCCAGGCCGCCGCAGCCTCAGGGGGTTCGGAGGGCCCCATCCAAACGCAGCACGCTCCCGTTGAGGTACCGGTTGCGCAGGACCTCCAGGACCAGACTCGCGAAATCTTCGGGCGTCCCAAGACGATGGGGAAATGGGATCGGATCGGCCAGATCTGCCCGTTGTTCTGAAGGCAACAGCTGCAACATCGGCGTGTCCATATGCCCCGGACACACCGCATTTACGCGGATCCCGAGCGCGGCGAGGTCACGCGCCGCTGGGAGCGTCATCGAAACGATGCCTCCCTTTGATGCGGCGTAGGCAACCTGGCCTGCTTGGCCGTCGAAGGCCGCAATCGAGGCCGTGTTCACGATGACTCCGCGTTCGCCGTCAGAGTCGATCGGGTCCAAGGTCGCCATCGCAGCGGCAGCCAGTCGCATCACATTGAAGGTACCGAGGAGATTGACACGCATGATCCGCTCAAATCCTTGAAGATCGTGAGCGGCGCCCGACGTGCCCACCGTCCGCTGCGTCCACGCCACACCGGCGCAATTGACGACGTAGCGCAGTGGCCCCCAACTCATCGCTGCGTCGACGGCGTTCGCAACAGAAGCCTCATCAGCGACATCGGTCTGCACGTACCGAACTCGCTCACCCAAACGCTCCACGAGTTCTTGACTTCGTTGAGAGTCCCGATCGGCGATCAACGAACGCCCGCCAGCGGCGACGACTGCTTCGACGACTCCTGCCCCCAGACCTGAGGCGCCACCGGTCACTACGGTGACCGAATTGAGGACTTCCACGCCTACTCCAGCTGTGTCGCCCGCTATATCACGGTTCTGGTCGGAACGAGCCACGCTAGGCGACACGACGTCAGCGGCTCGACATCTCGCATCGGTTTGGGTGCGTCGCATAGCACCTCTGCACCCGGTGTGGCTGCGGGTCGAAACTTGGCGACCGGCCAACCCGACGGGTTACGACGAGACGTCTAGGAGGCTTCTGACCTTGCATTAGGCCCATAACGGCGAGCGATCTCGGCGACCGGCTGGGGTTGGAGTACGCGGCGCTTGTTGGCTTCGGTGGAACCAGGCTCGAAGGCGAGCCTGCTCCAGGTGTAGCGAGGACGGATGAGCTCATCGGGCGCCAGATCGTAGGTGGGACTATCCGGCGTCAACATTCGGATCCGAGCGTTTGGCGCGTAGAAGGCGTTCTCAATCTCGTTAGCGGTCGCCGTCTCTGGATTGATGCCCTCTGCTCGAAGCGCTCGCTCGTAGGAACTCCAAAGGGGCCCGCGCAGCAGTTCGGCAAAGATCGCCGGAAGGGTCTCGGGGTCGGTCAGCAGCCAGGAGTGGAGTCCTCGATGCACGACCACCAACTGACCGCCAGCGCGTTCGGCGGTGTCTCGTGCCGTGGCCAATGGGACGATGAGGTCTTTGTCCCCGTGGACAGCGATCACCGGAACGTCGTGCTCGCGCATCAGATCGAGCTGGGGTTCTGATGATCCATCCCGGAGGATGGCAAGCATCGGCGCGATCATCTTCCACGGCCCGCGCAGGTGCCGAAGCCCGAGGGGCATGGCCAGCTTGATCAGTTTGCGCGCCTGGCGAGCGTTTTTGATCAGCGGAAAAATCGTCAACGAATCTGCAACGAGCAAGAGTCCCAGCCAGGGAACGATCACCGGAAACTCGCGTGCACGAGCCATGAAGTCGTCCCAGGTTTGCCCCGTGATCGCCGAGATCGGGATCACCGCGATGGCGTTGTCTGGGTTGCGGGCAGCGAGTCGGAGCGCCAAACGACCGCCCATGGAGTGGCCGGCGAACACCGCGCGACGGATCCCCAATACCTGGCAAACCTCTTCGAGCTGGTCGACGTAGGCGTCGAACTCGTAACCGTGTTCAGGGAGTTCGCTGGTTCCGCCGTGTCCCCCCGCATCGATCGCGATGACCTTGAAACCCATTGCGACAAGGCGGTTCAGGGTCTGCGCGTACAGGAAGCCCTCGGCCATAAAGCCGTGCACGACGACGAGGGGCACCCCGCGCCCCGCAACCGACACCGTGGCACGAATACCACTGGGCAACTCAAGCTCGTGGCGCGCCAGCCTTGGCGCACGCTTGGGTTGGGTAGGAGGTTCTGGGGTTGCGGTGGGCAGCTTGATAACGGTCACGTCGGCTCCCTGTCAGCGGTAAGGCCCGGTTCAGTCCGTGCTCGGGGGGGGCGCCTCGAAAGCAAAGGAGCCACATGGACCGCACCCACATTGCGAACGAATCCGAAGTACGGGTTAATAACCAATCACACCCGGGTGAATACGCGGCAACGACCCCAATCTAGCCCCCACAGGTGTTGCGCAGCGGCGATCTGCTCAGCCCCAAACAGGCAAAGATTACATTGTTAACAACGAAACCATCTGCCGACCAGATAGGTACATCAGGTGAGCGGCGGGATTCGAATCGAGTTAAGCGTCGGGGCCAAAGTGGCCGCCTCAGCTCCCGTGGGGAGGCCCTCCGTGGCTGAGCCACAAGAAAAAGCTGGGGCACCAACCGTAAGGTTGGTCGCCCCAGCTTTTTCTGAAAACGGCTGATTTCACGTGACCCGAACAGCGGCGACAATCCGCTCCCCGGGCCATTTCTTCTAGCCCTGGCGGGCCTTAATGGCCTCGATCAGCTTCGGCATCACCTTGTGAACGTCCCCGACAATGCCGAGGTCTGCGTACTCAAAGATCGGCGCCTCGGCGTCTTTGTTGATCGCGATGATGTTGTCGGAGTTCTTCATACCGACCAGGTGCTGAGTGGCACCCGAAATACCAGCAGCGATGTACACCTTGGGCTTGACCGTCTTACCGGTTTGACCGACCTGGAGGGCATACGGAACCCAGCCAGCGTCGACGATGGCACGAGAAGCTCCGGCCGCGCCGCCGAGAAGCTTGGCGAGCTCTTCGACCATGCCGAAGCTCTCCGACTGGCCAAGGCCACGTCCACCCGAAACCACAATGGCCGCTTCTTCAAGCTTGGGCCCGGTCTGCTCTTCGACGAAACGCTCGGTCACGTCGGTGTCTGCAAGACGACCTGCATCACCAGCGGGTGCCGCAGTCACAGCGGCGGCAGCACCACCGGACGGCTCTGGGTTGTAGCTCTTCGGACGCACACCAATGAGGTGCGGTGAAGACGACTCGCTGGCGTTCACGAACTTCGTGCCACCAAAGACCGGGGTCGACATCACAACGTCGTCACCGTCAGCGGTAACCGACACGGCATTGGTCAAAACCGAGCTATCGAGCAGAGCCGAAGCAATGCCCATCGCGTCACGACCGTCGTAGCTCATAGCGAACAGAACGACGTCGGCGTTGATCGACTTGATCGTCTCGACCAGGGACGCAGCGGTGCCCGAACCGGGCAGTGCCGAACCGGGGTCGGCGGTGTAAACGGTGGTTGCACCGTACTCACCGAGTGTGCCGGCAACGGCGTTGCCGTCGGACCCGGCGTAAAACGCCGAGACGGTGCCACCGAGCCCGCGGGCGCAGGTCAACAGCTCAAGGGTTGTGGTCGTTGGTACGCCGGCGGTCGCCTCTGCGTACACCAAAACGTTACTGACTCCCATGGATCGCTCCTCGGGTAGGTATCGACCGTGCAGGGTCGACACGAGATTTTCAAGTGGACCGATCAGATGACCTTCAAAGATGCGAGGAATTCGACGACCTTTTCGTAGGCGTCGCCTTCGTCCTCGATCTTCTCGCCGGCTTCGCGAGCCGGGGCGTCTTCGACACCGGTGATGGTTTGGCCAGCACCAGCCCAACCAACCTGGTCGTTCGACAGTCCGATGTCACCAACGGTGAGGATGTCGATCGGCTTCTTCTTGGCCGCCATGATGCCCTTAAAGGAGGGGTAGCGCGGCTCGACGACACCAGCGGTCACGGAAATCACTGCTGGCAGCGAGGACGTGACGGTGTCATAGCCGGCCTCGGTTTGACGCTTGATGGTCACCTTGCCGTCGGAGACCGTGATCTCCTTGGCGAAGGTCAAGCAGGGCCAACCCAGGAGTGCGGCGAGCTGTGCCGGAACGGTCCCGGTGTACCCGTCAGATGACTCGGTTGCCGTGATGATCAGGTCGGCATCGCCTGCCTTTTCTGCGGCAGCCTTGAGCACCTTGGCGGTCGTCAGGGAGTCTGTACCACCGAGGGCCGGGTCGGAGACGAGAACCGCAGATTCGGCACCCATAGCGAGTGCTGTGCGAAGCCCAGAGACTTCGTCGTTGGGAGCCATCGAGATGAGTTTGACCTCACCACCTCCGGCCGCTTCGACGAGCTGGAGCGCGATCTCGACACCATAGGTGTCGGATTCGTCGAGGATCAGTTTGCCCTCTCGCTTCAGCTGATTGGTGTTTGGATCCAGTTCCCCGGGGTTGGCCGGATCAGGGATCTGCTTGGCGCAGACGACAACGTTCATGTCACTCCAGCGGTTCAGACCCGAGGCGCGCAAAGCCCCGGAAGTCGAATTTTGACAGTGCCTAGCATTGTGGCGCGCGGCGGCCCGACTCTTCGAAAGCGGGTCGAAAGCAACCTCAGATCGCAGAAACTGCCGAATCCGCGAAACGCGACCCGGTGAGCGTACCTTTCGGACGTGCAGGAAACACGCGAAGTTGACGTTGCCATCGTCGGTGCGGGTCCCGCGGGCTGTGCCGCCGCGATCGAATGCGCACGTGCCGGATTTAGCGTCACCGTCGTCGATAAGGCACCCGTCGGCCGTGACAAAACCTGCGGCGACGGGCTGACTACCGAGGCGCTTCGGCTGCTCCAACACCTCGGTTGGGAGCCGTCGAGCTGTGGCTCAGCGCGACAGATCGACACCGTCGCGGTGCGTTCACCGAGCGGACGCACCGTCGAGTTGCCGCTCCCGGGTGGCGGGCTCCACGCGGTGACCGTCACCCGAGTCGACCTCGACCGCTCGCTTGGAGAACTCGCCGCACAAGC
>JAGNEX010000134.1:0-1657 GCA_018003035.1 Acidimicrobiia bacterium
GTGATGCGTGCCGCGTTCTACCTGTACGCGGTCGACCAGCAGGTCCCGGCGCACTTCAACGAGGCCCAGTTCCGCACAGCTTTCGGCTCCTAACCTTCCGCCGTCGGTCGAGCGGCGCGACATCTCGAAGAGCCGTCGGGGGTTCGAACCCCGATTGTGCTTGGGTCCGAAACATCGGACTCGACCCGCAACCGAGGGAACCAGCCGGACGCCGCCGTCCGTCTGACGGCCATGAGGATTCGCGCTCGTCTTCGGAAATACCCACCTTGCCGCGATGCCCTGCATCGGCGCGATGCCTCGGTATCCCGTAGGGGAGGGGACTCCTCGGGCGGCTACACGCCTTGGGTCAGTCGGTGCCGTCGCGATTGCTTTTGGCCGGGCTTTCGGCGTTAGGGGCTGACCTTCCTGGACGGCCACCTGATGATCCGGCGGTCGTCTCGCCGCAACACGCCGACGGTGAGCAGGTGGCAGAGACGGTTCCGTCGGACACCGAGCCTGAAGTCCTCGGGCGGGATGGTCCCGTACCTGGCGATACCGTCCTGCAGCTCGCGCCGACGACTGAGGGGCCACCGCTCGACCCAGCCGAACCCTGGATCCAAGACATCGCCGCGGAAACTGGTGTGACCCCGGAGCAGGTCATCGACCAGATCAATCGCCAAGGCGAAGCTGAGGTTGCCGCCGAGATGGCAGCCGAAGCCGCGGGTCCTGACTGGGCGGGTGGATCGATCGACTACGCGACCGGGAAGACAATCTTTCGCGTCACGAGCCAAACGGCGCTCGAGAAGGTCCAAGCTCTAGGGCTTCCACGTCACGTCGTCGTCGAACTGGCCGGCTTTTCGGCGTTGGACCTTGAGCGCATCCGCGATGAGGCAACCCGACTCGTCGTTGAGCGGTTTACCGCCGAGCTGGAATCGCTCCCCGAAGTGGCGCGGGATGACTACCTGCGCGAGTCGGGACTGTCAGGAACGGGATACGTGTCATCGCTCGGGTAGGACAGGATCGAGCTCACCGTGCCGGACGGCTCGCCCATTCCGCGGCACCTCTACCGTGTGACCCACGAGCCTGACGGAAGCCCGCGGGCCGATCTTCCGTTCGACGCATTTCGGATTGTGGTGCGCGCTCAGGGCGCCGACCTTTTCTCCGATGGTGCGTCGACCCAACGTGTGGGCGACCTGGTGTGCCACTACGACGGAGCTGACTGTGTGTGGGGCGGACCGGCCTCCCAACCGCTGTCGTTTTTCGATATCTGCGCTGCTGGGTCAATCGCCAACATCGCGCCGACCGAGTTGCGGTGGCTGGCAATCCCGGGCCGTTGCATCGACTCGTGGCGGTTCAGCCGGTACGGCCGGGCCACCGCCGTCGGAACCGAGGCAACGTCGATGGCAGAGGTTCAAGCCGTCGGTTTCGGAACGACGAACGCCCTGATCTCCATCGACGACGACGGCAAGACGGTGCGCATTTGCATGTCGCCGATGACGCTTGAGTCAGATCCGCCGCAGTGCGGGGGCACCGGAGACTCGGAGAACGCCCCGATACGGGGAGACGTTGCCGAGCGCTTGGCCTCTGAGCTCGGTTCGATGGGCGGGTATGCCCAGGTGACCATCAAGCAGCGCTCTGAAGGGTGGGAGCTTCTCGATTTCCGGGTGGTCGAAAAGTT
>JAGNEX010000134.1:1757-3243 GCA_018003035.1 Acidimicrobiia bacterium
CAGCGCCAGCACGGCACGGGTTCGTTCGCCGGGGGACAGCGATGCCGTTGGTCGGGTCACGTGGTCGCCCACCAGGCCGAACTTGGCGAGCAGCGTTCGTGCCTCGCCGGTGTCGAGGGCGGTGGTGTCGGTGAAAGCGCGCAGCAGCGTCGACGCTGTTTCGAGCTGGTGGCGTAACTGCTGTACCTCACCGATGACGACGCCAGAGCCGAGCTCGGCGGTCCCGGCGGTCGGCTGGACGCGTCCGAGGATCATGTTGATCAGCGTGCTTTTGCCTGCACCGTTTCGCCCGACGATCGCGATCCGTTCGCCGTACTCGATCAACAAACTCAACGGCCCTAAACGGAATGAGTCTCGTTCGACGACCGCGTCGGTCAGGCGGGCGACGATCTGGCCGGACCGTTCGGCCGCGGGGATGGTGAGGCGCAGTTCCCACGGTTCACGGGGTGATTCGACGACCTCAAGACGGTCGATCGCCCGCTGGGTCTGAGCGGCCTTCCCGGCAAGGTGCTCGGTCTGGTTGACCTTGAACGCCCGGATGTGTTTGTCCGACTCGCCGGAGCGCCGGACCTTTCCCTTGCCTTGCTGGGTCCACTCCCGTTGGCGTTGGGCGCGAGACGCCAGCGCTCGCCTCTGTGAGTCGTAGTTCTCGTACCGTTCGATGGCGTGTTGCCGGCTGCGTTCACGCTCGTCGATGAACGCCTGCCAGCCGCCGCCAAAGATCTGGATCGTGTGGGCGTGGTGATCGACTTCGGCAACGCTGGTCGCGATGCGTTCCAGGAACCGTCGGTCGTGGCTGACCACCATCATGCCGGCCTTCTGGGACAGCACCCAGTCCTCCAACATGTCGAGGCCGGCGAGGTCGAGGTCGTTTGTCGGCTCGTCCAACAGGTACAGGTCAAACCGGGACAAGACCAGCGCGGCGAGTCCGACGCGGGCGGCCTCCCCGCCGGAGAGGTGGTCGATCGGCTGACCGAGGAGAGCGGTGGCAAGCCCAACCTCGGCTGCTGCAGCACCCACGCGGGCGTCGAAATCGGCCGCCCCGATGTCCATCCAACGCTGAAACGCCAGGTCGTAACGGTCGGTGGCGCCGTCTGCGTCGGCGGCCAGATCCTCGGTTGCGTGAGCCAGTTCGATGTCGGCGGCCGCAACGCCCGTGCGTTCCCGCAAGACATCGACGACGGTTGGCGGTTGTACGGCGTCCGGCCGGTCGGCCGCTTCCTCGTGCCGATGCCCGTCGCGCTCTTGGCGGAGCCAGCCGACGTTTGCCGTCGGGGGTGACAGGGTCAGCTCACCAGAATCGAGGGGGAGGGCGCCGGAAAGGGCTGCCAACAGGGTCGACTTGCCGATGCCGTTCGGTCCGACCAGTCCAGTCCGGTCGCCCGGGGCGATCGTGAACGAAGCCTCCGCGATGAGGACCTGCGGCCCGCGGCTGATGGTGGCGTCGCGCAGGGTCAAAGATGCGGTCAAGGCGTGCTCCTCGCAG
>JAGNEX010000135.1 GCA_018003035.1 Acidimicrobiia bacterium
CCGGCTCGGCAACACCGGCCAGATTCTGTATGCGATCAGCCCCAAACTGGTCGACTCGGTCATGAACACCGCGTACAAACTGTTCCCCGACTCAGCCGCAGCGAAGGGCGAAGACAGCTCGACCGAATCCAAACCGTCCGATGAAGCCGTCGCCTTCGCCTACATCATGCGAGGCATTCACTGGTAGGCCGGCGGAGCGATCA
This sequence comes from Acidimicrobiia bacterium, assembly GCA_018003035.1. GTDB lineage: Bacteria > Actinomycetota > Acidimicrobiia > IMCC26256 > JAGNEX01 > JAGNEX01. The sequence goes on from JAGNEX010000135.1 coordinate 204, forward strand.
TGAGATTGCGAAGCGATCATGAGATTGCGGAGCGATCATGAGATTGCGGAGCGATCATGAGATTGCGCAGCTAGCCAGAAATGCCAGCAAGGCCGTCGCGTCTCTGCTGACGTAAAAGTCGACCATCGTCTGATTGAACTCAAGTTTCCTGGCGGCCGGGACCGAGATGGCTTCATATCCATGACTCATCAGGTGACCACAGCACATCAGTCGCGCGGTGCGTTTGTTGCCGTCGAAGTAGAACTGCTGGAGCGCAGCGAAGGAGAAATAGATGAGCGCCTGGTGGAAGGGCTCGGCGATCTGACCGATCTGGTCGATACCCGCTTCGAAGATGCCAGTCAGATTCGAGCCACCCATACCGGCCGGCGGCGCGACATAGACGCCTGACTCACCCAGACGAACGGTCACCGCCGAATCTGGCCCACCAGCATCGCCCTCTCCACGAAAGTGGCCAGCTTCGAGCGCTTCGTTAGTGGCCACCGCGGCGTGGAGGTCATCGGACGTAGGCTTCGTCAGCGTGAAGGTGCCAGAGGCGACGAACGAACGAAGCCGGTTCGCCGCATCGGCCAACCTGAGCACCTGATCTTGTTCTGACAGCCGTCGCCCTCCCACCGTGACGCCGTCAAGCAGCGTTTGCACTTCCGGAAAGGTGAAGGTGTTGCCCTCCAAGACCGCGGCATCCCAGACGACCTCCGGAAGCGCTCGCGCGAAGCGAAACAGCACCCGATCGGGACTTGTTCGGGACCCGACAGGCGGAAGTTGGCCCCAGGTGAACCCCAGGATGTCAGACGAATTCACAGAGCCACTCCGGTCGGGAGAACAACACGGCGGCAGGAACGTTCCACCACACGCCGACTATGGACGGATTGTAGAAGGTGGCGACGCCCCGGCCGATGGTCTCGGACGCGTCGCCACGGCCGAACGATAGAAACTGGGAGTTAGATGATGTGTGGTCCAGCTAGTGTCGGACGGCAAGAAGTTCTGGACATGCTCGACGAGCTGGCCCGACTGACAACCCTGCAGGAGGAAAGCCCGCAGTCGTTTCGGGTGCGCGCGTACGAATCGGCCCGCCACGGCATCGAAGGTGACGGTCGCGATCCGGCTCAACTATCGGCCCAGGAACTTACCGCCATCAAAGGCGTCGGAAAGTCGACAGCCGCCAAGATCCGGGAGTTTGTCGACACCGGCTCGGTCGCAAAACTCGAGACGCTGCGCAACGCGTTTCCGCCGTCGGTCGTGGAGATGAGCCGCATCCCGGGCATGGGGCCAAAGACGCTCAAGCTGATCCGCCAACGGTTGGGCGTGGAAACCGTCGCGCAGCTCAAAGCGGCCATCGACGCCGAACAGCTTCAGACGCTGCCCGGTATGGGGCCAGCCAGCGAGGCGAAGATGGCCAAAGCCATCGAACGGCTTGGGCTGGCCGGCAAGAATCGCAGAACTCCCATCGCCGACGCCCTTCCGATCGCTCAAGCATTGGTCGCATCACTCCTGCCGGTCGAAGGTGTCGAAGAGGCCGTCTGGTGCGGCAGCCTCCGCCGCTTTGTCGAGATGGTCGGCGACATCGACATCACCGTGTCATCGACCCAACCTGAACTCGCAATGGCCGCCGTGCGCGACCATCGGTCGGTCGCAGAGATCGTCGTCAGCGGATCGACCAAGACGTCGTTTCTGACCGCGACCGGCCTGCAAGTTGACGTTCGCGTCGTAGCCCCCGAAGCCTTCGGAGCGGCCACCCTGTACTTCACCGGCTCGAAGGCTCACAACATCGCCCTGCGCCAACGAGCCATCGACCGCGGCCTACTCCTCAACGAGTACGGCCTGTTCAGGACCGCAGACCCCACTGAAGCTCCCGCCGTGGGCAGCGACCCAGCCGACGGCGACGACCCGGCCCCCACAAGTCATCCCGATGCGATCGGGGCGACCGGGAAACGCTCCGACGGCGACGCTGCAGACAACCGCGATGAGTCTGCCAGCTCCACCCTCACCGACAGCGCCGACCAGGTCGACGAGGCTGCCGGCGACGCAGCCGGTGGACGCGAAACGGTGGGGGCTCCTGTGGCCGCCCGGACGGAAGCCGAGATCTACGCCGCCCTCGATCTGGCGTACATCGCGCCACCACTCCGGGAAGGCACCGGCGAGATCGAAGCCGCTGCGGAAGGACGGCTGCCCGATTTGGTGACCTTGGACCAGATACGAGGCGACCTGCACTATCACACCGACCGCTCCGGCGACGGGCGATCGTCGCTCGCCGAGATGGTCGAGGTGGCTGCCCAACGGGGCTACGACTACCTGGCGATCACCGACCACGGTGAGGACTTGGCGATCAACGGTTCAACCGCCGAGGAAATGCTTGCCCACCGAGATGCGATCCGAGCGCTCCAACCCGCCTACCCCGAGATGACCCTGCTCTACGGGTGCGAGTTGAACATCGGCCGCTCGGGCGGGTTGGACTACGACCCAGGCTTTCGGGCGCTGTTTGACTACACGGTTGCGTCGGTGCATTCGCACTTCGACCTCCCGCAACGCGAGCAGACCGAACGGCTGGTCGCGGCCATCGCCGACCCGACCGTCAACTCGATCGGCCACCTAACGGGCCGCTACATCGGGCGGCGTCCCGGAATCGAGCTGAACATCGACATCATCCTCGAAGCGCTCTACACCTTCGATGTCGCACTCGAAATCAACGGAGCTCTGGACCGGCTCGATGCCGAATCGGCCGTCGTGCGCCGCGCCGTCGACCGCGGCGTCAAGCTCGTCATCAACACCGACAGTCACCACGTCTCGGACCTCAAACGCATGTCCTACGGCGTCGAAACCAGCCAACGCGGGTGGGCACCCCGAGAACTGGTGGTCAACACCTGGCCCCGGGACCAGTTCCTCGCCTGGGTGACCGCAAAGACTTCACGACCCGACTGGCCTATCTAACCGTCGCGGTGATCTGCCCGGCGCCTCGTGTCCCTCGACGGCGCGGCACAGAAACCACGCCAGCACCTCATCGCGGCCGATGGACCATCAGAGGCAT
>JAGNEX010000136.1 GCA_018003035.1 Acidimicrobiia bacterium
TCGACCTGTTCGGCGCCAAAGTCACCGATCTGCCAGCGATCTGGGAACGGGTCATCGCCGCCGGCATGGAGTCAGGGCACGCATACGGCAAGGCGCTGCGCACGGTGAAGTCGTGTGTCGGATCAACGTGGTGTCGCTACGGGGTGCTCGACTCGGTCGGCATGGCGATCACCGTCGAAGAGCGCTACCGAGGGCTGCGTTCGCCACACAAGATCAAGATGGCCGTTTCGGGGTGCACCCGAGAATGCGCGGAGGCGCAAAGCAAAGACGTCGGCGTGATCGCAACCGAGACCGGCTGGGCGCTCTACGTCGGCGGCAACGGCGGGCGTCAACCCCGCCACGCTGACCTGGTCGCCACCGACCTGTCCGACGAGGAACTGCTCACAGCCATCGACCGGTTCGTCATGTTTTACATCCGGACGGCCGACCGGCTGCAGCGCACGTCGGTCTGGGTCGAAAGTCTCGACGGCGGTCTCGAGTACCTGCGTCAGGTGATCTTTGACGACTCGCTAGGCATCTGCGACGAACTCGATCGGCAGATGCAGCGCCATGTCGACACCTATGAGTGCGAATGGAAAGCAACCCTGGCCAGCCCCGAACGACTCGCCAACTTTGTCGAGTTCGTCAACGCCCCCGACCAAACCACCGAACCTGAATGGCGGATCGTTCGTGGGCAGCGAGTGCCGGTTTAGCCAGCAACGAAATCTTCGCACCATTTGCCCGCCCAAAACCGATAACCACGCCCGAACATCAAGGACCCACAATGAACTGGACAGACATTGCATCCGTCGATCGCTTCCCCATCGAACGTGGAGTGGCCGCACGAGTCGCCGGGCACGACGTGGCGGTGTTCCGACTTCACACCGGCGAGTGGTACGCCCTCGACAACGTCGACCCTTTCACGGGTATGTCTCTGCTGGCGCGCGGACTTGTCGGATCGGTGGGCGACGCCCCGACGGTCGCCGCGCCGCTCTACAAACAACGTTTCGACCTGCGCACCGGAATCTGCCTGGACGACCCGAACTTCATGGTCGCCTCGTGGCCCGTCCGGGTTATCGACGGCTCGGTGCAAATCTCGCTGTCGTCGGTCCGCGCCGTCGCCGAACCGGGACGCCAACTCGCCGACACATCGATCGACGAAGTCGCCGCCTAGAACGACCATCCCGAGCCCCCGACGGCGGTCCGACCCAGCCGCGGGGTGCGTTGGTCTCCCATACGCCATATGTCAACGCTGCTGAGACAACCACCACGTGTTGGAGCGCGCGGCTGTTCTCTGACCGACCGGTGCAGCGAGCCGGTCCACCTCGGCCTCGCCGTAGGCAACGTGGGTAGTTGACCCCCGGTCGACCATCGCCACCACCGCATCAGCTCCACCCAACCCGGTTCAGCGAGGCGAGGACCGAACGGGCAAACCCCGGAGAAGACGTCGTCTCAGTGCGTCGGCAGATCTTCGGGGGCCTGTTCGACCGCGGGGAACGTGCGATTGACGGCCAGCGCGCCAACAAACAGCAGCCCTGCCGCCACCCACAACGCGATCTGCATACCGTCGATGAACGCGGATTTAGCTTGGAACGCCAGCGCGGCCCCGTCAGGAATTTGCGACGCAACCCCAAGAGCGCGCCCGATGCCCGCAGAGACCTGCTCGCGTGCCTGTTCGGGCAGCAACGAGGCAACCTCGCTGATGCCGGATGAATAGCGCGACGTCAAAACCGATCCCAGCACCGCGACCCCCAATGCCGCGCCGATCTCTCGGGTTGTGTCGTTGACCGCTGATCCGACGCCGGCTTTGGCCAACGGCAACGTCGACATAATCGATGTCGTCGACGACGGCATCACCATGCCTCCGCCGACTCCCATGATGAACAGCGAAATGCCCACGACCGCATACGTGGTGTCGACACCGACGAATGACAGGCCAATCGTCCCAACAGCGGTCAGGACCATACCGATCGTCACGGTTGTCCTCGGGCCGATTCGAGCCACGATCGACGGGCTGTTCGACGCGAACAACATCATCGCAATCGGCATCGGCAGACTGTGCAGACCGGCCGAAAATGGCGAATAGCCGCGTGCGAACTGCAGGTACTGGGTCAACACAAAGAACATGCCCATCATCGACATGAACTGGAACATGATCGCCATGCTCGCCGCGGTAAAGCGCGGGTTCTTGAACAGTCGGAGGTCGAGCATTGGATTGGTCTGACGCGCTTCCCACCAGCCAAAGACGCCCAAGAAGACGATGACAACCGCGAACGTTGCGATGCTCTCGCCGCTCATCCACCCGTGGTTCGGTCCTTCGATCACGCCGTAGATCAGCGCTGTCAGGCCGACGATCGACAACACCGCGCCGACCGGGTCGAGCGGATGCCCGTCAGGGTCCTTAGAGGTCGGGACCAAAAGCGCCCCCGCGACGATGGCGACGACGCCGACAGCGACGTTGAGGTAAAACACCGCCGACCAGCCGGAATGCTCTACAAGATACCCGCCTGCGATCGGGCCGATTGCACCGCCGGCACCAGCGAGCCCAGCCCAGATGCCGATCGCTTTAGCCCGCTCCGCCGGGGGGAACACGTTGGTCAAGATGGACAGAGTCGCCGGCATCACCGCCGCAGCACCGACGCCCATGATCGCTCGTGCTGCGATGATGTGGCCCGGTTCGGTCGCTCGTGTCGCGGCTAGCGAGGCCAGCACGAAGATGACCAGCCCTGTTGAGAGCGCTCCTTTGCGACCAAATCGGTCGCCCAACGCGCCGGCCGTCAGCAGCAGGCCTGCTAAAACCAGCGAGTACGCGTCGACCATCCACTGCAGCGCGGTGTCGGACGCATCCAGCTCGTTGGTCAGCGTCGGCAGCGCGACGTTGAGCACCGTGTTGCCGAGGACGATCAGGACCAGGCTGAGGCAGAGGACCGCCAAGGTCCACCACCGACGTTCAAAGTTTGCGTACAAGGCACTACCTCCGATGCTGGGCGCTGATGGATGCGAGCCGTCCAAAGGACATAGCCCGGAGGGGTCAATGCTTCCCGTCGAAAGACAGAAACGGAGCGTGATCCGCTTGCTGTAAAGGTGGGCCAGCGTATCGGCGCCACGAGCGCGCAAGCGGGAACCAGCGCCAAACCTCCGCGGCAACGGAACCAGGGTTGTTCCACCGACGGTTGGCAAACGTGCGCCGCAGGCCCCGCGGACCACGGCTCAGTGATCCAGCGGACACCACAACGAAACAACCC
>JAGNEX010000137.1 GCA_018003035.1 Acidimicrobiia bacterium
TTTGATGCTCGCCCACCAAGCTGTCCGGGATCTTGTGGAGTCGGGAGACAGTCTTCGTCGAGGCGAAGTACTCAGCAACCGAAAGGGCGTAGTTGGCGACGTACAACAGCGGAGCGCTCAACGCGAAGGTCAGGCGATCGCGTTTTGAGTAGTACGGCTCTCGCCACGCGTTGATCGTCATGTACAGCGACACCGTAATGACAGCACCGAGCAACGTTCGCCAATCGCCGAACTCGAGCAGCAGGTATCCGACAAAACCTATGAGGATGGGCTCAAAAAGGAACAAGAAGTCGAACACCACTTCCATCGGCAGAAATAGCCACGCGAACGACCGACGAAACCGGCCTGCTCGGCTAAAGAAGATCGAGCGCTGCTTAAAGAACGTCTGCGACCTGCCCCACTTCCAGCGGAAGCGCTGCCGCATGAGTGAGTCAAAATCGGGACACGCTTCGGTGTACGAGATGACATCGGCCGCATAGACGCAGGTGGGTCGACGGTTGCCGAACCAGTGCAGCAGTTTCATAGAGGCATCGATGTCTTCGGTCACCGTGTTGGTGTCATAGCGCCCAACCAGGTCAAAGGAATCGCGCCGCATCATCGACCCGATACCGCCAATGATGTAGTCGAAACCGAGCACAGTCTGCGCCCGCTTCATGCGGTATGAGGTCAAATACTCGAAGCGCTGCACATAGTTCAGCAGCCCCTTTTCCGGGACGATCTTGACGTGTGTGGCCACGGCCCGGACCCCGGGGTTACGGAAGTATTCGACCCCCTTGCGCAGGGCGTCACTACGCAGCTGAGAGTCCGCATCGAGACACATGAAGATCTGGCAGTCGTCGAATTCTCGACGTTGCGCCATGTATTCGAGGGCGTTGTTCAGAGCCGATGCTTTGCCCTGATTGGGTTGCCTGATGACGAGAATCCGCCGATCTGGATGATCGGCTTTGAACTTCTCAGCCACTTGGGATGTCTGATCGCGAGATCCATCATCGACGATGATGTGCAACAGCTTTTCGGACGGATAGTCGAGCGATGCGACTGAAACTAGACACGGATTGAGGGTGGTCTCTTCGTTGTGAGCAGGGGTGATCACAACGACCGCTGGGAGTTGGTCAACGCTGAGCGGGCGGCCTTTAACCAGGCGACGCCGCCAACGTGGATACAGTTCCGACGCACACAGGTAAAAGCCCATGCGAGCCAAATTAAGCAGTGCGACCACCCCAAAGATGACAGCAACAACGTGCAGCATTTTTGGGAAACCCTTTTTTGGGGCCTGCGATGTAACGCAGGTGGAAGACGATACAAGTCGCTTCTTCGGTGGGGCGTCGGGAGGGTCCGAGCACCGCACACCTATCGGCGCGTAGCTACGGGACGAAACTCCCGGGATTCGGCATGTGATATCTCGGCCGAGAGCTGAGCTGGCGAGAACGCTGCCGAACGCTCATGTCATTGCGCCTGGGTGCCGGCCGTGGGCCTGGGCCTGGGGGAACAGAGCGATTCTCGATCCATGGGAGAGAGCGGATCTGGTTACGGACGGTGATATTTCTGGAGGTCCGACCGCACCTGACGTTTGTGCCATGGGGGTCCGTTCTTGGTTGCGGGGCTTACGAGTGAGCCGTTGAGAGCCTCACTCGCTGCAGTGTGAACGCCGTTACCATACCCACACTCAACCAAATATTGCACGTCTGGTCGCGCTCATTTATGTATCTTCAACATGAGATCAGCTCGATGGTCGGCCCCGGAGGTTCGCGACCTCCACATTCGGGCAAGAACGGACACCAACCGCGACAACAATTCACTAACTAGCTGGCGTTTTGTGGTTTTGCGTTCACCGGGAGGTCGATTCCTCATCGCGGTCGAACATGTACTCCGCAGGGTTAAAAGATGCCTCGGGGATCGTCGACCAGCTTGACCGGAACGGTCACACGCTCGATATTCGGTAGCCTCGCCGCACAACGGTTTCGATCCCGGCGCCCGCCGGACCGAGCCTCTGACGCAATCGGGCGATAGCTACCTCGACGAGGTGTTCGTCGCTTTCAGTGTCTCCCCAAATCCGCTTCAGGAGGTCACGCTTAGTAACAACAGCGCCGGGTCGTTCAAGCAGTACACACAGGACGGCCCGCTCACGATCGGCCAGCGTCGCTTCCTCCAGGTTCGCAACCTTGAGCGAGCGCCCTTTGACCACGACGGGCTCTCCCCCAATGGTCAGCGCCTGTTGCTGTTCCGAGAAGTACTTGGTGACCAGCTGGACCAGCGCTCCAAGACGGTGCTTTTCCGGCACCTGGGGCACCGTGATCTCATGCTCCAGAAAGGGAGAAGCGCACACCGGTCCGACGCAGAAAGTTGCAACGTCTGACCTGAGAGCGTCGGTAACACCATCGCCGAGTGCCATCGCTTCCGCGATCTCGAAGAAGTTCTGCACAGCGGGCTTGGCCGTGAACGTGATGCCGTCGACCTTACGGTCCACCACAGCCTTGATGAGGCGTTCCGCAGGCTTCAGGTCAATGGGCGTCGACCACCGGTACACGGGTACCCGTACGACTCGCGCCCCAAGACCTTCCAAGTCCGCGCACAGCCCTTCTGCGCCCGCACCGTCCAACTGCACGACCACCGTCTTGGCGTGCAGACCTTCGGCCGCCAGGTGGGCCAGCACCGAGGCGTACTGGGCGTCGGGCGCGTTCCAGTCGATGTCGAGTCCGGCCACGTAGAGCGCGCCGACCGCCTTGGGGCCCCGGGCGATGACCTTGGTCTGGCGCAATTTGTTCAGCAAAGGCACCCCAAGTTGGAGCGAATCTGCCGCCTCCAGCCAGCTTCGGACGCCGATACCGGTCGTGAAGATCGCGAAGTCAGGGTCGTCATCGATCACTGACTGGGTCGCCCGTCGAATCTCGGCCGGGTCGTCGATCGCGTGCGTCTTGATCATCGGCCCGGCCAGACATGCCGCGCCTCGTCCTCTGAGGAGGTCCATCTGCTCGTCGGCGCGCCGATCGGCGGTCACACCGATCACGAACCCCGAGAGCGGCCCCGATGGTTCAGCGGTGGTCGCATCCGTGGTCATAGGTCAACGGTTGCGGCTCTTCATTTCAGGGTTGTTTCGTTGTGGTGTCCGCTGGATCACTGAGCCGTGGTCCGCGGGGCCTGCGGCGCACGTTTGCCAACCGTCGGTGGAACAACCCTGGTTCCGTTGCCGCGGAGGTTTGGCGCTGGTTCCCG
>JAGNEX010000021.1 GCA_018003035.1 Acidimicrobiia bacterium
CCTCACGGCTTCACCAACGAGGATCTTGTCGAAACCCTCCCGAACGCCACGGTTGGAGGCTCGGACACGACGGACAGCGATGTCCGGAACGCCGTCATCTCACTGGTGACGGGACCTGCCGGAACCAACGACCACTCCTTTGATGCCGGGTTCACGCTCCCCTTTGACCTTGCGCTCGACAAGGTGGTTGATATCGAAACCGTCGACATCAACGCGAGCACAGCCACCTTTGTCTTGACCATTCACAACCAGGGACAGACGGTGGAGAACTTCTCCGTTGCCGACTACCTCGACTACCCGACGACTGGCGTGTGGGTCGACGTCTCCACCGCCTCCAACCCTGCTGGCACCACCGATGCTCTCGCTACGGGCACCTACAGCGGTCTCGTCGATCTGGACTTCGACGGCGTGGGCGACGTGCCGTTGGCCTACGAATGGGACGGCTCGAACCCGCGCCAACCCGTCGTCAACTTCACCGGCGTCCTGCCAGCAGGTCAGGCGATCAGGGTACCGATCACGTTGGAATGGTCAGAGCCGCTGCCTGACGGTCTCCGTTTCTTGGAGAACTGGGCCGAGATCACCAACTTCGACGATGGCGATGACACCACGGGAGACGCGCAAAGCGGCGACCTCATCGACGTCGACTCCACACCCGACGGCGATTCCGCCAACGACAATCAACCGGGGAGCCCCGGCGACCAGACCGACGACGAAATCGACGAAGACGGCAAGCAGGGTGGCGATGAAGACGACCACGACGTGGCGGGATTCCAATGGTTTGACCTGGCGTTGATGAAGCGTCTCGCCGACGGTTCGAACCTGGCGGCAGTGACACCGGGGTCGACGGTGACTTTTGTGATCACCGTCGTCAACCAGGGACTGATCGACGCCAAAGACGTCGTCGTCACCGACTATCTGCCTGCGGGTCTCACGCTAGCTGACAATGACTGGGCAGCCCAGCCAGATGGCACGATCTCGACACTGGTCGCTTCGCTTCCGATCGGGCAGTCTCTTCCGATCGACCTCACGGTCACAGTCGCCGCGAATGCGACCGGACAGATCAACAACTGGGCGGAAATCTCTCAGGCCACACCGATCGATGAGAAGGGCAACACGATCACCGATGGCGACGGTCGGCCGATCCCAGACATCGATTCCGTAGCTGACGGCGACGCCACCAACGACAACCAGCCGTCTGGGCCGAACGCTGGGACGGACGACGAACTGGGCGAGAACGGTCTCGCCGGTGGCGACGAAGATGACCACGATGTCGCAGGTATCACGGTCTCGTCGACCACGACGACCAGTACCGGTTCCTCGACAACGATCGCGCCGGTGACGACCACAACACTTCAGGGCTCGACCACGACCGTCCAAGGGTCCACGACCACCGTCCAGGGCTCGACGACCACACTTGCAGGACCGACCTCGACGACTCAGGTACCTATAACGACGTCGACCCTAGCCACCACCACGACGGGGATCGGCGCCAACTCGTCCACCACGTCGTCAACCCCAAGCACCTCGACGTCGAGCTTGACAAGCGCTACGACAGCGCCGACATCGTCAAGCTCTCAGGCGCTCATTAGCGGCACCACCACATCGACCGGCCCGTTCCGTTCGACGGGTTCGACAGCAACCATCGTCGTCCCCGACCAGAGCCTTGGGCGCAGTCCCCGAGTCGCCGACGCCTTGGTGAGCGCTACCCCTGGGACTCCGCTCGCAGGAACGGAGAGGCTCGGCGCGGCACCTGCGCGGGCGATGGCATACACGGGGTCGACCAGCTTGCCGATGGTTCTGTTCGGATTCGGGTTGGTGCTCGTCGGGCTGAGCTTCTACGTCCAAGGTCGCCAGCGACGGACGTCGAACTAACGCCTCAGCCCCCGAGGAGTACGGAATCCTTCGGGCGGGGTTCGGGCAAGTCAAACGTCAGTTCGACGTTGTCACCGACCTCCGGCTCCCGTCCGAAGGGCTTCAACGGATTCTTTGACGATTCCCAATTCGGGCGACGAGTTGCGTGGCTATGCTCCGTTTGCGGACGCGAACGGGCACCGCGCACAACTCGTCTGCCAGGGACGGCGACGCAGGCCAACCGATAGTTGCCAGCCGACGGCACCCCGCAGGCGATGACATCAGGGGGACTCCCAGCATGACCGACCATAAGCGCATCGCTACGGGCAGTTTTGAATCGTCGACACTGGCCTCGTCCAGGCGAACGCGGCTGGCGTCCGCCCTCGGAATGCTCATGGTCCTACTGCTGGTAGCGGCCGGTTGTTCCGGTTCCGATGACGACGACTCGACTCAGGCCACCGCGGCCAGCGACGCGGCGGACGCCGAGTCAACGTCAACAACAGCGGATAACCAGGGCGACGACGCGGACGACGCGACCGAAAGCACCGTCGAGCGGACGGCAAGTGCCGACGCTGATCCTTGGATCGACTCATACTGTTCTGCCCTGCAGAACCTGAACTCAGAAGAGGGACTCACGGCAAACGATGCCGTCCCGGTCGAGGTGCTGAGCGACTCACTCGACGCTGCCGATGATGCAGCCGACGGACCGCCCGAGGTCTTCAGCGACGGGGTCGAAACCCTGCGGACCGCCGTAGAGAAGGGAAGCTCTGACTACCCGCAGCAGGCACCATATGGGTTGTGCTTCGACTACTTCTTTGGCGGAGAAGGACGTGTTGTCCTGAGCGAAACCTCAGAGGATGCGCAGGTATGCGGACCTTTTGACCAGCAGCTTGCCGATGAATTGACGGGCGACGACTCTCGCAGCCAGATGAGTCAGTTCGCTGGTGAGATATCACTCTGGAGCGACGCTTCGGGCGATGACCCGCTCGACGGGATCGCCGTGCGGATCTCGGCGCCGCTGTTCACCTTCGACGAACTCCCCGACGGCGCTTCGGTCGATTCGACAATCGGCGAGGGTCCGGTGACCGGGGTGTCGGAGGCTGCAGTAACGATCGACCTGCCGACCACCGACCAGACGGCCGATGAGTTTGATTCGGGCTCACTCGAGATCGAAGTGACGATCGTCGGGGCAGACAACGAAGCGGCCGCCGCCATCGTCGACTCCCTGGAGATCAAGGACGGTCAGGTCAATCTGGACTATGACGACATGAAGCAGATCGTCGCTCCCGTCGACAGTTCGCTCGTGTCGGTCACGGATTACGGGTTCTTGATCCACAACGCCAACGATGAATCGGCCACCGTGCTGCCGTCGCCCATGAGTATGGATGACTTCATGGTGATGACCGACTTCGCGACGGCGGCCGAAGGCGGACCCGAAACGACGATGGAAGAGATCGATGTTCCCTCTGGCTCCGGGTATTTGATCACCGACGACACCGGCAGCGGCGTTCTGCTCGAAGTCGACGATTCGCTCATGCTGCTCGTCCCAATTCAGGCCTTCGATGGAGAAGACGAACAACTCACCGAGTGGGCAGACTTGCTGACGACAGCGACGCCCGAGCAGTGGGCCGACTACCTCCTCACCGCTCCAAACTGCCCGGCTTCCGTCACTGGCTAGTGCGCCAGGCGCCTCCAGACCACCCATATTCGCCGACCACCCAACGAGTGGGCAGACTCACAGGAAGAAAGGTGGATGCTAATCTGCCTTCATGCCTCTGAACATCAAGGACGAAGAGACCGATCGGCTGGCCCGCGAACTCGCTGCCGCAACCGGTCAGTCGATAACCGTTGCGGTCAGGGAGGCACTCGCAGCGCAGCTGCAGTCGGTCAACAGGCGAGAACGAATGGCCAAAAGGGACGTTCTCGCTGAAGTCATCGAACGAGGTCGCCTGCGACCAACCTTGGATGATCGCGCCGAAGATGAAGTCCTCGGCTACGACGACTTCGGACTTCCCCGTTGATCGCCGTCGACACCTCCGCTTTGGTCTCGATCGTTCTGGGCGAGACCGACGCTGAGCGTTTCGCGGCAGCACTGAGGAGCTCGCGCGCCATGCTGTCGGCGGTGTCGCTGGTCGAGGCCAGCATCGTCGTGGAGGCCCGCCAAGGCCCAGACGCTTCCCGTGACCTCACCGCGGTCGTCGAACACGCCGTCGAGCAGATCGTCCCCGTCGACGCCAACTACGCCACCGTGGCTTTGGGAGCGTGGCGGCGCTTCGGAAAAGGGCGCCATCCCGCGGCACTGAACTTCGGGGATTGCTTCGCGTACGCCGTCGCGCAGTGGAACTCTGTCCCGCTCCTGTACAAGGGAAACGACTTCGCACAAACCGACGTCGCCTCCGCCGTGTGAGCGCCGCGCTCCCCGTCAGGTGAGCCTCGTGCTCGCAGGCAGCTCAGGGCGTCACGCCAGGTGACTGCACATCGACGAGGTCGCAGATCTAACGGCGGCGTCGACCCTTGGATTTGGACTGATTGAGGCGACGCTCCTGGCGGGTGGGTTCTGGGTTGGCGGCCCTGGACGAGAGCGCTTCCCGACGGACGGTCCCCCGCTCGCCACCATTCGTCGAAGAGGTCGCGCCCGTTGCCGGCCCGGGTTGTCTGGCGCGGGTCTTGCCGGGGTTTGGCCGGACAGCGCGGCCGCCCGCGACTGCGTAGTCGGTCCCCCCATCGGAAAACGCCACACCGGAATACGACGGCAGGCCGGTGTCGCCGGCGGCCTCGTAGCCAGCGCCGGGGACGGCCGCCGCGCCCGACCGGTCATAGACCGTGACAGCGGAGTACTCGAGGGGAATGTCGGACACCCGTCCCTCGACCGGCTCGGGGCCCAGAACCCTGCCTCCCATTCCGGCGGGGTCATGCGCCCAACGTCGATCCTCATCGAACGGAACATGGTGTTTCGCTGCGTTGTCCGAGCCCACCCAACGCAAGATTGGACGCTCCAAGCCATACCAACTGATGGCAGCGACCACGATCGAGAGGCCGGTGACCGCACCGAGCACCGTCCAAAAGGGTGCTTGAAACAGTTCGTAGCCAAGCTGATCCATGACGAACTCGAGGATCGCCAAGTGCCACAGGTAGACCGCATAGGAGAGATTCCCCAGCCAGTCGCCCAGCTTGGAACTCATCGCCGCCCGGATCGGCCCAGCAGCGGGCGGTCCGAGCACGACCGGCAGGACCACGCACAGGCCGACCAACGACCGCAATGCATGAACGCCAGCCCAGTTGAGCCCTGACGTTTCTTGGAGGGCTTCGGGAAATTCAAGAACGTCGGCCATCACCCAAATCGCGATGCCAGCAGCCCCCCACCACAGAAAGGTCGGGCTGGCAATCCTGCGGAAACGCGCCTTGAACCAGGGATCGAACTGTCCCCGAACATCGGCAACGGCGATCAGCATGCCGATCGCGAACTGGTCCATCTGGCCGGGCAGCCAGATCACCCCAAGGAACCGGTGTTCCCAGCCGCTGTTCAGCACCGCCGCGTTGAACAGCCAGCTGAGAATGACAAGCCCAAAGCTCCAACGCCCGGCCGTCTTGAGACGTTCGCGGGTTGGTTGCCGTTCGCACCTCACCGCCAAGGCCGCCACGAACGCCGGCAGCAACAGGTAGAACCCCAGCTCTGCGGTGAGCGTCCACGCCTGGCTCATCACGTCGAACACCCAATCGGGAACGAACGTATGGAGCAACGTGGCGTGCGCCACCCACTCGACCGGCGACATGTCGAGCAGGTTTTTAGCAGCCGCCGTGGCGATCAAGGCGGGGACCAGCGGCGGATAGATTCGGGCGAACCGCTTCACGAAGTAGGAACGCCACGTCCCCGGCATCCGCCCGGTCGCCAGACCTGCCACAAACGGCCGAAACAGCAAATAGCCGGATAAGACGAAGAAGATCGCGACGCCGACATCGAGGCGCCCGATGATCGGACCGACAACCGAATTTCGAAACGTCTCGCCGGTCGAGAATCCAACGTGGTGGACGACCACCGCGAACGCCGCCAGGGCGCGAACACCGCCGAGCCCTGGGACGTAGCGCCTGAGCGACGGTGGCTCCGGAGCGGGGCGCGGGCCCCTGTGCGTGACCGACCGGTCCCCGACGCGCGCAGCGGCGGGGGTCGCAACCCGCTTGGGGTTGCCGATCAGCGGAGCACGTTTACTCGGAGGAATCGCCCACCTTCTCCTCGTGATATTCAGCCTCGACGTTGACCGACCAAATGTCGTGGTCAGCCTCGCCCAAGATGTTCTCGACGGTCAACATGGCCGTGTACATCGAGTGGTCCTGGTTGTTGTAGCGGTGCATACCGTTACGTCCAACCGGCCAGACGTTGGGGGTGTTCGATTCGACCCACTGCCGCATTGCCTCGACGTTGGCTTTATACGTGCCGTCATACATTGGGTACGCCTTGGGCATGCGCACCACAAAACCCTGCTCACAGTACTGGGCCTTGGACAACCCAAGGGCTTCCAGCTCTTTTTTGCCGAGTTCGATGAGGTCCTCATCGGCCGACGTCCAGAGCTTGTCGCCCTCGGTCACGAAGTACTCAAGACCGAGGCAGGTTTTCCCGTCCTTAACCAAGTACGGCGACCAGGAACCGAAGTTCTGGACACGTCCAACCTCGACCCCGGGGTCGTGAATGTAGATCCAGTTGTCGGGGAAGCCTTCCGATTCGGGCACCACCAAGGCAACGGTCATGAAGTCGCGGTAGCCAAGGCCGTCCGCCGCTGCGATCACGTCGGCCGGCGGCTGAGGGTCCATGCCTCGCAGCAGCGCCGAGAACGGCATCGACGAGATGACGTGATCACACTGGACTTCGAACTCTTTACCGTCACGCCGCAAAGTGAGCGCGGTTGCTTTGCCGTCCTCGTGACGGATGCCGACAACCTCGGTGTTCATCACGACGGGGATCCCTGCCGCTTCGACCTTGTCGCGCGCACGCTCCCACATCATCCCCGGCCCGTACTTGGGGTACTTGAACTCTTCGATCAGGCTGGTGATGTCTTTTTGATTCCGACTCGGCGTCAATGCATTGAGGATCGCTTTGAACAGCGACAGGTTCTTAATTCGCTGCGCCGCCCAGTCCGCCTGGATCTCGTCGGCGGGAACCCCCCACACCTTTTCGGTGTAGGTCTTAAAGAAGATGCTGTAGAGGCGCCGACCGAACCGGGCGGTCGTCCAACCCTCGAACGTGGTCTGGTCCTTCGGCGGGCGAACCTGCGCCCACAAGTAGGACATGACACACAGGAAGGCTTCAATGATGCCGAGCCCCTGCAGCGCGTTCATCGCCTTGAGCGGGTAATCAAACTTCTTGCCGCGGTAGTAGATGCGACTCATTCGGGGCCGAAGCATGAAGTCTTCGGTCCCGAGGATCTCATCCCACAGTTCATCTACCGGCTTGACCTTGGTAAAGAACCTGTGGCCGCCGATGTCGAAACGCCAACCATCGCGTTCTGCGGTCTGGCTGATGCCCCCGACTACATCGGTGGATTCAAAAACGACGGCGGTCTTCGTGCCGTCCTGGAACTCGGGCCGCTTCGTCATTTCGAAAGCGGCGGTGAGGCCGGCCGGTCCGCCGCCGATGATGGCGACGTCGACCTTGTCGGACGTAAAAGTCATCTGTATTCCCCAACCCATAACCCACGCGCGCAGCTACGGCACGTTTCGAAGACTTCGGTTACTTTGGGACTTGCGGCCGCACCCCCGCATGCTGCACCTGCGTACTACCGATGCAGATCCCCGAATGTCGCTGAAGGTCAACCTTTGGGCAACTAGCTGCCCCTCTCGGTGAGGCAGCGCTTCTAAGCGATCCGGCATCGTATAGGGCACCGCTGCTCGGAGGCAGACTGGGCCGACCTAAACCAGAGCGGCGGACCCGCACCGCTGCGCGTTCTTCGGGTCCGGATCATGGCGTTCTGGCCGCTGGACCGCGTCGGCGGCGGGGGTCGTATGCTCTGGCCCCCATGGAGTCGGCAAGCCCTTCGGTCGAGGAGACCCCGCGCACACCTTTGGGCGCGCGGGCGGCGGCTCGCGTTCGGGGAGCCATCCGCTGGGACGTCGTCTCCATGGCGATCGTCTCCTACGTGCCACTCCTGTTGACCCACCGCGGCATGGTTCCCGCAGATACCAAGCAGTACCTGTACCTCGACCCTGGTCAGTTGCTCGACAAGGCCCCGTCCCTTTGGGACCCTTCGGTCGGGTTAGGGACGGTCACCCACCAAAACATTGGCTACCTCTGGCCGATGGGTCCGTGGTATTGGCTCTTTGACACCCTCGGCTTTCCCGACTGGGTCGCTCAACGGCTGTGGCTGGGGACCTTGTTGTTCGTCGCCGGGCTCGGGGTTCGGTACCTCATGAATTCGCGGGGCTACAGGGGCTGGGCGGTGACCGCAGCTTCGTTCACCTATCTACTCAGCCCCTACAGCCTGCACTATGCCGCTCGGATCTCCGCGCTGTTGATGCCATGGTCGGCGCTTCCTTGGCTCATCGCGCTGACGGCAAGCGCGCTGGTCAGGCCGCGGCTCTGGAAAAGCGCCCTGATCGCGTTGATCGTCGCGACCGCGGGCTCCGTCAACCTCACCAGCCTGTTGTACGTGCTCATCGGCCCGCTCCTGTGGATTCTGTGGTCTTGGATCGTGCTTGGCGAGACCGACAAACATCGGCTGTGGCGAGCGCTGTGGCCAACCGCCCTCCTCGGAGGGCTGACCTCGGCATGGTCGCTTGCGGGACTGGTCGTGCAGGGAGGCTTCGGAGTGCCCATCGTGGGGTTCACCGAAACGCTCCAGGCGGTTTCGGTTGGTTCCGCCGCGCAGGAGGTGCTGCGCGGCCTGGGATATTGGTTCTTCTACGGGAACGACAACCTTGGGCCGTGGATTGAACCGGCGGTCGACTACACCCAGCATTTGTGGTTGCTCGGCGCCACATTTGGGGTCGTGCTCGTTGCGCTGGCCGGCGCGACCTTTAGCCGATTCCCCGAACGCGGCTTTGTCCTCTGGATGATGCTCGGCGGCGCGATCGTCGCCGTCGGAGCGCACCCTTGGGATAACCCGACGGTGGCAGGACAGGCGTTCATCGACGCGAGCAAAAGTTCTGAATCCATCCTCGCCCTCCGCTCCACCGCTCGCGCGGTGCCGCTGGTCACCCTTGCCTTGGCGTTGCTGAGCGGCGCGTTCGTCGGGGCGTTCGCAGACCGGACGTCACACGTGTTCGCTAACCGACGCCGTACCAGGTTGCGGGCCGAACTCGCTCTGGCGCCGCGCTCAGGGCTCGGCACTGGGGGTCCTCAGGCGACCGAGCCAACGGGGCGGCGAGCCGACCGACGCCGCGTCGAAACTGGAAGTGCTAGAGCTGCAGGACTCGTGGTCATTGCCCTCGGCCTGGTGGCCCAGCCCTCCCTCTGGATGGGCGACATGGTCGGAAGCGAGCTCCAGCGCGAAGAGGACGTCCCCAGCTACTGGAAGGCCGCAGCACAGTCGATTTCGACAGATGCAGACACCCGGGTGTGGGAGCTGCCGGGCATCGACTTTGCGTCGTACCGGTGGGGTAACACCGTCGACCCGATTACTCCGGGTCTGACCGATCGAGCGACCGTCGCCCGCGAGTTGATCCCGCTCGGCGGTTCGTACCCGATGGATCTGCTCGCCGCTGCGGACCGTCGAATGCAAGAACAAATTGTCGACTGGGACGCCATTGGACCGATCGCCGGGCTGATGAACGCCGACACCCTATTAGTGCGAAACGACCTGGCGTTCGAACGGTACGGAACCCCCCGCCCCGAGGTCTTGTCGGCGAACCTGGACGATCAGCGTGTCGATCTGGCAGGCCGCCAAGACTTCGGCACCGACGTCGACCTAACCGCCGACCCTCGGTTAGGGGGCCACAACGAGAGTGAACTGGCAGCGCTCGATGCGACGAACGACGTGCCTGCCGTCTTCACCGTCGAGGTCGAAAACGCGCGCACCATTCACGCCGCCGTCCCAGCACAAGGGGGCTTCGTCCTCGACGGCGCTGGCGAAGGAATCGTCGATCTCGCTGGTCAAGGCGTTCTCGATACGCATCCTCTGATTCTTTACAGCCACGCAATCGACGACGCCACGTTTCGCCAGGCGGTGAGCTCGCAGGCCGAACTGGTCGTCAGCGACTCGTTTCGGAAACAAGGGCGCCGCTGGGGAAGCGTCCGAGACAACGCCGGCTACACGGAGCTGGCGGGCGAAGAACCGCTCGAATACGACCCGTCAGACGCTCGTTTGCCAGGCACGAGCGGCTGGCCCGAACCCGACGATGCAGACATGACAGTGAGCGAACTTGAGGGCCCGCTCAAGCAAGTACAGGCCTCGGACTACGGCAACGTCGTGTCGCTCACTCCTGGGGATCGCCCCCAACTCGCGGTCGATGGCGACCTGAGTACCGCTTGGCGAGTTGATGCGTTCGGACCGGCAATCGACGAGCGCCTGGTCCTCACACTGGACCAGCCCACCGACATTTCGGCACTCAAGTTCGTCCAGCCCCTTTCGGGCAGCCGCAACCGATGGATTACCAGCCTCGAAGTGGATGTTGACGGCGAAACCGTCGGTCTGATCGAACTGGACCGTTCTTCCCGGCAGCGTGACGGCCAGATCGTCCGCTTCCCCACCCGAACCGACGCACGGAAGATCGAGCTGCGCGTCGCAGACACCAATGTCGGTGAACAGCTCGATTACCGCCGCTATTCGGGGGTCGGGTTCTCCGAAGTCGAGATTGGGGTCCCTGCCGGAGATGACGAACGGTGGCTGGGCCCCACGGTCGAATGGACGGTGCTGCCCACTCAAAGCATTGAACGCCTCGGCAAGCAGGTGGGCGCATTTTCCGTCTTGATGTCGCGGCGCCGGGGCAACGCATCAGAAGTCACCCATCCCGAAGAGGAGTCGGTGATTCGGCGCAGGTTTACCGTCGACCGTGAACGAACCTTCGCCATTGAAGGCTCTGCACGTCTGTCACCGTTCGCTGGCGAAGTGCGGACCGATGCACTCCTCGGTGTGCCGCGCGACTCGGGTGCCGCTTCGTCGGGGGCGTTGCCCGGGTCGATTGCCTCGCGTGCGCACGCAGCATTCGACGGCGACCCTGCAACCGCCTGGCAGACATCGTTTCGAACCCCGGTCACCGGGGGATTCGACGAGCCCGTGTGGCTTCAATACGGCACCGCGGAAGCGGTCAAACCGGCCCGCGCCCGGTTCACGATTCTGACCGATGGACGGCATTCCATCCCCCAGAAGGTGCAGGTAACAGCAGACCGGTCGACCCTTGGGACCTTCGAACTAGCCACACCGACCTCGACCGAACTCAAACAGGGGTACATGGTTCGCACGATCGAACTGGGCCTCAACCGACCCGCCCACGAATTCCGGTTTAGCTTCAGCGATGTCGAACCCGTGGAGTCTCAGGGAACGACGGCTCCACTGGAGGTGTGGTTCCCGGTCGGCATCGCCGAGGTTCAGCTGTCGCAAGTTCCAGCGCTTCCCGGTCCGCGACAAGTGAACGCCTGTCGGAACGACCTTGCCACCCTGGACGGGCAGCCGCTGTCGCTGCGTATCTTCGGCGACGGCTCGGACGCTGTGCGGCTCGAACCGCTTCAGGTCGAACTGTGCGGCAGAAGCGCTCGCCTCAACCTGCAACCCGGCGAACACGAACTGGAGACCACGGCTGGGGCGACGACCGGAATCGACCTCGACCGGCTGTGGCTGCGTTCCGCTGCCGACGGTACCGCCCTGTCGGATGCCTCGGCTCGACCGCCCGACCTTGCAGTGCGGCTCGAATCAAATTCGAGCGATCACGACGTCATCACGACGAACCTGTCGGGTCCAACGTGGATCGTCCTTGGCGAGTCGTACAACCTTGGGTGGACGGCCAGCGCCAAAGGCGTCGGCAAGGCCGTAGACCTCGGCGAACCGACGGTCTTTGACGGCTTCGCAAATGCTTGGCTGCTCAGCCCCGACGAGGTCGGCATGGGCACCGTGACCATCGAGTTCACTTGGAAACCGCAAAAGACCGTCGACCGGGCCCTGGCACTGTCGGCCATCGGAACGCTGGCAGCGCTCGGACTGCTCATCTGGGACCGTCGCCGCGACCGGACCGCTACCGGCGAGCTGGCGCCTGCGGCGAGCGTCAGCAACATGCGCACCGTTCGTTGGGCATCGCCGATGACCATCGGCGGAACCCCAGATGGCGCCCTGATCGCACTAGGGCTGCTGCTCAATGCGCTGTTGCTGATCTTCTTGTCCCCGACGGCAGTGCTTGTCGCGGTGCCGATCGAGCTGCTGGCCGGGGTTCTCGCACGGCCCCGCCTGGTGCCGGCCGCAGGACTACTCGCCATCGCTGGCGCCGCGCTTGTCGTGGTCTTCTCCCAGTGGGCGAACGCGTATCCCGCCCAGTTCGACTGGCCAACGCGCTTTCCGGCCGCTCATTGGCTGACCAATCTGGGACTCGCGCTCCTTGCCGGCTCCGCCCTGTGGGAGTCGCGTGTTCGCTTCCACCGGCGCATTCAGAAGAGACGGATCGCAGCGGCCGGTCGGACCGCACGCTCCTCAGCGTCTGCAGGCCCGTCGCGGGCCGGGTCCGCGCCGAGTCCCGCCCGGCTAGATCGCCGAACTGAACCGGAACAAGAGCCGGACACTCGCCCCACACCGGTTGTGCGCCCCGCCTCCTACGGCGAACCCCATGCGGAGCGAGACGGCGACACAGGTGAGCTCGCCGCCGAGTTTGAAAACCTCGACACCGGCAGGATCGACATCGTCGACGACCACGAGTAGCCGAAGTTGAAACGCGGCCTGGTTGGCCGCATATCGCCGCAGCGGATCAGGGCACCAAGCGCCCGTCGAATGCCAGTCCGGCGTAGCCGAGAAGTGCGGCGGCCGAGGCCACCAACATAACGATCCGAGCGGGTCGCGGCAGCCGCGCGAGCAGGTCAGCGACGCCGAGCGGTATCGGAAGC
The DNA here is from genome assembly GCA_018003035.1 of Acidimicrobiia bacterium. GTDB lineage: Bacteria > Actinomycetota > Acidimicrobiia > IMCC26256 > JAGNEX01 > JAGNEX01. The sequence continues at coordinate 12,863 of JAGNEX010000021.1, forward strand.
ACCGACCAGAGGTACCGCTCGAGGCCGTCGAGGTTCTCGCTGGCTGTCGCAGTCAACAGCACGACGACCGCCAACGCGCCATAGGAGGACGGCCAGCGCCGAACGACCTCGACGGATGCGGCCACAAAGACAGCCAACCACAACAAGTGGGCGGCCGTGATGCCCGATCCCGCGGCCGCGTCACCGAGACCCGTGATGACCCGCCAGATGGGAAAGACAAAATCGCCACGGTACTGATCGCCCTGCTGGACCGTGAACGGCATGAGCGGATCGCCTGTGACTCGCCACACCCAGCCCAGATAGGCGCCAAGTCCCGCGACGGGGGCCGCCGCGGCCGCCACCATTCCTACCCGCTCCGAGTTTGCGGCCCCACGCCAGTCTCGGACGACTTCGAAGATCGCAGGGACCACCAACAGGACCGCAAAGGGCCGGGTCAGCCCTGCCAGCAGTCCGGCTGGAACGCTCGCCCACCAACGCTTCTGGCGCCACAGATACATCGAAACGGCGGTCAAGAACAAGAAGAGCGGTTCGGCGTAGGCCATGGCAGAAACGAACGCATGAGGAGCAAGGGCGACGACCCACGTGACCAACACGGCGAACCGAACGCTGCGCCCCTCGTGGACGACGAGCCGGCAAATGACCACCAGGGCGGCGAGGCTCGCCAGATTCGCTGCAATGACGACGCCGACATCTGCGCCCGATCCGACGCCGAATAGCCGACCCAGCATCGGCAGCAGCGGGAAGAACCGAAAGGCTTCGTCCCCGACCGATCGATAGCCGTCCTCGGCGATTCGCGCATACCACTGGCCGTCCCAGTGGAGCAGTCCGTCGAGGAAACCCGTGCCCGTCGGGACGCCTTCGCTTCCAGACGCCCTGACCGCGATCAGCGTCACAAAGGTGAGCACTCGGGTCACCAGCCACGGGACCAGGCTGATGCGGACCGCCCGTCCCCAGGTCAGCGACCCAGAACCGTCATCGCCATCCGTCCCCGAAGCCTCAGATGTCATGTACCGGCCGTAGCCTGGGAATCGACCGACGCGACGGGTTGAGCCACAGGACCAAAGAGCGTCACGTCGTGGCGTTCGAAATAGGTGGGGTTGGTTGTTACCAGCGTGTCCGGCTGCGGACGGATGAGCGCTAGCTGGTCACGAATACGCTCGCAGTACTGCCCGTACGTTCGATAGCCCCCGTGCCAGACCAAGAAGATCCGGTGCTCACCGGCCTGATCGCTCATATCGGTTGCGAAGCGTTCAGGATCGAGTTCTCTACGGGCCGCCAGCGCGTCGTTGCGGATCTCATAGTCGACCCAGTCGATCCGCTCGGGCATCAGGTCTGTCGGCGGGTACGTCACCTCTTCGAGGTCAGTGTTGAGCAGACGATCGACCGAGACCGACAGTTGATCAGGGCAGTACACCACCAGATCACCCGGTTCAGCCGAGTCGGCAATTCGCTGCGCCACGACGCCTGCCTCGGTGCGTTGAAAAGTGACGTTTCGTGCCGCGCTCAGACCGGAAACAGCCAAGAACAGCCCCAACACGACCATTCGCCCCTTGGCGGACCCGATCGCCATAAAGCCCGTCGCAACCAGCACCGGAAAGGCAAAGAACACGATCGAGGAGTAGCGGGTCTGATACGCCGAACCCCCCAGGCTCGCGACCAACAGCGCCAGGCCGAGACCTCCGAGCAGCATCGCCAGCACGCCCGTTCCCCGGCGGGGACGACCCAAGGTCAGCTCGATACGCCGGGAGTCGATGGCTGTGCCAAACAGACCAAGCACGATCAGCAACATCATCGCCATCGTCAACAGCCGGTCGGTCGCTCGCGCCCCGCCCGACAGCCCACCCGAGTAGTCGGTCAGCGTCACCAGAAATGCCGGCAAGATCGGGCTCGGCTCACCCCACGGCGTCCCGGTATGGGCCATCTGGTCGAGAAACGTGGGCAGCCACGGGATGAATGCAAGGCCGCCGACCGCCATGGCAACGATGACCCGAAGCGGGGCTCCCCCGCGGGCTCGGATCGCCATGATCACCAGGACCAACCCCGTGAACATCAACAGCGAAATCGCCCAGTAGTGGGTGTACATGAGCGCCGCGGTCAGCACCGAGACACACGCCAGGCGGCCCACCGTCGGCTTGTCCAGAGCACGGACCAGAACCAGATAGCCGAGCCCCGACAACAACACGAGGAGCGAATACTGGCGAGCTTCGGTCGCGTACCGAACGGCGAACGGATTGACCACAAACACCAAGACGGTCGCCGCTGCGACAAAGCGGCCGCCTTGTCGCCGACCGATCGCCCAGAGCGGGAGTGCCGCCAACATCATGAACACGGCGGACAAACTGCGCACCGCGAGATTGCCGTCGCCGAAGATTGCCGTCCAAAAGTGGAGCGCGACGTAGTACAGCGGTGGTGCACCGTCGAGCTTGAGTGCCTGTGGCAGGTCCGACAACGGCACGTTGGCGATGTTGACGCTGAGCGCTTCGTCCAACCAGAGCTCAGAGCGGGTGTACAACATCATCGCGACACCGGCCAGGACGACGGCGACTGCACCGACCTGAGCCAGCCTGAACCAAATCGGGGCGAGGGAGTCGCCGTCGAGTCCCCAATCCGTCTTGCTGGGAAGCCAGCGGCGGGGCGAATCCGCCTGAGACTTATCTGCCGTCAAAACGGCCTCCTGCGCACCTATCGACCGGCAACCCCGAACCCGATGGCCCGTGTTGTTGGCCAGGCAGGCTACGACATTAAGCGGCTCACAGTCCGTTCCCGACCGCCTGGCTCGCATGCACCACCACGGAGTGCAACATTTGAAAGGTATCGAAAACCTCTGTTGTGGGTGTTTAAGGACGGCGCTGAGTCCGCCGATACAGGTTCTGCGTAAATCATCAAGGCCAAGAAGTGCCAGGGCGCTACGGTCCTTGACAACCACATCAGTAAGATCATTGGTTTGCTCTTCGGCCAAACCTCGGCCCGCCGTCTTTTATTGGAGACACTCATGCTTTCGACTCGTCACCTTGTCTCTCGCGGACTCTTCCTTGCCCTCCTTCTGTTCGCGTTCCCCGGGTTTGCCTACCTGGACGGAGCGACCGGGACTGTGATCGTCGGCGCTGTGCTGGGCGTGCTGGCAACGATCGGCGTCTTTTTCTCCTCGGTGTGGGCCAAGATCACATCGCCGTTCCGCAAGGAAAAGGACGGCCTGGACGACCGCCTGTAGTCGCCTGATCGGCAAGAACAAAGCTCTTAATCGCGGGTGCCGCACAGGGTGCCCGCGATTTTTTTGGCCAGAGTCCGGCGCCTCCTAGCGCAGAGCTCGGCCTTCACCGAAGCGTGACCAGTCGTAACGAGGGAGCACCTACATGAACGTCGCCACCGACCTCGGCTCATTCCGCGACCCGCAGAGCCGCGTCTTCTACGACGATGGGCGGATCTACCGAGCCCTCAGTGAGCGGAGCTTGAGCGACTACCAGCGCCTTTCCGACCTTGAATTCTTCCAAGGCTTCCTCCAATCGGGGCAGGTCGTCGACAGCAAGCTGGTGGACCCCCAAAGTGTTCGTATGCCCGACGGCCAGTGGGCGGGGCTACTTGAGCACAAGCGGATCCCGGTGATCACCTACCCGTACGAGTGGTCCTTCTCGATGCTTAAGGCAACGGCTTTGACCCAGCTCGACATCCTCGTCAGCTGTATCGAGAACGGCTTCATCTTGAAGGATGGGACGCCGTACAACGTCCAGTTCGATGGCGTGAACCCAAGCTTCATCGACGTCGGCTCTTTCGAGACCTTCGAACGCCCGTTGCCGTGGATTGGGTACCGCCAGTTCCTCCAGATGAACCTCTACCCGCTGATGCTTCAGAGCTACAAGGACATTCGTTTTCGCCCTCTGCTCCGGGGGAGCCTTGAGGGCATCCCTGCTACGGATATGGCCGGCATGCTCAGCTTCCGTGACCGGCTCCGCAGGGGCACCAACATCAACGTGTTCATGAACGCCCGCCAGGAACGCAAAGCCGTCCCCGAAGACCCCGACAACCCCAGCAAGAACAAGGTCTCCAAGCGATTCTCCCAGCGGATGCTCCAGTCCCAGGCGATCTCGCTACGCAACACGGTCGAACGACTCAAATGGAAGCAAGCCAAAAGCGAATGGGCTGACTACAACCAGTGCGGCCATGTCTCGGCGGATCGGCAGATCAAAGGACCGTTCGTCGACCGGGCAGCCGCTGCACATCCTGGCGGTATCACCTGGGACGTCGGCTGCAACGACGGATATTTTTCGCGCATCGCATCTCAACATGCCGACTTTGTTCTGGCGATGGACGTCGACGAATTGACGGTCGAACGACTGTTTCGGACATTGCGTTCCGAAGGTTCCACCAACATCACGCCCATCGTTTTTGACATGGCAGACCCCTCACCCGGGCTCGGCTTCCGAGGCAAGGAGCGCCCCGATATCGTCGCCCGGGCCAAACCAAACCTGGTGCTGGCCTTGGCCGTTGTCCATCACATCGTGATCGGTCGCAACATTCCAATGACCGACTATCTGGGGTGGCTGGCCAGTATGGACACCAACCTGGTCATCGAGTTCCCGAACCGAGACGACCCGATGGTCCGCTCGATCAGCGCCAACAAGACCGACGCCGACATTCACCGCGACTACAACGAGCAAACCTTCGAAGCGCTGCTGGCCCAGCACTGGAACGTCGTCGAAGTCGCCCAGGTTTCAGAGACCCGCAAGCTGTACCACTGCGCCGTTCGGTAGCGATACCGCCCGTTTCCGGCGGATCCCCGCCGAGCGAGCGCCGCGCACAACATCGATGCACCGACGTCACCCCGTACCCGAATAGGTGCGGGGTGACCGTTGTGTTGGCCTCAGATGTGGGCGACTGGGCGAGCTAGCCGTCGTCACCTACCCGTCGAGCCCCGGGGGTTCGGATCAGCGGAGGCCGAGGGCTTTGATCAGATCTGAGAGCGGCATCGGCTTGGCGAACAGGTACCCCTGCGCATGTCTCAGACCGTGTTGGCGCAGGGTGTCGAGCTCTCGCTGGTCCTCGACACCTTCGATCATGATTTCGATGCCAGCCTGTCCAGCAGCTCGTACCAGGTTGGTCAGGAGCGCATCAGAATCTCCACCTCCGCCCGGGAAACTGACCGCCCGTCGGTCCACTTTCACAACGTCGAAACCGGCTTGTCGCGCATAAGCAAGCGCTTCGGGACCGCCGACAAAGTCGTCGAGTGCCGTCACGACTCCGAGCGACCGAAGACGTCGGACACCGGGACCGATCGACCGGTCGGCGGCGAGGAACGCCCGCTCAGGCACCTCGATCATCAGGCGCGATGGGGCGATCTGTTCCTCTTGCAGAACGTCGGCGAGGCGCTCCACATAGTGGACATCGCGCAATTCCTTCTCGGAGGTGTTGAGAGCGAGGGAAATGTTGGCGCCCCGCCGGATGAGGGACGCCAGGTCGCGTAACGCTCTGGTGCTGATCCACGTCCCGAGCTGAGCGATGAACCCGGCGCGGTACACAACTTCGAAGAAGTCTGCAGGGGTGAGCACACCGCGTTCAGGGTGACGCCATCGGGCGAGGGCCTCGACGGCTGCCACTTGGCCGGTCTCGACCGCGATAACGGGGTGGTACCAAACTTCGAACTCGTTGTGGTCAAGCGCCTCGGTGAGCCTGGCGCCCCATGTCTGATCGAACGGCTCGTTGGCGTAGGCAGTCTCGATGTCGCCGCCCCGCTGTTTGCTCGCTTCGAGTGCCTGCATGGCTCGCTGATACGAGGTCAACGGATCCGACTGACCACGTCCGTGGTCGATGGCCATCCCGACCGAGGTGTGGAGGCGGATCTGAGCACCCCGGATCACTACCGGGTCAGAGAGCACCTTGCGGATACTCACCGCCAGATCATGGACCTGGGGCGCGTGTCTGTCGACCAGCAGCACGGCAATCGTGTCCCGGCCCACGCGGGCGATCAGGTCGCGGGGCGTCAACATCGGGCGGACGCGCCGCGTCAGTTCGATCATCGTCCGGTTCGCCGCACCGGCATGTAGCCGTTCGTCCAAGGTCGAGATGCCAGCCAGTTCCACGGCGATCACGGCAACCACGTCGCTCGAACTGCCCAGATCCTGCACTACTTGGAGAACCCGCCTGCCGAGCGCGACGCGGGTGGCGAGCCCCGTTTCGGGGTCGAGTTGAGCAATGACGGCTGTGCTGCGTTCGTGTGCGCGCTGACCAGTGACATCCCTGGCCGCAATCACGAATCCGCCGATAGCTTCGACATCGCGTTCGTCGCGAACCGACACGTCGAGTACACGAACCTCGCCGCCTGCAGCCCGAATGACCAGTTCACCGCTCCGTTCGATCGGGCCGGACGGTCGGTCCGGGCGCCCGATCTGCGCTAACGCCGCCAACAGGCCACGGTCGACGTCGACGATGGTGCCGGAGAACTCGCGAATGTGGCGTCCGATCAACCGGGAAGGCTCAACCCCGAGGACCGAAGAAACAGCGCTGCTGGCGAACTGCAGCCGCCCTTCAGAATCGAGGACACCAATCGCATCCCCTGAGGTTTGTACCAACGCCCGAAATCTCGCCTCCGCGGCCAGCCGCTTCGCTTCGGCCTGGCGCCGCTGGGTCGTTTCTCGAGCGTTCAGGACGACACCGCGAATCTCAGGCTCGTTGCGCAGGTCAAGACCCGAAATCTCAAACCACCGGGTCACGCCAGCGGCGTCAACAAGGCGAACCTCGAGGTTGAGCGGCGCCTCGCCGGCACGGATAGCGGCGAGCCATTCCGCTGCGCGCTGCTGGTCCTCGCCCAGAACGACTCCCAACCAAGGAGTCCCTAGCAGCATCGTGTCCTTGCGACGCAAGAGCCGCTCGGCGGCAGGTGACACAAAGTTCCAGTTGGATGCATCGTCGACGACGGCGACGATGTCCTGGGCATGCTCTATGAGAGTGCGGAAGCGTCGCTCGCCACGCGCCCGCGCATCCGATGCTTGGACGGCCAACAGCGAATCGGTTTCCCGTGCGGCCGCTCCAACCGTCGCGAGACGAGCTCGGTCGCCCCTCGACAGCTTGCGGCGCTGAGCCACCACGACGATCGCTGGCCGTTCACCTTCTGCAACGGCGACACCGCTCGCCTGGGCGAAATGCGCGTCCAGGGGCAGTTCCCCAGAATCGAACCGGACGACGTCGTGAGCGGCCAACGACGCCAACCGGGTGTCGGAGATGACCGCGCCGTGTCTGACCGGTGTCACACGTTGAGGAGCGGCACGGTCGAGAAACGCCGTTACCGCGTAGGCGCCTTCGACGGGAGTAACCAGAAGAACCTTGCCGTCTCGCTTGCCGACGGCGTCGTCGACGGCTTGGAGTAGGACCGCGCCGCGGTCCTGCGCCGACGCTGCACGAACGAGCCGGGCGACGAGCTCTCCGTCGCGAACCGGTTCATGTTCGAGGCGGGTTTGTCTGGCTCGCAGGATGGCCCAGACGACCGCCACGTTGGCCGTCGCCCATCCCAGGAAGAAGATCTGCAGACCTCGTTCGCTGACGGAATGTTCGCTCGCGACGACCGCTGCGAGGGGCGCCGCAAGGAGGGCGACCAACAGCACGATGAGCCATGCGCGGTCGAGGATCGATCGCTTGGTCTCGTCCTCGTCTGCCTCATCGTCGACCAACAGCGAACCCCCAGCCGCCGCGCACAGCAACAAGACGATGCCGACGGTTAGGGCGACGTCTTGAAGGCCAGAAGCGACATCACCCAGCAGTTGCGGACCTGCAAGGACCGCGGCAACGCAGACCGAGAATGCGCCCAGGTGCAGGAAAGCTCGAGACGCGGGGAGCTTCTGGACTCCCAACACGGGGCGCACCACCCAAGCTGCGCACAGAGACGCCGCAATTCCCCACGCCAACAGCCACCATTGGTCGCCGGTTGCGTCGGTCGCCACCTCGAGGAAGGACAAGCCCCAGACCGCAAGGACCAAGCCCGCGGCGGCCAAGATGGCGTTAGCTCGACCACTCACCCGCCGGTCAACGTCGGCGATTGTGCCGATGCGGCTGATGGCAACGCCGAGCAGCAGGACAGCAGCGATACCAACCGCTGCTACCAGCGGGACGGGCCCGTCCGGGTCCCCGATCGATCGAAGTCGTGCGATGGTGATCGCGGCGCCGGTGAGGGCAAGCCCGGACGCAACGGGCACCCAAAGCCTCGACAGACCGGTTTTGGCGATGATCACTCCTGCAGCAACGAGTGTCGCTGCCAGCATGAGCGCGGCGGCAGCTTTGCCACCCAACAAGACAGCGGCGATACCGACGACGGCGCCTGTAAGCGCTGCCAGGCGCGAGAACCCGACTGGATTGCCGCCGGGTGTGCCACGCAGTTGGCTGAGGAGCGCGTCGGAGCGGCCGTCCTGAAGTACGGGTTCGAACGGAGGGATGACCTCGTCCTCAACGTGCTGAGGCATCGGCGCAATCGTCTGCGCCAAGACATTGGCTGGAGGGCCTGTCGGAGCGTCCGCTGGGACCTCGCTGAAATGCATGGCGAGGCCCGCCGGCAGCCAGGAGGCTTGACCTGCAGGGGGGTCCTGTTCGCCGGGTGCGCCAAAGCCAGCGCCGGCGGCGCCGTGTCGGGAATCGCTAGAAGGTGCGCTCAAACCACTGCCCTTCTCGTGGGTGCCGACATCCCGGTAGGTGGTTTCGTGCTGCCGGCGTCCGCGGGGTGACGCCCGATGTGATTCATGGGCGTGTTATCGACGCACTCGGGCACCGACTGAACCTGGATCCGGCGAAACCTGCGCTGCGACGTGGGCTAATCGTGAAAGTGCCCAGGTCACCCAGAGGACTGCCCAATATCATTCCAGGCCACAGCAATATTGGACCTTAGACCGAACGGTCGGTGGGGTCCCATGCAAGACCCCACCAAGCGCATCGTGACTGCACGTGAGACGCGAACGCGCCAGAACAAACAGACTCAGGGCTGGTCTGGAGCCACGTCAGCCGATCTCGGTCTCTCCGACGGCGAGCGCTCCCGCTGCACCCCAATCAGCGTCGGGGCCGTATACCGCCAGCGCTTGCTCAAAACGGTCCAAAACCGAGCGATTCAGCGGCATTCCCAGACCCGCGCCGTCAAGCAGCGCCCGCCCGATGCGGAGGTCCTTGATCGAATGAGCGAGGCGAAACCCCGGATTCAGATCGCCAGCCAACAGCTTTGGGATGGCCCGATCGAGCTGCCACGAGCCGCCCGATCCTTCAAGAACCATTTCGCGGACGACGTGCGGGTCGACGCCCGCGGCCCTGGCCATCGCCATGCCTTCAGCGGCGATCGCCATATTCGCGGCCGCGAGGTAGTTGTTAACTGCCTTAACTACCTGTCCAGCCCCACTGTCGCCCACGCGGGTGATGGCACCCGGTCGACCGAGCACCGACAGCAGCGGGAGGACCCGTTCAAAGGCCTCCTCATCGCCGCCGACCCAGATGGCCAACGTCCCCTCAGCAGCGCCGGTTGGCCCGCCGGAGACCGGTGCGTCGAGGTAGGCGACCCCCTGATCGTGCAGGATGTTCTGATGCGAACGGGCGGCTGCAGGCGAAATGGTTGACATGTCCAGCCAGACCGCACCGGGTTGCAGACAGCCGGTCGCATCGTCGATGGCCGCTCGGACTTCGGGTGAGTCAGGAAGCACCGAACAGACGACCGCGGCGCCGTCCACCGCGAGGGCGATGTCGGCCACGACCGTCCAACCTGTGTCGGCGAGCCGATCCGGAACGCGAGAACGGACCACGACATCGTGGCCCGCCTCGATCAAATTGGAAACCATCGGGGCGCCCATCAAACCTGCGCCGATGAACGCAACCCGCATGGCGCTATCCCCCCGAGATGTCGCGGGGACGGTCCTTGCCCTTACCGATCCACGGCATCATCCCGCGAAGGCGGGCGCCGACTTTTTCGATCGGGTGACGTTCACCCTTGCGCTGCAGCGCTGTGTAGTGCGGACGTCCAGCCTGGTTCTCAAGGATCCAGTCGCGTGCGAACTTGCCGTCCTGGATCTCGCCGAGGATCTTGGCCATCTCGGCACGGGTCTCGTCGGTGATGATCCGAGGACCGCGGGTCAAGTCGCCATATTCCGCAGTGTCGGAGATGGAGAAACGCATGTTGGCGATGCCGCCCTCGTAGATGAGGTCGACGATCAGCTTCACCTCGTGCAGGCACTCAAAGTACGCAACCTCAGGCTGGTATCCGGCGTTGACGAGGGTGTCGAAACCCGACTGGATCAATTCGGTCAGCCCACCGCAGAGAACCACTTGCTCACCGAACAGGTCGGTCTCGGTCTCTTCAGAGAACGTCGTCTCGATGACCCCGGCGCGCCCTGCGCCGATAGCCCGGGCGTACGACAGCGCCAGATCGCGGGCCTTACCCGTGGCGTCGGACGAGACCGCCATGAGGGCAGGCACGCCGCCACCTTCCTCAAAGGTGCGGCGGACGAGGTGACCCGGACCTTTCGGAGCGATCATCCAGACGTCGACGCCTTCGGGCGGCTTGATCTGACCAAAATGGATGTTGAATCCGTGTGCGAACACGAGCGAGTCGCCGTTTGACAGGTGCTCTTCGATCGATTCCTTGTAGACCCGGGCCTGTTCGGTGTCGGGCAAAAGGATCATGATCACGTCGGCTTCTGCGGTCGCCTGGTCGACGGTGACGACCCGAAGACCAGCAGCTTCGGCCTTCTCCCACGATCCGCTGCCTTCACGCAGGCCGACGCGAACGTCCACACCCGAATCGGCCAGGTTGCGAGCATGCGCGTGACCTTGCGATCCGTAACCGATAACGGCGACCTTGCGACTAAAGATCAAAGACTCGTCGGCATCGGCGTCGTAAAGGACGTTGGCAGCCATTGTGGGCTCCTTGTTTGTCATTGAACGGCTCTGAACCTGCACGGTTCGAACGGTGGCGTGACGCCACGAGCGCCGTGATGTTGTCAGAAATCAGGTTCCGGCCTGTAGGCGTAGCTGTGGATCATAGGACCGACGCTGAAATTGGCGCTATCTGCTAGATGGCAGACGCGACCCTCAGCTGGCGCGATGTCGTCCCAAGTTTTGGTAGGGCGACGAGACCCGTGCGCTGGACGTCGGTGATGCCGAAAGGTTCGAGCAGCGTTTCGAGCGTGTCAAGGGTGTCGGGATGATCCGCGCTCATCAGCATCATTGCGGTGGCTCCGACGTCGACAACCTGAGCATCGAACAGATTGGCCAACTCGATGACTTTGGAGCGCTGTTCAATGTCGGCGTTGACCGTCACCAGCATCATTTCCCGCTCGACGGAGTAGTCGGGCGCCAGGTGGGAGATCTTGATGACGGGGACCAGCTTGTTGAGCTGTTTGGTGATCATTTCGAGTGGAGCAGACTCGACGTCGACAACGATCGTCATCCGGCTGTAGCGCTCGTCGTCGGTCGGGCTGACCGCAAGCGACACGATGTTGAAACCGCGCCGCGAAAACAAGCCAGCAATTCGCGTCAAGACTCCAGGCCGGTTCAGCACAAGGACGCTCAGAATGTGATGTTGCACGTTTAGGCCTCTTCAGGTCCGAGGATGATCTCGTCATTGGACTTACCCGACGGCACCATTGGAAAGACCTTCTCGCGGTAGTCGGTGCGAAAGTCGATCACCACCGGGCGGTCGTTGATGGCATTGGCCTTCTCGATCACCGCGTCGACGTCGCCTGGGTGGTCGCAACGAAACGCAGCACACCCCATCGACTCTGCCCATTTGACGTAATCGGGCAGGTCCGGCGACAGGTAGACCTCTGAGTACCGCTCCTCATAGAACAGCTCCTGCCACTGACGCACCATGCCCAGGTACGAGTTGTTCAAAATGGCGATCTTGACCGGGATCTGCTCGACCGACGCACACACCAGCTCCTGAGCGGTCATCTGGAAGCAGCCGTCGCCATCCACACCCCACACCGTGCGCTCGGGCATAGCGACTTTGGCTCCGATGGCGGCCGGCACTGCGAAACCCATCGTGCCCAGACCACCGGAGTTGATCCAGGTGTAGGGCTCGGTGAAGTGCCAAAACTGTGCCGCCCACATCTGGTGCTGGCCCACGCCCGCGGCGACGATGGTGTCTGCCGGGCTGAGGTCGCGAAGGCGTTCCAACACGAACTGTGGCTTCAGGGGCCCGTCCGGCTCTTGGACGTAACGCAATGGGTATTCGGTCTTCCAGCCCTGAACGACGTCAAGCCACTCTTGCCGCTCGATCGCGTCTGGCCCGGTGTGGTCCGCGCGGACCTCGTCGATGATCGCCTCGATGATGATGCGGGCATCACCGACGATGGGGACGTCTGGTTGGCGGACCTTGCCCAGCTCGGCGGGGTCGATATCGACATGGATGATCTTCGCGTCGGGAGCGAACGCGTCGAGCTTGCCGGTGACCCTGTCATCGAAACGAGCACCCAAGGTGATCAGCAGATCGGAGCGCTGCATCGAGGTGACGGCGCTGTACATACCGTGCATGCCTGGCATGCCCAGGTGCAGCGGGTGCCCATCGGGGAACGCTCCCCTGGCCATGAGGGTGGTCACCACAGGAATGTTGGTGAGCTCGGCAAGCTCCCGCAGCGCCTCGGCTGCCCGCGCCTTGAGGATGCCACCTCCGGCATAGATCACCGGCCGTCGAGACTGGGCGATCAGCTGAGCGGCCTGTTTGATCTGTTTGGGATGCCCTTTGAGGGTCGGCTTGTAACCGGGGAGATCGACGCCGTCGGGCCAGAACCATTCCATCGTTTCGGTGAGGACGTCCTTTGGAACGTCGACCAGAACAGGGCCGGGTCGCCCAGTTGTGGCGATGTGAAAGGCTTCGCGGATGACGTTTGGGATGTCGGCGGCGCTTTGAACCAGCCAATTGTGTTTGGTCACCGGCATGGTGATGCCGGTGATGTCGACCTCTTGAAAGGCGTCGGTACCGATGCCAGCGCGGCTGACCTGACCGGTGATCGCCACCATGGGAATTGAGTCGATATAGGCATCGGCGAGTGGCGTCACGATGTTGGTCGCACCCGGACCGCTCGTCACCATGCAGACCCCGGGGCGTCCCGAGGCGTGTGCGTAGCCTTCGGCCATGTGGCCAGCGCCCTGTTCGTGACGTACCAAAATGTGGCGGATCGGCGATTCGATGATCGGGTCATACGCGGGCAGGATGGCACCACCGGGCAGTCCAAAGATGACCTCGACGCCCTCGTGTTCAAGGCTTTTGATCAGGGCCTGCGCTCCGGTGAGCACGGTTCCCGGCCTTATGTCGCTCATCAGTTTCCTCGCGTCGTTCGTGAAACTTGTCCGGTGGCCACCCGAACTAGCTCCAACCGGCCGGACGATCTAGCCCGCCTCTGTCCCGGACGATCTAGCTCGCCATTGTCATTGTTGATTCGCGTCCCACGCAAACGGCGCGGCGCCCCGTACGCAGCCGGCGCCAATGCTCGAGCGCCGACGCCACAGGACTGAGGCGCGAGACAGAATCAACCCCGAGGCTAACGGCTGGAGCCCCAAATCATTCATCGCTTCCAGCGGTAATCCCCTGGCGTCTTGGACATGGCAAAATCGGGCTGTGCCGACGTCACCGCCCCCCCCGGCTGACCCGTCTTGCGATCCACTGAGGAACGCGGTTCGATCCGCACGGATCTCGCCTTATCCAGGCCGAGATACCCACACAAAGAGGACGGCCCATGCCGCTGTACGAATTCAGATGTCGCACCTGTGGCGCAACGTTCGAAGAGCGCCGCACCATGTCTGAGGCCAACGCCGTCGCAGTGTGCCCCGACGGTCATGAGGACTGCGTCAGGCTGCTCTCGGTGTTCAGCTCGACTGGTGGCGCCTCGGCGCCTACGCCCGCGCCTGCTCGATCGAGGGCCCGGCCCTCTGGCGGCGGATGCGGATCGGGCTGCGGCTGCGCTCATTAGGCGACGTCGCGTCGCCTGGCTCACTTCGCGGCAAAGCCCTGGAAATCTGAGCAAATCAGACTCCCAGGGCCCGGCCTAAACAGCTGCCTTCCGGCCGAACTTGAGCTCGACCGTCAACACGTTTCTTAGAAAAGACCACCGAGAAGGTCGGTCAAAAGGTCGGTCAGCAAGCTGCCGATCAGACCGACAATGATGTCGATGATGAAGCCAAGAATAAAGTCCACTGGATGCACTCCTTGTTGGGAACCCGAGCTCGCGCACAGGCCGTTTGCTCGACGCCCGGCAAAGTACGAGGTAATTCAGGCCCACCGCCTTTCTCTTAGTGTTTACTTAACGAATTAGATCTGCCTGCCGCTCTTAGTCACGTGTCGGCCACCTCGCTGCATCACCCGCTAACAGCGCAATACCGACCGCAGCTCTCGGCGCAATTCACCCCGCTCCATCGGAAACCCATGCGCTCGAACGCGACACTTCCCCTTGTAATACGGTCTTGGACCGGACCAGCGATACAGCGTGAGACCGACCGGCTTGGCTGAGCGTTTTCAAACGGGGAGACGACGATGGAACGTGCCGCGAGGCGTATTACTCAACAGACGGGTCTCGTAACGCTCTGCATTTGGTTACTCGCCGCCGCTCTACTGTCAGCTGCCGCCGGCGCCCAAAGCGGCCAGCCAAAGGCCAGCGAAGTCGCTGATCAACTCGGCTTTCGGGGCTACTACCTCGAAGATGGCGTCGACGCCGATTCCCAGATTGACGCCATCGAACTCGCTGGCGCAGCGATTAACGAGGTCGGCGCACCGATCTACATGGTTGTTTTGACCGATGAACCCTCCGAAGGTGGCGATGTTTTCGGACGGGATGTCATCGAGCAGATGCCCGTCGACGGCTCGGTACTGGTGATCAGCGACGAGTACGTCAACGCGGTCAGCACCGTCTACACAGATGCCGAAGTCGGCGAGGCGCTGGACGCCGCCAACGAATCAGTCGGCCAGGGGTACGCGGTCGGTTGGACGGCGTTTGCGACACAGCTCGACACGGCCGATCCGACACCCGATGCGGCCGACAATCCAGGTCAAGCCCAGGTACCTGCACCCCAAGGAAATGACACGTCGAGTTCAGCGGACTCCTCGGGCGGTGGCGGCGGGTTCATCATCTTTCTGATCGTGCTCATCGCGATCGGCGCCGTCATCTGGCTGTTCCTCCGACGGGGCAAGAAGAAGAACAACGCTCACCAAGGAGAACTGGTCGACGAAGCGCGCGGAGAAGTCCAGGCGCTGATCGGTGACATTTCGACCGAAATCGTCGAACTTGAACCAACGGTTGCGATCTCGGGCAACGCGGACGCTGAGAAGCACTTTTCGGACGCCAACGTGGGCTTCCTCGACGCTCAACGAAAGCTCGAAGCCGCCAAAACGCTCAACCAACTGACAGAGGTTTCCCAAGACCTCACGCAGGTTCGTTGGAATTTGGACGCCGCGGCCGCTCTCCTAGATGGCAAGAAGGTTCCAGAAGTGCCCGGCCAGATTGGGCGGGTGTGCTTCTTTGACCCCAGCCACCGCAACGTCGTCGAAACCGCAGAGATCGCGACCAACGGTCAGACCGTCGAAGTGCCGGTGTGCGAGGCGTGCGCGAGCAAGCTCGAAAAGGGCGAAATGCCCCAGACGAGGACGATCAACGCGGGCGGCCGGGCAATTCCCGCTCCGCAGGCGCCGACATCGCACGGCGGCGGCGGAATGAAGGACCTCGGCCAGGGGTCCATCTCGCTGCCCGGCCGAAAGGGCGGCGGCGGATTCGACTTCTCAGACACGATGGGTGATGTGCTCGACAGCGTGAGGCGCTCTGGTGGCTCTCGCAGCCGCAGCCGGAGCGGTGGCGGAATGGGCGGCGGAATGGGGGGTGTCCTGGGTGGCGTCCTCGGGGGTGTGCTCGGCAGCCGTTCCCGCTCGGGGGGCACGTCAGGGGGATCCCAGTCGAGCCGCTCGCGGTCGACGGGCAGCCGTCAGGACGCCGACGGCCTCAAACGAGGCGCGGGGCTGCCGTCGGGTCCGAGCGGACGCAGTTCAAACAGCCCGGTGCGCAAGCCCTCGTCCTCCGGCTCGTCGCCCAGTTCTGCGAGCCGGTCCCGATCGAACTCCGGTTCCACTTCGAGCGCGCCGAAGCCTTCAAACGAAGTCACAGGTCGCGCTCGCCGACGCCGCAAGTAACGATCCGTTTACTGGGCATGCACGCCGGCACGGCGGAGCCGGCATTCGCCCCGGAACGGAGGGGCGACCTAGGACGCCGGCGCCCAGACCCCGTTGTTCTTGAATGCGGAACGCATGAAGTGCCAGACGTCGCGACGCATCATGCCCGTCATGTGCCCGCCGGGGTACCACAACGTCTGCGGGGCGTCCCAGTGTTGGCGGAGCCGGGCAACCTGATCGACTGCGTCACACAGCCGATCCGCAGAGCCCGCAAAAATGTAACGCTTCTCGCGGGGCACCATCGGCGCCACCTCGAGCGGCGACACGACCCGATGCAACTCGCCAGCAGGCCCTTTGAGCAGGTCGTACTCGGGCCGACTGCGGAACTCCTCGGGAACGTTGCGACGGAACACCGCCGGAAAGTCAACCGCTGGCATGCCAGCAATGACGCAGTCGATATTGTCCTCATACGACGCCACCAGCGACGTCATGTATCCACCGAGTGAGATCCCTTCGACGCCGATCGCCGTTGCGCCTTGAGAGCGCACCCAGTGCAGCACCGCCCGAAGATCGGAGAGCCCTTGGGCAAGGCCGCGCACATTGTCGACCATTTCCAGCGAGGGAAAGCTGGGGCTGGGGCCCGAGTGCTTCGGCCTGCGCGGACCGTGAAACGGCAAGACCGGCAACACCACATTGCAGCCGAGCTCTTTGAAGATCCGACCGGAACGCAGGATCCAACCGTCGATAGAGGCCCTGCCCATCTCGGCCCCGTGGACGGCAACGACCCACGGCCTGGGTCGGTCATCGTGCCGATGGACCAGCGCTCGGACTCGTGCGTTCTCCCAAACCCGCGTCCAGCGTTCGACGTTCATCTCTCCGGCATGAGGTCGCCACACACTGTCGAAGCTGAGGACTTCGACAGCGCGGCGTTTGGCAGCGCGAAGGTGGACGCTCTTGGGCATCCCAGGATCGACGTGCATCGTCCTTGGTTCAGCTAACCAGCCCTCCCGCTCGTACAGGGCCAGGGCAGCTTCGACTTCCGTGGAGATCCGGTCCCAGTCAGAACGTGCTGGCATGCGGCGAACCATCTGAAACGCCGCTATCGCGAGCTCATCCAAAGCAACGCTGGTCACCGCCCCAGGGCCAAGCCCCGGGTCGGGCACGGCGTCAGCTGCCTGACGCACCCGCGGACCAGACCCGCCGGTAAATGGGGTCGCCGGCGTGAGGTACTTCGCGGTTCGTTGCGCCGAACGCAGCAGGTAGGCACTCCAGTGGGGTTCGTCGCGCTCGTCGATATCGTCGGGAGGGTTCGGAACGTTGAGTGTTGGCGCGGCCATGCGGACCTCTTGGTATCGGCGCAGTTCCCCAAACCTGACGCCCGTGTCACCCACGATAACCGCGCACGGCGTCCCGGTACACCGGAGAAGCGATGCGACGGAACGCTCGCCACGCGTACAAGCTGTTGAGTGATGAGTGCTCGGACCCACCTCCGATCAGAATTGAACCGCGACGTCCGCCCCGCACAGCCAGGCGAATTCGCTGTTCCCGTCGTCGGGAAGTTCGCGCTGTCGCCACCCGTGGTGCTCGCTCCGATGGCCGGTGTCACGAACGCACCGTTTCGCCGGCTGTGCCGCGAGATGGGTGGCGCGCTCTACGTCAGTGAAATGGTCAATGCCCGGGCGCTAGCTGAAGGCCACAAACGGTCGCTGAAGCTGGCCTCGTTCGCTCCCGATGAGTCGCCCCGCTCGCTGCAGATCTACGGCACCGATCCGCAGTCGGTCGCCGCGGCCGTGGGCAAACTCGTCTCCTTGGACATGGTTGACCATATCGACATGAACTTCGGTTGTCCGGCGCCGAAGGTCACCAGGAACGGTGGCGGGGCCGCCGTTCCTGCGCGGCCCCGGCTGTTTGCCCGGATCGTCGCCGCCGCCGTTGGCGCCGCGGGCGACATTCCCGTCACCGTCAAGTTCCGCAAGGGTGTGGACGACACCCTGTTAACCAGCAAAAAGGCTGGCCAGATTGCCGAAGCCGAGGGAGCGGCCGCGGTCGCCCTGCACGCTCGGACCGCTTTTCAGCTGTATTCAGGTGAAGCCGACTGGGATGCCATCGCCGAGCTGAAACAGACGGTAACGAGCATCCCCGTTTTCGGGAACGGCGACATCCTCGAACCCTGGGACGCGCTACGAATGATGCGCCAGACCGGTTGCGACGGTGTGGTTATCGGACGCGGCTGCCTCGGACGTCCCTGGCTGTTCCGCGATCTGAATGCCGTCTTTTCTGGAAACGAACCGCCGCCGCCGCCGACCGTGGCCGAGATCACCGCAACGATGAAACGCCACGCCCAGTTGCTGCAGGACTGGTTTGGCAGCCCCCTCGGCATCCAGTTCTTTCGAAAGCATGCCAACTGGTATCTCGCCGGGCTTCCCGTAGGGCGCGCAGTCCGGGCCTCGTTGAACACCGTCGACGACCCAGGTCAGATCGAGGGGATCATGTCGGGCGTCGACCAGGAAGCGACCTACCCGATCGAGGCGCTACGGGTCATTAGGAGCCACTCTGGAGGACCGCGACCCGTCGCTCTGCCCCACCGATTCCTCGACGACCTTGACTCCGACCAGCCTCCCGGACGGGCAGCTGACCTCATCGTGTCGGGTGGCTGACGTGCCACACGGTGGATCGCCAAGCGACACTCAGCAAAGCGGTTCGGCTCGCATCGTTCTGACCCTCGACGACCGCCCTGTGTCGGTCGTTCTTGCATCGATTTCGCCGCGCCGCCACGACATCCTGAACAGTCTTGGGATCCCCTTTTCGGTTGTCGTTCCCGATGTGGACGAACGTCCGCTTCCCGACGAGGCACCGGCCGAATACGTCACCCGCTTGGCGGTCGACAAGGCGCAGGCAGCTGCCGCAGCCGTTCCCGCCACCGACGCCGCTCCGGGTGGTCCAGACGCCGATGGCGGCTCGAACACCGTGTGGATCGCGGCGGATACGACCGTCGTCCTCGACGGAGCGATCGTTGGAAAACCGGCGGATCCTGTCGACGCGTCGAACATCCTTTCCCGCATGCAGGGGCAGCGGCACGAGGTCCTGACCGGGATCGCGGTGCTGCTCGATAGGGGCGACTCGGCGAGCACGGTTTGGGCGTCTGACCGCTCAGAGGTCACCATCCGTCCCATGTCGAGCGGCGAGGTCGCGTGGTACGTCGCGACGGGCGAACCGCTCGATAAGGCAGGCGCCTACGGACTTCAGGGTATTGGCGCCGCGTTCGTCGAAAAGGTGGTGGGGACGCCCACCAACGTCATCGGGCTCCCAGTACCGCTCCTGTTCGGGTTAATTGACCGCGCCGGGCTGCGGTGGCGCCACACCGCCTGACCCCGAGACCCAGCCTCAGAAATGCTCAATTGCAACAGGCGCCTACAGGGCTTGATGCACAAGCACTCACACTGTGAGCGACTTGGTTAAAGGCGAACACCGCGACATCGCTGCCACTGGGCCAGGTCAATAGTCTCGTTCTGCAATCGATCGGCTCCCCCAACCTTCAACGCGCCGACCGCAAGGCAGTCCACTTTTGCTGCCTGAGATCGTCGAAGAAGGAGTACTTCCGTGAGCGCAGCGAGCACCTACCTCGCGTTCGGATCTGACGTTGTCGCCGAGGCAAACCGCCGCTACTACGGGCAGACGGCCGAGCGCTACGAGTCGACCGAGACCTGCGTGATCGACCCCCATTCGCAGTCATACCTTGAGGACCGCATCAGCGTCGCGCTCAGCGCCCTACGCACACCAGGTCCCGGGCGTCCCACCGCTTTAGACGCGTGCGCCGGCTCAGGCAACGTGGCGTTGAAACTCGCCGCTCGCGGCTGCGATGTGACCGCTTGCGACATCACACCAGAGCTGTTGGCGATCATGACGCGAAAATCGGCCGGCCTGGCGTTCCCTCCAAGGCAGGTGTGCTCTGAACTCGCCGACTTTCTCTCCGATGGAGACCGTTCTTTTGACCTGGTCACTATCTCTTCTGCACTTCACCATCTCGGCGACGTGGACGACACCATCCGCCTTTTAGCCCGCTCCGTCGCTCCGGGCGGCGTCTTCATGAGCGTTTTCGACCCCACACCGAGCGACGAACGCCGAGGTGTGGCGAGCCTGGCGTTGAAAGCCGACTATGTCGCCTTCAAGGTCCGAAGCCACCCAGGTGACGTGGTGCCCGGCATCATGCGCAAGCTCCGCCGCGGCCGAAACCAGGCCACGGCCGCGCTCGACCAAGACGCTTTGGGCGCGACTGCGGAGTTCCACGCGGATTCTGGCCTCGACGACTTTCACCTCGTTAAGTTGCTCACGGATGAAGGCCTGCTGCTACTCAGCCATGAACGGACCGCCGACGCTCGCTACAGCGCTACGCGGCGAATTCTGACCCGATTTGGACAGCCGACAATGTTTTCGCTGATCGCTCGGCGCCCCGTCGGATAACCGGTTTCGCCTCAGAAAAGTGGGCTAACAGAGCGAGGTCCTCACAACCGGAACGGCCGCGAGCACCACGCCACCAGCGCTCACTTTGAGACCGGCGACAGCACCACCACGGGGAGTTCACGGTCGGTTTCTGCCGCGTAGCCCTCAAAGGCAGGCCAACGTTCTGTCAGCACCGCCCATCGCGCAGCGCGTTCATCGCCTTCGCACGTGCGGGCCGTCGCTTCACCCTTCCAACGGCGATACCGGACGGTGCAGGTTGGCGAGGATTGCAGGTTGCGGTACCACTGGGGATGTTTGGCGTTCCCGAAGAACGACCCGACCACCATGATGTCGTCGCCATCGGGCACGCACAGCAGTGCGGTCCGGTAGATCTGACCCGACTTACGACCGGTGTGCCACAGCAGGCACATGTCTTTGCCAACTAGCCGGCCGCCAAGACGCCCGTCGGAGCGGTCATAGAGCCACCCGTGCAGCAGGCTGAACTTGGTAATCATCCAGCTGCGGATCGGTGCATTGCGCCCGCGGCCTTGAGCGTTTGCGCCGGCGCCCGTTTTGCTGGCCCGGACCGCCTGAGGGACGCCGCCACCGGTCGAGGGCGCCGAGGTGTCGCCCGTTGCACCACTGGCAGTAACCCCGCTAGAAGTGTCGTCGCTCGCACGTCCCCGAACGCGCGCTTGCACCCGGGCCGAGTCCCCGCGCCTGGGCAAACGAAGTCGAGATCTCAGTCCGCCTGGTCCACTCGGCATGGTGTCGTCGCCCCTCGTTGACGCTTCCGAACCGACCTGGTTCGGAATGGATCGGCGTTGTCTACGCTTCGGTGAGCTTCTCGCGCAACAGCTGATTCAGCACGCCCGGGTTGCCTTGTCCGCGGGTTTCTTTCATCAGCTGACCCATGAAGAAGCCGAGCATCTTCTTTTGATCCTTGTCCTCGCCGGACCGGTACTTCGCCACCTCGTCGGGGTGGTCGGCCAAGATGCGACCGACGAGTTCGCCAAGCTCGTCGGTGTCACTCACCTGAGCGAGGCCTTCGCGTTGTACAACCTCCGCCGGCGAAACGCCCGATTCCCACACTTTGTCGAGAACCGTTTTAGCCAGGTTGCGAGACAGGGTGCCGTCGGCGACCAGCCCCAACACCTCGGTGAGCGCGGCGGGCGTTACCTTCCACTCGCTCGGCGCCAAACCACTTTCATTGGCTCGACCGAGGAGATCACCGGTGACCCACTTAGCGACCTCGATCGGGTCTCCTCCGGCATCCACCGCTGCTTCGCCGTAATCGGCAAGGCCGGTGACGGCCACCAAGATCTCAGCGTCGTCGACTGTGATACTCCACTCCTCTACCAAGCGGGTCCGCCGCTGAGCCGGCAGCTCTGGCATCGCGGCGGCAACCTGCTCACGCCAGTCGAGGCTTGGGGCGACCGGAACCAGGTCGGGTTCGGGGAAGTACCGGTAGTCGTCAGCTCCTTCTTTGGAGCGCATGGAGTGTGTCCGACCGTCGTCCTCGTTCCAGTGGCGCGTCTCTTGAACGATGGTTCCGCCCGATTCGAGTTCGGTGATCTGGCGGCGGATCTCGTAGTCGACGGCGCGCTCCAGCGAACGCAGCGAGTTCATGTTCTTGATCTCGGCGCGGGTGCCGAACTGCTCGCGGCCGACTGGCCGGACGCTGATGTTGGCGTCGACCCGCATGGACCCTTCCTCCATCTTGACGTCAGAGACCCCGATGGCAAAGAGGATGGCTCTCAGCTCCGCTACGTACGCCCGTGCTTGGGCAGCGGACCGGATGTCGGGTTTGGACACGATCTCAAGCAGCGGCACACCTGCTCGGTTGTAGTCGATCAGTGAATAGTCAGCGCCGTGAATGCGGCCCGATGTACCGACGTGGGTCGACTTGCCCGTGTCCTCTTCGAGGTGGGCCCGTTCGATGCCGATGCGGACCCCGTCGATGTCGATCCAGCCATCCTCCGTAATCGGCTCGTCGTACTGCGACGTCTGAAAGTCTTTCGGCATGTCTGGGTAGAAGTAGTTCTTGCGGTGAAAGACCGAACGCTCAGGAATGTTGAGGTTGAGCGCGTAACCGACCCGCATCGCAAACTCAACAGCCTGCCGGTTAAGAACCGGCAGCGAGCCCGGCAGGCCCAGGCATACGGGACAGATGTGAGTGTTCGGCTCGCCGCCGAACTCGTTGCGGCAACCGCAGAACATTTTGGTGGCCGTCTTGAGCTCGACATGCACTTCAAGGCCGATGACGGGTTCCCAGCCGTCGATCACGGTCGTTACGGCATTAGACGTCGCGGTCACAGCGAACCCCCGGTCTTCTCGGCGGAATCGAACCCAGCAGCAGCCTCTAAGGCGGCACCTGCTTGAAACATGGGACGCTCCCCCAGCGCGGGCGCCAGGATCTGCATGCCGATCGGCAGCCCTTGGGAGTCTTTGCTTACCGGCACCGACATCGCAGTGGCGCCGGCAAGGTTGGTCGCGATGGTGCAGACGTCTGACAAATACATCGCTAATGGATCGTCGACCTTTTCGCCCAGGCCGAACGCTGTCGTCGGCGACGTGGGGCTGAGCAGCACATCGAATCGCTCATAGGCACGGGTGAAGTCGTCGATGATCAGCGTGCGGACCTGCTGAGCCTTCCCATAAAAGGCGTCGTAGTAACCCGCCGACAGTGCGTAGGTCCCCAACATGATGCGGCGCTTGACCTCGTCTCCAAACCCCGCTTCCCGGGTCAGGCGGTTCGTGGCAGCAGTATCTGAACCCTCGACCCTCAGTCCATACCGGATCCCGTCATAACGAGCCAGGTTCGACGACGCTTCGGCGGGGGCGATCAGGTAGTACGCGGACAGCCCGTATTCAATCGACGGGACGCTGACCTCTTCCACGATGGCGCCGGCCGCGGCAAGTTGCTCAGCCGAGCGTTGCAGGGCGGCAGCCACTTCGGGCTGGAGGCCGTCGGTGTTGGCCAGTTCCGAAATGACTCCGACCCGCATGCCTTGGACGCCGTCGTACAGGTGGGCGCTCAACGGGTCTGGCGGCTCGACGATCGAGGTCGAGTCGTAGTGGTCGTGACCCCAGATCGCTTCGAGCATCAAGGCCGCGTCGGCCACGGTTCGGCCGAACGGGCCGATCTGGTCGAGTGACGAGGCGAATGCGATGACCCCATACCGCGAAACGCGACCGTAGGTGGGTTTGACCCCAACGACCCCGCAGAGTGAGGCAGGTTGCCGGATGGAACCGCCGGTGTCCGATCCAAGTGCCAAGGGCACCATGCCACTGGCGACGGCAGCGGCGGACCCGCCGGATGATCCGCCGGGCACCTTGGATGTGTCCCAAGGATTCTTGACGTTGCCGAAGGCTGAGTTCTCGTTTGACGACCCCATAGCGAACTCGTCCATGTTGAGTTTGCCCAGGCTGATCGCACCTTTGGATTCGAGGCGCTCGACCACCGTCGCGTCGTAGGGCGGGTGCCAGCCTTCGAGAATCTTCGAGCCAGCGGTCGTGGGAATCCCGCGGGTGCACAGCAGGTCTTTGAGCCCGACAGGTACCCCCGCGAGCGCTCCGGTCGCCTGACCGGAGGCCCGGGCCTTGTCGAGTTCGGCAGCTCGCTGACGGGCGCGGTCGGCGTCGACAAACAAGAAGGCGTTGAGCTCGGGATTGAGCTGTTCAATCCGATCGAGGTGGGCGTCCACGATGTCGGTGGCGCTCAGCGAGCCACCTTTGAAGTCAGCAGCCAGCTCTGCTGCTGTTCTGGAGGTAATCGCTTCGCTCATGACTACTCCGAATCCAGAATTCGCGACACGCGAAAGCGCCCGTCCTCAGCAGCCGGCGCCTGGGACAGGACCGAGTCGCGATCAAGGCTTTCCCGAACCACGTCGTCACGAAACACGTTGATGAGCGGGAGGGGGTGGTAGGTCGGTTGAACGCCCTCGATCTCCAACGACTCGACGGACGCCGCGTGTTCAAGGATGGCGTCCAGTTGTTTAGTGAATCGGTCGAGTTCGTCGTCGGTGACGTCCAGCCGGGCAAGGGCTGCAACGTGAGCGACATCTTCACGCGTGATCTTTGCTGACATAGCGGGTGAGTCTAGGACCCCTGCCTCGTGGCCCTCCCCCCGAGTGTGCTGACGCACTCCCCGAGCCTCACAGGACCTGATGCTTGATCAGACGTCCGTTCCGCCGACGAAGTGCGGGACTGCTGACGCGCCGACACCGACATTTGTCTGCACAAAATGTCCGGGCCAACGGCGCGAGCCTCTATGTGACGCGTTTGGAGCGTTGAGACTTCGATTCTTCGGCGATCCGCTTCTTGGACGCCGCCCAGGAACAGATCGGACACACCGCCAAATCGTGATTTCTTGCCGGGCAGTACTCGCGCCCGAAGTAGATGATCTGAAGATGACGTCGGTTCCAGGTCTCTTCAGGAAACACAGCCTTGAGGTCCCGTTCGGTCTTCTCGACCGTTCTGCCGTCGGACAACCCCCACCGCGCGGCTAGGCGATGGATATGGGTATCGACGGGGAAGGCCGGGAAGCCAAATGCTTGCGACATCACCACGCTGGCCGTCTTGTGCCCCACCCCCGCGAGACTTTCCAGGAAGTCCCAGTCAGCGACAACCTCTCCCCCCGCCTCGATGATCTGATGCGCCATGGTTGAAAGGTTCCGAGCCTTCGTGGGTGCGAGCCCAATCTCGCGGATCAGTTCCCGAATCTGATCGGGATCGAGGCGGGCCATCTCTTCGGGGGTCGAAGCCTGAGCGAACAACGCAGGCGTCACCTCGTTGACCTTCTTATCGGTCGTCTGCGCAGACAGCGCGACTGCCACAAGCAGCGTGTATGGGTCCGAGTGGTCGAGCGGAATGGGAGGATCGGGGTACAGATCATCCAGGATGAGGCCGATCTGGTCCGCCTTGTCTTGGCGTCTCACACTTTCCCTTTCGGTCGCCTGTTTCTGTCGGTCGGTGGCTGAGGGGCGCAGCGGAAACCAGTGCCGCTCAAAGGTTTGCCGACTGCGACGAGCGGGAATCAACCCAACAGGTTCTACCTCACGCCGGGCGCGGGCCGCCCCCCGGCCCGATATCGGACCGAGGGGCACCCCTTGGGTAGGAACAATCAGAAGCCAGCGGGACCGGCGCCCCCGAGTGACGAGGGTTTCCCTGAGGCGCCGGACCGCTGCACGCACACATGGTGCGACCTTGCGGGGCCGGGCTACCCCAAACCGTCAGATTGCGTCGGCGTCCATTTCACCGGTGCGGATCCGCATGACCTGCTCAACGCTCGTCACCCAGACTTTTCCGTCACCGATCTTGCCGGTCTTGGCAGTGTTCGAGATGAGCTCAACAACACTTTCGAGGTCAGCGTCATTAACGACTAACTCGATCTTGACCTTAGGCACAAAGTCGATGCGATACTCAGCGCCCCGGTAGGTCTCAGTGTGGCCGCCCTGGCGCGCAAATCCTTTTGCGTCGGTGACGGTCATGCCTTGAACTCCTGCTGCCTTCAGTTTGTCTTTTACTTCTTCCAACATGTGGGGTTTGATCACTGCGGTGATGAGTTTCATGTTTCCTCCTCGTAAGGATCGATGAGATCTGTATGTGTAACCAGTAGAGACATTCTGGATCTTTCCGAGTGGCGATTAGGCAAGAGCTGCTTCTCCGTATCCGGGAACGCCGTGCTCAGCAATGTCCATACCTTCGAGCTCTTCTTCTTCAGATACTCGGAGCAAGTTCAATGCTTTCAGCGTGCTGAACAGTGCGAACGCCAGGCCAAACACCCAGGCAAAGTTCACTGCGATTCCTACGATCTGGTCGAGGAGGAGCCCTGTGCCGCCACCCATCAGAAGGCCGTAGTTTTCGCTGGTGCCGCTGATGAGTCCTTCGTTGGCGAAAAGCCCAACGCAGAGCGATCCAAAAGCCCCGCAAACCCCGTGCACCGATACCGCACCAACCGGGTCGTCGATACGAACCCGATCGAAGAACAACACGGCGAAATACACAAGAGCGCCAGCCATCGCACCGATCAGCAGCGAGACCGCCGGGGTGACCCAGGCACAGCCTGCCGTAATGCCAACCAGCCCAGCAAGCACACCGTTACCGGTCATCGCCACATCTGGTTTGCCCCCTCGGATCCACGTCAGGGTCATGGCAACGAGTCCCCCGGCCGCCGCGGAAAGTGTCGTCGTAATCGCTATCCCTGGGACCAGGCCGTCGAAGGCCAGCTCGGATCCGGGGTTAAAGCCGTACCATCCGATGAGCAAGATCACCACGCCGACGATCGCGAACGGAATGGAGTGACCGGGGATGGCTCGAGGTTTGCCGTCGGGGCCATACTTCCCGATCCGGGGGCCGATGATCATGGCCCCTGCCAACGCTGCCCAACCTCCCGTTGAGTGCACGATGGTCGAGCCAGCAAAGTCTCGAAATCCCATGTCATACAACCATCCAAGACCCCAGGTCCAATGACCAAATATCGGGTAGATGATCGCGGTGATCAGAACTGAATAGATCATGTACCCGATGAACTTGGTGCGTTCTGCCACCGCGCCCGAGACGATGGTTGCAGCGGCCGCAGCAAAGGCCAGTTGGAAGAAGAAGTCAACCCCGGGTAGGAGGCCTCCGTCTCCGGGGAACGCAGCCAGATCCACACCGGACAGAAAAAACATTTCCGTGCCGATGATGCCGCCACTTCCATACATGAACGCATAGCCAACTGCAAAGAAGGCGACGGCTCCCATACAGAAGTCCATCAGGTTCTTCATACAAATGTTGGCGACGTTCTTTCCTCTCGTAAGACCTGCCTCCACCAACATGAACCCGGCCTGCATAAAGATCACCAGGATGGCGGCAACAAAGATCCACAAGTTGTTGACTAGATCAACTCCGGTGGGCTCCACGAGCGATTCCTCCTCGTCTAAGGAACGGTACGAACGAGAAGAATGTCGACGAGGTTTCTTTCCAAACGCGCACACGAACGTTACAAACGCGTTTCGTGGTCTTCGTATGTGACAGGTGCGTATCACCCCTGTTTCTGACACGTTTCCGACACGGTCGCCGATCCGAATAGTCGCCGACCTGGGGCCCGAGTTCTATCGAGATCGGGCGGCGCCCACGACAGGCCGCTCAGGGGTTCACCACCTTCCGACGGACACGCCGAACTTTCTCCACTCCGAAGACCCGCCAGCTGTTGCCGGGGTTCCGTGGTGGCTCGCAGGGTTGGTTGCACACCGCCCAAAACCCGACCAAAAAGGTCGACAATGGCTTGTTTCGCGACCGGTACCGGCTGTAACGTCCGTATAAATCCGACAGATTTGGTCGGGTTTATGTCCGTTCCTTACGGCGTCCTGGAGTCTTCATGGCCATCACCGACCTTCCGTCGACCCGATCAGCGGGCCAGCCCCGCCAGGTTCCGACCGTCGACGATCCTGCAATCGAGCACGACATTCAACGTTTCGAAGAGATGCTCACCGGATACCTGGCGGGCGAAGTCGAAGAAGACGTGTTCAGAGTTTTCCGTCTGACGAACGGCATTTATGGTCAGCGCCAGGGCGAACCCAACCAGATGGTCCGGGTCAAAATCCCCTACGGGTCGCTCACTCCTGAACAGTTCGAGATGCTGGCGTACTTGGTTGATGAATACTCACGAGGCTGGGGACACATCACCACTCGCCAGAACATCCAGTTCCACTACGCGCAGCTCGAAAAGATCCCCGAGATCATGCGCTTCCTCGGATCGGTCGGGATGACCACGCGCGAGGCATGCGGCGACACGGTGCGCAACGTCCAGGCCTGCCATTTGGCTGGCGCGTGCCCACACGAGGTGCTCGACGTCACCCAATGGGCAGAAGCCGCGTTTCAGCACTTCCTCCGCAACCCGATCGCCCAGCGGATGCCGCGCAAGTTCAAGATCAACTTCTCTGGCTGCGCTACCGACTGCGGCCAGGCGATGTTTAACGACGTAGGTGTGATCGCCACAGAACGCATCGACGAAAGCGGGCAGGTCGAGGCTGGTTTTCGGGTGTTCGTTGCCGGTGGGCTCGGAGCCAATCCGCACCCTGCGCTGGCGCTTGAGCCGTTCACTTCCCGCGAGATGCTGCTGCCGACGATGGAAGCGATCCTGCGCGTCTTTGATCAGGCTGGCAACCGCGACAACAAGCTTCGGGCACGGATGAAGTGGTTGATCGACACCCTCGGCTGGGAAGAGGTGCAGGCCCGGGTCCTCAAACAGCGCAAATTCCTGCCAGCGTCGTCGTCGTACCCGGGCGGCATTCCGGCGCCGGTCATCGAACACGGTGACGCTCCTGCTGGTCGGTCCTCAAGTGTCGACGCAACCCCGATGGGCCAAGGCACACAAGTCACCTTCCTCTCCTCGGACCCGTTCGACCGTTGGGAAGCGGCGAACGTGATCCGCGGCGAAGCCAACGGAAAAGTGTCTGCCATCGCGTACGCCCAGCTCGGCGACCTGACAAGCGATCAGTTTCGAGCAATCGCTGCGATCCAGCGCGAGTTTGGCGCGGATGTCCGCATCACCAACCGCCAGAACATCGCCCTGCGCGAACTCTCCGACGACCAGTTGCGTCCGCTCTTTGAACGTCTGCGCGAGTTCGGTCTCGACAAGCCTGGCGCTGAGCTCGCCCGCGACGTGGTGTCTTGCCCCGGGGCCGACACCTGCAACCTCGCCGTCACACAGTCCCGCGGGCTCGCCAAAGCCATCGGCGACACCCTCGAAGACCAAGGTCTTGGCGAAGTAACCGGCGTTCGATTCAACATCTCGGGCTGCACCAACAGTTGCGGTCAGCACCACATCGCCGATATCGGATTCTCCGGTGCCGAACGCCGTGCCCACGGCGAGAGCGCTCCTGGCTACCAAATGCTTTTGGGCGGTTACGTCGGTGGCGAGAAGATCGAGTTTGGCGATCGAGCGCTGCGCCTCCCCGCCAAGGCGGCCCCCGAGGCTGCGGCACGGGTTGTGGCTCGGTTCTCCGAAGAGCGCGAGTCGGGCGAGTCGTTTAGGTCGTGGATGGATCGAGTGGGCGGCGCTCGCAAGATTGCCGAGGGCCTGTCGGACCTGGCCGAGTTTCCGCTGCCGACAGATAGCCCCGATTTCTACGTCGACTTCGACGAAACAAGCCCCTACGCCGCGACGGTCGGCGAGTCAGAATGTGCGACCTGAGCGAGTCAGACGTTCGTCTCAGCACCACGCTCGACGCGATCGACCGGCAGAACCGGCGGGATCCCCGCTCGCTCACAGCGCCGTTCGACGGCCCGATGGCCTACGTCCAGGGGAGCCAGGCATCAAAGTGGCTGGCTCTCCTTGACGACGACCCGTCGCCTGAACTCCAGATCGCGGTCCGGGCCCACCATCTTGATCGGTGGCTCCTACCCCGGGCGGACTATCCCGCCGGGCGCGCTGGCTACCTGCGATGGCGACGGGATCAAAAGACGCTGCAGTCTGAGTCCGCTGCCTCGTTGATGTCTGACCAAGGATGGCCGCAGGCTGCAATCGAGGAAGTCCAGCGCCTTCTCCTCCGCAAGGACCTGCGCACGGACCCGCAGTCTCAGACGCTCGAAGACTGCGCGTGCCTCGTGTTCCTCGAAAGCCAGTTCAACGACTTTTCCACCACAACAGACCGTTCGAAGATCGTCGGAGTGGTTGCAAAGACGTGGAACAAGATGAGCAACCACGCCCGCGCCCTAGCTTCGGGCATCGCCGTTGACCAGCAAGCGGGGCTGGTGCTTGAAGAAGGAATTGAGGCAGCGGGCAGCAATGCGACGGCGGCAGACCTCCAAGACGGTCCGGCCAGGTAGCACACGGCGAACAGCGAAAGGCGCGCGCCCCTCCCCCGAAATTGGGTGCACATCCCTCCTGCGGGTATCGTCCCCCTCGGATGGGGTGAGTGCGACCGGCCGACTTTCGGCTCGCGGACGTGCCGTTTGCCAGCAAAGTGCCTGGCAGCAGCCCCGGCGAAAACCGCAAGGTTGACCGCACCTCCGAAGACTTTGGCGCTACCGACAACGACCAGGAGCCTAAATGCGCACTCCGAAGCCGCATCTGATCATCTTGTTTGCGGGGTTTGCTTTCGCTGTCGTCACGATCGTCTCCGGAATCGTGCCTCTCGAGGTCAACTGGCACGACGACTCGGTGGTTCAGCGCCACGTCTTTGACAACATCCCGGGCGGCATCAAGTTCGCCTTCTATGCGTTGATGACCGTCGCGGGCGTCATCGTGGGGTGGCTGTCCGCGACCCGAAC
>JAGNEX010000138.1 GCA_018003035.1 Acidimicrobiia bacterium
TTCCATGGCGGCCCGGTACAGGGCGGCGTGGTCCACCCCACCGCGGGTCGTCCGCATGTCGTAGCGAAGGGCGACGAAGGTCATCGGCCCATCATGGCGCGCCGAGCGGCGCCGCCTGCGGGCGAACGCCGGATTCCGTCGAGATTCAGAAACACGTAGTGTCCTGATCGCGAAACTGGAGAACCATTGACTTCACATTCATCTGCCCTCACCACCGGTTTCATCCGGGATCCGCAAACCCCGGGGCTACACGTCGCCGCATTCGAGTTGGCAGACGGTTACCTGACGATCGTCCGAGAGGCCGGGTCGGTGACCGATGGGGCCACCACACACACGGTTGCGCTCACCGACATCACTGGGCTTCCGGACGTGGGTGTCGGCCAGGACCACGACGGCTCCCGCACGATCACCTGCCGCATCGACGCCGATCGCTCCGTCGATGCGGTGCTCCCGGTCGCGTTCCTGACACAGGTGGCGCAGGCAAGCGAGCAGGTAGCCCCGCCTCCGGACCACTTCGGCGCCGCCGGCTCCGCCCAACCGCCCAAGGCCGCTGCCTCTGTCGATGAGGATGTCCACCCAACTCCTGCAGAAACAACTCCACCAAGTCTTACAGCGTCGACGCGTCGAGGGCCGACCCGGTGGCAGGTCGCTGGTCGGGTTGGGAACTCACTCCTCGTCTTCATCCTGCTGGGATCGCTCGTCTACGTCCGGAAGACCTCCAACGATCAAACCGACCGAGCCAACCAGGCCGAGGCAACGCTGGCCGCAACAGACGCCGAGTTGACCCAGACCAAGGAGAGTCTCGACGAGCGAACAAACGACCTGTCCGATAGCAATGAAGAGAACGCAGACCTCACCGCTCGGGTCTCGGAGCTCTCGAACGAAAAGGCAGAGGTGCAGGACGAACGCAACGCCGCCCGCGAAGTCTCGAGTCTGGCCACCCAGGCCGCCGGCAAAATGCTGGAGTGCCGCGATCGAATTCTCGATGCCATGCAGTACTCAGCAGCACAGCTGTACGACTCGACGATTTCTGCGCTGGACGATGCTGCGCCCATCTGCCAAGAGGCCAACACGCTGGTGTCGGACCTGGTCGACTCGGTCGAGGGGTGAGCTCAGGCAGAAGCGCCGCGTTAGCACTGGTGCTCTCGCTGAGTTGTGCATGCGGAGGAATGAGCGAAAGGGCGCAGCCAACCTCGACGATCACACCGGCCCCGACCACCCCATCCAAGACCACTTCAACCTCGGTGGCCAAACTGTCCAACGACGAGTTGCTCGACCTGGCCAGAGCCTCGGTGGTTCGGGTTCGCAATACGGGGTGTGGAGCGGTCTCTACCGGATCGGCGTGGCTCGCTGATGACCAGACGATGATCTCCAACCGACACGTGGTCGAAGGCCTGCGCTTTCTGGAAATGTCGACCTGGGATGGCCGTGACCTGGACTCGAAGTCCGCCAAGGTCGCCGAGGAAGCCGACATTTCGAGGATCGCCGCCGACTGGAGTGCTGTCGCCGCATTGCGGCCGCTGAAGGTCCGAACGACGCCTGTGGAGGACGGCGAGCGGATTGCGATCGTCGGATACCCGGAGGGCAATGAACTCCAGGTGGTGACGGGCGTGTCCACCGGATACGCCCTGGACCCGAAGCTTGCCGAGCGAGCGATCCTGAAAACGACATCAGTGATCAAGCCGGGCAACTCGGGCGGCCCGGCCCTCGACATGCAAGGCCGGGTCGTTGGTGTTGCCTTCGCCGAAGAGGTCAAGACCGACGAAGCATTGGTGATTCCGATCAGCGACGTGACCGGCCCTGACGCTGTCGAGATGATCCCGGCCAAACGCTGCGACGAATGATTCGACCCAGGCCTGACTTGGGCACGGCATCTCCGTCGACCACGTGGCTCACCGCATCCGGATCAACGCCACAACCGGGCACACCCCCCTGGGTCACTAGTCGGTGATGGTCGAAGATGAAGGCGGTCTACAGGCCACCGTGCCAAAGCCTGATCATGCAAGCTTTCCTAGCCGGGAGCCATACCAAAGGTTAAGGCCCTAACCTTTGGTAAGGTGACCCATGGCGAAGGATGACCCATGGCCGGCATGTTCGACGGAGTCCCGACACTGGATGCCCCGCGACGATGCCTTGATCCCCCGCAGCCGACGAGCCCAGGTGAGCGGTGACTACGAAGCCACGGTGACCCCCCTGATCGCCGACCGCTCGTCCATTCCGCTCTCGGGCTCCTTGGCGGCCGACGTGGCGGAAGCCGAGGCCGCCATCACCCGATTCGACGAACGAACCGGTGCCAACCTGGCGGGGTTTTCGGTCATCGCACTGCGGACAGAAGCGGCCATGTCGTCGCAGATCGAGAACCTGACGGCAGCTGCCGGCTCGATTGCAGTCGCGGAACATGCGCCTCCGTCGAACGGCCCACACAAGTCCAACGCTGAACTCATCGCGTCGAATGTGGCCACCCTGCTCGCGGCCCTGTCCCGCAACTCACCACTCGACACGATCGAGGTCATCGAGCTTCAGCGGATCCTGCTTGAGGACTCTGCTCCTCGGTTGACCGGCAGATTTCGGAACCAACAGGTGTGGGTCGGCGGAAGCAGCTACTCACCCCACGGCGCCGTGCACGTTGCGCCCCACCACGAACGTGTGCCCGCGGCAATGACCGACCTCGTCGCCTTCGCCAACCGAACCGACCTTGGCGCCCTGGCCCACATCGCAGTCACCCATGCCCACTTTGAGACCGTTCACCCGTTTCCCGACGGCAACGGCCGAACCGGCCGCGTCCTCATTCAACGCATGCTCCGCAGCGCTGGACTGACCCGCCGCTCCAACGTTCCTCTATCGGCAGGCCTCCTCACCGAGAGCACTCGCTACTTCGATGCCCTGAACCGCTACCGCGATGGCGACGTGGAACCAATCATCGGCACATTCGTCGACGCCACTTTTCACTCGCTCAACAACGCCGACCAACTCGTTGACAACCTCTCCGCCGCCCGCCTCAGATGGACCGACCGGGTGGTTGCCCGCTCTGACTCTGCTGTCTGGCCCTTGCTCGAATACTGCATCGGTCACCCGGCGATCACCATCAAGGCTGCCGTCACCGCTCTGGGCGTCTCAGAGGTTGCCGTCTCGAATGCCATCGACCGACTGGTCAGC
>JAGNEX010000054.1 GCA_018003035.1 Acidimicrobiia bacterium
ATGAGGCCAACCGTTTCTGTCCCCAGACAACCGGATCCGCCGCCCCACCCTGTCCCAGACGGTTCCAACGCCGCCTCATTACCGAATGACTTGCCCGGACCCGATCACGACATCCCCCAAGGCCTGGAGTTGCGCAGCGTACGGAGATGAGCAGGCAGCCGACCGACATCGACCGCTTCGCTGAGTGAGGTTTCATAAAGGCGACAGGTCGCGCCTGGTCTTCGCCAACCCCCAAAAGCAACGGCCAGCGCGGCGCAGTGTGACTGCCAGCGACGACGCGCCGAGCGCTGCCGTGACAGATCCGCACATTACGAACCGCGACCGGAAGTTGGCCCGCCTGGGTTCGCGGGACAAGACGGCCGGTCGCGCTCGGTACCGGGTTTGTCGTCCTCGGTGCACGAGCACTGGTCACAGTCACCCAAGCCGCAGGTCCTTTGGCATCCTCTTCGAAGTCGCAAGCAACCCGACGAACTTGTACCTATCGCTTGACACAAGCTGAGCGCGTGGTGTTGACTGACATTTGTACCACTCAATTGCCACAAAGTAGGTCCCTCGCATGCTGCTCTGGTTGCTGTTACTCCTCGGACTGACGCTGTCGGTCGCCTTGATCGTCCCCCTGGTCATCTCTCGCCTACGTCCACCCAGCGCGCCACTACATGCCGAGGTCCAAAGCCATGAGAAACGGGCTCGCCAGCTCTTGATCGGCGGGACCCTGGCAGCTATTCCGCTCTGCCTCGCGCTTTTTTGGACCAATCCTCTCGAACGCGGCGCCTACCGGGCAGCACCACTCTTCGGCGTCCTCATCTTGTTGGCGGTGTGTGCGGGAGAAGTGCTGGCAGCGCCACCGAAGACAACGCTGCGGTCCGCTGGTATTGCCAGCAGACGGGCGGTCGATCTGGTTCCCCGACGCTTGACTTGGGCCGTTTCGATAACGGCGGTCGCGCTGCTGATCTCAACCATCGCCGGGGCGCTCACCGGCTCGGACGGTCCACTCGGAAAAAGTGATACCTACACCGCCGTGTGCGAGGCGATGTCGGCGACCGCTGGCCCGTATCCCGGCCGCCTCTCCGCCATTCCAATCCTTGTCCTTGCGCTGATCGGAGGCCTTGCGGCAGCGTTTGCTCTGCGCACAATCGCCAACCGGCGCGGCTTGGGCGACAACTCCGCCGACGACCTAGTGGCACGCCGCAGGTCGGCACGCGCTGTCGTTTCTGGCACTGGGATTGCCATGGCGATTCCGCTTATGGGAGTCAGCATCACCGGAGGGCTCGCCTTGCTGGGAAGCGACGCTGGCTATCTTGTTACCGACGGCGAAGTGATCCGATGCGACTCGGCACTGCGAGAGTGGACGGGCAGCATGTGGATCACACTCGGCCTTCTGGCCTTCCCGGTTCTCGTTTGGTCGGTCGGCTCTCTCGTCGCTGCAGCGCAACCTGCCGTCAGCCACCGCAAGCGATCCGAACCCGAACCGCTGTCCGGCTCAACTCCCGACGTCTGTCGCGCTGCCCCCGCCGCCCAATGATTTCTCTTGGAGACGACCACGACGAAGGCCCCGAGACGGTCTCATCAAGCGAGACGCACCTATGAACCGCCCAACCACCCAGGTTGACGAGCCCACGATCACCGTCGACGTGGACGATCCGACCCCGCCGTACGAGCAGATGCGACGCCAGGTCACGACGTTGATTACGGCAGGGATCCTCAACCCTGGTGACCGGCTCCCACCCGTCCGGCAGCTCGCCAACGACCTTGGCCTCGCCGCCGGAACTGTCGCACGCACCTACCGAGAACTCGAGGCGGCCGGCTGGATCCACACCCGACGCGGCGGCGGAACCAAGGTCAAAGACAACCCGCCTATCGGCATCCCCCAACCCGAAAGCGCCCTCGACCGGCTCGCCAACGAGTACGTCCACAAAGCGCGATCATCCGGCGCCGAGGACTCCACGATCCTCTCCGCCGTCGCCGCGGCTCTCGGCAGCCGACCCGACCCCGCCTAGCTAGCACCGCAACGCAGCTCTTCACCCAAGACGCGACCTGCCCGACATTCGCTGATGCGTCGCCGCAACAGGCCTGAAAAGATTGATCTAGCCACACATCAATAAGCACTGACCACAGCAGCACCACTGGTATCCCTGTGGTGTCCCTCTGGGGTGCCTTGCTATGCCTCTTCGAACCTACCTAGCGTGTCTGCATGTTGACTCGCCGACAATTTGTTGTTATTGGCTCTTTGGCTGGCCTTGGTCTGGTCACCGGCTGCAGCGGAGAGGACGGCCCCTCATCCTCTTCATCGCCGACGACGCCCGGGTTTACTCCCCCGACCCAGGCGCCGAGCAGTCGGACACCCGACGTTCGGGCGACATACACGGCGGGCGCCATGAACTGGTCGTTCGGCGAAACCGACGTCAAGACCTGGGGTTATGACTCGAAGATCCCGGGGCCCCTGCTCCGCGCCACAGCGGGCGACCTGGTCGAGATCACCCTCGCGAACGAGCTCTCCGAGGCCACTTCTGTGCATTGGCACGGGCTCGCGATCATCAACGACATGGATGGCGTTCCGGGCGTCACCCAAGGTGACATCGAACCGGGGTCGGAGTTCAAGTATCGCTTCGTTGTGCCCGATCCCGGCACCTACTGGTTCCATCCGCACCACGGGCTCCAGCTGGAACGAGGCCTGTACGCACCGTTCATCATCGACGATCCCGACGAGCACGTCGACGCTGAGGTCGACTACGTCATGGTCCTCGACGACTGGCTCGACGGCACCGGCACCACGCCCGAAGAGGAATACGAGCGGATCCGCGCCGATGGCATGGCGATGGGCGACATGTCCGGTATGGACCACAGCTCGATGGACATGGGCGATTCCATGGGGATGGCAACGTCGACGCTCCTTGGCGGCGACGCAGGCGACGCCCGCTACCCGTTCCACATCATCAACGGGCGCTCACCGCAGGACCCCGCCACCATCGAACCTCTACCCAAGCCCGGTGATCGGGTGCGCCTCCGGTTCATCAACGCGTCCGCCGACACCGCATATCGCGTCGCTGTCGCCGAGCATCAGATGACTGTCACGCACACCGACGGCTACCCGGTTGTCCCGGTCGAAGTCGACACGTTCCTCATCGGCATGGGCGAACGCTACGACGTCACCGTCGAGGTGAAATCCGGGACATGGCCAGTGGTTGCCTTGGCCGAAGGCAAGGATCAGAAGGCGGGCGCCATCCTCCGCACCAGCGATACCAACGCCGGTTCCAACATCAAGTTCGAAGCGTCGGAACTTGAGGGGAAACTGCTGAGCTACTCCGATCTGCGCGCATACGAACGCGCTCGCCTCACTCCCGCCGACGACATCACCACCCTCGACGTTTCACTCACCGGCAACATGATGATGAGCGACTGGGGCATCAACGGGAAGCCCTACGGAGAGAACGATCCAATCGCAGTCGAAGCTGGGCGCTGGTACTCGCTCAACATCACTAACGACACGATGATGTGGCACCCGATTCACGTCCACGGCCACACCCCTCAGATCGGTAAAGCGGCTGGTGGCGTGCGCAAAGACACGGTCAACGTCTTGCCAGGCGAGAACATCCAGCTCGTTTTCCAGGCGAACAACCCAGGCGAGTGGATGCTGCACTGCCACAACGCCTACCACTTGGAGGCGGGTATGGCCACGTCCCTCCGCTACAGCTCCAACGACTGACGAGGAATCCGAAGGTCGGTGTGTAACCATCAACCGACGGAAGGAGTACGACTATGGACACTCAGCCCGAAGTTCCTCGTGGAGGTCGCAGCTCGCTGCCGCTCTTCATCGGCATTGCCGCGGCTGTGGCCGCAGTGATCGCCTACTTCGCGTTCGGGATGCCCGGCATGGACCACTCGATGTCTGACATGTCTGGCATGTCGGGTGGTTCCAACAACAGCGCCTCCCTGCCACAGACACGGACCGGGCTCCTGATTCCGTCGGAATTTGAAGACGTGATGGCCGATCCCGATGTGTTTGTGATGAACGTTCACGTGCCTGCGGCCGAGTCCAGGTTGGACGGCACCGACCTCGAAATGCCCTACAACAAGATCGACCCCGAACTGATACCTGTCGACCGATCGACACCCCTCGCGGTGTACTGCCGATCGGGCTCGAT
Organism: Acidimicrobiia bacterium; assembly: GCA_018003035.1. Classification (GTDB taxonomy): domain Bacteria; phylum Actinomycetota; class Acidimicrobiia; order IMCC26256; family JAGNEX01; genus JAGNEX01. Next base: position 4,143 of record JAGNEX010000054.1, read on the forward strand.
GTCGGCTGATGCTGTCGAACAGCTCCGAGCGCTCGGCTACACAAACATTGCCGAACTCGACGGCGGAACAAACGCTTGGAGGGCGTCGGGGCGCAGTCTTTCCGACACGGCCAGCAACTAGGAACGGCGCAACACCGCGACGTCAAACCGGTTGCGCTTCGGTACCCTCACTCGCCAGGCTTGCGCATTGGGCGCCAAGGCGCCCAAACAGGTTCCGACGGCCCGAAGGGGCTGACCCACCTGCGTTCGCCACTCGCAGCGACTCGAGGCTGACCCGTACGGGTGCGAATCAACGCCCTTCGAAGTCCAACAGATACCGCTTGAACTCGACGCCGCCACCGTAGTTTCCGATCGAGCCGTCGGATCGGACGACACGGTGACACGGCAGAATGATCGGCACCGGATTGTTCGCGCAGGCAGACCCGACGGCACGCGACGCCAACGGGTTGCCCACCATTTGGGCAACCTGCCCGTAGGACGCCCGCTCGCCGAATGGGATATCGGCAAGTTGAGTCACCACTTCCCGCCGAAAACCGGCGATCATGCGGAGGTCGAGGGGCAGGTCAAAGCTGCGCCGACCCCCATCGAAGTACTCGCCAAGCTGAGCTGCGGCGTCGTGGACGACGGCTGATTGCTCGGCGATGCACGGACCAACGGCCCGGACGAGTTCCTCGATGACGACGCCCGAATCTTCGTTGGCAAACGCGATCCGAATCACTCCCGCGTCGGTGGCAGCGAGCAAGAGGTCACCAAACGGACTTGGACACCGACCGACCGCGAAGTCCACCACGTCGTTACCCGTATCCTGCTCCGACATTGAACGACCAACAGTTGACGTCACTGACCATTCCCTTCGTCAACACCACCCCATCTTGGGTGACTACCCAGACTGCCTCATGAGGGAATCAGGCGCATTTCAGGCCAGGCCGCAAGGTCTCGCCGCAACTGGCGGTCGTGGGTAGCGACCACTACCGCTGCGCGGGTCGAACTCAATGCTTCGGCGAGTTCGTCGACCAGGGCGACAGACAGGTGATTAGTCGGCTCGTCGAGGAGCAGCACCGACGGCCGTTCTGCGAGCACCATGGCAAGATCCAGCCGCCTCTGCTGGCCTATCGACAGGTCACCGACGCGCTTATTCGCCTCACGGGTGTCTAACAGGCCAAGTTGGGACAGCTCGATCGGCGATGACCCAGACGCAGATAGGGCGGCCACGCGTTCGACGTGGGCGCCGAACAGTTCGCCAGCGCGGGCGTCCGCCGGCAGCGAACTCTCCTGGGAGAGCAGGCCAACACGAACTCCCTTTGATGTCCGGACGACGCCTGAGTCGGGTTGGACGGTGCCAGCAGTCACGGCGAGCAACGTCGATTTTCCGGACCCGTTGGGGCCGCTCAGCAAGAGACGATCGCCCGCGGCCAGACGAAACGACACAGGCCCACCGAGACGCCCGAGCACACGTACCCCATCCACGGTCAGCAGCGGCTCGCCATCGCGGGCAGAAATCTGTGGAAAGGCGAGCGCCTGCGGTGGTTCGGGGACGTTCAATTCGTGACGATCGAGCGCAGTCTGCCGTCGCTTGAGGGACTGCACCAAAGCGCCAGCCCTGGTGGCGCGACCGTGCTTGTCAGAACCTTTGGGCGGGCGCCAACCGCTGATGAGTCGTTGTTGGGCGGCTCCCAGCTCGGCCTGGAGCCGAGCATGCTGCTCTTGTTGGCGTTGATATTCACGTTCCCAACGCTGCCGCTCCGCTACCCGCCGAACCCGGTACTCGGGATACCCCCCACCGTAGGTTCGGAGCAGGCCATCTGAAGACGGGTCGAGGTCGACGATCGTCTTTGCGACGTCGGCGATCAGCGCCCGGTCATGGCTGACGATGACGACGCCGCCTCGTCGATTCACAATCCGGTCGGTGAGAAACTCCAGACTGTTATGGTCGAGGTGGTTCGTCGGCTCGTCGAGGAGCAAGAAGTCGTCGTCTCCTCCAAGCAGGCACGCCAGCCGGACGCGATAGCGCTGCCCGACGGACAGTTCATCAAGCCGTCGCTTCATATCGGTCACGGCGTTCAACGCCTCCAGATCCATCAGGACCCGCCGTTCCGCGTTCCAGACGTCCAGCGCTTCCGCTCGGGCGAGGGCGGCCGCATACCGATCGGCCGCCTCCGATGTTCCGGTCGCTAGCAGCGCCGAAGCTTCATCAAGCTGCTTCAGCACATCCAGGGATGGGGCAATCGCGAGCGCAACGAGTTCACCGACCGTCCGACGGTCAGCCACCGGCAGTTCCTGGTCGGCGACACCAATGTTGCCGACGATGGTGACCGTTCCGCTGTCGGGTTTCAACCGACCGGCGAGCACCTGGAGCAGGGTCGACTTGCCTCGTCCGTTCTCACCGACGAGCGCCAAGCGCGAACGCGTCGTGACGGTGAGGTTGACGTGGTTCAGAACAGACCTTCCCCCGCGGGCGATCGAGGCATTGGAGAGATCGATGAGGAGTGACCGCTCCGGTCCAGAGGGTCGACGTTCGGTGGACAAGCGGCGACCTTCGTAGCGCGTCGTTCCGGTTTCGACGGCGACGATATCCAACGGCTGGTTACGCTGTCGGAGTGGAAAACCTTTCGTCACCTAGCCCTCACCAACGCCGGGTTACAGGGCGCCAGCTGGCTCTGGCCGCTGGCCTGATCGCCGGGGCTGCTGCACTCGTCCGACGGAGACGGAACCGAGTCGACGCGCAAGTAGCGGTCGCCGATTTGCCGTCGCTCATCGGGCTCGACGTTCACGAGGCCACCGTCTCAACCGATGACGGAGCATCGCTGTATGCCATCGTCGCGGGGGCAGAGACCGGGCCAACCGTCGTGTTGGCGCACTGCTGGGCGGGCAACCACACCTTCTGGAACAGCGTCACCCGTTCGCTCGTCGCCGATGGGTACCGAGTCATCAGCTACGACCATCGCGAGCACGGACTCTCGACGGGCGGACGCAACCCGCTGACCACCGACCAGTTAGGCGACGACCTGCTGACCGTGCTCACCACCCTCGGCGCGCAGGACGCGGTCGTCGTCGGCCATTCGATGGGCGGTATGGCGATTCAGGGGATGCTCTCGAAGCATCCGCCGGTCCTCGAACGTCTCCACGGCGTGATCCTGGTCGCGACCTCTGCCCGGCCGTTGGGCATTGAAATCTCCCGCCGTTTGGCACATCAAGCGGTCGGCGACCGTCGCACAAAGTTTCTCGCCCGGCTCTCGCCCGACTGGGTTCGCCCAGCCTTTGGACCGGCGGCCGGTCCCGTCCTTTTTCGGCAACTCCATGATGCCGTAGTTGCCACATCGGGGGCTGGACGGGCCGACGGCCTAGTTGCTCTGAGCGTCACCGACTTCCGAGGCCGGCTCGGTCACGTGACCCTTCCCACCCGGATCGTCGTCGGTTCGCATGATCGACTGACACCGCCCTTCCATTCGCGCAAACTCACCGACCTGATCCCCGGTGCAGAGATGATGTTCCTCGAACGCGTCGGCCATATGGTGCCCCTTGAATCCCCGCAAGCAGTCGTCGATGCCGTCCGTTCCATCCCGGCGCCCGCCACCGCATCCACAACCTGACCCGAGGCCACTGTGACGCCCCGCCGCGAACGGGACGAAGGAGTCGCGAAATGAACCAGACCAGCAACCCCGCACGTGACGTGCCTACGCGACGAATCTCGTTCGATACGGCGCTGGCCGACCTGCCCAAGCACTTTGCTGCAGACGAGGACGTGATCCAGAGCCACTTAGCTGCAGCACTGTCAGGGGTGTTCCCAGACGGCGAAGACTTCTTCGTGGCGGCAGTTCGCAACTACCGCAACCAGATCACCGACCCCGATCTGCTTCGCCAAGTAAACGGGTTCATCGGGCAAGAGTCGATGCATGGCCGAGTGCATCGGTCGTTCAACGCGCGCCTCAGCGAACTCGGTTACTACACAAAGTTCGCTGAGCGTCGAACCAGGTTCATGATCCGGCAACAGCAAAGAATCATGAGCAACGAACGTCAGCTAGCGCTCACCGCTGCCCTTGAGCATTTCACCGCCACCCTCGCCGAATTGTTGTTGCGCGAACCGAAGGCGCGTCAGTTGCTCGGTCATGAGGCTGCACGTCAGGTGTTTGTGTGGCACGCCTTGGAAGAGTCCGAGCACAAGGCGGTCGCGTTCGATGTGTACCGGGCGATCGGCGGCTCCGAAAGGATACGGGTCCAAGTGATGCGTCAGACCCGCTTTCTCTTCGTCGCCGTCACCGCGTTTCAGGTGGCGCTCGCTGTGTTGGCAGACCCGAAGTCGCGTCAACGAGGGGTATTAAGGCAGAGCATCTGGCGATTCCGGCGTTCGCCGCTGTGGGATCGCTCAGTATGGGAGCAGCTCAAGGACTACGACCGCCCCGACTTCCATCCCGACGACTCCGACACCTCTGAACTGGTCGCCGAATGGCGCGAGGCGCTGTTTGGCGTCTCGGGCGAGCTGCAGGACAACCTTTCGACGTCGGCGGCATGAACAAGCCGCTCGCTCGCTCCGATCGCGCCGATCGAGAGGCCTCCTCCGGCCAGCACGACGTCGAACACGTAGATGTGTTGATCGTTGGCGCTGGCTTGTCGGGCATTGCGGCCGCTCACTACGTCCAAACCGAATGTCCGTGGGCCAGTTACGCCATCGTCGAGGCGCGGGGTTCGCTCGGCGGCACGTGGGATCTGTTCCGGTATCCCGGCATCCGTTCAGACTCGGACATGTTCACGTTCGGGTACTCGTTCCGGCCGTGGCAGCGTCCCGAGGCTATGGCTGCGGGCGACACCATACTCACCTATCTGAAAGAGACGGCCGCTCAAGAGGGCATCGACCGCCACATCAGGTACGGCATGCGCGTCGTGAGCGCCGACTGGTCAACCGACAATGCGCGCTGGACGGTTACCCTCGACGACGCGACCTCGGACCAGCCGGCGACTCTGAGCTGCAGCTTCTATTTCAGCTGCACCGGGTACTACCGATACGACCACGGCTACCAGCCAGACTTTCCCGGACAAGACAGCTTTGACGGCGCGTTCGTCCACCCCCAGCAGTGGCCGCTGGACCTGGAGTTTGCCGACAAGAAGATTGTGGTCATCGGTAGCGGCGCGACCGCCGTCACCTTGGTGCCTTCCTTAGCGCAACAGGCAGCCCACGTGACGATGCTGCAGCGTTCGCCTACCTATGTGGCAGCGGTGCCGCGCACCAATCCCATGGCTGGCGCGATCCGCAAAGTCGTACCCCGCAGATTTCGCGACAGCGCGGTCAGGTGGGGCGCCGCGCTGAGCAGCCAAGGCTTTTACCAACTCAGCCGTCGTCGGCCGACACTCGTCAAACGGATCCTGCGCCGTGGGGCGCAGCGGCGGCTTCCCGTTGGATACGACGTCGATCGCCATTTCACGCCCGACTACAACCCGTGGGACCAGCGAGTTTGTGTGGTGCCAGATGGGGATCTGTTTAGGGCAATCCGCCGCGGCCAAGCAGCCGTTGTCACCGATGCGATCACGACCTTCACCTCCACGGGGATCGCCTTGGCCTGCGGTGAGCACCTCGACGCAGACATCATTGTGAGCGCTACCGGGCTTGAATTGCTGTTTCTAGGCGGCAGCGAGCTGAGCGTCGACGGCACCCCGGTCAGAGTGCCGGAACGCCTGACCTACAAAGGCATGATGCTCGAGGGAGTCCCCAACTTCGCGCTGGTAATCGGATACACCAACGCTTCGTGGACTTTGAAGGCCGAGTTGACCTGCCGATATGTCACACGTCTGCTCAACCACCTGCACCGCAACAAGTTGGCTCAATGCGTGCCGATCAACGCTGATCCCTCGCTGCAGGAACAGCCGCTCCTTAGCCTGGCGTCGGGCTACATCGAGCGGGCTGCGGACCGCATGCCAAAACAGGGTTCCAGGGCCCCATGGCTCGTCCGCCAGAGCTACCTTCGTGACTACTTCACCATGAAGCGGGCACGTATCGATGACGGGGTGATGCGCTTTTCTCGCCCGGCCGTTCGCGTAGGCAGCGAGTGTTCCGGCAGCTAATCCCGACGGTCAAATGTTGTCCACGATCAGCTTGGCTGTTTCGTCGGGTCGGATCATCGGGAAGAGGTGCCCGGCACCTTTCAGCGAGAGCAGTCGAGTGTTGTCTGGGTTCTTAGCCGCCAGCTGCTCGCCGTTCGCCGGAGGGGCGATCTGATCGTGTGAACCTTGGATGATGATGGCCGTGGTTTCTGGCGAGATCCGCGCCCACTCGTCAGGGGGCGTCGAGATGTTGGCCTGACGCTGCATTGCCCCCAGGCTTGGGTCGCGGGCGTCCTTGACTCCATCCCACGCCTTGTCTGCATCTTTGGGATCGCCGACGAAGTAGACCATCGACTCTTCGGCCTGCTTTTCGGGCACATCAGAGAAGGCCGTCTTGAGCGCCTCTTTCGCCTCGTCTGATGGCGCAACCGTGCCTCCCGCGGCCAACAAGATGATGCCGAGGACCCGGTCTGGGTAGTCGAGCGCGACCGTCCTCGCCACTCGGTTGCCGAACGCGTGCCCCGCGATCCAGCTCTTTGGTAGGGCCAGTTCGTCCATGACGGCCACGACGTCATCGGCGAGGTCGTGCATAGTGACGTCATCCTTGTGATGCACCGCATCGATCCGGACGGTTCGGTGGCCCGCTGCGACGAGCGACTTTGACAGCGGGCCGAGATAGGAGATGTTCAGACTGCCGCCAGGCAGCATGACGATGGGTTCGATGTCGTTAGTGCCCTCATCGATGAAATGGGCAAGCTGCCCGTTGCTCGTTGCGGTGTCGTGATGACTCATTTTTTTGTCTCCCTCGCTGGGCGGTCGAGACTGCGACGCTAACCGTCGTTGCGGTGGCCGCGTCGAGCAAAACGAATATGTCCGAATGACGTGTTGGTCCGGCCACACTGCGCGACCGAAAGCTCTTCAACACCAGGTTGCGGGCAGTTTTCTGAAGCTGGGCGCCATGTCGCCACGACCGCCAACGCGTATTGCACGTGTGTTGAGGATGCGCCGCGTCGGCCGTTTCCGCCACGATCCCTGACTTGGGAATCTTGTGGCCAGACACTGGTCCACGGGAGCCGCAACCGGGCGTCCCCTAACCGGCTTGTAGCGTGGTCGCCATGTCAGAGCTGTCCGACCCCAACTCCCAGCCCGGGCACCAACCCTTCGCTGCAGACGACGCGCAACCCCTCACACCCACCCATCGCGGCAACGTGGGCAAGGGTGATGGACGTCAACACCGACTGCGGACCGCGGCGTTAGAGGCCGAAGTCCTCACCGGCGTCCACGAGACCTCCGAACAGCAAGCTCGTCGGAGTCTGTTGCGGCGACTGGCGCGCATCACGGCCGGCAGCTTGTTACTGCTCGCTGGCATCCTCATGCTGGTGCTGCCAGGGCCGGGATGGATCGCCATCGCCGGTGGCCTCGCCGTGTTGTCGCGCGACGTCGCATGGGCAGCTCGGCTCCTTGAGATCGTCCG
>JAGNEX010000139.1 GCA_018003035.1 Acidimicrobiia bacterium
CACTTCGTCGCCCATTGAAACATCGTCCACGACCTTCGCAGTGACATCAACGACGACTGGGCCACCCAGCTCAACAACATCAATCGGCGAGCCGAACGTAACGACGACGATGTTGCCGTCTACCTCGACGACCACTTCTTCCGTGACGACGCCAACGGAACCGTCGTCCTCGACGACCTCAGCCACGGTGCCCCCGACGAGCTCCACAACGAAGCCCCCGGCGACGACCACCACGCAGGCCGAGGCGACTACGACCACCGAGCCCCAGGCAACGACGACGACGGACCCCAGGGCGACCTCCACAACGGAACTTCCGACATCCACCACGGCGGCTCCGACGTCGACCACAGCGAGCGCCTCGACGACGTCAACGACGCAGTCCACCGGGGTCGGTGGTGGCGGGGTATCTACCTCGACAACGCAGCCGAATCCGCCTGCCGCTAGCTCGTCCACGAGCGGTCCGACGGCTACGTCCACGACGTCACAGGCGTCACCGACGGCGCCGCTCGTTCCGGTGGACTTGGTCCTGACCAAGACCGTCACTCAGCCTGAGGACGCTCCAGATCGAGCTATCTGGACGCTCAGAGTCACCAACATTGGTACTGCTGACGCGGCGGGCCCGATCACCGTCACCGACCAGCTGCCGCCCTCCTTGGAGTTCATCAGCTCTTCGGGAGACAACGTCGACTGCCAGACGGAGGGTCGAAAGGTGACGTGCGTCAGGGATGGCGACCTGGCCAAGGGCCAATCGATGTTGGTACAGGTCGAGACAAGGGTCAACGCGCAGCCTGGCACCGTTGTCAGCAACAACGCGGCCGTGGCCGGTGCTGGTCAAGAAGCGACGATGGCAAACAACGTCGCAGGAGACTCGCTCACCGTCGGCGACAGCGCTCCGCCGACGACAGCCGTGAGCAACCCACCAGGGAACCCGCCGCCGCCTCAGACGCCACTTGGCAGGAGCCCAGTTGCCTTCACGGGTGCCAATTCCAAGGCTTTGACGGGGGTCTCGGCGCTACTCCTACTCGTAGGCGCGGCCCTAATAGTCGTCCGACGGAGTATCTCGCGCCGGGACCACATTCGGAAGCGGGGCTGGTGACGAGGGAATTTGGAGAGGTTCTGACCTGTTGCGCCTCCTATCCGCAGGAGGGTCATATGCAGAACAACCTGGAGCACTTCGACGTCCGCAGAGCTGCCGATCGTTTCGCTACCCGAATCGGCTGGCTCGATTCCAAACACAGCTTCAGTTTCGGTCCCCACTACGACCCAAACAACGTCGGACACGGCCTGTTGCTGGTGAACAACGACGACATCGTTCGCTCCGGATCAGGTTTTCAAACCCATCCGCATCGGGACATGGAAATCGTCACCTGGGTGCTGGACGGCGAGTTGGAACACAAAGACACCACTGGTCATCAGGGGGTGATCTACCCGGGCCTCGCACAGCGGATGTCGGCGGGCCGCGGAATCTGGCATTCAGAGATGAATCCGGCGAACGGCACTGATGTGCATTTCATCCAGATGTGGGTCTACCCCGATACCGAATCTGTGGATCCCAGCTATCAACAGTTAGATATCAATCCAGAGCTCAGCAAGGGCGGTTTGGTGCCCGTGGCTTCGGGTAAAGGTCATGATTCGGCGATCTCGATTCGCCAGGCAGACGCGGTGTTGTGGGCGGGGCGGCTCGGCCCCGACGAGACCGTGCGAATCCCAGAGAACCGCCATGCCCACGTGTTCATCGCCAAAGGTTCTGCAGATCTGGAACATGCGAGCAATCTGCTGGCGGGTGACGCCGTGCGCCTGACCGAGGCGGGATCGCCGCAGTTGGTCGCCGGCCCCGAAGGCGCAGAGGTCCTGATCTGGGAAACGGCTTAGGCTCGCGTCCTGTAAAAGAACGTTCGAAGTACAGACAACAATCGGCGAGGAGGCCGGACCGTGAACGATATGAATGAGTGGAACCAACAGATCATCAAAGAGTTCCGCGCAAATGGCGGCAAAGTAGGCGGCAACTTTGAAGGTGCGCCGGTCCTGCTGTTGCACACCATCGGCGCCAAATCTGGGCTCGAACGTGTCAACCCGATGATGTACCAAGACATCGGTGAGGGGCGTTTAGCGGTCTTCGCGTCAAAGGCCGGCGCAGATTCGCACCCCGACTGGTACCGCAACCTCGTCGTCAACCCGGACGTATCAGCAGAAGTCGGTACCGAGACGCTCCCATTCCGGGCGCGGACCGCAGAGGGGGAGGAACGCGACGCCATCTGGACCAAGCAGAAGGCCGACTATCCAGGCTTTGCAGGTTACGAAGCAAATACGACGCGTGTGATCCCCGTGGTGGTACTCGACCCTGCGTAGGGAGTACGCAGACGCTGGCAAGGTCGAACAACTGACTTGATGACCGACGAAGGCCCGGACCCATGTTTGAGGGTGCCGGGCCTTCGTTCTGCACGTGACAAATCAAATCAGCGGCGCGGTGACCCCAGTCTGGGTGCCGCCCTCTGCGTCGATCTACTGCTGGTTCTGAACGATGTTGACCATCCAGGGAGTTCCGAACTTGTCGAACAACGAGCCGAAGGTGTCGCCCCACATTTGCTTCTCGAGCGGCATCACGATGTTTGCGCCGTCGGAGAGTTTGTCCCAGTAACCGCGCAGGGCCTCTTCGTCTTCGCCCGAAATGCTCACGTTCATCATCGTGCCCTGGATGCCGTCCATACCTGGTGGCAGATCTGACGCCATGAGCGTAAATCCGGCGGGAGTTTCGAGCATGGCGTGCATGACACCGTTGGGGTCGATGCCTTCCGGCGCGCCGTATTCGCCGAAGGTGTGAATGAGCAGTTCGCCGCCCAAGGCGTTTTGGTAAAACTCCATCGCTTCCCGGGTGTTGCCGTCAAAGTTGAGGTACGGGTTCAAGCGTTGTGACATCGCAAATCTCCTAGATGGTTTCCGTTTGATTCTTAGTCTGTGAGGTGTTCGTCTGCGGCCGAATCATAGGTCTGCCCTGTGACACCGTTTCCGGCACGGAGGGCCATAGCAAAGAGGGCCCCTGAGCCGAGGCGACGACGCGCACTCATCCCCAGGGGCCCCAGGCTCGGGTGTTGACGGCGTTCGGGCGGTCGTTCCGT
>JAGNEX010000022.1:0-36731 GCA_018003035.1 Acidimicrobiia bacterium
CAGCTGAACGCCCGCAAACTCAATGACGCCATTCGCCCCGAGCGCAACTGGCTCTTTGAGTACTTCGGCATGAAGACCGTGAGCGATCGCTATCTGCTGCGTCACCCCGAAGCTCGCACGGTTCTCGAGACGCCGCAGTACTTCTTCATGCGGGTCGCATGCGGCCTCAGCCGTAGTCCGCACGAAGCCGTCGAGTTCTACGAGCTGATCTCGTCGCTCGATTACCTCCCGAGCTCGCCGACGCTGTTCAACTCGGGCACCACACACTCCCAGATGTCGAGCTGCTACCTGCTCGACTCACCGCTCGACGATCTCGTCTCGATTTACGGCCGCTACACCGACGTCGCCCGCCTTTCCAAGCACGCCGGCGGCATTGGCCTCTCGTTCTCGAGGGTCCGGTCGGCCGGTTCGCTCATCAAAGGGACGAACGGAATCTCAAACGGCGTCGTGCCATTCCTCAAGACCCTCGACTCCTCAGTAGCTGCGGTCAACCAGGGGGGCCGTCGCAAGGGCGCGGCATGTGTCTACCTAGAGACCTGGCACGCCGACATCTTTGATTTCCTCGAGTTGCGGGACAACACCGGCGACCACGCTCGTCGTACCCACAACATCAACATCGCCAACTGGATCCCCGACCTCTTTATGGAGCGGGTCGAAAAGGATTGGCAATGGTCGCTCTTTGACCCCAAGAAGGTTCCGCACCTCGTCGACCTGTACGGCGCCGAGTTCGAGCGGGCCTACATCGAGGCCGAAGAGGGGGGACTCTTCGAACGGCAAGTCCCAGCTCGTGAGTTGTGGGCACGCATGATGAAGACGCTCGCCCAGACCGGTAACGGCTGGATGGCCTTCAAAGATTCCTCGAACTTGAAGTGCAACCAGACGGGTCGCAGCTCAAACGTTGTCCACCTTTCCAACCTGTGCACCGAAATTCTCGAGGTCACCAACCAAGACGAAACGGCGGTCTGCAACCTCGGCTCGGTCAACCTCGGCCGGTTTGTTCGAGACGGTCAGTTCGAATTCGACCGCATGGGTTCGGTGGTACGCACCGCGGTTCGATACCTCGACCGCGTCGTCGACATCAACTTTTATCCGACAGATGAGGCGGGCGTTTCGAACGCCCGTTGGCGCCCGGTCGGCCTCGGAATCATGGGCCTTCAAGACGTCTTCTTCCAGCTGCGCCTGCCGTTTGATTCACCAGAGGCACTCGAACTCTCCACCCGTATCTCTGAAGAGTTGTATTTCCACGCGTTGTGGGCCTCGACCGAACTGGCCGAACTGCATGGCCCGCACGCCGCATTCAAAGAGACCCGCGCCGCCAAGGGTGATCTTCAGTTCGACCTTTGGGGTGTCGAGCCCACCCAGCCCGACCGCTGGAAGAGCTTGAAGGACCGCATCGGCGAATTTGGGCTTCGCAACTCGCTGCTGATTGCGATTGCACCGACGGCGACCATCGCGTCGATCTCCGGTGCGTATGAATGCATCGAACCGCAGGTCAGCAACATCTTTAAGCGTGAGACGCTGTCCGGCGAATTCCTCCAGATCAACCGCTACCTGGTGCGCGATCTACAAGAGCGTGGTCTGTGGAACGCGGACGTCCGCGGCCAGATCAGAGCAAGCGACGGGTCGATCCAGAACCTGGACCTCCCCGAAGACATCCGGATGCTGTACCGCACCGCATGGGAGTACCCACAAAAAGTCTTGATCGACATGGCCGCCGCCCGTGGTGCCTTCATCGATCAGAGCCAGAGCCTCAACCTCTTCATGGCCACACCGACCATCGGCAAGCTGTCGTCGATGTACCGCCACGTGTGGGCGTCCGGCCTGAAGACCACCTATTACCTGCGCTCGCGTCCGGCGAGCAGCATCAACAAATCGGTATATGCCGGCACCGACGCTGCAGCGGTTGCCTGCTCCCTTGAAAACCCTGAGACGTGCGAGGCCTGTGACTGATGGAAACCAACACTGCACAAGCTCAATGGTTTGCGCCATCCGCTCCTGGCGCTTCGTCGGCACCTCCAGAGGCCGCGTTTACCACGACAACAAGGCCTCTGGAGGCCCGACGTTCGATCCTCGATCCCGGTCTTGATCTGACCCTGCGCCCAATGCGCTACCCGGTCTTTTACGAGATGTATCTGACGGCGATCAAGAACACCTGGACCGTCGATGAGGTCGACTTCTCTGACGACCGTATCGATCTGACCAAGATGACGGCTGCCGAGCGGCACCTGATCAGCCGTCTGGTCGCTTTCTTTGCCACCGGCGACTCGATCGTCGCGAACAACTTGGTCCTCAACCTCTACCGGCACATCAACGCCCCCGAAGCGAGGCTGTACCTGTCGCGCCAGTTGTTCGAAGAGGCCCTCCACGTTCAGTTTTATCTGACCCTCCTCGACACTTACCTCGCTAACGAGGACGAACGTGAACAGGCATTTGCGGCGATCGAAAACATCCCTTCTATAAAGAGGAAAGCCGAGTTCTGCTTTAAGTGGATGAACTCGATCGGTGACGAGCCGCTCCGCACCTCGGAGGACCGTCGCCGGTTCTTGATGAATCTGATCTGCTTCGCGACCTGCATCGAGGGGCTGTTCTTTTTCGGTGCCTTCGCGTACGTCTACTTCCTGCGCTCAAAGGGCCTGCTGAACGGGCTGGCGAGCGGCACCAATTGGGTGTTCCGAGACGAGTCGGCGCATATGAACTTCGCTCTCGAAGTCGTCGAAACTGTCCGCCGAGAAGACCCATCGCTTTTCGACGACCGTATGAAGCGCGAGGTTGTCTCGATGCTTTCCGAGGCGGTCGAGTGCGAGTTGATGTTCGCCGAGGACCTGCTCGGTCAAGGGGTGCCCGGTATGTCGCTTAACGACATGCGCCAGTACCTCGAGTACGTGGCAGATCAGCGGCTGATGTCCTTACAACTGCCAACGCACTTCGGTTCGCGGAACCCCTTTGACTTTTTGGCACTTCAAGACGTACCCGAGCTCGCCAACTTCTTCGAGCGGCGGGTGTCGGCGTACCAGGTCGGGGTGACGGGGTCGATCAGCTTCGACGAGGAGTTCTAACTCCGCCTCGTTCCTCGATCGTTACTCCCTGCCTGCTGAGCGGTCGACCGGTGCGGCGTGAAACGATTGCTGGCTATGGGTCAGGTGTGCACAAAATGTGGCTTCGAACACCTCGACGAACGAACCTTCTGTCGTCGGTGCGGTAGCCATATGGACGACGATGCGCTGTCCGTCGCTGATGTGACGTTGTCATCCCTTGCTCGAGATGACCTGACCTGGGTCAACTTGGTAGGGGAGACGTCGACGATCCCAAAGCCCCCGGCGTCAGAGCCGACGGCGCAACCCTCGGTTCGCAGCGACGTTCCGTTTGCTGGGCGGCCAGAGGGCGAGTCTGTTGCTCAAGCCGACGGGCGCCTAGCATACGGCGGTCACGAAAGGCAGCGTTCCCCGCGACCTGATCCAGTCGAAGGCCAGCCGCGGGCGCAGGGCTCCCGAGCTGGCACGTACATGCTGGCCACGGCGCTGTTTGTGTTGGTCTTGGCGGTGACCGCTGTGTATTTAGCGTCGAGTTCGAGTTGAAATGGCGTGTCGTCGACTTCCACGCCAGGGTAGTGATGCAGGCATGATCGCCGTCGGCGGTCACGGGAGGACCATATGAGCAAGCGCGACTCGAACGAGTCCGAGGATTGGGAACAGCCCTTGTCGCGTGCCGAAAGGCGGCGGCGTTCGCGTTCCCAGCGGATTCTTCGAGGTGATTCGCGCAAGTCCGGTCGTTCCCAGGACGACCGTGGCGTCATTGAAGAACCCAACTCGGCCCTGAATGTCATCGGGCCATTTGACGGCCCCACCACAGGTTCGCCCAGCGTGCGCATCCGGCGGAGTTCGACACCTGGGCGTGACGACTACGCGGACGGCTATGTCGAGGCCGATGACGAGGACCTCTCGGGCGAATTGTGGGCCGACACCAGCGGCGACCACCGTGCGGTGGACGAAGCCGACTGGGCTTCTGAATCGGCGATCGATGAGCGATTCGGCACGGGTGAGATTGAAACTCCCGACACCGATCCCTGGTCTCGCCGCTCACGGCGTAGAAGCGCGCCCGAACAGGCCGACAGCGAAGCCGATGCTGACCCGCTCTCGGAACGCGCCGGGGCCTATGACGAGTTCGAAAGCTCAGATGATGTTGCGGCAGGCCGGTCAAAGCGCCGCCGCCGTCGCGGATCGCAAGGGGCTGGCGATGCCAGTGGTCCGCTTGATCGACCGGCAGATCCGGCAGACCGCGGACGAGCGGGCCGTGGCGAATCATCCGATGATGACGAAGGCTGGGGCGACAGCTGGATCGAAAGTACCTGGTCCGATGACGACGGCGATCGGCAGTGGACAGCCCCCCGGTCCGAGGTCTGGGACGCGACGGTCGATGGTCGGGACGCCCTTTCTGCGGTCGATGACACCTACAGCGATGATCTCGGCTTTCTGGACAACGACGACCCGGCGCCACGCTCGGCCAAGAAACGCTCGGGCGGACTTTTTGGTCGGCGACGTCGCCCCGGCAAAGCGACGGGCACCGGGTCTGACCGTCGATTCGCGACCCAGGACCCAGCGGCCGATCCAGGTGCCCCGTCCGGAGCCAGCGATTACTACGAGTACGACGACGAGTCCGACGACGAGTCCGACGGTCAGGCCGCACTCCGGGACGAACATCGAGAAGGCGGCACCAGGCGTGACGATCGCGGCCGTGACTCCAATGCGAGCCGCGTCGACGACACGGGGCGGCTCGACGACGAGTTAGACCCGCAAGATGATGGTTCTGAGGTGCGACGCTGGTCTCAAGAGGCTCGCGCTCGGATCGCGGCAGCTGACTCAGCTCGGCGAGCCGATGACGAAGCGTCTCGGGCCGAAGCGGCAAAGCGCGGCCGGCCGGGTGGTTTTGATGATTTCCTCCACTCCGAGTCGCTGCAGGAGTCGGCGGCATCAGGCGACATCGATGACGGGGCCCGCGACGAAGGCTCGCAACCTGCCGGGGTGCCTGACGGATTTTGGAGTGGCGCCGAGTCGCCCCGTGGTTCCGGGGCCGACTTTTCGGACCTTTCCGACGTTGCCGATCTCGGAAGCCACTCCGAGCTCTTCGACACCGCTGACGGTGCGGCCGTCGACGCCCAACCCGGCACGGGCACCGATCGAACAGCGGCGTTCGATCGTGATGATGTCGCGGCGAGCGGCGCGTCGGACACCTCTCGAGACGCTGACCGCGAGTCGAGCCGACGGGGTAAGCGGGGCTTTCGGTTCGGTCGCGGCCGCGCCGAGGACGGCTCTGGATCGCCAAAGGCGGCGAGTTCGCGCGGGGGCTGGGGTTTTGAATCCGACGAGATCGACGATTCTGAAGTTCTCGAAGCCGAAATCCTGGAAGGGTCTTTGCTTGAGGACGAGGTCTACGCCGATCACGACGATTTTGATCCCGACCTCGAAGATGCCGAGCTTGAAGACCACTTTGACCGCCTGAGCGATGACGACGTCGAAGACGCCAACGTCGTTGAGCCCGTCGCCTCTGGAGCTTCCCCAGACTCTGGGAAGCCCTCGGCCGCACCAGCGCCCGAATCCGATGCCAACGACCCTTCAGGCGGCGACAACCCACGTTCAATCGACCGCGACGCGGCCAACGCGGATGACGACGATGACCTCGACGATGAGGTTGCGCTCGACGCCTTGATGATTACCGATGATGAGCTGTTCTCTGATGTCGACGAGGCCGACGAGTGGGTAGACGCCGACTGGGACGACACCGGAGAACAACGCCTCACGGCCGAGTCGCTTGATTCGCTGTTCGATGGCGATAACGACTCGACCGATTCCTCTGCTAGCTCGGCCGACGGGCCTCCCGCCGGCGGCGCGGCGTTACCGACTAAAGAAGCTGGCGAGGCAAAGGGCCTTCTCGGCCGTTTCCGAGGTCGACGGAAATCAAAGGCGCCGGACGCGGGCCGTCAAGACGACCGCTTTGATGATCTGCCAAACGAGTCAGCCGACGGAGACGGTTACGCAGGTGACGGTGGCCACGACCAAACCTTCGGGGCCGATGTCCCCTTCGGGACCGATGTCCCTGGTTCGGGTGGCTCCGCTGGATGGGACGAGCCCAGCTCGACCGAATCCGACTCGAGTGAGCCCGAGGGCGATGAGCCCAACGAGCGCTCATCAGACCAGTGGGGTGCCGGCGGCTTGGCCGCGGCCGGTGCAGCGGGCGTGGCCGCCAGCGCAGACTTTGAGGATTCTGACCCGGGCGGCTTGTTAGATGACATCGACTTCCTCGACGAAGTCGCAGCGATCGTTGATGACGGCTCTGGCGATCCCATCGACTTGGACGCCGAGGATTCGCTGATAACCCCCCGTGCCCAGTCGAACAGCGGTGCGGCTTGGCCAGGGGCATTTTCTTCGGTCGCAGACGACGGCGACAATGCGTCCGACGACACCGACACCGACACGGCGTCCGACGACACCGACACCGACACGGCGTCCGAGGATGCCCGTGACCCAAGCGGGGCGATCGCCGCAGCGTCTGGCCCCGCGGCTGGAGCATCGGCGGCGTTCTCGCAGCCGATTGTCGGGGCGGACGAACTTGCAAGTGATGAAGACCTGCTCGGCGGTGTCCACCAGGGCGTGACCGAATCGGCCGCGTCGCTGTACGACGATGACGTGATCGACGTCGGTGATCACACGGGACAGACGTCGGCGTCGTGGCCAACCGGACCGAGCCGGTCGGGCGCCGCGTCCGGCGCGGGCCGCGCCCGTTCGGCGCGTCCACGAAGCCCTCAATGGCCCGAGATTCCGCGACGCCAAACCTCCAAGCGTTGGCCGACGGTCGGCAAGACTTCTGGCGATCCGTTCACCGTGCCCGGACGCCAAGGCGGCCAGGCAGCCTGGTGGACCGATAATCCCGATGCCGCGGCGGCCGGCTCCCAAGTGTTGGTCAAGGCCACCCCCGATCAGGGAGCGACCCGAAAAGACGAAGGTCTCATCCCGAGCCGTTTGACCGAACCGGGCCCGACCGACTGGTTCCGGACCGGGCTGACCGTGATGATTGCTTGGCTGATCAGCCTCGCGATCATGGGCGTGGCGATGCTGGCTATCGATCAGTTCCGCAGCTACACCGTCTTGCCGTTGGCCATCATGATGACCGCTGGCGTCATGCGGTTCTGGCGTCCGTTCGAACTGCCTGGGGCGCTCGGTCCCATTCATCCAGCAACGATTGCGGTCATTTTGTTTACGACCGTCATCGTGTTGTTCAACGCCACCTACGTGTCAGAGCACGTGATCAACGATCGCCAGCCCGGAGCCACACTCGCCGCTGGGCGATGGCTGGTCGATCACCCGAGCATTCACGAGGCCAACAACCCCGGCCCCTTTGCCAGCGTCGCCGGTGCATCAAGCTACGCGTTCGAACACGTTGCCGATGATGACGGAACGATCACTGTCGACTTTGCGCACGTCATGCCGGTCTACCTGGCCGTCGGCGGCTGGATCAACGACCTCGTTCCCTTCGTCGCCGATGACTTTTTCGTGCTCTGGACGGCTCCGTTCCTGTCGGCGATTGGCCTCTTGGCCTTTTACGCCCTCGCCAGCCGTCTGATGCGCGCCTGGTATGCAGCGGCGGCAACCGCAGCGCTGGCCGTCAACATGATCTTCATGGTGATGAGCCGCGACGTGTATCACGAGATGCCGGCATTCGTGTTCATGATGGCCGGCCTGTGGCTCATCGTTGACGCGCGCGCCTTCGCGTCGATCGCGGTCCTAGACCCAGCTGCGTACGGGGAGCAGAGATCCAAACTCTGGATCCCGATACGTCCATCTCGATGGATCGTCGCGGGACTCTGCGTTGGCGCGGTCGCCATGACGGGTGTCGATGGTCTGATGATCCTCGCTCCGGTAGCTCTCTACGCGGCGTTTGAATGGGCGCGAAGTTCCGATAAGGCCCAGGTCCAACTGATCGACGCGAGTCGTCCGATCCAGCCGACGGCCGAACAGCAGACCGTTTCCAGAGGCCTGCCGCAGTTCCTCGGCGGTGTGTTTGTGTCGGTTGCTGCGGGCTGGTTCCTCGACGGGGTCATCGTCTCGCCAGCGTTCTTGAGCGAACATTCAGACCGCATCGTGATGCTGTTCGTCGTCGGTCTGCTCGGCGCGGGCGGCGCTTTGTTGGTCCGCCTTGCGTGGCGTTCGATTGCGGCCCGCAATCGGATGTCGAGTGCTTCGAAGGACCGGCTTGGCTGGCTCGCGTTTGGCTTGGTGGTGTTCACCCTGATCGTGGGGTACACCGTCTGGCCGTCGATCGGCGACACCCAGGGGAGTGACGAGCCCTACATCGAACGTCTCCAGTGCAACGATCGCGGCTTTGAGTACCAGTTGGATTCAGGGATCTGTGTCGACCAGACGACCGGTCAACCCGTCGAAGTAGACGGCACCGACCGTTACCGGTCCTACGGTCTGCGCTGGGTGGGCTGGTACATCGTCGAGTCGACGCTGGTGCTGGGCGGCCTCGGGCTGGCATTTGCCGTGCGGGAGACGGTGCGCGGTCGGGCGCGGTCGACCCTTCCGCTCGTCCTGTTCTTCGTGCCGATCTCGCTGCTGAGCCTGTCGCGGGCGAACGGCTGGCCGGATCAGCCATGGGTGATGCGGCAATTCATGCCGCTGGTCATCCCGGGCTTTTTGCTCTTTGCGTTCTGGTTTGTCGAGCGTTTGGTCCGGCGCGGGCCCGACGGAAAATGGCCACAGGCGCTTGCCTACGTTGGATACCTTGGCGCACTCGTCGCGATCGCTGTACCTGCGTTCTACCTGGTACCCGTATGGGAAGCGCGAGAAGACTCCCGCGGTCTGCGAGAGATGCACCTGGTCTGCGAGGCCGTCGAAGGTGGAGCAGTGGCCGTGGTCAGAGACACTCCCGAGATCCTTGGACCGGGTGTCCATCACGACCTGATCCCGTCGTTGAGAGGTTTCTGCAACGTTCCGGTGTCGTCGGTTTCGCCCGAGCTCACCGAAGACAACTGGACGGCTTTGGCCAACGCCTGGGCGGGCAAGAACAAGCGGCTCTATGTGGTCGGGCGAAGCTTTGAGACCATTCTGACCACGGCTCCGCAGGCCAAAAACGTCCTGCAGTGGCGGACCGAGGCGCAGCGTGCCGCGGCCGAAGGAGCAGAACCGTTCGTTCAGATCACCAACGCGGTCGAAATGGAATGGACCGTCGAGCGTCGCCCGAAAGCAACGGTCGTCAATCCGTACGACTTCGCGATCGCCAGGGTCGACCTGCCAAAACCGGCAGCGACGCCACCCGCTAACAACAGCCAAAACCCGACCCAGAACGGGCTTCCTCAGGGGGGTATCCCCGGTTCGGGCGTGACCGGGGGTATCACCTCCAACGGACTCACCACGGGCGGTGTGTCGACCACGGGCGGGGTGACAACGGCGGGTGTCACCGCGGGCGGTGTGACCACGAACGGCTTGACCGCTGGCGGCTTGACGACGAACGGCTTGACCACCGGCGGGTTGGATGGGTCCACGACGGGCGGGCTGACCACGACCGCCGGAGGCACCACCTTGGGCGGCCTCACCGGGGGCGCCACGACCGGTGGTCTGACCGCCGGTTCGGTCACTGGCGGTGCAACCCTGACCGGCGGAGCTACCACGGGTGGCGTGACGACCGGAGGCGTGACGACGGGCGGGGCAACCCTGACCGGCGGTGCGACCACAGGTGCAGACCCGGCGGCAACAACCGGTGCCACTCCGACAACCGTCGTGGGAACCCCGACGACGGTCGCTCCCTAGTCCCAGGCGGCGGGCTTTCGCTGGCGGGTACGGCCCGACCGCAGAGAGTTTCCAGGGGCCGGTCGCTTCGGGCTAGCAGCGTCGCGTCGCCTGAATGAAGATCGACGCTGGCAGGGGGGCGTCAGCGCTCGCGCCGGAGGCTCTGCGTCGGGTCCTACGGGTTGCCAGCCGCAGCGCGGAGCACGTCGGCGGTGACGTCGGCCAGGGCAGGTGTGCACGACGCGCCTCCTCCAGTGTCAAATGAGCTCGTACCGTCGAGCCCCAGGAAGGTCCCGCCCGCTTCGGTCGTGATCACGCTGATGGCTGCGAGATCCCACGGCCAAGCGACCGGGTCGATCATCATCTCGACACGACCGGAAGCGACGAGCGCGTGGCCCCAAGCGTCACCCCAGGTGCGCATGGCATAGCCGGTCGAACGCAGTCTTTCGAGGCCTGGTTCGGCCCAATAGTCATACCCGCTCGTCGAGGCCACGTACTCGCTGAGGTCCTCAAGGTTCGAAACCCGACACGGCGCACCGTTCAACCAGGTGCCGCCTCCCGCCGCAGCGACGAGGAGTTCACCAAGAGCAGGGAGGTAGATCACGCCGACCGCCGCCCGGGAGTCGACCTCCAAAGCCAGCAACGTCGCAAAGGTCGGCACGCCGCGAGTAAAGGCGCGCGTGCCGTCGATCGGGTCGAGAATCCAACGCCGGCTATTTGTGCCCTCGTGATTCCCTGCCTCTTCGCCAAGAATTCCGTCGGCCGGAAACGTCGCGCCGATCTCGGAGCGCAGGAGAGCTTCTGCGGCGACGTCTGCCTCGGTCACGGGCGACCCATCGGCCTTGGAGTGCATCGAAAACGTGCGGTGCTCGAACGCCTCCAACGTCAGATCGCCAGCGCGCCGGGCGGCTTGAACGGCAAAGCCGACCTCAGCGAACAGGGGGCTCTCTTCAAGGCCGGCGGTCAGGTCGCTGTTTGGTACAGCAAGCATCGAGTCCTCCTCAACGATCTGGCTCCGCGGGTCAGCGCGCCGCCCGCAATGCGAGCAGCCTGAACGCCAGCGGTCGTCGCGGCCGATCCTAGGCTGCAGTTCGCCACCGTCCTGAAGCCCACCCAGGAGGATGAGCGGACCCTGACTTCACTACCATCTGCGCACCGGACCATTTCTTTTTGCACTCCAGAGGAGGAGCGATGTCGGTATTGGTGCTGCTTCGTCACGGACAATCCCAATGGAACCTTGAGAACCGTTTCACGGGTTGGGAAGACGTCGACCTGACGGCCCAGGGGGAACAAGAGGCGCGACAGGCGGGTCTCGACCTGCTCGCCGCTGGCCTGACCTTCGATATTGCTTACACGTCCCTCCAAAAGCGAGCGATCCGGACGCTGCACCTTGCGGCAGAGAGCATGGACCAATGCTGGCTGCCCGAAGTGCGGAGTTGGCGCTTGAACGAACGCCACTACGGCGACCTGCAGGGTCTCAACAAGATCGAGACGACCGAGCGATTCGGCAAGGAGCAGGTCTTTGAGTGGCGTCGGAGCTATGACACACCGCCTCCGGCGCTGACGTTGGATGACCCGCGCCATCCCAGGTTCGATGAGCGGTACAAGGACCTTCCGCCCGACGTGCTGCCCGCGACCGAGTGTTTGGCCGACGTGGTCGCCCGGGTCCTGCCGTTCTTTCACGACACCATCGCTGTCGACCTTCGTACCGGACGCAACGTCATCGTCGCTGCCCACGGCAACAGCCTGCGGGCCTTGGTGAAACACCTCGACCACATTTCCGACGTGGACATCGCAGAACTGAACATCCCGACAGGCATTCCGCTGATGTACGAGTTCGACGACGTGTTCGATGTCGTCAGCCGCCGCTATCTCGGCGATCCAGAAGCGGCAGCTGCCGCAGCTGCCGCCGTTGCCGCGCAGGCTGGCTAACCGCGGTCCCCTGGGGCGGGCGGCGTCAAAACTGCTGTGGTCGGTCTGGTCCGGGCGAGAACTGCGCCCACATCAAAACAGGCGTAGTTCGTCGTCCAGTTCGTCGCGAAGTATCGGGATGGGCAGTTCTTTCCAGGCGATGTCACGGCTTTCTGCGTAAACCTTTGCCTGTGGTTTGATCCGCTCGGCGACGAACATTCCACGGACCGGCGCCAAGCCCGGGTCCAGATTGAGGCGCTCCAAGTACCGCAGCAATTGGTCGACCCCCGCAATCTCGCCGACGCGCTTGACTTCGACAGCGACGGCCTGACCGCTGCCATCGCGACACAACAAGTCGACGGGCCCGATATCGGTGGGGAACTCCCGGCGCACCAGTTCGAAATCGTCTTCGAGAGCGGCGACACGCTTGGCGATCAACACCTGCATCTCGGCCTCAACTCCGTCCTTGACTAGGCCTGGGTCGGCGCCCAAGTCGGTGACCACCTCATCGTGGATTTCCAAGATCTTGATGAGGAGAGCGTCGCCTTTGGGATTGCGGACCCGGATGTTGCCGTCTTCCTCGATGATGGTGCACGGCGGATTCATCCAGTTGAGCGGCTTGTAGGCGCCAGAATCGGCGTGGATCGAGATGCTGCCGTCCGCTTTGAACAACAGCAGCCGTTTGGCTGGGGCGAGACTCGCCCCGAGTCGACCGCTGTATTCCACCTCGCACGTGGCGACCAGCAGCCTCACTGTCCGCCGCCAAACGCACCCATCCACTGGTCGACCGAGGCGGGTGCAAAGACGTAGTTGTGCTCTCGCACGCTGCCCATTTCGGCAGACGGAGCCATCGAATAGTTGTGGCCCGGGTACAGGACGGATTCGTTCGAGATTTTCCCTAGTCGCTGCGTAAGCGAAAAGTACATCTGTTCGGGGTCGCCTCCGGGAAGGTCGGTCCGACCACAGCCGTCGAGAAACAGGGTGTCGCCCGAGACCAAGCGGTGCTCCACCAGAAAACATTGGCTTCCGGGAGTATGGCCCGGTGTGTGAATCAACTCGATCTCGATCTCGCCGACCTTGACGACGTCGCCCGAGTCGTGTTGCTTCAGATGAGCTTGCCCGACCCCAGTAATCCGCTCAACCCAGGGGGCTTCTTCTCGGTTGACGTGGATTGGCACGTCGACCCGGTCGAGAAGTTCGCTGATGCCTACGAGTTCGAAGCCCATCATCGAGCCGCCCACGTGGTCGGGGTGGCAGTGGGTCGCGAGTACGCCGGTGACGGTGTAGCCATCTTGGGCAGCCAGGTCGAGGAGCTCATCGACCGAGTAGGCGGGATCGACCAAGATCACCTCACGGGTGTCGGTGTCCCCAATGCCGTAGACGAAGTTGCGCATCTGGGAAGCAATCGCGTCGTCGGTCGCGAAATCTCTACCAGAAAGCCACTGACGAAAATACAGCTTGTCCTGAGGCATTCGGGGCCCTCCTTGGTGTTTGCGGCCACGACACCCACCAGAAGCTTCGGCACGAGATGGGCTGGCCAAGTGATCCGGTGGCCGAGTGCTCGGGCCGGGAGATCGAAGACGGCAGGCTACTAAATGGTCCCCTTGACGCGGCTTGTCCTCCGAGGTTCGTACGGACCGTCGGAGGACAAGGATGTTGTGCCGCATTGAAATCTGGCAAGACAGGGGACCCGAGTCGGTCCCGTTCGTTCACCGCAGTCGGGGCCGGACCGCGCTCAGCTCGGCTCTGACTAGGTGCCCAGGATGATCAGCCCTTGGGCGAGACCGACGAGGCCTCCGAGCACACCACCGATTGCGACCAGGATCCACTCGTCCTCCTCGAGAACACCGCGCAGAATGCGTTCGAACTCGGGTTTGGACAGCGAGGAAAGCTTGCCGTACACGGTCTCTTCGACATCGAGACGCGCTGCAAGGTACTTCTCGAGGTCGGGTTGAACCTCGGGGATGGCGGACAACAGTGTCGTCAACACGGCGACCTTGACCGCTTGAACCTGTTCGGGGGTTGCTTCGACCTGGAACATCTGCTCGAGGAGCGGCATGTTTTGATCGATCTGGGACGACACGGTCTCCATGACCTGGGCCGAAATCCGGTTGCCGGTCTCGCCGCGGGTGAGGTACTCGATCAGGTTTTGCGGGGTGATGATCTCTGAAGCCGCGATCTCGCCGTACTGACGCGAAATCTCATCCTGGCGCTTGGGGAACAACCCCTGATACTCGAACAGGCCGAAGTACTTCTTCGGTGCGATCGGACGGAAGATCATCTGAATCGCCACGTAGTTGGTCAACAGGCCCACCCCGACGCCGATGATCGGTGGTAGCCACCAGTCGTCGGCGACCAGCACCACCAACGCCTGGGCGACACCGATGATCAACCCGAGGTACGCGCCAGAGCGGATGATGAACTTCATCTCTTTGGCGGAGATCTCTTGGAACAGGCGGACCAGACGGTCGACGTTGGGTCCGGTGAGCAGCCCGATGATCAGCTCTTTGAGGTCGATGAAGTCGTTCGACTGCTCCTTCATGTCGTCGAAGAGGGCCCGTGACTGGTCGCGGGTCTGGGTCTTGATCATGTCGACGATCATCGCTTGGACCGACGGGTCGAGCTGCTCCCAATAGCCGGGGCGCATGATCTCGGCGACCTTGTTGACGATGTCCGCGGCCTGTTCGTCGATGGTGTCGCCGAACAGCGCCTCGACCTCGTCCGGGTCGATCTTGGAGACAAGCTCTTCGGCGTCCAAGATGTTGTCGGTCATCATGTCGCCGACGTCGGCGGCAAACTTGCTCGCCTTACGCGGGAGCACACCTTGCCACCCCAAGACCGGGGGAATTCCGACGAATTTCTGTGGGTAGAAGATCATCTTCACCCCGGCCCAGTTGGTCACCCACCCGATGAACGCGGTGATCAGCGGTACCGAAATCAAGATCCACAACACGTGGTCCATCAGCTGTGATGCCTCCCCAGGAAATTTGCGTAGCCCGCCATGCAATCACAACCGCACGTTGTTTGCACTTGAATCCTTGAATTTGGCGTTGACCGCGGGGCGAACCTCGGGTTGATGTCCAGAGCCAGCTTGACGATCGGCGGCAATGTGAGGGAGTTCGCCCTAGGCTGGCTGACGTGGATCGCAGCGAAGGACTTGCCAAGATCACCCGTTCGATGAGGCCGAAACGAAGCCAGTCTGATTCTCAGACAGCGACCTCTGCGCCTGGTGCTGACGTTACGGGCGGCAGTCCCGGCAGGTTGTCCGCTTCGCGGGAACGGTTTGGCTACCTGGGTGCTTGTCCACCCCGGGCGATCGCGCACCGCGGCGGATCGCTGGAATGGACCGAGAACACGATGGCAGCGTTCCAGGGTGCCTGGGACCTTGGCTTCACCTATTTCGAGCTGGACGTTCGGGCAACGGCTGACGGGGTCCTGGTCGTCTTTCATGACGACTCGATGGAACGGCTCGCAGGCCGCCCAGAGGCGGTCGAAGAATGCACGATCGAGCAGTTGGCAGAAGTTCGCTTGGGCGCGGCAAACGCGGCCATCCCCACACTGGAAGAGGTGCTCACCACCTTCCCAGACGTGCGGATCCACCTGGACGTCAAAGATGCCTCCAGCATCGATCCGTTGTGCAATCTTCTGACCCGCCTCGATGACCCTGGACGGTTCTGTGTTGCCTGTTTTGCTCCGCGGCCACTTGCCAGGATCAGGGCGCAGCTCGGCGAGGGGTACCTAACCAACCTTTCGATTCCAGAGATGGGAAGACTGCGCAGCGCGTCGTTCGGACTGCCTTCTGGCCCCATCAAAGGCTTTGTCGCATCGGTGCCCCCCAAGAACGGGCGACTGCGTGTCGTCGATCGGCGGTTCGTGGACGCGGCACACGAGCGGGGGATCGAGGTGCACGTCTGGACGATTGACGACAGCTCGCAGATGGAAGAGCTACTCGATTTCGGCGTCGACGCGATCATGACCGATCGCCCCACGGTGCTTAAAGAGCTGCTGGTGAAAAGGGGAGCGTGGAACCCGCCGCCAGCCGGTGGAGCCACTAGGGATGCCGACGCACTTACCCGCCGAGACGACGAGTAGCCGCCAATGGCCGCTCACCCCTACCTCGACACAGAAAACCCGATCGGCATCGCTCATCGAGGCGGTGCTCTGGAAGCCCCAGAGAATTCGATGGCAGCGTTCAGGGAAGCGGTTGGTGCTGGGTACCAGTATCTAGAAACCGACGTTCACGCGACCGCAGATGGCGAATTGGTCGTGTTCCACGACGAACATCTCGACCGGGTTACCAACGCGACCGGTCCGATCGTCGACAAGACCTGGGAGGAACTCTCAGCGGTTCGTATCGCCGGAAGCGACGAGCCTTTGGCCAAGCTCCGGGATGTGTTGCTGGCGTTTCCCAACACGCGATTCAATCTCGACCCCAAAGCCTCGGCGGCGGTTGCTCCACTCGCCGAAATGATCGGGGAACTTGAGGTGCTGGACCGAGTTTGTGTGGGGTCGTTCAGCGATCGGCGACTCGAGACCCTCCGCGAACGCCTGGGCCCTCGACTCTGCACGGCGCTTGGCCCGACGGGTGTTCGAACGTTACGGCTGCGATCGTTGATGATCCCGGTGGGCCACGGCAGCGGGCTTTGCGCTCAAGTGCCGACGCGCTACGGCCGTTTTCCACTCGTCGACCGGATGTTTCTCCGGGCAGCAAGACGCCTTGGTATCGCCGTCCACGTCTGGACGATCGACGATGCCGACGAAATGCATCGTCTCCTCGACCTCGGGGTCGACGGCATCATGACCGACCGACCTGCCGTTCTCCGGGCGGTTTTTGAGGACCGCGGCATCTGGCCGGCATAGCGGTACGAGGCAAAGAAAATGCGGGGGTGCCCGCAGTGGGCACCCCCGCATCTGTCCAACAACACGCCTGGGGTGTTAGCCAACCCGGTTGGGCTGAGGCGTCACACGCAGGTAGGGCTTGATGGTCTCAAAACCCGCGGGGAAGCGCTCCTTGGCGTCCTCGTCGGACACGGCGGGCGCAATGATGACGTCTTCGCCGTCGGTCCAGTTGACCGGCGTCGCAACGCTGTAGTCGGCGGTCAACTGCAGCGAGTCGATGACGCGCAAGATCTCTTGGAAGTTGCGGCCGGTCGACGCGGGATACGTGATGATCAGCTTGACTGCTTTGTCGGGACCGATGATGAAGACCGAACGGACGGTCAAGGTGTTGTTGTGGTTCGGGTGAACCATGTCGTACAGCTCGGCGACCTCGGTGCCGTCGATCAGCGGGAAGTTGAGTGCGGTTCCCTGAGTCTCTTCAATGTCGCTCTTCCACGCGTTGTGGTCTTCGACGGAGTCGACGCTGAGACCGACAACCTTGACGTTGCGCTTGTCCCATTCGGGCTTGAGTCGTGCGACCTCGCCGAGTTCGGTCGTGCAGACCGGCGTGAAATCTTTCGGGTGAGAGAAGAGGACGCCCCAGCTGTCACCGAGGTAGTCGTGGAACGAGATCGAGCCTTCGGTGCTGTCGGCGGTGAAGTCAGGTGCTGTGTCACCAAGTCGAATAGTCATGTGGTGTCTCCGTGTTTCCCTCGCCGTCATGTCGCCGCGGGCGTTCCAGCGGTGAACCGCTTTGTCCCCTAACCAGCCTTGTGAGGCGGGCCTGGCGGCAACCTTGACGAGGTGATGCAAAATGGCCGTGCCGCCCCTGGTAGAGACGGCACGGCCATGGTAGTCGCTCGGCGGGCGAAATCCGACCAAAAAGGTAGGGTTTTGATTCGGGGTGCTTACCCCCGCCTACCTATTGGGCCGAGTGAAGTTGGGACACCTCGAGACCGGGTGTTGGGTTAGCAGCGCTTGTTCGGAGTCGGCCACGGCTGGAGGCCGCGCTCGCTGATCAAGGCAGCGGCGATCTGGTCTTGGACGCCCGGAGGCGCTGCTGCTGGATCGACTCCGACGTACGCCGGGTTGTGACGCGAAGCGACCGAGTTCCAGGTCGTCCGGTCGAACTGATACGCGCCGCGGTACTTGCCCGAGCTGTTCACCGCTGCGTAGTTGCCGCCCGATTCAATCGAGCGGATACAGGCGAGTGTGCCTCCGGCTCCACCGGCTGGAACGGCTGCCGCTGGCTGGGTTGCTGGCGGCTGAGTCGCTGGTGGCTGGGTGGCTCGTGGCTGGGTAGTCGGCGCTTGGGTCACAGGCGGCCGTGTGGTGGCCGGCGCGGAGGTGGTCGGCGGGTTCGTGGTTGTTGTCGACGTGGTCGTCGTCGACGTCGTTGTCGTTGTCGCCCGCCACGTTGTGTTGGTTGTCTCTGGCGCGGTCGTCGTCGTGACAAGCGGCTCATCGGCGGTCACGGAGTTGATGGCCTGGTACCGGAGACGGCGAACCTCGGCGTCATCGGCGGCGCGCCGCTCTTGGGTCACGCGTGCAGCTCGTGCGTTGCTGTCTGTTCGGACCGATTCGGCGTTTGCGGTACCGCTTGCCGACCGAGTTCGCTCTGAACCCCGGTCAGCCCGGGCCGCGGAGTCAAACCGGCTGGTCTGTCCGTCGACTTCGGCCGCGACGGAATCGTCAGATGCGATCGCGACTTCTTGGCGGGCTGACGGCGCACCGCTGGAAACCCGGGCGCCGTTCATGAGCCGGTCAAGGACCGTGTCTTGTCCGCCGAAGAACGACGGCTGGGCGGGAGCCTCGCGAATGATGTCGAGAGTGTCTCCGGTGTCGGGCACTGCAATGACCGGTGAAGGTACAACTGCGTTTGCGGTGCCGATCAGGGCCAAAGCGGCAGGAACAAGGATCTTAAAAGTGGGCATTTCGAAACCTCCTAAGAGGCGGTCGAGAGCGGGCTCCACAAGGATCAGAACCTGGGAACCAAAGCGGGTCGGTCAAGACCGACCGCAGGCCGGAGGGATTCGTCGGCAGCAACCGTGACGGTTGAAGACTCAGCCGAGAAGGACGACATTGCGTCCGGTTTCACACCTTGCCGTTCGTGCGGCGGGGGTGTGACGACCCCACTCTCGGTTGTGGCTGCGCTCCTCCTGGGATGCGCGTAGCCGGTGTCGGACTGTCCACCTGGCGGGTGAAAGCAGCTGATCCCCTTCAAATCACGGCCGGGTTTGGCCGCCGACTGCTGCCTGCAGTGAGCAGGTTGCGAACTTCAAGCTATTGGCTGTGGGTGATGGATTCAACGCGTGGGCATCTGTATTGAAGATGTAAACGATCCATCGGACTTCAACGAAAAGTTGATCCGGTGGCTATTTTGCAGCTTTTCCGCCCGGCTTTCGCGCTCTGCGCGTTGGAGAAATCGTTCAGAAGTCTTTGGAAACCGTGGTGTTTCGCTCACCTGGTGGGTACTCTGCTGCCGGGCGGGAATCGGGGACGGCAGGGTCGGCATTTTGGGTCGATGTTCCATCTCGCGTTCTGCCCACGTTGGTTAATCGTTCGTTAAACAGCCCTATCGCATGGACATTGGGGAGACCGGTGGGACAAACAGGCGAGTCAGAACTTCATCCGATAATCACTCGGCGTAAGGTCCTTGGGGGAATGGCCGCAGGTGGGGCCGCTGCAGCCCTCGGGGGTGTGCTCAAGCCGGTGCGGCAGGCCGGGGCAAATTCGGCTGGCGGCCTCTATCCCCAGGGCGTCGTGTCTGGCGATCCTCGGAGCGATGGGTTCAACATCTGGACTCGGGTTCGCCCCAACAGTTTCTCAGACACCTTCCCGATCGACTGGCACATCGCCACCGATCCCGACTTCGGCAACGTCGTCCAAAGCGGCACCGTCCAGGCGTCGGAGGCCTACGACCACACCGCCAAGATCGCGGTGGCGGGCCTCAATCCATATACGAGGTATTGGTACCGCTTCACGTCCAAGGGGCAGACGAGTCCCGTAGGTCGTGCTCGGACGGCGCCGGCGGCCGGTGCGCCCGTCGAGAAGCTCAAGATCGGCGTCTGCTCGTGCGCCAACTACACGAGCGGCTACTACAACGCCTACCGCGCCATGGCGAACGAAGACCTTGACTACTTCGTGCACCTCGGCGACTACATCTATGAGTACAACGACTACGGCGACGCCGTCCGGAGCGACCCGGTCGCCTATCCAAAGGTCATCGAGCAGTACCGCGAGAAGTACAAGCTGTATCGGTCCGACCCAGACCTGCAAGCTCTGCACGCGTCCACACCCATGGTCGCCGTCTGGGATGACCACGAGGTCGAGGACAACTACAACATCGGCGAGATCGGCTTTCAGGCAGCTCACGCGTACCGCGCCTGGTTCGACTATCAGCCGACGTTCGGACCTCCGCATGACCCGTCCCGGATCTTCCGCACCATTAACTGGGGCAACCTCGCCGACACTTTCATGACGGACCACCGCCAATACCGGGACCGGGAACTGCCAGCCGGAAACAGCGCCACCGGTTCGGCGACCTTGACCCACGCAGATGGGCGCACGTTGCTCGGCGGAACTCAGCGGCAGTGGCTGATGTCCGGCCTAAGCAGTTCGACCGCCGCATGGAAGATCATCGGCAATCCCTTGATGATGCTGCCCTGGCGGATCCTGGACTTCGACAACTACTGGACCCGTCGGCCCGGTCGTTGGGAAGGCATCAACTCTGGCGTGTTCCTCAACGGCGACCAGTGGGACGGCTATCAGTGGGAGCGTCGCACGGTTCTGTCGCACATCGAACAGCAGAACATCAAGAACGTCGTCGTGGTCACCGGAGACCTGCACGTGTTCCTCGCCGGCACACTGTCGTCCGATTTCGATCGACCAAACGCCAAAAGTGTTGCGGTCGAGGTGGTCGCAGGATCGATCACGTCGCCCGGCTTTGACCAGTACCTCAAGGATCCGGTCTCGCTTGTCAACGACGTGATGGGTGGGATCTTCCCGGGAATGCAGTTCGCCGACGTCTTCCAACACGGCTACGCCGTCCTGAAGATCACCAGGGACGAGATCATCATCGAGCTCAAGGCCGTGCCGATTAAAACTCCTAACACCCCAGAGCCGACGGTCATCGCTCGTTTCCGAGTCCCAAGCGGGCAAAGCGTCCTCAACAGGATCGGCCCGTAACCGGCAAAGACTGCCGTGTGAAGTCCCCAAAACCGAGCTGGCCAGAACTCTAGGTGCGCTTCTTTTGTGATGCGTGGCTGAACTAAGTTGCCGTTTCTGGGGAGAGAACCTGTTCTAAAACGATCTGCGCGCTTAGTTGACGCGCCGAGAAGGGTTACCGCCAAATGACGCAAACGCTGTCATCGAACAAGCAGACGACCGAAGAGGTGGTGGCCCAGGTGCCAGCCCTGGTCAAGATGCTCAAAGCCACCTTCCGGTCGGGTAAGACCCGGCCGCTGTCGTGGCGCCTCGAACAACTCCGCGGCCTTCAGGCCATGATCCGTGAAAACTCAGATGAGTGGGCCGAGGTGCTGCATGCCGATCTCGGCAAGTCGTCGCTCGAAGCAGCTCTTACCGAAACGCAGTTCCTGCTCGCCGAACTCGATTTGACGGTGAAGAACCTTGAGAAGTGGGCCAAGCCCCGCAAGGTGACGACCCCGATGACGCTTCAGCCAAGCAAGTCCTACATCCACCAGGACCCGCTGGGCACGGTCTTGATCATCGCCCCGTGGAACTACCCGCTGCAGCTGTCGGTCGGCCCGGTCATCGGTGCGATCGCCGCTGGCAACACGGTGGTGCTCAAACCGTCCGAACTGGCGCCGGCAACCTCGGCAGCCATGGCACGGTTGATTCCCCAATATGTCGACCCCGAAGCCGTCGTCGTCGTAGAAGGCGCTGTCGAAGAGACCACCGCCCTGTTGGAGCACCAGTGGGACCACATTCTCTACACCGGTAACGGCGTGGTCGCTCGCGTGATCGCTGCAGCAGCTGCCAAACACCTGACTCCGACCACTCTGGAGCTCGGTGGCAAGAGCCCGTGCATCGTCACCTCAGACGCAAACCTTGCCTTGACCGCCCGACGAATCATGTTCGGTCGGATGATGAACGCAGGCCAAACCTGTGTGGCGCCCGACTACGTCTTGGTGGAACGCGATGTCCACGATGCGTTGGTCGACCAGCTCGCCAAGGTGGTGCGTGACTTCTACGGAGATAACCCGCAGGATTCAGCAGACATCGCCCGCATCGTCAACGAACGTCACTTCGACCGCCTCGTGGGGCTCCTGCCCGAGTCGGATCCGAAGAACGGCAAGGTGGCTGTCGGTGGCACCCACGACCGTGCGGCGAGGTTTGTTGCGCCGACCGTGTTGGTCGATGTCGACCCGACCGCCCCGGTGATGCAAGAAGAGATCTTTGGTCCGATCCTGCCGGTGATCGCCGTCGACTCGATCGATGCCGCCATCGATTTCGTGAACGACCGTGACAAGCCTCTGGCGCTCTACGTGTTTTCTCAGACGTCGGAGCTCGAAGACAAGGTTCTCGAGCAGACTTCGTCGGGTGGCGCGTGTGTCAACGCGACGGTCTTCCAGGTGAGCAACCCGTTCCTGCCGTTCGGTGGTGTCGGGCAGTCAGGCCAAGGTGCGTACCACGGGGAGGCGAGTTTCACGACCTTCTCGCATGCCAAGTCGGTGCTCCGCCGAAGCCAGATGCTTGACCCGGGTGTCATGTACCCACCGTTCACCCCGACAAAGCAGACGATCATCAAGAAGCTGATCTAGTCGGCTTTCTGACGTGTGAAAAATGCCCCGGCAGCCGCGAGGTTGCCGGGGCATTTTTGTTGCTGGGCAGAATCGATTCTTCCGGAGCCAGACCCAGTTGGGGGTCGGCCGCTCCTGAGGTGGAACCGCTGCGGCGGAATCCGCTTTGTGCGATCGTGCCGAGACGGGATTTCGGGTCCCTCGACAAAATCCCCCTGTGGTGAGGAGTCGCTCAGTTTCGGCTCAGATGCCCACCATGTGGACGCCGCCGTCGGCGGGGATGAGAGCGCCCGTCGTGACGGGGAAGAAGTCGCTGAGAAGGCCGACGACGGTCCGGGCCACGGGCTCGGGGTTGGCGATCTGCCATTCGATGGGGGAGCGGTCATTCCAGGCTCCTTCGATATCTTCAAACCCCGGAATGTGCGTCGCAGCCATCGTGCGGATCGGACCCGCCGTGACGCAGTTGACCCGGACTCCTGAGGGCCCGACCTCGCGGGCCAGGTAGCGCGTCAGCGATTCGAGACTGGCCTTGGCGACGCCCATCCAGTTGTAATGCTTCCAGGCGAACCGAGCGTCGAAGTCGAGTGCGACGACGGACCCGCCCTCGGTCATCAGGGGCAGGCATCCGGCGACTAGGCGCTTCAGTGAATATGCCGACACCTCGATCGCCGTGGCGACATCGCTCCACGGCGCGTCGAGCAGCGGGGCTCCGAGGCAACTCGCCGGAGCGAAACCAATGGCATGAACGACCCCGTCGACCCGGTCGGTGTGCTGGGCGAGTGCCTCGGTGAGCTTGCCTTCACCGTCAGGATCGGTCGCATCGAAGTCCAGTACGGGCGGGCTGGGGTCGAGCCTCTTGGCGAGACGCTCGGTTAGTCGTGTCGCCTTGCCAAATGAGGTCAGGATCACATTGGCGCCCTGCTCTGTGGCGACTTCGGCGATCGATGTTGCGATCGACGCATTCGTCAGCACACCGGTGACGACGATGGTCTTGTCTTGGAGAATCATGTGAAGTCCTCAGGTCTGAGTGGACGCGGTGATGGTCGATCGGCGTTGAGCATGCGCGGGAGCGGCGATCCCTAGACCGGACCGTTTGCGTGGCGTCGGTCGACGGAGCGGTGCCGCTTGTTACCGAGCCGGATGAGTGCTCCAGCGACGGCGCGGCGAGTGTCCTCGGGCGCGATGACGTGGTCGACGTAGCCGCGTTGAGCGGCGATGACCGGCGTACAGAACCGTTCCTCATACTCGTTGAGGTGTTCCGTGCGCCGCGCCAGCGCGGCGTCAGTGTCGAGTGTCGAGAGTTCTTTGCGGTGGAGGATCTCGACGGCGCCCGGCGCGCCCATGACCGCAATCTCGGCGTTCGGCCAGGCGAAGCAAGCGTCGTTGCCCATCTGCTTTGAATCCATCACGATGTACGCGCCGCCGTAGGCCTTGCGAAGAACGACGCAGATGCGAGGGCACGAGGCGTCCGCATACGCCTGCACTAACTGGGCGCCATACCGGATGATGCCACCCCATTCGAGATCGCGGCCGGGCTCATAACCGGGCGTATCGACGACCGTCAAAAGGGGAAGGTGGTACGCATCGCAGAAGCGGACGAACCGAGCGCCCTTTTTCGATCCGTCGATGTCGAGGGTGCCTGCCCGCACGAGTGGCTGATTGGCAACGACGCCGATGACGCGGCCGCCGACCGTCGCAAATCCCGTCACGAGGTTGGGTGCGAACTTCGCGCCGCACTCCAGCCAGGAGCCTTCATCGGCCAGGTCCGCGATGACTGAACGCACGTCATAGGCCTGCCGGGCGTCGACGGGGACGATGCGGGATGCGACGTCGCAGGCTCGATCGAGTGGATCGTCGGTGGGAAGGACGGGCGGTTCGTCGAGTGAGTTGTTTGGCAGAAACGCCACCAAATCGGCAATCGCGTCGAGGATCTCGTCGTCGGGAACGACTTCGGTTGCCACACCCGATCGTTCGGCGTGCATCAGAGCGCCGCCGAGTTCTTCTCCCGAAATCACCTCACCAGTCAGGCTCAGCGCAGCAGCCGGTCCGGACAGATAGGAGAACGCGTCAGCGCCCATGATGACCATATCGGCGAGCCCGCCGACGAGAGCCAGACCACCGACCAGCGGACCAGAAACACCCAACAGAAACGGCACACTGCCCGAAACGTCGGCGATTGCTCGCGCCACCCGACCCCATGAGTGAACGCCAGCGATGCCGTCGGCGATCGTCAGGCCTGCGCTGTTGACCATCCCAACGAGGGGCAACCCAACCTCGTAGGCAAGGCGGACCGCTCGTTCGACGCTCTCAGCTTCGGTCACGCCGAAGCGGTCGGTGCGCGCTGCATCGATGACGAAGAGGACGACCGACCGCTCACCCAGCTCGGTGATCGTCGCCCACGCACCGGGACTCCGTTGGGCACTAATCGGCATGCCGGCCAAAAGAGCGGACGCGTCCGAAAGCTGCGCTAGCTCGTCGAGTCGTTCGCGCCATAGCCGCGGCGAAATGTCGACGCCGTCCTCGGTGGCCGGGGCGCTGCCCGAGCCTTGAGCCGCGGCGGCGACTTCTCGTGCCCCGGCGGCGGGGGCGCCTGCTTCCGCCTCGGTTCCCTCGGTCCGGCTCGGGGCCGACGCGGCTAGCAACGACTCAGACATAAGGACGCGTTGTGCCCACCGAAACCGAGCGAGTTCGAGATGACAGCGTCACCGGTAAGCGGAGCGGGCGCTCCAGAGGCGATCGAGATCGGAATCTTCGGGTCGAGGGTCTCAAGATTCGCGGTCGGAGGAACGACGCTGTCGCGAATCGTCAGAGTGGCAAGCACCGCCTCGATCGCCCCAGCGGCGCCGATGCAGTGCCCGGTCACACCCTTGGTCGAGGTCACGAGTGCCTGCGATCCGAGTTCAGCAGCGACGGCGTTGCCTTCGATGAGGTCGTTCAGTGGCGTTGAGGTCCCGTGGGCATTCACATGGGCGATGTCGGTCGGTGCGAGTTGGGCGTCGGCGACCGCAAGGCGCATGCACCGACGGATCCCTTCGCCGTCTTCGGACGGCGAGGTGATGTGGTATGCGTCCGAAGTCAGCGCATAGCCGCGAACTTCGGCATAGATGTTGGCGCCACGTTCTCTGGCCATGTCGAGGCGCTCGAGCACGAGGACGGCAGCGCCTTCGCCCATCACAAAACCGTCGCGACCTTCATCGAAGGGCCGACATGCTCGAGAAGGGTCCTCGGTGCGTGTCGATAACGCCCCCATGCGCCAGAACGCCCCCATCGGAAGCTTGTGGACCGTCGCTTCGGCACCGCCCGCCAACATGACGTCGGCTGCACCGCTGCGGATCATGCGCGCCGCTTCACCGATCGAGTGGGTCCCCGCCGCACATGCCGTGCAGATACAAAGGCTCGGGCCTTTCAGGCCGTGGACCATAGCGATAGCCGCGCTGATTGCGTTCGGCATCGTGGCCGGTACAAAGAACGGGCTGACGCGCCGCGTTCCCTTGGTTTCGCAGGTGATCGCCCCGTCATAGACGGTGGTCTGGCCACCGATGCCGGTCGAGACGAGGGTTCCGATCCGTTCGGGTTCTGCCTGCAACGCACCTGCGTCGGTCATCGCTTCGGCTGCCGCGGCGACACCGAACTGCGTGACCCGGTCAGAACGCCTCGCTTCGGCCCGGTCCATCACCGCGAGAGGGTCAAAGTCCTTGACCTCACAGGCGAAGTTGACCGGTTCCTCGGAGGCGTCCCAGGCCGTGATCGGTGCGGCCATCGACTTGCCGGCCAGCACCGTCTCCCAAGTTTCTTTGACCGAACCTCCGGCAGGCGTCACCGCGCCCAGGCCGGTGATGACAACCCGCTGAGAGTCGGGTCGATCAAGCGTGGGAAGGGTACTCACGCGTTGGCGCCCAAGTGTTCGACGACGAGGTCGGTGACCTTGCCAATCGTCTGAGCTTGGCTGGCGATTTCTTCCTCAATGACGAGGTCGAACTCGTCTTCGAGCGCCATCAAGAACTCGACCCGGGCCAGCGAGTCAGCTTCGAGATCTTCGAGGATCAGCGTCTCTTCACCGATCGTTGCCGGATCGGCGGTAAAGACGTCGGCAGCGATTTTGATGACACCGTTCAATACTGCTGTGCGTTCCATATGTGGACTCCTTGGTTGGTGACGCGGGACGCGTCGGCTTGGGATTCAGGCCGGCTGGCCAAGATCGGGGAACTCAACGAACGTGGGCGGGCTCAGACGCCCATGCCGATGCCGCCGTCGACCGGGATAACGGCGCCTGTGATAAACGCGGCGTCGAACGAGCACAGATAGCGGACGGCTTCGGCGACCTCTTCGGGTTTGCCGAAGCGCCCAACCGGGACCGAGTTGAGCATCACGTCGCGACGTTCGGCGGTGATGTCGTTGAGCATGTCGGACTCGATCGGCCCGGGCGCCACCACGTTGATAGTGATCCCCCGGGAAGCAACCTCTCGAGCTGCTGACCTGGTGAGGCCGATCAACCCGGCCTTCGATGCGGTGTAGTTGGCCTGGCCTGGCGCGCCCAACAGTCCGGTCACCGATCCGATGTTTACGATTCGGCCCCATCCGTTTCGGAGCATCGAGCGGAGGGCGGCCTTCATCACTCGGAACGTTCCGGTCAGGTTGACCGCGACGACGGTGTCGAACGCATCTGGACTCATCGTGGCGAGCAGCCCGTCACGGGTGACGCCTGCGTTGTTGACGACGATGTCTGGCGAGCTGAATTCGGCCTTGAGGGTCTTGAAGGCCGTGGTGACCGACTCGTCCTCGGTGACGTCGAGGTGCACGGTCGTTGCCCGAGCTCCGCTGTCGATCAATCGTCGTGCTAGCGCAGCGGCTGCATCGGGGTCAGAGCGATAGCCGAGTGCAATGCCGTGACCGGCGACGGCGAGTCGAGTGGCGATTGCCTGGCCGATTGCCCCGGTCCCACCGGTAATCAAGGCGGTATGCCCCGAGGGGTTGTTGGATCCGATGTTCATTCGCCGACGGTGATCCAGGCAACCGGTTGACCGCTGCGAACCCGTTCGGTGTCGAGAACAAACCAGTGGGTGATCGTCCCTGAAACGGGCGCCACGACTTCGGTGAGTCGTCCCTGGCGATCGATCGTTCCAAGCGTGTCACCTTGCAGCACTTTGGTGGCGTTGGTCGCGTGGAACAGGCCCCCTTCAGGCGAGATGACCGCGCGATCAGAAGTCGCCGTGTGCTCGCCTTCGAGCATGAGTTGCTGCGGTGGATTCATGTCGTTCTCCAGATGTGGATTGGTCAACGGCTCGAGGGCTAGCCGGTTAGGAAGCCGATGTCGCGGCGAGAAGGGCTCCGGGTTCGCCTGCTGAGAGCACGCGAACCGTGGGGACGCCGACCCGAGCGAGACCTTTGATCATGTCGCCGTGGCCGACCTCGACAAACGTGTCGGTCAACTCGGCGAGGGCATTCATGGTTTCGCGCCAACGAACCGGCATCACCAGGTGCTCTTCGAGCAGGGCGGGCCATTCGGTTCCGTTTGCGTGGGGGCGTGCGTCGGAGTTGGCGATGATGGGAATGTCGGTGTCGGCGAAGTTCACCTCTTTGAGGAGTTCGCCGAAACGGGCGGACGCTGGGGACATCAGGGGAGTGTGAAACGCCCCTGTGACCGGCAGCGGAATCACCTTGCGAAAGCCCGCTGACCGTGCTTGACCGGTGACCTGTTCGATCGCTTCGGGAGTTCCAGCGACGGTCAGCTGACCGGGGGCGTTGTCGTTCGCAACCCAGCAACCCCCAATTCGGTCACAGAGCGCAACGGCATCTTCAAATCGACCCGCGATCAGCGCCACCATGGCCCCTGGGGAGTCGTCGGCCGCGGCCTGCGTAAACGCGGCACGTGCCGCCGCGAGACGCAGACCGTCGGCCAACGAGCATGCTCCTGCTGCGACAAGGGCGGTGATCTGGCCGAGCGAATGACCCGCGAACGCAACGGGTTTCACTTGGCCTTCAACATGGTCCCAGGCCATCAGCGAGGTCAAAAAGACTGCGGTCTGAGCATTCTCAGTGCGTGCGAGAGTGTCTGCGTCGGCTTCGAGGAGCAGGTCAGCGAGGTTGAGGTCGCTACCTTGTTGGGCTTGCTCGACGATGCGCCACGCGGGGGAGTTCTGCCACGGCGCACCCATTCCGGGGCGCTGTGTTCCCTGGCCGGGAAACGTCACTGCAACCTGCTCGGGCATAGAAGTCCTTTGGTCCACGGTGCCATTTGGGTTGGCGGAGCAGGCCGAACGCTACGAAGGGACCGCGGACTCCTGAAAGTTACCCACGGGTGTTACCAATGAGTACCCCAGATACCCGGTGGTAATACAAACAGTGTTCGTGTCCATTAGGCAGGGTGTTTGCCCGTTACGTCACGGTAACGGTAACTACTTGTTAAGTAGTTTGGAATGCTGCGGCGTCCCGGTCTTTTCAGGATGAATGGCAGGCGGGTGGGCCGGAATGTGCCTGAAGAAGTGGCGAGCGCTCGGGCAAGACGAGCCTGTACATCATCGGTCGATCTGTATAAAGGCCGCACCATCGGAAGGCCTGCGGGTCGACTCGTTTCGCTTCCGTTTGGGTCGCTCCTCATGACCGGCCTGCTACGTTCGAAACGGTCATGAGGCCACGGCGCGATGCGCCAGGAAGGCAGGTCACAAATGGTGACGGATTCAGGTGAGCCCAGCAACGGCAATGTCGACGACACGCCGGGGAGTAAACGGCCGGCCCAATTCGCTCCGGAGCCTTTGCCGGAAAGCGACGACCTCATTTCGCTGTTGCCGCATGCTCGCCCTTTTCTCTTCGTGGACGGTGTGACAGCGATAGAACCTGGCACCAGCATTCAAGCTTTTTACAGGATGAAGCCAGATGAGTTTTTCTTTCCGGGGCACTTTCCAGGCAACCCAATAGTGCCGGGAGTCATCCTGATCGAGGCGCTGGCGCAGGCCGGTGCAATCGCGGTTCTGGCCGCCGGAAACGAAGGGCGTCTACCGTTACTCGCCGGCGTCGACGAGGCGAGGTTTCGCTCGCCCGTGCTGCCGGGCGACACCGTGACATTCACCGTCGACATCGAGCGGTTGCGGCCAAGTGCCGGCTGGGCCCGAGGCGTTGCGTCGGTCAACGGCAGCGTGGCTGCAAGCGGCCGCGTCATGTTTGCCTTTGCCAGTTAGGCGGCGCAGATCGACGCGGGGGAAGTCCGCTACGAGACGAGCTCTACGAGGCCCATCTGATCGATTCGAACCTGCTGAGCTTCGCCGAGATGGGGCTCAAGTTCGACGATGCCGTCCGACCCAGCAAGGTCAAAGAGCAGGGTCCTTGTGGTGATCCCATCGCCTGGGCGGATCGCTGGCACTGTCGCAAAGGGAGTCTGCATCGACGCTTGCGGATCGGTCATTTCGAGCGCAGGTAGATCGTCGTCCCATGCGTCGCTCGTCACGGTGACCGCCAGGATCACCCGGCCGACATCCGCTGAATTGTCGGGCACTTGGACGGTAATGGCGGGGCCTATCCCGGCGGATGTGGCATCGTCGCGGGTGGTCGCGATCCCGGGCGCGGCGGTTCGCCATCCGTCTGGCGGGTCCGGCAACGCAACTTTGCTTTGGTCGAGTTCGGCGAACGCGGGGCCGACGAGGCGAGAGAACAATGGTTCGTCGGGTGCCAGCCCCGGCAGCAAGAGGGTTTCGGACGACTCGACGATCAGGCGGTTGATATCGGTCCACCGGTCGGCGAGAACCGTTCCTTGCGCCACCGGCGTGTTGTACAGCAGATCCAGGTTCTCGAAGTAGGGCGGCATGACCGACGGAGTCCACCACACGAACGAGTCGTGGACCACGGCGGTGTTTCCCTTGATAAGCGGAGCGCCGCCCGTCTGAGTCTGGAACTCAATCACGGGGTGTTGTTGCAGCAGATAGGGCTGTGGTGGGGGCAGCAATACCCCGCCTTCGCCGGTCGTCACGAGGTGCTGTTCAGGTGGGAGTGGTTCCTCGTTGGCGCGGCGGTTGGGGTCGCGGTACTCGTCGACGAGCTGAGGCTGAACCCCGTCGCGAAGAACGCCGACTCGGGGCACCTCGTCCACACCGGGGATACCGATCTGCTTCAGCGCAGCACCTTCGAGGCGGTCCGTCCCGATGACCTCCAGCGCAGAGGGGTCCCAGAGGCCGGGCTGGAAATGATCGACCAGACCTTGGGTCATGATTGCGGCACCACTTGTGGTCCAGTGCAGGTCGTGGGGGTAGTACACCGTCGAGTTCGGTTGCGTCGCTGCATCCTTCACCGGATCCCAGAGGGGGACGACTCCGTTGACGGGCTCGGCTTCGAGCGCCGAGCGCAACCCGTCGCGGTACTCCTTGGCGCAACGGGTCAGACGCCCAGCCCGTTCGCCGAGTCGATCGGGGTAGGCGTAGGCCCGCGACGGCGCGATGACGTAGGCGAACTCACGCCCGGAGGCCCGCACGATCGAACTGAGCCGAGCGATCTGATCGCGGGCTTCCTTGGGGCTCAGGTCGATGCTCGGCGCCGTCAGGCCCAATTCGGTGGGACCTGGACAGAACAGATCCAGCTCGATTCGTTCAAAGACCCAGCCGTCGTTGCCGATGACGTCCTGAACATTCAGGCTGTCTTTGTAGAAGCGGTAGTCGACCTCGGCGATCGTGTCCTGAGCCCAGGTGCGTCCCGGAAGTTGCTCATCGATCCAATGGTCGAGTTCGGCGTAGGTGCCGCGTTCTTTCAAGGTCGACAGGTTGATGTCGGGCACAGCGACGGTGTCATCGCCAGCCTTCACCCCCAACAAACCGGCTAGCCACGGTCCGACCATGAACATGATGAGTACCGCCGAGGCGGCCAGCACATTGAAACGGCTTCCCCCGAGAGGGCCCCGGACGAACGACACGTCGATGTCTGAGTCGGCCCTGTCTGAGCTGGCCCTATCTGAGCTGGCCCTATCTGAAGTGGCGTCCTCTGAGTTGGCCCTGTGCTCGCGTTGGCTGGTGTCGGACCGTATCGCTGAGCGGCGTCGCTGAGCTCGCGTGTTGCCCGCTGTCGCGTCGGCGCCATCGGGTGCCGTGCTGGAACGGTCCCGTGACTCGCTGTTAGAGGGTGGCGGAGCGCCCGCGGAATCACTCATAGATGGCTCGAAGGCTAGCCGCCGCCCCGCTCGGAACGTCACTGACCGGCCGAGGGTGCGGTCCGCATCTCCAGGGTGGCGGGGCAGGCCCCTAATATCGGGGCGCTATGGGCATCAACTGGGGAAAAGCTGAGCCAAACAGGGCGGCGACTCGACGCGTCGGTGCAGGTGCCGACGGGGGCCGACAGCACTACTTGCATGGCGCCGTCGGTGTTGGAGGCACATCATGTCGGTGATCCGCTCGCATCTGAACGTCAACGACGAGACATTCCGGCACAACCGAGAGTCCATGCTGGCGCACTTGTCCCGTTACCAAGACCTCGTCGATCAGGCGCTCGACGGCGGGGGTGACAAGTACCGGTCGCGGCACCGGTCTCGCGGGCGACTTCTGGCCCGGGAGCGCATCGAATTGCTCCTCGATCAGGACGCTCCGTTCCTTGAACTTTCGGTGACCGCGGGCGCACACACAGACTTTGCCGTCGGAGGATCGGTGGTGACCGGTATCGGGCAGGTATCGGGGACCGAGGTCATGATTTTGGCCAATGATCCGACGGTGCGCGGTGGGTCGATGAGCCCCATCACGGTTCGGAAGATCCTCCGAGCGCTGCGGATCTGTCACGAGAACCGCCTGCCGATGGTGTTCCTGGTCGAATCGGGCGGCGCGGACCTGCCCCATCAGCTGCAGCTCTATCTGGGTGCGGGCGAGATCTTCCGAGACATCACCGCCTTGTCGGCTGCAGGGGTGCCCACCATCTCGCTCGTCTTTGGCAGCTCCACGGCGGGCGGTGCGTATCTGCCGGGGACCAGCGACTACGTCGTTATGGTTGACAAGCAGGCCCGCGTCTTTTTGGGTGGCCCTCCGCTGGTCAAGATGGCTACCGGTGAAGATGCAAATGAGGAAGACCTCGGTGGCGCCCGGATGCATTCGGTGACCTCGGGCGTGTCTGATTACCTCGCAACCGACGAGATGGACGCGATCCGGTTGGGACGCCAAATCGTCAAGGACCTGCACTATCAGAAGCTGGGACGACGCCCCGAGTTGCCACCATTGGTGCCCCGGTACGACCCCGAAGAACTACTCGGGATCGTGTCGGCCGATCTCAAAGTGCCGTTCCCGATCCGAGAGGTCCTTGCTCGGGTCCTCGACGACTCTGTCCTCGACGAGTTCAAACCGACCTACGGCGGCAATCTGGTCACCGGTTTCGCGACCCTGCACGGTTTCCCCATCGGCGTTCTGGCGAACGATCGGGGAGTGCTGCTCAATGAAGAGGCTAACAAGGCAGCACAGTTCATCCAGTTGGCCAACCAGATCGACACCCCGCTGGTGTTCGTCCAGAACGTCACCGGCTACATGGTCGGTACCAGATATGAACAGCGCGGCATGGTCAAACACGGATCACACCAGATCAACGCGGTGACCAACTCGACCGTGCCCCACCTCACCATCCAGGTCGGTGGCAGCTACGGCGCCGGCAACTACGGCATGGCCGGTCAGCCCTACCGGCCTCGGTTCTTGTTCGCGTGGCCCAACGGGAAGACAGCCGTCATGGGCGCTGAGCAACTGGCAGGCACGCTATCGATCGTGGCCAAGGCCTCGGCCAAGTCGAGAGGTC
Source organism: Acidimicrobiia bacterium (assembly GCA_018003035.1). Classification (GTDB taxonomy): domain Bacteria; phylum Actinomycetota; class Acidimicrobiia; order IMCC26256; family JAGNEX01; genus JAGNEX01. Next base: position 33,071 of record JAGNEX010000022.1, read on the forward strand.
TGCCCTTCGACGAAGCGGCGGACGCCCAACGTCGCCAAGAAGTGGAAGACCAGATCACGTTCGAAGAACAAGCAGCGGTCATGTCCGGCCAGCTCTATGACGACGGCCTGATCGACCCGCGAGATACCCGTGACGTACTGGGTGTGTCCCTGTCAGCAGCCATGACCGCGCCGTGCGTCGGCCAGCGCGGCTACGGCGTGTTCCGGATGTAGGCGGGAATGATGAAACGACTTCTCATTGCCAACCGCGGCGAGATCGCCAATCGAATCATCCGCACAGCATCCCGAATGGGGATCGAGACCGTTGCGGTGTTTTCGGACCCTGACGCAACGCAGGCCTTTGCCGCGGGCGCCGATCAGGCGGTAGCACTTGGCGGATCAACACCCGGCGAGAGCTATCTCGACATCGACAAAATCTTGCGTGCCGCGGCGACGAGCGGCGCGGACGCGGTACATCCGGGGTATGGGTTTCTCAGTGAACGAGCCGACTTCGCTCGGAGCGTCATCGACGCGGGTCTGATCTTTGTGGGGCCGCGCCCTGAAGCCATCGCCTCGATGGGGTCCAAACTGGAAGCCAAACGGATCATGGGCGAGGCGGGCGTGCCGCTGCTTCCATCGGCCGAGCTTGGCGAGTCGCTGACCGATTCAGAGCTGATCGATGCCGGGACCACCATCGGCTATCCGCTGCTGATCAAGGCCTCCGCGGGTGGCGGCGGTCGAGGGATGCGCATCGTGACTGCCTCAGACGGGCTGGTCGAAGCGGTGCAAAGCGCCCGCCGGGAGGCGGTGTCGGCGTTTGCGGACGGCACCGTGTATGCCGAGCGTTACGTCTCGCCATCCCGCCACGTCGAAGTGCAGATCTTCGGCGACGATTTCGGTGCGATGGTGCATCTGGGTGAACGGGAATGTTCGATCCAAAGGCGCCACCAAAAGATCATCGAAGAGGCCCCATGTTCGAGCATCGATGATGCGACCAGGCAGGCGCTCCACGACGCCGCGATCACGGCGGGCCGGGCGATTTCCTACACCAATGCCGGAACCGTCGAGTTCTTGGTCGGTGGCGATGGCGACTTCTACTTCTTGGAGGTCAACACCCGTCTTCAGGTGGAACACCCCGTCACCGAAATGGTGACCGGTGTCGACCTGGTCGAATGGCAGCTGCGCATCGCAGCGGGTGAACCGTTACCGACCGAAGGGTGGTCGGCAGCGCCGTTCGGCCACGCGATCGAGGCACGTCTGTATGCCGAGGATCCAACCCGTGAGTTTCAGCCGTCGACGGGGGTTGTGCACCGGTTTGAGATTCCGGGCGCACAGGAGCGTGACCCCGGAGTCGTGCGGGTCGCCGATGGCGTCCGGGTCGACTCCATTTTCGATACTGGCCTGAGTGCCGGGCGCCTGTCTCCCCGAGCGGGAGGCGTTCGGTCCGACGGCATTGCGCCGAGCGGTTCGGTGAGCCGGTTTTACGATTCGATGATCGCCAAGGTCATCGCGTGGGACACGTCGAGGACGGGAGCGGCCAACAAACTGGCCAGCGCCCTGGCCCGGGCGACGATCGACGGGATCGAGACAAATCGATCGCTGCTGGTTCGGACGCTCAGACATCCCGATTTTCTTGACGGCTCGGCGAACAGCGAGTTCTTGACCAAGTACCCGGCCGACGTGCTCGGAGCGTCTCTCTTGGACGAAGGGCAGCTGGCTCGGTACGCGGTTGCCGCAGCCCTGTTTCTGGCCGAAGGCCGACGGGGGTCTGATGCGTTCACGCCAGGTGTGCGGAGCGGGTTCCGCAACGTCGTGTCAGGTTCGCAAGCCACGTCGCTGACGGCGGACGACCGCGCGTTCGCGATCCAGTACCGATGCGACCATGATGGTCGCTACCTCGTGAACGTCAACGCCGACGATCTGGGCGCTGTGACCGCCGCAGTGTGCCTCGATCGGGCGTCGTCTGCGTCTTCCAATGGCGCACATTGCGACGGTGAGATCTTGGTGACGATCGGCGGGCTGAGGTGGTTGCACCGGGTCCGTGTGGGAGAGGCCTCGGTGGGCGTCGAAGGCCCCTTCGGAGGGGTCACTTTTGACCGACCGCCTCGATTCGCCGAACCAGATTCGCTGGTGCCTGCCGGATCGCTCGTAGCCGCGATGCCAGGCACCGTGGTCTCGGTGCTCGCCGACGTGGGGGATCGAATCGAACAGGGCGACGCGCTGCTGGTGATGGAGGCCATGAAGATGGAGCTGATCATTCGGGCCCCGCACGCAGGAGTGGTCGAAGCGGTTTCCGTGACGGCAGGGCAGGCAGTCGAGGTGGACCAGGTCTTGGCCGTCGTCGAACCCGATGCGGGCGTTCTGGACGACGGGCAGTAGCCGCTGGGATACGGTCACTGGGGTGCCCGCTTGAACATTTGACGTCACCTACCGGCATGCGCGCCGGCAGCTGCGAACGGAGAAGCTTCATGACAATGTCCGAAGCCGGTGAGCTCGCCATCGACAAGGCGTCCGGGCTGGTGCCATTGCTGGCCGACCACGCCCGCCAAGCCGAACTCGACCGTGCCGTGCCGACAGAGGTCATGACCGCCGTCGCCGATTCAGGTTTGTTCGCGATGGTTACCCCAACCCGTTACGGCGGAGACGGCCTGGGCCTTGATGCCCTGGCCAACGTCACCAGGATCCTCGCCCACGGCGACACCGCCATGGCGTGGACCGTGTCGTTTCTGATCCTGCACAACTGGCTGCTCGGGCGCTTCCCCGACGAGGTCTGTCGCACCGTGTTTGCCGATCATCCTTACGCTCACACGCCAGCGCCGTTGGCGCCCACCGGCAAGATGACCGTCGTGGATGGCGGCTACGTCGTGACTGGCAAGTGGGAGTGGGCGACCGGCGTCAATCACGCCGACTGGGTCATGGTGCACGCGTTCTGCCCAGATGAGGGCCAGACCCGTTTTGCGGTCGTTCCGATCGAAGCGGTCGAGGTGCTCGACGTGTGGCATATGTCGGGGATGTGCGCCACCGGCAGCAACACCGTCGTCGCCCGAGACATGTATGTGTCTGCCGAGCACACGATCACCGGGCCTCAGATGCTGAACGCGTCAGAGGAGTCGAACGACCCGCTCGACCGCCTGCCGCTGATTTCGGTGCTGGCGCTGGTGGCGTCGGGCACGGCACTCGGTTCGGCCGAACGGGTTCTCGGTCTGTTCGAGGAACGTACGCGGTCGCGGATCATGGCCTATTCGTTGGGGGACAAGGCGATCGACCAGCCGTCACCGCGTATGCACCTGGCGGCGCAGAGCGCGGCGGTGGACGCAGCCCGAGCGTCGTGGCAGCGAGCGATCGACGACCTTGAGGCGACGGCGATCAACGGCGAGCCCTCACTCGCGCAGCGCGCGCATGCTCGTTTGACGGCCGCCAGCACGGTTCGGTCGTCGCGGTTTGCGGTCGGTGAGTTGTTGGCGGCCGCAGGGGCCAGCATCTACAACATCAACTCGCCGATGCAGCGGTATCAGCGAGACGTCGAAGTGCTCAAGGGCCATGCCGTGTTCGACTGGGACCGGACGACCGAGCTGGCGGGACGGGTGATGCTGGGCCTCGATATCGGCGTGACCGACATGGTCTGAGCCGTGCGGCTCTGGCCCGACCGACATGGTGTGAGCCGTTCGGCTCTGGCCTGGCCA
>JAGNEX010000022.1:36831-39785 GCA_018003035.1 Acidimicrobiia bacterium
TGAGCCGTTCGGCGGGCCGGGATTTGGCTCTATCGTCTAACTGTCAGACACTTGGAGCGGAGGCCGCAAGACGTGCGCCAACGGATTGGAGAACAGGTTGCAGATTTCTAACACCAAGGTCATGCCGGTCGGCGTGGACGTCCTGTGGGATTTGACCATCGACCTCGATGCGCTGCCCGAGATCTCGCCGACGTTTTCGTCGATCGAGGCCCTGGATCCGGGGCTCGTGCAGGTGGGGAGCCGCTACCGACTGAAGCAACCCAATCAGCCGTCGAAGATTTGGACGATCACTGCGATCGAGCCGCTCGAACGCTTCGAGTGGCAGACCTCGGCGACCGGGCTGACGATCACCGCAACCCATATTCTGACGCCACTTCCAGGCGACCAGTCCCGCAACGAACTGCGGGTCAACCTGTCGGGATGGGCGTCCGGGTTGCTGGGCCGTTTCTTGCGCAAGCCGATCGGCCGTGCCCTCCAGACTGAGAACGACGGCTTCTACAAGGCCGCGAAGAGTCGTTGACCCAAGGACACTCGTCGCTGGTCGTCGACGAGCTCAGGAAGGCCTGGGAACCGTTCGCCGATCCCGAGCGTTCCGCCAAGATGGCGGCATACATGAAGAGCCGCTTTGAGTTCTTCGGCGTGCCCGCTGCCGACCGTCGTGGTGCTCAGCGGCCCATTCTTGCGGGCCTGCGGCGGGCGCCCGTCGGCGAGATCGTCGCGGTTGCGGACGCGTGTTGGGCCGAGCCCGAACGAGAATTTCAGTACGCGGGCGCCGATCTGCTGCGTACACACGCCAAGCGTCTGGACGTCGACGACCTGGGTCGGATTGAGCGCTTGATCCGAACGAAGTCGTGGTGGGACACGGTCGATGTCCTGGCCGTGCACGTCGTCGGGCGCATAGGGCGCGACAACCCCGCCCTGTCGGAGCATATGGATCGCTGGATCGACGATGATGACATTTGGATCGCTCGAACGGCCATCCTGCATCAGCATGACTGGAAGGACGCCACCGACCGGGACCGCCTCTTTGGCTACGTCCGAAAGCGGGCTGCTGACCGCGAGTTCTTCATACGCAAGGCGTTGGGGTGGGCGCTGCGCGCCTATGGACGGACCGATCCCGAGGCGGTGCGCAACTTCGCTGCGGCCGAAGGGTCAACGTGGAGCGGTTTGACCTTTCGCGAGGCCACACGTTTGCTTGACGATCAGCTTGCTTGACGGCCCGTTTGCTTGACGACCCGCTTGCTTGACGACCCGCTCGCTTCACGACCCGCTCGCATCACGTCGAGTAGTCCGGCGTGCCCCCTGGGTTGGCGGTTCGCGCAGGAGCCGGAATCGTCAGCCGTTGTTCGTCCCGCGCCGCTGGTACCAAGCCCTTTGCTCGCGGCCGTCCGCTCGGAGCCGACGTTCGATGTCGCTGGTACTGGGCCGTCCGCTCCGGGCGGTCGGCCGGGGCGGCGCGTGCAGGCGGTTTGTCCCGTTCGTCTGCGGCAGCGTCCGATCGGTGCGAGGCTGTGCATCCGACGTTTCGCAGGCGACTCACACGTGCTCACGGTTGGCGCTTGCGATTCGGCGACGGAAGTCTGGGTGTTTGGAGGACTGGATGGATCTGCATCTGCAAGGTAAACGAGCGATCGTCGGCGCCTCAACCGCCGGCTTGGGGTTTGGTGCGGCCAAGGCTCTTGCTGGCGAAGGCGCGGATGTCGCGATTTGTGGTCGGGATCGGCGCAAGGTCGACGACGCGGTCAAGGCACTCAGGGGCCGGTCAGGTCGAGTGTTTGGTTTCCCGGCTGACCTATCGACACCGCAGGGCGCAGCGGACTTTGTGAGCGAAGCAATGCAGTCTCTTGGCGGGGTCGACATTCTGGTCCCGAACGCTGGGGGGCCTCCGCCGGGCACGTTCGCCTCGACAACCATCGACGACTATCAGGCGGCGTTGAACCTCAACCTGTTATCGACCGTGGCGATGTGTCAGGTTGCCGTTCCGGGGATGGTCGATCAGGGTTGGGGGCGGGTGGTAGCGATCACGTCGCTCGGGGTACGTCAGCCGATCGCAACGTTGATCGCTTCGGTGACGGCTCGGGCAGGTGTCACCGGTTTCCTCAAAGTGCTGGCTGGCGAGGTCGCCGCCCATGGGGTGACGGTCAATTCGCTGCAACCAGGGTTGCATGACACGGACCGTTTGGCGTCGCTATCTCACGGGGCGTTGTCGGAGATGAAGGCGAACATTCCGACGGCGTCGTTCGGCGACGCTGCGGATTTCGGGGCGATCTTGGCGTTCTTGTGCGGCGATCACGCCAAGTTCGTGACCGGCGTTGCGCTGCCGGTGGATGGCGGCGCCTATGGGGGTTTGATGTGATGAGTGTGCGTCTAGATGATGACGGCCGGGTTCGGATCATCACGATCGACCGCCCTGAGCGACGCAATGCGGTCGATGGGCCGACCGCGTTGGCGCTGGCTGAGGCGGTGCTTGGTGCCGACGCTGATTCGGCGGTTGATGTGATCGTTCTGACGGGGGCTGGCGGCAACTTTTGTGCGGGTGCTGATCTGCATGCGATGACGACCGATCGGTCCAATCAGTTGTCGCCCGATATTGCCGATTTGGGTCCGATGGGTCCGACGCGGCTGCGGACGATCAAGCCGGTCATTGCGGCGGTGGAGGGTTTTGCTGTCGCTGGCGGTCTCGAATTGGCGTGCTGGTGTGATCTGCGGGTGGTTGCAAGCGACGCGACGTTTGGTGTGTTTTGCCGCCGTTGGGGTGTTCCGCTGATCGATGGGGGAACGGTGCGGCTAGCCCGCATTGTCGGACATGCCCGAGCGATGGACATGTTGTTGACGGGTCGTGCGGTTGCCGCCGATGAGGCGTTGCTCTGGGGCCTCGCCAGCCGGGTGTGTGAGCCCGGCGCTGCGTTAGCTGAAGCGGTTGCGCTGGCCCATGAGATTGCTTCGCACCCGCA
>JAGNEX010000022.1:39885-42183 GCA_018003035.1 Acidimicrobiia bacterium
AACGAGAGCGGATCGCTGGGCCCCGGTCGCGGTTCTGCGCCGACGTCCCTGGTCGAGAACGACGCCGTGACCACCCAAGACGGTGGGGATGATGTCGGCATCGCACGCGAGGCGCCTGATTGTTGCGGGGGACAGGGGCGTTCCTGTCGTCGAGATTCCGACCTGGGAGAATCCACGAGCAGATTTGGATCCACCCGGTCTTCCGGCATTGGAAACCGCAGTTGGACTGTCGGTGAGCTCTCCGAGGCGATCACAGAGCAGGTCGTAGCTGAGCGCTACGTGGAGAACGGCACGGCCCGGTAGGCCGACGCCGTCGAGTAGCGCACCGCCATTGTGGCGAACACAGGCGGTCAGCGCATCTGCCAGCCGTTGCGGAGGGCTTGATCTGGGACGGGAGTTGCGGGATTCGGCGTGGAAGAAGTCGTTAGCCACGGCGGTCAGGACGGTGCTGATCGCGGAACCGGCTTCGGGGTCAACTTCACCGCGGATTTGGTACATGCCACTGTCCAGCTCTTGAATCTGCAGATAGCGCTTCTGGCGCAGCCGGTTGAATCGGCCCTCACCGTCGTCGTCTTGCTGCTCGGCAATCCAGCGTGAGACATGTCGCGAGAACCGGTCAGGGCTCATCGATTTGGCGGCTTCGGTCAAGTCCATTTCGTGCTGGACGAACGCCCCTGGCACTTCCTTCTGACCGCGTGCGAGTTGTGCGAAGTGATTCGGTGTGAGTTCGCCGGACGACAGAAGCGTTTCGGAATGAGCAAGGTTGTGGGCGCGAGAGGCGATGTCTGCCTGCTGGCTTGCTTGCCTGCCGGTCATTCCGCCGTCGGACCGGAGGATGTGATGCAGGTCGACCGAGCGGTCGCTTCCGGCGCGCTGCGAAAGCTCAGAACGCAATCGATGCGCACAGCTCTCGAGCACCGAGTTGGCCCGCTTAACCGACCGCATGGACCGTCGCAGTTCATCGACCGACAGGTCGCCAAGGTTTTGAGGGAGTCCGACGCGGACAGCAACCCCGTACTTTGCACAACTCTCATGTTCTGAAGCATCGAATTGTTCTGGCACCACGACCCCCACAAGCAGGAAGATCAAACGAACCCCGCTCGCCGGCGGCGTTCTAACTTGTGGCGTCGTGCGACGCGATGCCGGCTCCAGCCAGTCGTGCCAGAGTGATGATTCAGGCAATCGTGGCTAGGGCAATCTGGGGCCGAAGCAACCAGTTACCAAACCGATCAGACTTCAGCTCGAAGTGAGCAGGTCCAGACCTTAGCGAACATGCGTTTGCGTGTCAACCTGACGCTACAGTTCGGGTCACATCCGATAAGGACCCCCTTCTACTCCGAGACGCTGTAGAAGCATTCGCACTCGTCGACTTTGGCGGCGAACTCGACGTCCGCGACGTCATCGTCGCTGCGACACCCCTGCGTCGCGCTTGTTCACTGGTCGGCCAACACTTCGAGACGCTGCTCGACTTCAGCCGACCGCCGGAACTTCCACCACTCCCGGCATGGCTCTGGGGGTTGCCACGCAGGCTCGGGCCCTTGTACGGGAAGGTCGGAAGAGGCCCAACGTTCGCGTTCGTTCGTCGAGACCCCGGCTTTGACGTCACTGACCTCATTGCGCGGTTGAAGAAGGGGCAAGCCGAGTAGCGATGTCGCACGGGACTTGGTGACTTCTGCTCGGGTGAGCAGTCGGCGGGGTCCATGGCTTTGGGCAGCGGATCCCAGAACCGGGGTGGCTGCTGAGTCGTCATAGAGGATGGTGGGTGGGGTGTTCACGAAGCCGCCTTCGGCCCGCCGCGGGGACTCGAGACAAACGGGCTCGTGGTGTCGACGTAGCGGCGTAGCGCGTGAGTCTCTCGCGAGATGCCGATGCGTGCGGTGACCGCGGTTTGCCGGTTGGGCAGGGGAGGCCTTTGGGCGAGTTGCACTGGAGGCAGGGTGAGGTTGTGGCCGTTGAAGGACAGGTCGATGCCGAGGGCTTGGCCGACTTTGCCGGGGCCGTTGGTGGCGCTGACTCCGGTCACCCTGCGGCGGCGGTGGATCGTGTCGGTTCCTTCGAGAGGCTCGACCGCCCGTATCAGAACACCTGAACCCAGGCCCTTGGGCCCACAGACCACATTGCAGCAGTAGTGGATGCCGTAGCTGAGATATACGTAGAGGTGACCGGCGCTTAGAAACATGGCGTCATTGCGTTTGGTGCGTCCACCGAAGGAATGTGAGGCAGCGTCGGTTTGGTCGTAGGCCTCCGTTTCTACGATTCGTACTTTGACAGTTTCGCCGTCGATGGTGCTGATCAGCT
>JAGNEX010000055.1 GCA_018003035.1 Acidimicrobiia bacterium
GATCGCTGCGAGGGAAGGAGCTGCGTCCCTGGCCAAACTCAGCCACCTGCACATTGGACCTACACCACGTGATGGGACTCACCCCGAACCGCAGCCTGAACCGCTCCCTGGTCGACCAACACCACCGAAACAGCCAGCTCCAACGCGCCCAACAACACAGGCTGCATCTCCGAATCAGTTCCAGGTCGCCGAGGAAGTGCCGGATGACTCAGGCACGAACACTCCTAACGGCTGAGCAACGACCACAGGTTTTCGGGTGGGTCCATGTAGTCCGGCCAGGTCGGGGGGTGGTCCGGATCCCAGCCAGCACCGGCCGGTTCGAACAAGATCTCAGCGTCGTTGAAGTTCGCATCGTCCAGCCTGGCCCCTTCAATGACCGTCTGAGGCATGAGCTGGGCATGCGAGAAGTTGACCCGTAGGAGATGCGCATCCCTAAAGTTTGCCTCGATATGCGCGCCGCTCAGGTCGACTCCGAGAACCAACGCTCCCGTTAGGTCTGTGCCAAGAAGGTGGGAGTGCGCGAGGTTCGCCCCCATGATGTCGGCCCCCCCAAGTTGGGCGCGACCAAGGTTTGCTCCAGCGAGATCTGCTTCTCGCAAGTTGATGACCCTGTCCGGGAAGTAGTCGATTGACCGCCCGACGACAAGCAGCGCCGTCTGGATGTCGGACGCGATTTGATCTACCGGCAGTTCTTGGTCGCGCTCGTGTCCCCTGAGGAACGCGCACAACACGTCGATAACCGACTGACCATGATCAGGGGAGTCGCGGGCGACCCATTCCAGGGAGTAGATCCCGCCTATCCGGCTATCCAGGCTGGCACTAGCCAACAGGTCAACCGCTCGAACGAATCGGTCAGCGATCTGACCTGCAATCTCCAGTCGGCGAGCCTCAAGGCGGTTGTGCACGGCCTCCTCGTAGGCAACTTGGGCGAGCGACTGTGCCAATCGACCGCGGTGCTGTTCCATGCGAGCCAACTCCAGACGAGCCAGGGCGAGAACGCCCAATGAAAGCGCCGCCATCCCAGTGGCGACCTGGATAGTGATCTCCGGATTGTCCAGCGATTGGCCTTGGCCCCACATGAGACCATCAATAGGGCCTGGGAGGCCCCCCGCTGCAACGAGCGCCGTCGATGCGACGCCGATCGCTGCCAGCCAAGGCGTTGCACTAACCCATCGCGATTCCTCTCGGACACCATCCTGACCCATGACACATAGGCTGCCATAGGGCGGTACCGTCGGGGATGACGACTCGCATCCAAGTCAGGCGTCTAAGCCGTCGGCCCAAAGGCGACCTCCGGCATTGCTTGCTGCACTCGACCTAGCGAGTTTCCGCCCGACCGGATGCCAAGAGCGGCAATCGAAAGAACGGCCAAGAGGTGCCGTTGGTGGCCAGCCCGGCGCCGTACGACGAGTCCCCAACAAGGACGACCCGCTGCCCCGGCCTCGGCGAGCACACCGACGAGGCGCTGCTCGACGCAGGCTACGACTGAGGGAGCCGAGAAGTCATCCGCCCTGTGATCCAGAGGGTTTCCGGCCCACGCCGAGATAGGTATGGTCGACGTCTTGTGGACCTGCTTCCCTCGCTCGCACGCCTCGTTCTCACCCGAATCGGCTGGGTCTTTGCGACCGGCGACTCTTGGGACGCTGAGATCCTTGCGCTCCGACACCAGATCTTCGTATTGCAGCGCCAGGTCGACCGGCCGAGATTCAACACTATCTGGAACGAACACCCACTCCGACAACTTGTCGAGGAATACGTCGAGCACTACAACTCACAACGCCCGCACCGAGGGCTTCACCAACGAGCCCCCAACGAAACCGAGGACGTCACCCCGATCGGCACAGACCAACCGATCCAACGTCAAACAACCTGCGCCGGACTCATCAACGAATACCGAACAGCAGCCTGAACCGTTCCCTGGTCAACAGACACCACCCCGAACGCCAGACTCGACGCATCCAACAACCCAAACGACATCACCCAATCAGTTCCAGGTCGCCGGAAAAAGCACCGGATGACTTCTCGACACGAACAGGGTCGGGCAGTTTGGCATCGCTCGGGCGAGCGGCATCTACGATGGTGACACGAGCGAGGCGTAGGGCAACTCGATTCGTGGAAACGAGATGAGATGAGCGACCGATCCTCAATCGAGTGGACGGAGGCAACGTGGAACCCGACCACTGGCTGCGACCAGGTCAGCAAGGGTTGCGACAACTGCTACGCGCTGACGCTCTCCCGGCGACTCAAGGCGATGGGTGTTGCCAAGTACCAGAACGACGGAAACGAACGCACGAGTGGCCCGGGCTTCGCTCTCACCTGCCATCCATCAGCACTCGATCAACCCAAGCAGTGGAAGTCGCCGCGCGTCGTGTTCGTCAACTCGATGAGCGATCTGTTCCACAAGGACGTGCCAATCGGCTTCATCCGTGACGTCTTCGACGTCATGCGCGAAACACCTCGACACACCTACCAACTTCTCACCAAGCGTTCGGCGCGTCTCGCTCAGATGGCCGATCGTCTCGACTGGCCCGGCAACGTCTGGATCGGAGTATCGGTCGAAACCGACCGATACAGCTTTCGAGCGCGTGACCTCGCCACTGTCGAGGCCGCTTCGGTCCGGTTCCTCTCTTGCGAGCCGTTACTCGGTGCGCTGCCCTCATTGTCGCTGGACGGCATCGACTGGGTGATCGCTGGCGGTGAATCGGGCCCCGGCTGTCGACCCATCGATCTCGCCTGGGCGCGCAGCATCCGCGATCAGTGCGCCACTCAAAGCGTCGCGTTCTTCTTCAAACAGTGGGGCGGACGCACTCCAAAGGCCGGTGGCCGCATCCTTGACGGCGAAATCCACGACGAGATGCCGCAACGCAGCGCATCGTGACCGAACACGAACAACTTTCCATCCTGTCGACCGAAGAGCTGGCCGACCTCGAAACCGAGATCGAACAAGCCACCCACCATCCCGTCGCCAAGGACTTGGCTACCGAGATGCGCGAGTTCCACGGTTGGACCATCGACAAACTCGAGATCCTTCGTCTGTACCTCCGCGGCGGATACGTGCGCGTCGCCGGTGGCGGCAGCTACATCGACGCCTTCGCCGGCCAAGGACAAGGAGCCTTTAACGGCACCACCTTCAGCGGCTCCGCAATCGTGGCCGCGCAAAGCGAAGCGTTTGGCCGTCTCCACCTCATCGAGCAGGACCAACGCTCACACCGACTGCTCGCCCAGCGCCTCGCAGAACTACCCGACAAACTTCGGGCACGGTGCGAACTGCACCCGCCAGGCGATTGCAACCAAATCATCCCAACCTTGCTCGACGCGGCCGTCATCAATTCGGACAAGCCCTGTTTCGCATTCCTGGACCCCGACAGCACACAGCTCGCCTGGGAAACGATCGAGGCACTCGCCGCGTACAAAACATACACGCCGAACCCCGTCGAACCGAAGAAACCCAAAGCATGCAAGATCGAACTCTGGATTTTGTTCAACACCCACCAAGCGATCTATCGCCTCTGGGCCGACAACCGCGAGAAGTATCCCGAGACAATGGGCGCCGACGCGCTCGACCACCTCATGGGCGGCAGAGAAGCATGGTGGGACCTGTGGGAGAGCGGCCAGCCATCAAATGCGCTCCTGCGTCGCTATGTCGAACGGCTCAAGTCGCTCGGCTACCAGTACGTTCTGCCACAACCAGTTCGCGACCCCGTCGATGGTCGCGTCCACTACTACATGATCCACGTCACCGATCACCCGAGTGCACTCGGACTCATGCGGTGGGCTAAGAAGCAGACCGGTCGCATCTACGCAACGGAACTCCCCGGCACTGAGACGTTCTGACTCGTAACCGTCGGTTCGGAGCGCTCAGTCGCAGGTTGTGCGTGCCTGATTAACACTGCTGGTGGGCGCTGCGGTGTTTCCGTAGCGTTGTGAGGGTCTGGTCGGTGGGCTCAGTGCGTGCCTGCCGCCTCGGCTCAGGCTTGTGCGTGCCGAGAAGTCGTCCGCCCTTTCATCCTGAGGATTCTAGGTGGTCGTCGAGGTCGGTATCGTCGACGACTTGTGGACCTGCTTCCCGCTCTCGCGCGCCTCGTTCTCACCAGAATCGGATGGGTATTCGCCACCGGTGACTCCCGAGACGCTAAGATCCTTGCGCTCCGACACCAGATCCTCGTGCTGCAACGCCAGATCGACCGACCGAGATTCAACGATACCGACCGCACGATCCTTGCCTGATGGGGCCGAGAAGTCATCCGGCCAGTGTTCCTGAGGGTTTCGGGCCGACGTCGAGATCGGTATCGTCGACGACTCGTGGACCTGCTTCCCTCGCTCGCACGCCTCGTTCTCACCCGAATCGGCTGGGTCTTCGCCAGCGGCGACTCCCGAGACGCGGAGATCCTTGCGCTCCGACACCAGATCTTCATGTTGCAACGCCAGATCGACCGGCCGAGGTTCAACGAAACCGACCGCACGATCCTCGCTCTCCTGAGCAATGCCATGGATCGCACGCGCCGGGCAGCGACGTTCCTGATTGTCCGACCGGAGACGGTTCTGCGATGGCATCGTCGACTTGTCGCACGGCACTGGGCCCAACCGCCCACACCCAAACGCGGACGCCCACCGATCGACCCCGACCTGAGACGTCTGATCATCCGCCTCGCCAACGAAAATCCCGACTGGGGATACCGCGTATCCACGGGGAACTCGCACGGCTCGGTCACAAACTCGCCGCGTCGACCGTGTGGAAGGTTCTCCGCGCCGCCGGAATCGACCCGATCCGCGACCGGTCAGGGCCGTCATGGTCAGAGTTCATCCATTCGCAGTCGAAAGCCATAATGGCTACCGACTTCGCCTGTGTCGACAACGCGCTGCTTCGCCGATTCCATGCTCTGTTCGTCATCGAGGTCGCCACACGGCGTGTGCACTTGGCAGGGATCACCCCCAACCCCACCGGCTCCTGGACCACCCAAGCCGCCCGCAACCTGACGATGAAGCTCGGCGATCGTCACCCGTTCCGATTCGTGATTCGCGATGGTGCCGGGCAATTCACCCGATCCTTCGACGCAGTCCTCGCCGGCTCCGGAATCACCGCAATCAGAACACCGCCGCGGTCACCTCAAGCCAACGCGTTCGCTGAACGATGGGTGCGCACGCTCAGTCACGAACTCCTCGACCCCACCATCATCTGGAACGAGCGACAGCTCCGGCAGCTGCTCGAGGAATACCTCGAGCACTACAACAGCCATCGCCCGCACCGAGGGCTCCACCAACGGGCACCCAACGACACCGCCGACGTCACCCCGATCGGCACAGGCCAGCCGATCAAACGACACACCAGCTGCGCCGGACTCATCAACGAATACCAATCAGCCGCCTGAACAGCCCCCGGTCAACCAACACCACCCCGGACGCCAGCTTCAAAGCGCCCAACTACGCAAACGACATCACCGAATCAGTTCGAGGTCGCCGTAAAAGGCACCGGATGACTTCTCGACACGAACAGGCGTACAACAATGGGCGGAAGGTGGTCGGCGAAGTGCGCTTGCGCCCGATCTGCCACATCCTTGTCAATCCGGCCAAGGTCGGGCTCGGGGTCTCAGACTGGCCAGACGCGGGTGGCGGGCCGGACCAATATCCGGTTGAATACCTTGGTCAAGCTCACAGGTGATCCGTGTTTGACCTTCAGGCATGGACATCCCAGACGTTGACCGGCTCCTCGGCGCGCGTCGCACCCGGCTACTGCACCACGTCCTCACCGTCCCACAGCACGCACGCACAAAGAGAACCGCCGTTCCTCCGCCCGAAATCAAGCCCACACGAAGTCCCGGAGCGACACAGTGGCTATTGCTAGTTCCGACTTGCTGACACCCAAACCCATAAGAAGCCAAACCATGAGAAACGCCAGTCACCACAGTACAGAGACGACGATCGGAACCGACTAGTGACTTCATTAATGCCGGACGAGAATGCACTCAAAGAGCGCATTGCCAAGTTCCTCAAGCACTTTGCCTTGCTTGACGGCGATGAAAAGGGAGAGGCGCAGGTCTTCCTAGACCGCTTCTTTCAGGCTTTGGGCCACGAGGGGGCGAAGGAAGCCGGGGCAGTTCTCGAAGATCGCGTTCGCGGCGAGGACTCCATCCATTTCGCTGACCTCATGTGGAACGACGTAGTCCTCTTCGAGATGAAGAAACGCGGGGAGGACCTCAAGAGGCATTACGCCCAAGCAGAGCGATACTGGCTCCAGAAGACCAAAGGCCGTCCCCGCTACGTGGTCACTTGCAATTTCGATGAGTTCTGGATATACGATTTTGAGCATCAGATGTATCAACCCATCGAGATTGTACCGACTCCACAATTGCACACTCGTTGGGAAGCCTTCGGGTTCATGCTTCCCAAACCTATCGAACCACTTTTCGATCAGAACCTCGAGGAGGTCTCCAAGTCAGCAGCAGGATCTATCGCCGATATGACCGCTTCCCTAATCGCAGCCGGGATAGATCGCCATCGAGCCCAACGGTTCGCGATGCAGTGTGTTACTGCGATGTTCGCCGAGGACACGGCTCTCCTCCCGCGTCACCTATTCACCCGCGCTGTCGCAGACTCCGTTGAGGGGTCCGCAGACGCCTTCGATGTTGTCTTCGGACTCTTTCGAGAGATGAACAGCCCCGGCAAGACAGCCGGGGGACGTTTCGAGGGAACCCCCTACTTCAACGGCGATCTCTACGCGGACGCTGCCGGATTTGCACTTCCCGAAGAAGCGTTGGTCACGCTTAAACATGTTTCAGCTTTGGACTGGTCCAAGATCCAGCCAGAGATCTTCGGCACACTGTTCGAGCAGTTTCTGGACGACGAACAGCGGCACTCTCTAGGCGCCCATTTCACCACTGCACGGGACATCATGCGCGTGGTCCGCCCAACCATCGTCGATCCGTTCGTGGAGCGGATCCAACGTGCTCGCACCCAGAAGACTCTTGGCGAGATCGAAACAGAATTGACACAGCTGAAGATCATCGATCCTGCGTGCGGCTCGGGCAATTTTCTTTACGTTGCTTATCGAGAGCTCCGTAAGCTCGAGACTCTCATCGAAGAGAAGCGAAACACCCTGTCTAAGCGTCGGCGCGTCAGAACCGACCGCCTAGCTTTGGTGAGTCCTAACCAGTTCTACGGCATTGACGTCGACTCCTTCGCGATCGAGATAGCGCGCATCACGCTCTTGATCGCAAAGCAGCTCACGGCGTTCGAGCGGTCAGGCGTTGAGAACCCACTCCCGCTGGACAACTTGGACCAGAACATCGTCGTCGGAGACGCTCTGTTTGACTCGTGGCCGGAGTTCGATATCTGCATTGGCAACCCTCCCTACATTGGCCGCCGGCAGCTTGCGGGCCTACGTGGGCCTGCGTATGTGGCGAAACTCGACTCCGAGTTCCCCGAGGTCGGCGGCTTAGCGGACTACGTCGTCTACTGGATCAGACTCGCGCATGAGCGACTGTCAGACGGAGGGCGAGCCGGGCTGGTTTGTACGAACAGCATCGCCCAGTCCTCAAGTCGGAAACACGGCCTGGACTACATCATTGAGACCGGTGGGACAGTCACCGAGGCTGTGACGTCGATGCCATGGTCGGGGAAGGCCGCCGTAACCGTCGCAATCATAAACTGGACGAAGGGGCCGGACGACAGGAAGCCAATTCTGTGGACGGATCGTGATACAGCGATCGAAGTCAAAGAGATCAACGGATCCCTGCGCCAAACCCTCGATCTGAGCGGAGCGAAAGGGCTCAAGTCCAACAGTCGACCGAAGGTGTTCTTTCAGGGACAAACTGTGGGGAACACAGAAGCGTTCGTTCTGACTACCGAGGAAGCACGCGCATTGACCAAAGAGGACCCTGCGAGCCGCACTGTTCTCCACCCCTACATCATCGGCGACGAGATCCTCAAGACCGGTAGGCCGGGCCGGTGGGTCATCGACATCGTGGCACCGGATGCGACTGCGGCGAGAGCCGTAGCGCCCGGCGCCTATGGTCGACTGCGTCTTCGGGCGCTCCCCGAGCGTGAGAAGAAGGCACGGGCCGAAGCCATCACGAACGCCGAGATTAGGAGGGAGCATCCAAACGCTCGCTTGAACTGGCATCATCGCAACTTTCTTGCCCGGTGGTGGCAGCAGTCATACCGGCGAGCCGAGCTATTCGACAAGGTCACCGAATCAGATCGGTACATAGTCCTCTCTCGTGTCGCCTCCGAGAATCGTCGGCCAGTTTTTGCCTTTGTGTCGTCCGAGAACCGGGCCAGCGATGCTGTTCAGTGCTTTTCATTCGATGATGACTACAGCCTCGGTATTCTGCACAGCACTCCCCATCAGCACTGGTTTCTTGAGCGGTGCACCTTTCTGGAGGTCCGACCTCGATATACGCCAACCACGGTGTTCGACTCGTTTCCTTGGCCTCAGGACCCCGATCCGGGTTCCGTGCAATCTGTCGCGAACGCGATGCGCGTTGTTCTGGAGGTCCGAGCCGAGCTGACCGATGCCGGATTGTCACTCGCTGCACAGTACGAGTCTCTCAGCGACCCCGGGGTCAATCGACTTCGCAATGCTCACAACGCTCTCGATGAGGCCGTCGTAGCCGCATATGGTTTCAACGATCGGGAGGACCTTGTGGCGCAGTTGCTGGCGTTGAATCTCAAGGTCTTCGCTGAGGAATCGGTCGGCGGAGCGGTAACGCCACCCGGACCACCTCCAGGCGTCGGTGGAACCCGAACTACCGACTTCTTCTTCCCAGCGCCCGAACTGTAGGAAGCGCCGCATGGTAACCCCCATGCTCCTTTGCACCGCTCATGTCACCCCCCAATCCCCACTGGCGGCCACCTCAGGTCCCACACCGCGCTCGCGCTCGCGGTCCGACAGCTACGGGTTCATTCGACTACGCAACTCAGGAGAACCAACAGCTCGAATGGCCCTATTGCACGCAGCGTGCTTGTAGTGGTCCTACGTCCGGTCGACCCGCTTGACGCCATGACCGGCTCTACTCATAGCCACTACGGAGACCAATCACGCGGTTCTGTGCGACGACAGATGGTTGCGATTTCCGGGGCGTTTCGCAGTGAATAGAGCCACCAGGCTCGGCAGGTCGTGCAAGCGCTTGGGGCCGATCACCCAATACAGCCGCGAAAGGAAACCCGTGCCACTCTGAGCGAAGGCGCGTCGATCGCCCGACGACATGGAATTCAATGGTCAAGGCACCCTCCGGCTTCCCACTTGAGCCGCAAGGGGACGGCGCCCAGTCCCGCTGTAAGGCTGTAGGGGATGGGCCATGAAGATCCTGGCAATGTTGACGGCAGTCCTCATGCTCAGCTTCGGGGCGATGATGGGGTTGGGGTACTTGCACCAGCAGCAGACGGCGATCGCATCAGCTGCCGGCAGGCCATGTGTCTTGCCGTCCGGTCAGGGCCTTCCTGCTGTCGGACCGTGGCCAGACATGCTCAACCCCGTCCATGTCGCCCAAGTCGCCGCAGCAGCAGGGTTCACCGGTGAGGACCTCACGCTGGCGGTCGCCATCGCTTCGGCTGAGAGCAGCCACCGCCCGCACCTCACCAACCAGAACAGCGACTCCCATCGCAGCGTCGACTACGGGCTGTGGCAGATCAACGGCTACTACCACCCCGACAAGATGGCGATGGGCGACTGGGGCAACCCGTGGGACAACGCCAAGATGGCTCACGCCGTCTGGTCCGAGGCGGGCGGATCGTGGAAGCCGTGGGTCACCTTCAACAAGGGCCGTCATCAGCCGTTCATGGCAACTGCGTCCGCGGCGGCGACGCTGCTGACCAAGCTCGGCACAGATGCCGGTACCTGCATCCCCGGCCCGGCTGGTGAGGGTGGCGCCGCCTCCCCTGGCGGCCCCGCAGCTTGTGCGGCCGTGTCGGGTGCCGTCCCTGCAAGTCAGACCGTCCCTGTTCGACACCGTCGAGGCACGACCACCGTCCACCGGTGCATTGCCCCTCACGTCGCAGCGCTGTTCGCAGCGGCCCAGGCGGCAGGGTTGCCGCTTGGTGGAGGTGGATACCGGGATCCCGCGGGACAGATCAGAACCCGGCGCAACAACTGCGGGCCCTCGAGCTACGACATCTACGAGAAACCGTCGACCGCCTGTCGGCCACCCACGGCCAAGCCCGGGACATCGATGCACGAACGAGGGCTGGCGATCGACTTCACCTGCGGTGGCCCCACGGTCCGACTTGGCGACCAATGCTCCCGTTGGCTGCTCGCGAACAGCAAACGCTTCGGACTCACGAACTGGCCTCAGGAATCCTGGCACTACAGCTCGAACGGCCACTGATCCACGTGGCGATCCAGCCTTCGATGCTCCCCCGCTCCACCTACGGTTCTTCTTTGCGGACGGTCATCGAGCCGGACGGTTGGCAACGCCTCCGGCGTGCAGCGGGACGAACGACTGGAGGGTCGTGCGCATGGTGTGGCGAGGTGACGATCGCCCGTAGGTGGCGGACCTGGGAAACTCACGAGATGTGGGCGTTCGACGTGGCCACCAAGCGCCAGGTGCTCACAGCCGCCGTCCCTTTGTGCCGCACCTGCCATCTCACCCAGCACGTCGGCTACGCACGCCGTGAAGGGCTGGAGGATGACATCGTCGTCAGGATCATGGAACTCAACGGGTGGTCCGTTGCTGAGACCGCACGGGCGATCGCTCAAGCCGAGCACCTCGCCTCACGACGCGGACGGACCGCATGGGACCTGGACCTCACCCGGTGGCGAGACCACATCGAGCTGCCGGACTGGCCCGAGCTGTTCATCCCGGCCGACGCTCGACGGGCAGCGGTGGTACGCACCATCACCGGCACGCCCTGAGCGTCACTCCCTCCGTTACTCTGCGCCCATGGATACTGCTCAGCTGATCCAGTCGGTGAGGGACGGCGACTACCCGAAGGTCGCCACCGCCGTCGCGATCCCGGCCGGGCACAGGGCGCTCACCGTCACGCCCGGGTCGTGTGGTGGCGTTACGGCGCTGGGTGGGACCAGGGCGAGAACATCGAGGTCACCACAACCAGCCATGACGCCCGTAGGGGACTTGGCCTTGCAGGGCAGGAGAGATTTGAACTCTCAACCTTCGGTTTTGGAGACCGGTGCTCTGCCAATTGAGCTACTGCCCTTCGCAACACCCGAAGGTGTTGGTGAACCCGCAA
>JAGNEX010000056.1 GCA_018003035.1 Acidimicrobiia bacterium
CGGCTGCCAAGTTTGGTCGGCAAGTTCGCGGTCGGCGACGAGATCATGTAGGTCGGCGACCGTTGCAACATGGTCACGCGCGACGCCACCTTGGAGAGTTTGGGCACCAGGGTCACAGCTGTCGCACCCGAGCCGATGACCACGACCCGCTTACCGCTCAGGTCCGCGTCGTCCGGCCAATGCTGAGGGTGAATGACCTGACCCTCGAAGTCGTGGAAACCCGGCCACTCCGGTGTGTAACCGCGGTCATAGCGGTAGTAGCCCGTGCACGAGATGATGAACGTGGCGGTCAGCTCGAAGGTGTCGACGGTGAGTCCGTCGTCATCGACCGTCTCTGCTGTGACCGTCCATCGCGCTTCGTCGGTGATCCATTCGGCGCGAACGATGCGATGCCCGAAGCGAATGTGCTGAAAGGTGCCATCCTCCCGTGCGGTGTCTTCGATGTACTGGCGAATCTCTTCACCTTTGCCGATTGTTCGATCGCTCGGCCACGGGCGCCACGGGAAGCTGTAGGTGTACATGTCGGAATCCGAACGGACCCCTGGGTAGCGAAACAGGTCCCAGGTTCCGCCGATGCGGCTGCGGCCTTCGAAGAGCGCGAAGTTCGCCGACGGACACGTCGTCTTCAGATGGTGGGCAGCGTTGATACCGGACACACCGGCGCCGATGATCAGAACATCGAGATGTTCAAGAGCACCGTCCGGCCGCTCATAGGGTGCCGAAGGTGCGCCGGCCGGGGAGGGTTGGCGGCGGCCCGTCATCGTTTCGCCGATTCATTCTTGGCGCCAGCCTTACGGGGCTTCGACGCAGTGTCGTCGAGCGCGATCCGCTCGACCTTGACGCGGTTCTCCGAGGTCTTTTGCGCGGTAGCCACGTCAGCCAAGACGATGCGCCATTGCTCCACCAACTCGTCGGTATTCGTGTCGTCGGGATGAAAACCGGGGCGCAGGTACTTGAGGGCGTTGAACAGGAACTGAAAGCTGATCAGCCGCTGCTGGACCAGGTTCTGGAGGAACTTCTGGGCGTGTTGGGGCGTGATCTGGTCCCGGTCTTCGACAACGGAACGGCCCCATTCGAACACGATGTATCCGGCCAGCGCAGTGGTCGTTACGGCAAACCCGGCGACTCGCACCCCGTAGCCACCGCCCGAGGCGACCATGACGTCGTAAGCGACGTTCTTGTGTTCGAGCTCTTCGAGCGCGTGCCAGCAGATAAGGGGTTCGACGGCTTCTTGGCCGAAAAGGATCCGCCGGGTCGGCTCATGGACCAGCGCCGTTTCGCCTAGTAGGCCTGTGTAGTGCTCGGCGGCGGCGGTCGCTGCGATCGCCAGCCGACGGGGTCGCATCCGCAGGACAGCCGAACAGATCCGACCGATGGTCTTGTCGGCTCGCACGGTGTTGTAACCGAGTTCGGCGAGACGAGCGTTCAGGTGCCGGTGTTCGCGGCCGTGCATCGCTTCCTGACCGATGAATCCCTTGACCTGCGCCTTTAGCTCGGGTTGGTCGGCGACGGCGTCGCGGTGGCGCCGAACCGAGGTGACAAAGAACTCTTCGCCGCGTGGAAAGACCGCCGACAAGGTTGCCAGCAGGTGGCTAAAGATCGGGTCGCCTTCGACGATCCACTCTTCGCCGGTGACGTCGGGAACGGTGCCGAGCTTGCGAACGGGAATCTCGCGGTGGGCCGAAGGCCGCTCTGTCCGCTGGGTTTCAACGACGCTCATTGCTTGGTCTCCTTGCGCTGTGTTGTCTGTGATGCCTTGCTCATCGAACCGATCGCTGCCACCGCGGGATTGGCGAGCAGGCGTACCAGTTCGATCACTTCATCGGGGTTGCCGAAGCCGCCATAGCGGGAGACGGCAGCGCCCTGAACCAGCGTGAGCGCGACGTCGGTGACGCGGCGGGCAACGTCTGGGTCTTCGATCTCCGGCGCGAACCACATGAAGAGGTCAAGGACGGTTCGCTCCAGTCCTGCAGCGACGCCGTGGACCACGGCGCGCAGCTCGTCATCGGTGCGGCCGGCGACAACCACCTCGAGGGTTGCGGCATATGCGGGGCCGCTGACGATGTCCCACAACTCGTCGATCGCACGGCTGAAGGTGCGTTCGGACTGCGGGACCATTTCGAAGGCCTTGGCAAACACCTCGGCCTGATCCGAGAACAGCTGTTCAATGGCGGCCACGACGAGTTCATGTTTCGTTGGGTAATGGTGTGTTTGGGCGCCGCGCGACACACCTGCACGGTCGGCAACCATCCGGGTCGTCGTACCGGCGTAGCCGTACTCGACCAGGCATTCGATAGTGGCCTGCAACAGAGCCTGCTGCGTGCTGGCCGCACGCTCTTCCTGGCTTCGGCGTTCGATCATCTGCGCGATTCCCCCGGCTCGGTTGAAGAAACCAACCTGTTGGTTTGTTTTCTAGCCGGAGGAACTTAACAAGATCAAGTCTGTTGTCAAGTTTCTTGTGACGAGCGCCAGCTGCAGCGCTCCTACGCGGCGTTGCCGGTCGCCCTGGCGGGCGCACACACCGCTTGTGACCAGGTCCTACACCGTCTGAAGGGCGCGCAGCGCTATCGCCATGATCGCAACGCCAGTGACGAGCAAGCTGACTTCCCGGTCACGATGCACGCGGGAATACACGATCGACCACAACACGATGATCACCAGAATCTGCACGATCACGCCGCCGTCGGTGCTTGGGTTAATGATCTCGCTGATGGCTCGTCCCTCACAAAGAAACAGTCAGATTGGACCGGGTGTGGTCTGACGATGGGCCGGGGCGCTCTCCCGGCTGAACGGTCCCTCACGGTAGCGGTTCCGGCGTGTGCAGACCGCGTGAAAACTCGGCTGGCAGGGCGCTTCCGGGAGGGGCGCATCGGGACTCGGGGAACTCACGAAAAGTGGCGCGCACACCACAACCACTCAAGTAGTCATCGATGCCCATAGACAACATGACATGGACGCGGCATTGTGCACAGACCACCGGGGTTGAAGGCCCTCACGGCAAGAGTCCGATGAGACACCCACCCCAACCCAGTGCCCGGGGGTCCATATGGCAACGAACGCGCCAGATGCTGCGAGTCAGATCGCGAATCTGCTGACCTCGATTGCCGTCGCCGCGATTCAACATGCAGCGCAGCAGGCATCCGCAGCACCAGAGCGGCTTACCCAGGCACTCACCGATGCGCTCTCGTCGGTCGAAGATCTGGGTGACACCATCGCAGAACTTCCAGATCAGGTCGTTGATCGACTCCGCGACGCGGTCGATTCGGCCGACTGGCTGGCGATGCTGACCTTCGTACTCGTTCGCTTAGTCGATCTCGTCGATGACCCTGCTCTCACGGTCGTTGCCCACGATCCCGGTGCGGGATGGGCAAAGGCGGTCGGTGTCCGCTGGATGCCGACCGGTGACGTCGCCATGCTGCTCGTGTCGTTCGCCGTCGGAGGTGCCGGGCACAACGGGATGGCAATCGAGGTGCGAGGCGCGCCGAGTTTTGAACGGTCGGCCGGAGCGTTCACCGTCGCGGCGAAAGCGGACGGTGACGGAAGCTGGCGATTTGGGTTCGGTACTCCGGTCGCAGCGCCTGCCGCCGCGGCATCGTTCTCGATCTCCGCCGGCCTGGCCAATGATTTGCTGCCACCTTCTGACAATCCCTTGATCCTGGCGCTCGGACGGCCACGGATCGCCGCGACCGCTGGCAGTCAACCCATGAAGTGGGAAGTGCTCGCAGCGTTCGAGAACGAAGGTGGCGGACCAGGTGTCAGAGCCGCCGTCGACCTCGCCCCCATGCTCGGAGTCCTCGGCGAGATCGTCAACCTGACGCCGATCGACGAGCGGTACCGCCCGACAGTCCGATTCGGCAGTGAAACCAGCCCGATGTTCGACCTGAATCATGAGGGATTTTGAGATGAGCGAAGCGTTCAGGACCTCAGTTGAGCTTTCGGTTTCGGCGCCTTCGGGTCAACCACCTCGCGTCCGCTTCGACGCGCTCGCCAGTGCTGCGCTCGACGTGCCCGGGCTTGCGCTGTCGGTCGATGACGCGGGGATCGGCCTCGTACTCAGCCTGGACCTGACCGGCGAAGGCGCGCTCGGCTTCCTCGACTTGGCGCTGGAACCGCGGCCGCCGTCCGGAGCCTCGGCCGAACTCGACATTCCGGGCGTCTCGGGAGGCGGCTACCTCGCCCACGTCGACGACGAGATGCGCGGCATGCTCTCGGCCAACCTCGGCGTGGTCCGGGTCACCGGGTACGGAATCTTGGGGACCGACAAGTTTTCGCTGCTGGTGTTGCTGGCCGCCGAGTTTCTACCGCCGATTCAGCTGTCGTTTGGCTTTACCCTCGCCGGCGTCGGCGGCATCGTCGGTATCAATCGCCGCGCCAACATTGAAGCGATCGGCCGAGCGGTTTCGTCGGGTGACCTTTCCAAGCTGCTCTTCCCACAGGACCCGGTGGGTGAGGCGCCTCAGCTGCTGAGCTCGTTGTCGAGCTGTTTCCCCTATGACGACGGCGGGTTCGTCATCGGACCGTTCGTCAAGATCGGCTGGTCGACCCCAACAATCGCGTCAGCAACGGCAGGGGTCATCATCTCGACCGCCGACTCTGGCATTTCGATCGTCGGCCGGCTTGCCGTGTCGCTGCCTTTTGAGGATCTGCCCATCGTCCACCTTGAGGCCACCTTCGTCGCGACGATCAACGCCGACGGCTTTGCGCTCGATGCGAGCCTTTCCAACTCTCGGCTCGCGATGGTCGAGATCAGCGGAGATCTCCGGATACGAATGCTGACCGGCCCGAAAGCGCTCTTTGCGATCTCGGCGGGCGGATTCCACCCGTCGTTCACGCCACCTGACGGTATGGCCGGTATGCGCCGTGTCGGTGCCAGCTTGTCACCGGGTCCGATCCTGTCGCTGCGCCTGGACGCGTACGCCGCGATCACGTCTTCCTCCCTCCAGTTTGGCGCTCGGGTCGACCTCAAAGCAGGGATCGACGGGTTTGGCATCACAGGGAACTTCGCCTTCGATGCGCTCTTTGTCACCGAACCCACCTTCGGTTTCCAAGTCAGCTTGTCCGCGTCGATCAGCGTCGTGTGCTTCAGCTTCGAAGTGGCGTCGATCCGCCTGCGCGGGGAACTCGCCGGCCCGGCCCCCTGGCGTATCCGGGGCAGCGCATCGATATCGCTGCTCTTTTTTGAGGTCGATATCGACATCCCAACCATCCAATGGGGTTCGTCCGCGACTCCCCCGCTGCCAGCTCGCGACCCATTAGCAGCGCTCGTCGAGTCGCTCCGGCGACCCGAGGCGTGGGGAGCCAACGCAACCGCCATCCCCGCTGTTGCTGTGCTCCGGCCCGGTGTCTCTGACGATATGAGCGCCGTTCATCCCCTCGCTGGACTGCAGGTTCGGCAGAAGGCCGTCCCGCTCGACACCGCGTTTGCCCGTATGGACGGCAGAACGATGCCAAAGCAGATCACAGCTCAGGTCCGGTCGAGTCGGCCCGCAAGTCCGCTGCGGGAGTCCTTCGTACCGAACCAGTTCTTTGACATCGCACAGGATCGCCAGCTCGCCACCGCAGGGTTCATCGATCTGCCTGGTGGACTCGATTTTGGTGCAGCAGCGCCGAGCGTCGGCCCGGTCGCGGGACGGGTGATCCAGGAGGAAGTCCGGATTCTGGAAGCTGGCCGAAGGTGGCCGATCTTTACCAGAGACGTCGCCGAGGTCTTCCTCGGCACGACCGAACCCGCTGCGCCGGAACCGTTAGTTGAGGTGTTCGACCCGGTCGCTGCCATTGCAGACACCGACAATCTCCTCGATCGGACGGCGGAATTCAGCGACCGGGCGGGACAGATGAGCATGTCTGAGGCGTTGCTCATTACCGACTCTGTGACGTCAAAGAACGTCCAAGTCGTTGCGGCTTGGGAGGTCGGACTGTGAGCAGCTACTGGTTCGCAAGCCATAGCCGCCGAGGCTCGGCCGCATCGGTCACCGGCATCGCCGAGGACGGCCGGGCAGTGGCCACGATCACGCTCACCGCCGAAGTCTCCGAACCCGACGGCACGCCGCGCAGCGCTGAACTCACCCGGACAGTGACCGTGTACGGGCCGGGCGATCTCATCGGCCTTGACTCCTCCCAGGTGCTGCGAATGACCCCCGTCGCCGGGGACGCCAACGCCGAGCCGAACTACCTACCATCGATCGAGTTCGCCCATCCCGACCTTCCGTGGATGTTCTCGCCGGTGCCGGTCGTCCAAGAACGCCTGCACCCTTGGATTGCGTTGGTGGTCGTCGAAGAGGCCGGCAGACCTCGGGTTGGTTCGGTTCCGGGCTCACCAAGTCCAGTACTGATCGCGAGCGGCGCCGAACTGCCGGATGTTGCCGAAGCGTCCGCATGGGCTCACCTGCAGGTGCTCGCCGACTCGCCGGTCGCGGTCGCTGCCGCCATAGCGCATCCAAGTCCAGCAACGGTCAGGTCGCGTTTACTCTCGGCGCGGCGACTGCGGCCAAATGCCCAGTACGTCGCTTGTGTCGTACCGACCTTCGAGTCGGGAAGACGGGCCGGGCTCGCTCAAGGTAGCGGTGGCGGATCCGACCCGGCCTGGAGCCGCGAGAGCACGGCAGTGATGCTTCCGGTGTATCACCACTGGCGCTTCCGGACCGGTGACGCCGGTGATTTTGAATCTCTTGCCCGACGACTCAAACCGGCCAGCGCAGAGGTAATGGCGGTCGTTGGCAAACGATCGGTGCTCGTCGACGGCGCAGCGTCACGCCTCGTTCCCGCCGGGCAAGATCCCGGCTTTGCTCCGGTCGTGATCGACTTAGCGACGGCGATCACCACGCCAGACACCGATGACCCAGTCCCAACCCCCGGCGTGTTGTCGCCTCAATCGGTCGACCCCGATCCAGCCCGGGCGACCACGATCCCGCGGCTCACCGAGGTCCTTGACCGCGGCGAACGGCAGCGTCAGACCGGCAGCGACAAACCCGTCGTCGGGCCACCCATCTACGGGCAGTGGCCGGCTCAGGTCAGGACTGTCGAGGCGGTGCCCGGTCAGCCCGCCCCGCCGCCCTGGCTGCCCGAACTGAACCTCGACCCCGAGGCACGAGCATGTGCGGGAGCGGGCGTGGCCGTCGTCCAACGCGAACAAGAAGACCTGATGGCGGGCGCGTGGGACCAGTTGGCGAGCGTCGTCGAAGCAAATCGGCGGCAACGTTGGGGTCAGCTGTTTATGCATGCGGCCGAGTCGATGCACATCCGCAGGGTGGTGCCACGCGATGGCGGTGGTGTTCTTCAAGCAGCGGGAGCGGCGGCGAAGCGAGTCCGCCTGGACGAGCGCACGGTCGCCAGCGCGGTCGACCAAACAGCGATGCCGTCTGCGGTCGTCTCGAGCACTTTTGCCCGAACTGCCAGACGAGCAGCGCTGCGCGGACCGAGTTCTGATGTTGCGAGTTCGGCGGTGATCTCCGCCGTCGCGGAGCCGCTCCTCGCCGGACGCATTGCAGCCGGGCGCACGCGGTTCGATGCCCCAGCGCAGCGACTTGGGTTAGACGAGGTGGCTTCGCTGTTTGAGACAGCTGGGATGTCTGGGGTGATCGCAACCGCGACGGGCGCTCCCCTCGAGGCCCTTGTCGCGAAGGTGGCAACCCTGCCTGAGGTTCTTCAAGAAGCAGATACGCGGCTCATCGAGAACCCGCCAATGATCGTGCGCCGTCCCGATCGACCCGACAATGTTTCAGCGCTCGAACCCGGGTCCCCGCTCGACGTCGTCATCGAGTCGACCCTTCTCGACTCGCGGGTTACCAAACCGGCCGGTGTTGCCGAATCCGCAAGCATCGCTGCACTCGCGGACAACAATCGCGGACTCCTCGCATCGTTGCCTGCGGCACAAACCAGGTCGTTGCCCGGCACCATTTCCCTCGGCGATGTGGTCTCTCCGGAGCGAGTACCGCGCCCGGGCGTGCCGCATCGGCCCGCGAACCCCCAAGTGGCAGTCTCGATGTCGCCGGGAAGCTTCGGTCTCGGCGTTGCACGGCCTTTTGGCGTCGTCGCCGCTCAGGGTGCAGTCCGTTCAGGTCTCTCGTCGGGTCAGACACTTGGTCAGGCGGTTGCAACTGCTCAGAGGTTCGCTCACAGCCCGGGTCCGGTCGGGGCAGGCCAGCCGGCCTTCGACGCTGGAACGGCGGCAAGCTCACCGACCAACCCGGTGGGCACGTCCCAGGAGCTGCCGCCCGTTTCCATCGCGGTCCTCACCGAACTTGCGCAGCTCCCCGCGACGCAACTCGCTCCCGGTGATCGGATTGACCTTTCCCAGGCGGCCTTTGACGCGGTAGCGGCGCGCGTCGACGCCGCACCGGTCCAAGGGTTCGATCGCGACCACCTTGAGGCGGCCGTTCGCATCGACTCGAACCCGCTGGGAACGGTGATGCTCAAAAAGCTCGTCCAAGCAGATGCCATCGGCGGTGAGCGGTTCGAGACCGCCGCACGTTGGTCGGCACTGGTTGGCGAGGCGCGAAGCGCTCTGCATGGCCGGGCTCCGTCGCCGCCCTCAGCGGTGGTCGCCATGCCGCCTGCGCAAGCTACCGCAGTCATGGCCACCGTTGACCGCCTTGCGACGATCGCCGTTCCTCCCGCTCAACTCCGCGCTCCCGAGGTCAAGTCTCTTCAAGTTGACGCGGTCGCCGGGGCGATCGTCGCCGGTGTCGACGCCGCATCTCAGTACAGCCGGATGCTGTCCTGGATGCTTCGTGTGACAAGCCCAACACCACGGCGGCGTTCCCCCGTCAATCCCATCATGGTGAGCCCCAAGTTTCGGAGCCCCTTCGTGGAACGGCTCCAGAAGGTCGATCGCAATTGGGTGCTCGGCAACGCGGATGCCCTCCCTCCAGACAGCATCGCCTTGCTGTCAGACAATCGACGGTTCGTCGAGGCCGCCCTGGCCGGTGCCAACCACGAGTTTGCACGCGAACTGTTGTGGCGCCGGTACCCCACCGATCAGATGGGAACGTGTTTCGATCGCTTCTGGCCGACCGTCGCCAAACCGGGCTCGAACGGTGTGCCTCCAAACGACATTGCCTCGATGGAGCAGTGGGGCGATCGGCTCGGGAACAACCCAGTGGAGGCCCTGATTGAAGCCACCACCATCGTGGTTATCCGGGGCGAACTCCTCCGGCGTTACCCCGAGACGATTGTTGGTGCAGTCTTCGGTCAGTCGGTCGACGCTCAGCCAGATCCGACTTTTGAGCCAGACCCGGCGGTGCCTCAGGCAAAGGAACTGTTCCGGGGCTTCTTGCCGAGCGACATCACCTATGTCGCGCTCGACATCTCGCCCCGCAAGCTCGTCCAAACCGACGGTGAGAAGGGCTGGTACATCTCGCTGGCCCAGCCGCCCGAACAGCCCCGCTTCGGCGCGGACGTCGACGAGGTGGGGACGGCGGGTCAGGTCGACATGACCGATATCAGCGACCTGTCATGGGGCCGTTTCGAAGATGCCGGTCTGATTGATCCGGTCACCGAACACATACGGATCAACGGTGGTTTCACCGCTCCTCGGCCCGCGGAGCTTTCGACATGGGGGCCGGGCGTGGCTTCTGGAATCGTCGCCGCCGCGCTCGTCCAACTTCCCTTCCGACTGCTGCTGAAGGCTGTCGACTATCTCCCGAAGGCAGATGACGAATGAGCCCACCAGATCCAGCCCCATTCGCGAACCTGCGGGCCGAACTGCCGGTGGTGTTGTTGCCGGTTCGGATCGAGACCCGTTTCGGGTCGAGGCGCGCCGTCGCCTCCTCAGGAGAAGAAGTCGACGTGCCGACGTTGGCGGTGCGCGTGTACCCCGATGACATTGGGATCGACGGCCACGACGATGCTTGCACCGACGCGGAAGTTGAAGCCGGCCGCCGTTTCTGGCAAGCGGCCGACGCCGCGGAACTTGCCCCCGACGCCGCCGAATCCGACCGGTTGAAGTGGGCTGGCTGGCAGGTCTTTGTCGGCACGGTCGGAACCGCAAGGGCCGTGCACGTCGCGAACGCGTGTCGTGGCGGCACTGACCCAACGAGGCGGATCGGCGCTCGTCCACCAACCTCTGCTCGACTGCTGCCGCACAAGTGGGTGATCACCGGTTGGCGCGATGGGCGGCGTATCTTTGCTGAATCGTCTGGTCCGGTCCGCCCCAACCTTGCCGTGACCCCCAAACCTCGGGCGGACGGATCGCTTGCGTTTGATCCCAGTTCGGGTGCGCTTTTTGACGAGGACTCGCTCTGGGTGACCGACCTCAACGCGGCAGTCTCTGCAGGTATGGCGGTCATCATCGACCTTCTCACCCCAGACGATTCCGCGTCCGGCATGCAGCCCGCTCGCCGCATCGACCGGTTGTTTGTGTTCGGTATCAACGAGCCGGCAGCGTCTGACGGCACCGGGGTTGGCGACCTCACCGGGCTGCTGGCATCGCACGGCGCAACCGGATCTGCCGGGTTCGAAGGCAACGGTACGCCGACCAACAACTTTGGTGACGGGCGTTCGGTGTGGTCGCAGACACCCGATGAAGTTGACCTATACAACCGCGTCATGGGTCCCCAGGGCACAAACGTCGCTGAGGCGGTCGGAAAGGCGCGCACCGCCGCTGGTGCAATGGCGATGGCACTCGGGGTCCCGGTCGGCACCTTTGGCACCTTCGGTGGCGCCGGAATCCAAGACCGCTTCTTAGCCCGTTCAATGACCCAGGCGATCTACCCGGTCATCTGGGGCGAACTCTTTGGGAGCCTGCTGTGCCCAACCGACGTCGAATTCCCAACCGATATTCCGAAGCTCAACAAGCTTGACGAAATCGGATCATTCGCGCTGAGCCACATCCGCGACCACGTCCGGGGCGGTGGCCCGCTCCCGACACTGCGCGTTGGGCGCCAACCCTATGGCGTCTTACCGATTACCAAGTCGGACATGTTTCGTGCTCAACCTAGCGAGCCAAGGATGGTTGTCCAGCTACGGGACATGCTCAACCGGCTTTTGCCGTTTTGGAAGCGCTCGGTGCATTCGGTTGCGACGCTGACACCGTCGGCCCAGGCAGGTCCTACGGAACTCGATTCGGCGGGCCGGCATCTCCTCGAGGTGCTCGGTCTTGGCCCTGTCCCCCATCCTGGCGCCTACATGATTCGCTCGGT
>JAGNEX010000004.1 GCA_018003035.1 Acidimicrobiia bacterium
TTATCGCGCTTTGTGGCCTCGCCCAGGGGTAAAGAATTTGGATTGGCTATTCCGGCGGTGGTCACCATGGACTCCGTTCGTTCTCGGTAAAACCGACGAGCTGTGTTTCAGGTTTGAGCGCGATGCCAAAGCGTTCCTCGACGGCCGCGGCGACCGCATGCATCACCGCAAGGACGTCACCAGCAGTTGCACCGCTTTCGGCCTGAATGAAGTTGGCGTGTTTCGGCGAGACGAACGCCCCTCCACGCCTAAGGCCCTTGAGGCCCGCTTGATCGATCAACGAACCCGCACTCTGCTCGGGGGGGTTCACAAAAACCGATCCAGCGTTCGCACCGCCCGGTTGATTGGCACGTCGCCATTTCACGATCTCATCGAGCAACTCGGCGGAATGTTCACGATCACCCGGCGGAGCGGCGAAGGTCGCCGTGACAACCATGTCTTCGGACGCCAGGCGCGACCGGCGATACCCAAAGTCGAACCACTCGTTCTGGCGCTCTGAGCTGGAACCGTCGCGCAGGTTGACCACCTGAGCGCAGACCAGCACCTCGACGGTCTCTCTGCCGTGCCCACCGGCATTCTGGCGGACGGCACCGCCGACCGTTCCGGGGATCCCGACCAGAAACTCGAGGCCACGACGGCCCTGAGCGACGGCCTGGCGGGCCAGGCTGGGCAGGGACATGCCGCCCCCGGCGGTCAAGGTCAAGTCATCGAACTCGACAGCGACCAGTTCGCCAGCGCAACGCACCACGACGCCGTCAAACCCTGCGTCGCTCACCAGCAGATTGGACCCATTCCCTACTACCAACACCGGTACCCCGCTCTCTCCGATCGTCTGAGCGATCAGCGGGATGTCGGCAGCGCGTGACGCAACAACGACGTAGCGGGCGCGGCCTCCGACGCGGTAGGTGGTGTTCGCCCCGAACGCTGCGTCGAACGTGACGCCACCCGGTAAGGCGGCCGCGAGCGTCTCAAAGAGCCGGTCGGTGCGGTCGTCGGTAGCCATTGTCAAAGCGTCCCCGGATCGGCAACGCCCGACTCGATTGTGCCGATACGCATCCACTCATCTGCAAGGCCCGTGATATCGCCAGCACCCAGCGTCAGTACGAGATCGCCCGGCCGAGCGAGCGCTCGGACAGCATCGAGCAGATGACGGCGTTCCCAAACATAGGTGACTCGCCCTTGACCGACGGCCGCTGTCGCAGCGTCGGCGACCATGCGGCCAGATATGCCCACGATCGGCTGTTCACCTGCTGCGTACACATCGGTCACAACGATGTGGTCGGCCCCGGCGAGGGCCGGCCCAAAAGCTGCGCCCAGCTCTGCTGTTCGCGAGTAACGGTGTGGCTGGAAGACGGCAACGATGCGACCGGCGTGACGTTCACGAGCCGCTTGAAGAACAGCGGCGACCTCGGTCGGGTGGTGGGCGTAGTCGTCGATGAGTTCGACGCCGTCTACCCGGCCGCGCCGTTCGAAACGACGAGACACGCCACCGAAGCGCGCCAGCGCCTCCAGTGCTGCGGTCAGATCGACCCCGAGACGGTCGGCCATTGCCAGGACGCCCGTCGCATTGAGGGCGTTGTGGATCCCGGGCACTGCCAGGTGAACAGACCAAGAGGCGTCGCCACGGGTGACGTCGAATCGTGATCCGGCCGGACCGCCACGGTAGTTGCAGAGCTGGTAGTCCGCTGTGGCACTTTGCCCATACGTGACGAAACTCTGGCCGGTCTGCTGAGCGACCTCCAAGAGGTCGCCGTCGTCCGCGCACAGCACTCGCTCCCCCGACGCTTGTTCGATGAACTGCGCAAAGGCTCGGCGCAAAGCTGCTTCGTCCCCGAAGTAGTCCATGTGTTCGGGTTCCATGTTGGTGACGAGAACGTGGTCGGAGTCCAAGGCGACGAAGGTGCCGTCGCTCTCATCGGCTTCGACGACCAGCCAACGGGAGGCACCAAACGAAGCGTTGGTGCCCACTTCGTTGAGGTCCCCGCCAACGATGAAGGTCGGATCCCAAGAGGCGTTGCGCAGGACCAACGTCATCATCGATGACGTTGTGGTCTTGCCGTGGGTTCCGCTGATGGCGATCGTGTCGAACTGTGCCGTGATGGCGGCCAACATCGAGGCCCGCGACACGACGGGGATCCCCAACTCGCCGGCACGTGCTGTTTCCGGGTTTCCCGCTCCAATCGCAGTCGACGCAACGACGTAGTCGACGTCAGGAGCGACGTTGTCTTCAACATGCCCGACAGCGCATACGACCCCTTGAGCCGAAAGGCGCTCCATCGGCTTGGACAACTTCAAGTCCGAGCCCGAGACCTCGTGACCCATACCGATCAGGACCGCAGCGATCGCGGACATGCCGACACCGCCGATGCCGACGATGTGGATCCGCGCTGGCGCGTCGAGAGCAACCGGCGTGATCTCAGGCATTGACTTTCTCCAGGGCTATCTGTGCCAGCCGATCAGCCGCGTCGGGACGGGCCTGTTGGATAGCGCTTAGGTGCATCTTCTTCAGCGATTCGGGGTCAGCTGCGCGGTCCACTGCGTCAGAAACGCTCTGCGCCGTGCAGTCGTGGTCTGCCAACAAGATCGCGCCCCCATGATCGGAGAGCGCTCGGGCATTCCGAGTTTGGTGGTCGCCGGGGGCGCCGGGGAGCGGAACCAACACCGACGGAGTGCCCACGACTGCCAGCTCGGCCACGCTTGACGCGCCCGCCCGCCCGATCACGATGTGGGACGTGGCGTACATGTGGGCCATGTCGTTCTCGAAGGGCCGCAACTCGTAGCTCAGCTGTCCCTGAGGTAGATCGGCTTGCAGAGCGGCCGCCGCCTTTGACACTTCGTCGAAGTTGCGCGGCCCACACGCGTGCTTCAGCACCACGTCGCGTTCGTTCCAGAGGGCGAGCAGTCCGAGCCCCGCTTCGTTCAGGGTTTTGGCGCCCAAACTTCCGCCCACAATGCTCACATGCAGCTTTCCCTGTGGATTCCACCTTGCGGTCAGCACGTCCTCGCGGACCGGGTTGCCGACAACGATCGCTCCTGGGAGCGGTGTTTCGGGCCACGAAACCGCGGCCGTCGCGCCGAGCCGTACCGCGATGCGGTTGACCGCGCCGACGACAGCATTCTGTTCGTGGATCATCATCGGGATGCGCATCGACTTCGCCGCAAAGATGGTCGGCGCAGACGCGTAACCGCCGAAGCCGACCACGAGGCTGGGAGGCTGACGTTTCAGAATCTTGCGAGCAAGGCGCGTCGCCTTCAGCGTCGTGCCAGCGTTCTTGGCGTTCTCCCAGTCAAGCCGTCGGGGAAACCCGCGCCCCGGAAGAAGGTCGACGGAAAAGCCCCGTTCGGGGATGACCGTCGCTTCCAAACCTCGCTCGGCGCCGATGAAGCGAATCGACTCGGCTAGAACACCTTTGCGCTGCAGCGCCTCGGCGAACGCAAGCGCTGGAAAGAGATGGCCGCCGGTCCCACCGCCGGTAATGACGAAGCTGGGGGACGTCATCGCCCTCGCCGCCTTACGTTTGGCGCATCGTCTTGGGGACGGATTGCCTTGACCAACTTGGCTTGCCAGGTGCTCAACGGCTTTGGCTGACCCGACGACGGCACCGCGTCAAGTTCCGTCGGACGTCCAGCGCCGCGAGCGCTGGGACGCGCTGCCTTGACGACAGAACCGCTGGGCGAAGTCCGATTGCGATTGCGATCTACCATTGGCTCCGAGGGCCCGTCGAAGGATCGCCGAAGATCAGCGCTGCCGCGCGGGGCGGACGAACGACGAACCTGCAAATCACTTGCGGCGCGCCGGGACGACACCCGGGGGTCTCGGATTCGACCCGGGCGTTGGGCAATCGATGGACGTTCCCCATCCCGCGTCGTCCGACCACCAGCGCTTGGACGGCGTTCACCCGAGCCGGCCGACGTCGGACGAGGACGACGGCGTTCAGAGGAACTGACATCGCGGTGGGCGTCGCCACGGGTCGCGGTTCGCCGCTCCTCTTCAGCTTCCGCATCGACCAGGCTGCGACCAACGCTGCGAACCGCGCCCTTGGAGAGGACGACCGCGCCTCCGAGGCTTTCTCGAAGGGACCGGCGCTTCACCTTCGGACGCGGCGGAGCGGCCGGCTCGTGGAGTGGGTTGCCCTCCCCGATCCCTTGACCGCGTGCCGCAGGTTGGCGAGCAACGTTGAGGATGATTCCCATGGCCGCAAGGGTCATGAACACGGACGTGCCGCCGTAGCTGATGAACGGAAGCGGCACACCGGTGGGCGGACCAACGCCGAGGGTCACGCTCATGTGCACGGCGGCCTGAAAGACGACCACCAGGGTCAGGCCTGCGGCAAGAAGTCCGCCGAATCGGTCAGAGGCGCGAGCGGCCGTCACGAAACCGAAGACGGCAAGGGCCGAGAGCGTCAGAATCACGCCGAGAGTTCCGATCAGCCCGAGTTGCTCGCCGATGAACGCAAACATGAAGTCGGACTCGACATTGGGCAAAAAGCTATGTTTCGCCAGCACGTTTCCAGCGCCCACACCGTTGACACCGCCGGATTGAACCGCGACGAGGGACTGCAGCGAGTTCCATCCGTCTCCGAGAGGATCACGCGCGGGGTCGAGGAGCACCATGAGACGTTCGCGGCGGTATGGCTCAAAGTAGGCAAGCGCACCGCCGGAGAGGCCGAGCAACCCGGACACGATGGCCATCTCTTTGAGCCGCACGCCTGCCAGGAACAGGACCGAAAGACCGGCCACAGCGATGATGATCGCGGTTGCCAAGTCCTTTTGAAGTACGACGATCGAGGCCAGACCAAGGGATGCCATGAGACCGGGGACCAAGACCGACCGAACGTCTGAGGAATCCCGGGTGGCTGAACCACCGAGCGCTGCCATGGAAATCACGAGGGCCAACTTGGCGAACTCAGACGGCTGGAAGCTGAACGGTCCCAGTTCGATCCAGCGGGTTGCACCGAACTTCGTCGAGCCGAGCCCGGGCAGAAACACCGCAAACAAACACACCGCTGCGAGCACGACGAGGGCCACGCGAAAACGGGCGAGCCGGTGGTAGTCGATGTGCGCGAGCACGTACATGGCGACCAGACCGCTCGCAGCGAAGAGCAGTTGGCGCAGGAACATTGCGTACTCAGACCCGAAGGTGTCAAAGGACTTCACCGAGGACGCTGACAAGACAAACAGCAGTCCCGAGATCGTAAGCGCACACACCAGACCGGCCAGGACTACCGCATTGACCGGCCAAGGGGCGGACTCGCCGCGTGTCCGCGAACGGAGGGCAGCTACACGGCCCCTCATCGCGAGTCCGGCGTTCCGCACGCGTCCGAGGATCGCGGGCGGCGCGGGCCGCGCTGAAACGTTGGTACTCATCGTTCCTCCAATGAGGCAATGCCTGGTTCTGGGCCGCGCGGACTTGGCTGGAGCAGCCAGGTCTGCACGGCGCGTTCAAAATCGTTTCCACGTTCGGCGTAACTGCGATACCAGTCAAAGGAGGCGCACGCCGGCGAGAGCAAGACGGTGTCGCCCGCCTTGGCTAAAGCGGCCGCAGCCTTCACGGCCGCATCCATCGAATCGGCTGCACGGAAGGGTTTTCCGAGCGCCGCAGCAACGGCTTCGACCTCCGGTGATGCCTCACCGATTCCGATGAGAGCTCGTATTCGGCTGCCTTCGTCTGCCAACACACCGAGGTCGAGACCTTTGTTGCGCCCACCGGCGATCAACACCACCGAGTCAAACGTTGCGATCGCGTTCACTGCAGCGTGCGGATTCGTTGCTTTGGAGTCATCTATCCAACGGACCTGGTCGACGTGGGCGACCAGCGCGACCCGGTGAGCGAGCCCGGTAAATGACGCCGCAGTCTGGGTGATCCCATCGACGGTGCCCCCCATGTGCCAGGCGGCCGTCCCGGCTGCTACCAAGTTGACGCGATCGATCGGGGTTTGACGGGCGATTTCATCGACCGTCATGACTGGTGTGCCGTCTAGCAGCAGATCTGAGTCCACCCACTCGACACCCGCTGCTGGGCCGCCCACGACATCACCAGCGCGGCGCGAGAAGCCGAACCGCTGCGCGGGTGACTCCTGGACCATACCGAGTACGACGGAATCTTCTGACGGGTACACGACGAGGTCATCTGGACTCTGTCCCGTCACGATGCGGGCTTTCGCTGCTGCGTAGTCGGCGAGATCCGCATGCCAGTCGTAGTGGTCAGCTGCGATGTTGGTGATGACAGCAACTCGTGGTGCCAGTCGGGCCGTGGTGGCAAGCTGAAACGATGACGCTTCGAGGACGACCGCAGTGTCGGCGGTCGTCTCTGGCGCAGACACCACGTCGATCAGCGCGGTGCCGATGTTGCCGGCAGGCCGACTGTCGACGCCGGAAGCACGCAGCATCTCGTCGATAAGGGTCGTCACCGTTGTTTTGCCGTTCGTTCCGGTCACGGCGACGAGAGCCATCGAGGTTCTGTCGAGGCCGAACCGCTCTTCCCAGACGCGAAGCGCAAATTCGATCTCACCGATCAGTTCGACAGCACGGTCTGTCGCAGCGGCAAAGATTGGGTGTTGCGGCGTAACGCCGGGGCTGACGACGACCAGATCGGCTTCGGTCACCAGCGCATGCCAGTCCGTCACCGGTGCAACGAAAGCGACTCCGTCATCAAGGCCGCCGGGACGGGGCCGCGCGGAATCATCGGCCAACGTCGCCTGGCGCCCAGTAGTCGAGCCGCAGACTGCGCGAGCGACCGCCAGACCGGTCACACCCGCACCGACAATCAGGACTTTGGTGCCGAGCGAACCGTTGTTCATCGCAGAGCTCCGGTGTTCACGAAGTCGGCATAGAACAAGCCGACCCCGGTTCCGACGCAGATCCCAGCGATGATCCAGAAGCGAACGATGACCGTCGTTTCAGGCCAGCCGGACAGTTCAAAGTGGTGATGGATTGGGGCCATCTTGAAGATCCGCTTACCGGTCATCCGGAACGACACGATCTGAAGGACGACCGACATCGTCTCAAGCACGTACAGGCCGCCGAGGACAGGCAGCAGCAGTTGAGTTTCGGTGACGATTGCCAGGCCCGCCATAGCTCCGCCGAGGGCGAGTGACCCGGTGTCACCCATAAAAATCCGAGCGGGGGCAGCGTTCCACCACAGGAACCCCGCGCAGGCTCCTACCATCGAGGCGGCGACGATGGCGACGTCGGCGGCGGACTCCGAACTGATGCCATACACATCGGTGTTACCGGCCTGCCAGAAGCTGATGAAGGTAAAGGCAGCGAACACCATGGCCGCGGATCCGGTCGCAAGACCGTCGAGTCCGTCGGTGAGGTTCACGGCGTTGGACGAACCAACGATCATGATCATGGCCCACACAAAGAACGCGATCTCACCAAGATCGAGGTACGTCTCCCGGGTGAACGACACCGAGGTTGAGGTATCGGTCAGCCAGAGGAGAGAGGCGCTAAAAAGGGCCGCGACCGCTACGAGGCCGGCGCTTTTACCCTTCTTGTTGAGCCCCATATTGCGCCCGCGTCGGATTGCCAGGGCGTCGTCGGCAAACCCGACCAGGCTCATGCCGACGATCAGACCAACCAAGGCCAGACCCGTACTCGAAAATCCGTCGAGGCCGCTACGGATGTGTACGAACAAGTAGGCCAAGACGGCACTGACGACGATCGCTACACCACCCATGGTCGGAGTCCCCGCCTTGGTCAGGTGGCCGGCAGGACCGTCTTCTCGGATTGGCTGACCAATCCGACGGGCCTCCAAGGTCTTGATCAGAAACGACGTTCCCGCCAGGCTCAGACCCATTGCCACAGCGACCGCAATCAGAAGCGAAATCATGAACTCGCGCCTTCCCTCAACATGGCGGCAACGGCGCGTTCCAACCCACTGGCGCGACTCGCCTTGACGAGGACCGCATCCCCAGACGCGATCTCGGCGGCGAGTGCTTCACCGGCATCGAGTGCCGAGGCAAAGGTCATGACTTCCAGACCCAACGCCCGACCGCGTTCTATGGCTGCAAGAGCCCCATCGCCAACGACGACCAGAAGGTCGACGCCCGCCGCCCTCGCTTGATCGGCCACGAGGCTATGCACTTGGCTGCTGAGTGCACCCATTTCGGCGATCTCGCCAAGGACCAGGATGCGACGGCCAGCCACGGACATATCGGCAAGGGTCTCCAGAGCCGCAGCCACGGATTCCGGATTTGCGTTGTACGCATCATTGATGACGACGGCACCTGAGCGTGAGGTGCTGATCTCCATCCGCCACCTGCTCGCCGCTGCCTCAGAAATGCCGTAGAGGACGCCGTCGAGGTCGCGACCCATGCTGAGGCCGGCCGCGATCGCAGCCAATGCATTCGACACCTGGTGGCGCCCGACGAGCGGCACGGCCAACCGGCCGGTACCCCAAGGCGACTGGACAACGCACCGGGTGGTCAAGTCTGGCTGCACTTCGAGGTCGACTGCCCGGACGTCTGCTCCCCGCGCCTCGCCGAAGGTCACAAAGCCAGCGCGGGTTCGCTGACGCCAGCTCGGCAGGTACGGGCTAGCGAACGGCGCAACGGCGGTGCCTCCTGACGGCAGCGCTTCGAAGAGTTCTCCTTTAGCTTGTGCGATCGTGTCCTGATCGCCGAACTCCCCGATGTGGGCCCTTCCGATGTTGGTGATGATCCCCACCGACGGTTCGGCGATGTCTGCAAGGTAGGCAACGTCGCCAACCTTGCGGGCACCCATCTCGGCGACCACAACTTCGACGCCACGCGGGGCGTTGATCAGCGTTAACGGCAGACCGATCTCATTGTTGAACGACCCTTCGCTGGCTACGACCGAGCCGCCTTCGGCCAGCGCCGCAGCGAGGAGATCCTTGGTCGAGGTCTTTCCCGCAGAGCCGGTGACACCGATGACGCTGCGCACTTCAGCGCGAGCCAGATGACCCCATCGGCCGAGAACTGCGTCGGTATCGTCGACCTCGAGCAGCGGGCCGCCACCGACATCTGCGTCTCGCCGCACCACACAGACGGCGGCACCCCGCCGCCACGCTTCGTCGACAAAGTCGTGACCGTCACGTTCACCTTGGAGCGCGACGAACGCTTGTCCGGGGCGAAGCCGGCGCGTATCGATGTCCGCCCCGTCAACGAGGTGTCGCTCCAAACGGGGGCCGCTACCGGCCAGGTCGAGTGTGATCGTGCCGCTCAGAGCTTCGGCCAGGAAGTCAAGATCGAACATCATGTTGCGATCTCCTCTGCCACCGCCCGAACAACGTCTCTGTCGTCGAAGGGAACAACGATCTTGCCGATGATCTGACCGGTCTCGTGGCCCTTACCTGCGACGACGACCATGTCCCCCGCCTGGGCCCGGAGCAACGCTTCTGCGATCGCACGCCGCCGGTCCGGCTGTACCGTGACATCAGGATGCGCCGAGAGTTCCGTGCTGGTGAGGATGTCGTCGATGATTGCGCTCGGGTCCTCAGAGCGAGGGTTGTCCGACGTCACGATCACCACGTCGGCATGGGTGGCGACCGCGGTCCCCATGAGCGGTCGCTTGAGCTTGTCGCGATCGCCGCCGCAACCGAAGACGCAGATGACCTGACCAACGGGGGTCAGTTCTTGAGCGGAGCTGAGGACGTGGGTAAGGCCGTCGGGCGTGTGGGCGAAGTCGACGACCACCGTGTATGGGCGGTCGAGCTCGACGGGCTCCATACGGCCGGGCACCCGCGCAGCCCCAGAGATGCCCGAGAAGATGTCGGACCACTCGATACCGACCGCACGGGCAAGCCCGATCGCCATCGCAGCGTTGGCCACGTTGAAACTGCCTAACAACGACGTGCTCACGTATCGGGGTTCAGAATCCTCGACCGCGGTGAACTCTGTTGCTTCTCGAAGCGTAAAGGTCGTTCCAGTCTGGGCGAGTAGGACGTCTTCGATCTTGAGAGTGGCGTCTGGGAGCGTCCCGACCTTGGTCACAGCCATCGTGTTATCCGCCTGTGCGGCGACTTGCTCCGCCAGCTTCTTACCCCACGGCGAGTCGACGAAGACGACGCCACGACGCGAGTAGCCGTCGGTAAAGAGCATCGCCTTCGCGGCGAAATAGCTGTCGAGATCACCGTGATAGTCAAGGTGGTCGTGACTTAGGTTGGTAAAGCCGACCGCGGCGAAAGTCGTCCCTGCGACACGTCCTTGCGCGAGGGCGTGTGAGGACACCTCCATAGCGACGTCGGTGACCCCGTCTTCGGACATGGTCGCCAGCCATGACTGGAGTTCAGGCGCTTCTGGGGTCGTGAAATCGGCCTTGGACGACACACCGTTGATCGTGATGCCGATGGTCCCGATGGTGCCGCGGCTCCTGCGCCCCGCTTGGTAGATCGCATCCAACAAATGCACGACGGTGGACTTACCGTTGGTCCCTGTCACGCCGACGACACGCATCGACTGCGAAGGATTGCCGGCAACGGTGGCCGCAACTGGACCCAGGGCGCGTCGCACGTCGTTGACGATGATCTGAGCAACATCCAGATCGAGTTCCGCATTGGTGAGCACCGCCGTTGCGCCGCGTTGAACCGCATCGGCAGCGAACTGAGATCCATCAAAGTTGTCGCCACTGACACAGGCAAAGAGGTCGTCAGCGTGTACTCGACGAGAGTCCATATTCACGCCACGGACTCGCGCCGAGGTATCGCCGATGATGCGGACGACGCCCAGCGCGGGCCACCCGCAGCGTTCGACCAGTTCAGCGACGGTGATCGCGTGGGGCGTCATCATTCGTCGCCCTCAACCAGGATCACCGACGAGTTTTTGCCCGCTTTGGACGCTTTCGTCGGGACGGCAGTCGTAGGGGTGCTCGCCGACTCTCTGCTCTGAGAGATCGCCGTCTCGCTCGCGACTTGTTCGTCGTCGGGTGCGATGCCGTGCTGAGCCATCAGCTGGCTCACCACATCCGAGAACACCGGGGCGGCTAGGACACCGCCGTAGTACTCACCGTTTTCTGGATTCTCGATCCGGACGAGAACGACAAACTCCGGGTCCCGGCCTGGAGCAAAGCCGACAAAGCTCCCGTGGTAGGACGATGACACGTTCGACGGCATATAGAGGCCGTCGAGGCCCACGATCCGCGGCGTTCCGGTCTTGCCGCCGACCTCGTAACCCGGCACATCTGCGCTCCCGCCTGTTCCGGCCTCTTCCGAAACGACCTCCCGCAGCAGCACACGCATGACGCGCGCGGTCTCTTGGGAGATCACTCGATGCCCCGACTTGGGCTCGATGTCGACTTCGGATCCGTCCGCGGCGATGAGCGACGCCCCAAGGTGGGGCGGCATGCGCACACCGTCGTTGGCGATGACGCCATACGCCAGCGCCATCTGAAGCGCCGAGGCGGTGATGCCCTGCCCGATCGCATAGGTCGGCAGGGTGGAGTCCCGCCAGTCGTCGGTGAGCAAGCCGTCAGCTTCGACAGGCAGATCAATTCCGGTCGCGTTTCCAAAACCAAAGGCTGCGAGGTAGTGGCGAAAGCGCTCTTCGCCGAGTTTGCGGGCGATCTGGACCGTTCCGGTGTTGGACGAAGTCACCAGAATGTTCGCCACGGTCTGCTGCGGGGCTCCGTCGTGGACGTTCGTGATGCTCCGGCCCTCAGCAAGCGGAATGCGCGTCGGAACGTCGATCAGCGTGTCGGGCGTGACGACGCCATCTTCAAGAGCCCCCGCGACTGCAACGATCTTCATGATCGACCCCGGGTCGTACGCCAAAGCGACCGACCGGTTCTCACCGACCATCAGTCCATCGCCTTTCGTTCCCGGTCCGGTCCGGTTCACCATCGCCATGACGGCGCCAGTGCTTGGATGCAACACGATGCCGACGCCACTCGCCGCTCGGAACTCTTCGAGCGCCTGGTCGACCCGGTGCTCAAAGAACGCCTGAAGGTCGGCGTCGATGGTGGTCCGGAGATGCTTACCTGGCGTTGACGCCTTGATCGGAGTGGCCTGTGCAGGGGTCGGCCGACCGTTGGCGTCCGACAAGAAGCAGTGCTCGCCGAGTTCACCCGTCAGCTCAGCTGTGTAGGTCAATTCGAGGCCCGCGGCGCCCGCCAAGCCGCCGGTCTCTTCGTCCTCGTTAGTAATACCGAGGACGGGTCGGAGGAACTCGTCACCGTTTGGAAACACGCGGGCGTAACGCCGGATCACATGCAGCGCCCGAATCGAACGTTCCTCGACAGCGTGGGCCTGGGTAGCGGTGAGATCGCCCACCACCTTTGACCAGGTGCTGTTGGCGCGTAGCGCTTCGAGCAAGTCAGCAGGATCAAGCTCGGCGGCTTCGGCAATGAGGCGCGCTGTTCCCTTCGGATTGGTTACGTCCTTTGGGTTTACAAAGATGTCAGCGCGTTCGACAGTTCGGACGAGGGTGCGCCCGTGCCGGTCAACAATGTCGCCCCGCCGCCCGTAAAGAGGGACACAGCGGGATCCCTGGCGGAGCGCGTTGATGGCGACGCCGCCAGCCTCGCTTTCGCCAGCCAACGCCAAGTGCGTGGATCGGTACCCCAAAGCGACGAGCATCGTGCCCGACAGGCCACCGGCGAGGAACAGACGTCGTGTGATTCGCGGAGCGGGTTCGGTCATCGTGTCGCCTTTGTTCCGTTCGGGATCTCGATGA
Source organism: Acidimicrobiia bacterium (assembly GCA_018003035.1). Taxonomy (GTDB): domain Bacteria; phylum Actinomycetota; class Acidimicrobiia; order IMCC26256; family JAGNEX01; genus JAGNEX01. Next base: position 12,633 of record JAGNEX010000004.1, read on the forward strand.
TCTCTACCTCGTCGGCCGAAGTGCTTGCGGCGGAATCTTTGGCGCTGACCTTTTGGTCCGGCCGGGACTGCTCGTCGGACCCGTCTTCGACGGTGTCGCCTGCGACTGCAGTCGAGGTTGCCTGTGCCTTGTCGTCCGCAGCAGAGCTTCGAGCATCGACGGCGTCTGCCTCTGCGGCGCCAGGGCCGATCTCGATGACTTGGGTTTGATTGTCTGCCGCGGCAGTGCTGGTGCCTTCGCCCGGCACGACGACAAAGCCGTTGTGTCCTTGGGTTTCTTCTAGGCCAGCGTCGAGAACGCGGGTTGACGCTTCCACTCCATCGACCTGTTCGCGCAGGCTGTCGATCTCGCCGCGGAGCCGCTCGTTGCCGGTTTCGATGCCGTCTAGTTGGCGCTGGGATGCGACCAAATGCGCTTCCAGCGCCATCGCGCCGAACAGCAAGCCGACGACAACCACGGCTCCGACGATCAGGAGTCTGCGCGCCGCCGGCGTGACGTTTCGCCGCGGTTCGGCGGCCTTTGACCGTTGAGACGGATCAACAGCATCGGCGTTGCGGGCCGTTGCACGCGTGTTGCCGAACGTCTGGCGACCTGGATTCGGTGCCCCACCTCGTTTGCCTTGGGGCGCAGGGGTCGAACGTCGCGGGCCGGGTTTCGGCGCCTGAACGTCAGAGCGCGTTCGCAAGCTATTCATCATGTGACTCCTTGCTCATCCCCTGAGCTGGGCTTTCGGCCGCGACGCGAGTGATCGCGCGCAACCGGGCGCTCCGGGCACGAGGGTTGGCAGCGATTTCAGATGGCCGCGGTGTCCACTTGCCGAGCGATCGGGCAGGCGGTGCGGATTCGGTGTTGGGCATGAGGCGCTCCGGTCCCCGCGATGTCTGGCCAGGGTGGGTCAGGGCTCGAAACTTCGCCTTGACCATCCGGTCCTCAAGGGAGTGGTAGGAGATCACTGCGAGGCGGCCGCCAACGGCCAGCCGCCGCCAAGCTGCATCCAATAGACGATCTAGTTGGCCGAGTTCATCGTTGACGGCGATGCGCAGTGCTTGAAAGGTGCGCGCAGCGGGGTGGCCACGGCGTTTGCGAGCGACCCCGGGCACCGCGCCCTCGACGATGTCGGCGAGCTGGCCGGTCGTTTCGATATCGCCAGCGGACTTCACGGCCGTCGCAATGCGCCGCGAGAACTTCTCATCGCCGAGCCTCCAGAGCAGGTCAGCGAGATCGCCGGTGTCCAAGCTGTCGATCAACTCCCTGGCCGTCTGGCCGTCCCCACCCATACGCATGTCGAGCGGACCGGACCGTTGATACGAGAAGCCCCGTTCGGCGCGGTCGACCTGTGGACTGGACACGCCGAGATCGGCGAGCACACCAACGAGCGGCGCGTCAGGGTGGAACCCGCTCGCCTGGGCCGCATCGACGGCTGCGTCGAAGTCCCCAAACGCTCCCAACACGAAGAAGATCCGGTCAACGGGGTCAGAGTTTGTGTCGGTGGATGTTTCTGTAGCTGTCGTGGTCGACTTCAACGCCATGGCCATGGTCATCGCGATGTCGTCCCGGTCGATCCCGATGACGGCGGCATTTGGGTTCGCTTCGAGGATGGCCGTCGTGTGGCCTCCCCCGCCGAAGGTTGCGTCGACGACAATCCCGTCGACTTCGGAGAACAGCGACTGGACCTCGTCCATGAGAACAGGTTGGTGGTGGAACCCGTCTGGGGTTCCGGAGCTGTCACGGCACATATTCAGTTCCTCGACCAGCCGAGTGCGGCCGTCGGGGCGAACCGAGCGGCTGATGGCGGGCGAAGTAGGGACGCACCCATGCCGGCCGAGGAACTGAAAATATGTCGTGACCTTGCTCCGTCCTTTCGAGCAACCCTTTAGGCGGTCGAGCTCGCCGCCGTGCCGAGCACACGTTGATAGGCCTCGGGATCCCAAAGTTCGACGTGGGTAATTCCACCGAGGATCTGCACTTGATCGGTGATCCCCGCCAGGTTCTGCAACTCGCTTGGAAGGGCGATGCGCCCCGCTTTGTCCAAACGGACATCCTCGAGGTGCATCAGCACCCTGCGAACCTCGTCGCGTTCGGCCATATCGCCTGTCCGCAACCTGGTCAGCAGCTCTTCCCGGCGATATGCCCATTCCTCGGCCGAGTAGAGCATCAGCGCTCCGTGATCGCCGAGTGAGAGCACCGCTTCGCTCATGAACGGCTCCCGAAACTTGCGCGGCAGCACCACTCGACCTTTGTCGTCGACTGAGTGGCTGTAGGTGCCAAGCAGGTTGCAGGTGGTTTCGCTCATATCTCGCCGGGTGTCCAGTCATCGCCTGGCCGTCGCCTCGTTCGCCTCCGTCCCATCGGTGCTCAAGATAACCCACCGCGCCCCACTTAGGTGCACATTTGCCACATTTTTTCCCACTTTGCCCCACAACGCGCCCATTTGGGCAGAAAGCGACCCCTTTCTGAGTGTTAACTGTCGACGAACCCGTAACGCGCCCCTGCGGCGAAAGCCCAAGCCCGAGGTACCAGCGGTCGAAGCCGCAGCGGCGGCTTTCGGGCGGAGCGGCAGACAACGGACTGCTTCTGACCTGGGTACCGCCGAGACAGCGCCCAGGAATCCGAGCGCGACACGACGTCACGAGCATCCACACGGCCGGGAAAGCCGACGCGACCCAGATCGCCCTATTAAGACGTGACCCAGATCGCCCTATTAAGAGGTGGCCGACGATGCGTCAGCGGCCGCTAACTCCCGGCGTCAACGGTTACGAGATCCTGCACCGGTCGCTGCCGGCGACCCGACGGGGCACAAGGTCTAGGCGGACCGGCGCCAACTTCTGTCCGGCCCGGGCGAGGATCGTTCAACAACGACGCCGACCGGGCGTTGGGGTAGCACCCCGACGGATCGGACGGCCCTAGAGACGCCGCATCTGTTTGACCCACTCCAGATAGCGAATGAAGTCAGAGCTACCGATCGGAGCGTCGGCGTTGCCGTAGGCCGTGAGTTCGCGAAATCTCAAATACTCGGTATCAGGACGCGGAAGTCCCTTCCGCCACCAGCGCCTGGGTAGAGTCCGGACTGCCAGGAACAGCGCTGTCGTCCAGAGCCATGGGCGGATCAAAACCGCCACAAACTTTTGGCGATCAATACCCATACCGGGTGAATGCCTTTCAAACCCGAGCCAAATACAAATAGCGCACGCAAACTAGACGACAACGCCTCCTAGACTGGTACCCCCATCTCCTTGGCCGCCCTTGTCGGGCCGTCAGACGCCCACCCGCAAAAACGAGAGACCGGTATGTCCGCATCGTGGTTTTCCGAACGCTTTTCCGATCTTGCAGGCAACATCGCCACCGTCATTCGCGGTAAAGACGACGTCATCCGTCAAGCGTTGATCTGCTTGTTCGCGGAGGGACACATCCTGATCGAGGACGTCCCCGGCACCGGTAAAACGTCGCTGGCCCGAGCCCTGGCACAGTCGATCGAGGGTTCGTGGCGACGCATTCAGTTCACCCCCGACCTGCTCCCATCCGACATCACCGGTACGACCGTGTGGCGTCGCTCGAGCGACGACTTTGAGTTCCGGCCGGGCCCGGTCTTTGCAAACATCGTCCTCGCTGACGAGATCAACCGTGCATCGCCAAAGACCCAGGCAGCACTCCTCGAGGTCATGGAAGAGCACCAAGTCACGGTGGACAAGCGCTCTTACAAGGTCAGGCCGCCTTTTGTGGTGGTCGCCACGCAGAACCCGATCGAACATGACGGCACCTATCCCCTGCCTGAGGCGCAGCTCGACCGTTTCATGATGCGGATCCACATGGGCTATCCGGATCGGGTCGCCGAGTTGGCCGTTCTCGAATCCCACGGTGGCGATGTAGAGCCACCCGTTATCACGCCGGTGGTTTCCCTGGAAGAGGTTCGCAAGCTCGCAGCGACCTCACATCAGACCTACGTGGCCCCGCCCGTCCGCAACTACCTCCTCGATGTGGTCCTTGCGACACGAAACAACGAGTCCCTTCGCCTCGGGGCCAGTCCTCGTGGCGCCGTCGCACTGCAACGGGCAGCGATCGTTGCTGCCGCCGCTGCAGGTCGCGACTACGTCGTTCCCGATGACGTAAAGATGCTCGCAACTCCCGTGTTGGCACACCGCCTCGTGCTGTCGGGTGAAGCAACCTTCCGGGGACTGAAAACCAACACCATCGTCGACGAGATCCTGAGCGCAGTGCCGGTTCCGAAAGGTCGATGATGCGCGTAACGGCGCGTGGACTCGCGCTCGCCTTCGTGGCGGCTGGCTGTTATGCCCTGGGGCGTGCGATCGGTGTTACCGAATTGCTGATGATGGCCAGCGCCTGCCTCGTCGTGTTCGTCATCGCTGCTGCTGCCATGGTGATTCAACGAGGCAACGTGCGCGTTGTGCGCAGCCTGGACCCCACCTACGTCTCTGTGGGTGACGAAGCCATCGTCACCCTGTCGGCGGTCAATCTGAGCAACCGCAGCTCGGGAGATCTCGTCCTCGTTGAACAGGCCGGCGACGTTTCACGCTCGCTCCCCCTCGAATCGATCCCTGGCGGCGTCGCAGCCGAGACCCGCTACCGCTGTCACCCGCAGCGCCGCGGTCGCATGAGGATTGGGCCCGCGCTGATCCGGCGCAGCGACATCTTTGGTTTGATGCGACGCGACCGCCAAGACCCTCGCGTCGACGAGTTGCTCGTTCTTCCCCGGGTGCACCGCATCGCTCCCCCGTACCGTGTCGCTTCGAGAGCTAATTCGCAGGATCGCTCGGCGCGCGTCTCAAGCAGCGGCGACGCCGAGTTCCACGCGCTGCGCGACTACGTCGAGGGGGACGATCTGCGCCATGTCCACTGGGCGTCGTCTGCTCGGTTTGGCACCCTCGTCGTCCGGCAACACGAGTATTTCGAGCCGACGGCCGTCACTCTCCTGCTAGATCAGCGGCCGGGAAGCAGCGAGGACGAAGCCGAGTTCGGCGTCGAAGTCTGCGCCTCGGTGGCGAGCGCGGCGCTCGATGACCGACAGCGTCTGATCATTATCGGTAGTTCCACTCCCTCCCGGCGTTTCACGGCCGATGAGCGTTTGCCGATGCTCTCCCACCTCGCCGATGTACCAGTCCAGGTTCAAGGTTCTCTTAGGAGAGCGTTACGTGAATGCCGCGCGTCGGCCGGCGGCGGCATCCTTGTCGTCGTGACACCCAATGTGAGCGAAGAAACATTGGTGGACATCGCTGAGCTGAGCACGGGATTTCCACGGGTACATGTCGTGGCAATCGGCGGATCGTCTGCCCTCAGCGTGGTTCGCAACACCCTGAGCCGCCGAGGCGGCGAATCTCCCATGTCAGTGGTGGTGGCAGGTGACGCCGACTCCTTAGCTATCAACTGGAACGCTCTGGCGACCCTCGGTTCGCTCTCCGCTGACGCAATGGCAAAGGCTTCTCTATGAATCCCAGGCGGTTAGGCGCGCAACTCGCCTTGGCTCTGGCCTGCGTCTTCGCAGCGTTGAGCTGGGGACGAGTCTTCGCCGACTGGACCTTTGCCGGCCCCGCGGTCGCGGGTCTCGCCGGCCCTGTATTGATCGGCACCCTCTGCACTGCTGCTGGCTGGCGTTGGTGGGTGCGGCTGCCCCTCCAGTTCGGATTGTTCTTTGTGTTGATGGCTGCCGCTGCGGGCGCTGGCAACAGCATCGGCGGAGTACTTCCAAACGGTGCGACGTTCGACATGATCCGCCAGGCGCTGCAGGACACCGGGACGATTGTCCGGGAGTCCGTTCCTCCGGTAGAGGTCACGCCGACCATTTCGATCCTCGTCACCCTGTTCATGTGGCTCGGGGGTATGGCCACTGACGCCATCTCGACGCGACCCCATCAGCTACTGGCTGCGCTCATCCCTGATGCAGCGATTGTCTGTATCGCAACGCTGTTCGCTCCGGAGAACCACGAGTTCCGTACGGTGATCGCTTCGGGGTTTTTGTTCTTCGCGATTTTGCATTCTCTGTTGTTGCTGCTCGATATGCGGTCCCGCCAGCGTTCTCGGAACGGTGATGGCATCAAATGGCGCCGAGCGAGCGAAGTCGCCCAGACCAACAAGGTGGCCGCGAGTCCACCGCCGTCGAGGGACTCACTCCAGCGGACCCTCATTCGCGGGCTTCCTATCGTTGCGTTGGCCGCAATCCTCGCTCCGATCGTCGGCGCTCACCTTCCCGGGGCCGAGGCACCTGCGCTGTTACCGGTTGTTGGTTCGACCGAGCAACAAGAGCCGCGTACCGTCCCATCACCTCTGATCGACATGCAGCCGCAGCTCCAGATCGATCCGCCAGTCGAGGTGTTCACCGTCAAATCTTCGCAGCCGGGCGGCGCGTACTGGCGTCTGACCAGCCTTGAGAGCTTCGATGGCCGTCAGTGGTCACATAACGCGAGTTATGAGTCGGTCGACGGCGAGTTGAACTTCGGGGTCGGGGCGGACGTGCCGACCGAAGGTATCGACCAGACCTTTAACATCACCAACCTCGATCGGTTCTGGGCCGACAGCGACACTCAGCGTTTCTGGTTACCCGCCGCCTATGCGCCCACCAAGTTCGATGTGGGCGACATCCGCGCCGACTCCGCATCGGGCAGCGTCATCACCAAAGAGGCGACCGCAACGGGACTGAGCTACTCGGTGCACAGCGAGGAGCCCGTGCCGACCGAAGCTCAGCTCAAAGCCGCAACGGGAGCTCCGCCCAAATCGGTAGCCCCCTATCTGGAGCTCCCCGAGCTCCCCGAACGGATCGGCGCCTTGGCGACTCAGATCACCGCGGGCGCCGTCACGCCCTATGACAAGGCAAAGGCGATCGAGACCTATCTGCTCGGCTTCACCTACAACGAAGCCGTCACAATGAACCACTCCACGTCGTACCTCGAGCAGTTCTTGTTCGAGATCCAAGAGGGCTACTGCGAGCAGTTCGCCGCCTCGTATGCCGTGCTCGGGCGTTCGTTGGGGCTCCCCACGCGAGTGGCCGTCGGTTTCACACCGGGCACCTACGATGCCGCAACCCAAACTTTTAGGGTGACCACGGACAACGCGCATGCTTGGCCCGAGGTCTATTTCGAAGGAATTGGCTGGATCAAGTTTGAGCCGACGCCGCGGACCGATGAAGGCGGTCCGAACGGTAACGCTGACCCACCGCCTCCCGAAGACGAACAAACAGCTCCGTCGACGACGACGACCGTTCCGCCTCAAGAGGCAGAGACACCACCGCCCCCACCGCCGCCCCCGGACAACGTGCCTAGCACAACCACTACGACCAGCGCGGAGAACGAGGTCACTCCACCGCCTCCCGATGAGCCTGAGTCGCCGCCGCCTTCCAGTCGTAACTGGACCCCATTCCTGGTGGTCCTCGCGACGGCCGGCCTGGTTGCCGCCTATGTCTTTGGCATCCCGGCGTTGAAGAAGCGCCGCCGCGATCAACGCCTCAACGCGCCAGATATGCGGGATCGTGTTTCTGGAGCTTGGGACGAGGTGAGCGATCGACTGCTCGAGCGCAGCATCACCCGGCCAAAGACGTTGACGAACACCGAGTTCGCTGGTGCGCTCGAAGGTCAATATGGTCCGGCCTTCGCCGATGATTTGACTGCTTTGGGCGCCCAACAGTCCGCCGCATCTTTTGCGCCAAGCGACCCGTCGTCGGACCAGGCGAGTATGGCCTGGGGCGCTGCTGATCGCATCGCGAACGAACTCGAAAGCGGCCTGTCCGCGCCTAAGCGCTGGCTCTACCGCCTGGACCCACGGCCGCTGCTGGCCCGTGGAGGCCACTAGTCACACGCCCAAGATGATCATTTCGTTTGGCATCCGCCGATTCTGGACCGCGGATGCCATACGGAAGATGGACCCCGATCCATGAGCGTGGGCCCGCCGTCGTCTATCGCTGGTTGTCGGCAAACGTGTTGGTCGACTGTTCGCTGCAAGACGGGCGTCCGCCGGTTGCCTTCGACAGCAGGCCACCGAGACAGTACGCGTGTGCCCCCGCTCGAGGGGGTTCTGATCGCGACCCTCTCAGGCTCGGGCCCTGCTTCGGCAAAAGAACTTCAAATGCCTCGGCGACCGTCCAAGGCCACGCTGGGAGCAAACGACATTTCGCCGGAGCCTTGCCGTGCGCCTGCGTTCGCAGAGAACATCCGTGGCCGCGCACAGGCCGCGACATGACACGTGACATTGCAATCCGTCGGTTCCAGGCTCGATCGAGCTGTCAGAAACGACCCAGGCGACGGAAGGACCCGGAACCCCACCTTTTCGGACAAAGGGTTTGGGGGGAAGCGATTAGGAGTCTTGGGGACCCCCGGGGCGACGGCGGGGACCCTGCCCACTGCCCCCGTTGCCTGGGAACTGGCGTGGGTCGTGCGTCCGCTGGCGCCAATAGTCGCGCATGTTCTGAAGCGGAACGACTTCGCTGATCGAGTTAAGTCCCGCCTTTGACAGGCTGCGCGCGTAGAACTCGATGCGAAATGCGGCGCCGAGCATCACCAGGAAGCCCAAAAAGCCCAGCCAAATGCTGGTCGTGAAGGTGAAGAGGAGGAACAGAAAGCCGAGAACGAACACCATGGCAGAGCGACGAATGTTGCGTGCGGCGTCGCGGTAGATCGACTCTTCGGCCTTCTCCGCAAGCGACGGGTCGCTCGTCGTCAGCTGCTCTTCTATTGCAGCAAGGATGCGTTGTTCGTCTTCGGAGAGTGGCATTGGTGTCCCTGCGGGCAAGTGAAATTTCCACACAAACGACTGCGAAAGGCCAGCGCCCGGACGGTTCGACGACCGGCGGACTCAGTTGCGTCTTGGCATTCTCTCACTGTGGTGCGGCCACGAACAACGCAACTAAGAACAAAATCGCTTCAGGGGTGCACTTGGCGGATGCTGTGCGGGCCGGGGCGACGCCCGGTCAGGTGAAACCCGTGATGCTGTTGGCCGGCTTCTCTGGTCTCTGTCCAGTTGGTGAGCGGGCCCCGCACCCAAGGGGGCGCGGTGCGCACATAGTCCGGTATCTCGGCGAGAGGCACCCAACGCGCTTCGACCACGATCCCGTCTGGGTCCTCGATGTTGATATCGCCTCGTACTGCGTCAGCGACGTAGACCTGGCAATGCATCTCCCAGCCCATATCCAGTGCGGCGACCTCGACGGTGTACGCCGGCCCCGTCCAGGCCGAAACCTCTAACCCGGTCTCTTCAAAGACTTCGCGGGTCAGGCCGGTTTCTGTTGACGGGTCATCGTCATCGATGACGCCGCCCGGTGGCGTCCAATCGACTCGCCCATCTTTGCGAACGTTCTTGACCAGCAGAAGCTTGCCGTTCTGTTCGATCAGGCCGCCAGCGACCAACCATCGGCGCAGCTCCTTAGTCATCTCGTAGCCTCCTGCGCGTGAACCTCCGCTTGACGCCCCACCATGTCACGAGTCCGAGCGCTTCTACAACGATTCTTGATGACATCTTCGACTTGCCGCGGGTTCGGTCGACGAACGCAATGGGCACTTCGCGGATTCGCGCGCCGCGATCTGTCGCCCGCATGGCCATCTCGATCTGAAATCCGTACCCGTCGGCGCGCACCGCGTCGCGATCCATCCTGGCGATCAAAGGTGCCGCGTATGCACGGAAACCTGCCGTCGCGTCTTTGATGTTGAGGCCCAACATCGCAGCGGAGTAGCGATTACCAAAACGTGACAGCGCGAGTCTGTGCCACGACCATGTCGGGATTGTCCCGCCCGGAACGTACCGCGAGCCGATTACCAGATCCGCGCCGGCTTCGATCTGTTCGATAAACCGAGGAATCACCGCAGGGTCGTGAGAGCCATCGGCATCCATCTGGATCAGGACATCGAACCCGTGGTCCAGTCCCCACTGATAGCCAGCCAAGTAGGCCGGGCCGAGACCTTCTTTAACCGAGCGATGCAGCACCGAAACGTCGAGGCGCTCGCGGTTGGCGTCAGCCCAGGTTTCGGCAAGCATCGCCGTGCCGTCAGGACTGTTGTCATCAAGCACCAAAACAGAGACGCCGGGGGCCTCTTGCGCGACGCGCTCCAAGAGCACCTCGATGTTGGCAGCTTCGTTGTATGTCGGAACCATTACTAGGGTCTTACGCACGCCGAAGATGCTAGGCGGCCGCCGGGCATGCATTCGGGTCGGATCTCCACGCCGACAACGTTTCGTCACCAGGTAGCTCGCTACGCTTGCACCCATGGAGACCCAAGCAGAGTTGCTGATCCCGCAGGGCCCCGAGCACCCTCGCTGGGCGTTTGTGACGGCCTTTAACGGCATCGTCGCCGGCGGGCTGCTGGGCGGGGTCATCGGCTACGGGCTAGTCAACGTCCAATGTGACGGCGATTGCGGCGCCGCGCTGGCCATAGCCGTCGTGGTTGGGTCGGTGTTGGGAGCGGCAGGTTTGTCGGTCGTTGCAGCAATCGGGCTGCGAGCTATGGCCGAATGGTCAACCGTCCAAGACCGGGCGCTGCCCCAGCAACAGCCTCTACCCGCGGTCACGTCCTCGCCCGCCAGTCCCAAGACGGCCTCCGAACCGTCCCAAGCCGAGATTTCACCATCGACCGAAGCTGACTGACAACGCCACTTCTCGGCGGACCCCTCACGTCCTCAATCGGCGACAAGCAACGACGCTGCCGAGCAACAGCGAACTTGTCGGCCCACTGCAGGTGCCGCACCCTGGCTACTTCCGGAGCGGCCGTATGAGTCCCTCCTGGGTGACCGTTGTCACGAGCCGACCGTCGGCTGAATAGATGTAGCCCTGCGACAGGCCACGCGCTCCCCCCGCAAAAGGGCTGTACTGGTCGTACAGCATCCATTGCGAAGCGTCGATGTCGTTGTGGAACCACATCGCGTGGTCGAGACTTGCAACTTGGAATCGCGGTTCAAACCACGAGTGTGCGTGAGGGCCCATCGAAATATCAAGCAGGGTCATATCCGAGACGTAGGTCACCAAGCAGCGCTGCAACATCTGGTCAGAAGGCGGCGTTCCATTCGTCCGGAACCAGACTTGCTGGGACGGAGGACCGATCTCGCCGGTCATGCCGCTTGGCATCGTGACGTAACGGAGTTCGATGGGGCGCTCGGTCCGGATCCACGATTTGAGCAGCTGAGCCTTGTCACCCAGACGCTCTTCCGTCGTAGGGAGGTCTTCGGGACGTGGCACCTCGGGCATCGGCCGGAAATGCTCGACCCCCTCTTCGACAACCTGAAACGACGCCTGCATGTGGAAGATGGGCCGTCCATGCTGGATCGCGTCGACACGGCGAGTCGTAAATGACTGACCGTCCCGGAGCCGATGAACTTCGTAGATGATCGGAACCGACGTATCACCTGGCCGAAGGAAATATGCGTGAAGGCTGTGCGCAGGCCGGGCCACGCTGTCGAGGGTCCGGCCCGCTGCGACAAGCGCCTGGCCTGCGACCTGTCCCCCAAACACCCGCTGTTGAGTGACATCGGGACTCCGGCCCCGGAACAGGTTTTCCTCAAGGGTTTCCAGATCGAGAATCGCAATAAGACCGTCTAAGGCGCCTGACATGCCATCAACCCTTCCCAGAAGACGAACAGCATGAGTTTCTAGAACATTCTCAGCGGGGAGTGCAGTTTTGAAAGTTGGCGTTGAACAACAATCATGTGTTGGTGACCTTCTACGTACCGAGGCGCCAAACTTACGACCTGGGAACCCTAGATGAGTCGGCTGCGCCCCGAGACCCGATGGAGCTCTTTGACGCCTGGTTTGCTGATGCCCTCGAAACCGAGGCGGGCGAGGCCGCGGCAATGGTGTTGTCGACGGTCGATGCGACCGGACGGCCCGATGGTCGGGTGGTGCTGATCAGGGCAACCGACCAAGCGCGCTTGGGGTTTTTTACCAACTACCGAAGCGCTAAAGCGTCTCAACTGCTGGACAGCCCCTGGGGGGCCGGGACGTTTTATTGGCCGGCGAGACAGCGCCAGGTACGGGTGCGCGGCAGCGTCGAGCCGATGAGCGCCGAGCGGTCTGATGAGTACTTTGCGAGCCGCCCGAGAGGCAGCCAACTGTCGGCATGGGCATCAGAGCAATCGACCATCATCAAAGACCGAACACAGCTGAGTAGTCGCATGGCCGCCGCCGAAGATGACTTTCGCGGCCGAGACGTACAGCGCCCGCCCCACTGGGGCGGCTACTGGCTGGCGTGTGATCAGATCGAGTTCTGGCAAGGCCGAACGGACCGTCTTCACGACCGACTACGGTTCAACCGCCAACAAAACGGGTGGTCTATGGACCGCCTGTCGCCGTGAGTAGCGAACTGACCGAGCATCAGGCGCCTACCAGCCACGGACGTCACCAACGTCCACGCCCTGTACTTCAACCAAGATGAGGAGCAGCCGCAGCATGAGCCCCGAAACGACAACGTCAGCGCCAATTTCGGCCGACCCTGCGACTCCGGAAGATTTGCCGATCGTCCTCTCGATCGACGCGGGAACAACCGGCGTCCGGACACTGGCGATCGACGCGAATGGAACCAAACAGGGATGGTCGTACCGGGAGTTCCCCCAGTATTTCCCCGAGCCGGGCTGGGTTGAACACGACGCCCTGGAAATCTGGGATGCCGTCGCAGCGACCCTCGCCGACGTCGTCGAACAGATCGGTGATGCACACCGAATTGCGGCAATCGGTATTACCAACCAGAGAGAGACCACCATCGTGTGGGACGCCCACACCGGTCAACCACTCCACCGGGCCCTCGTCTGGCAGGACCGACGAACCGCCGCTCGCTGCGACGAACTGAAGGCCGGGGGTGTCGAACCGTTGGTCCGGGCGAAAACCGGCCTGGTCCTAGACCCCTACTTTTCTGCCACAAAACTCGAATGGCTGTTCACCAAGGGCGGTGTCGCCGCCGATCAGAACACGCTTTTTGGCACGGTCGATTCGTGGATTCTGTGGAAGCTCACCGGCGGCATCGACGGCGGAGTTCATGGGACGGATCCGTCCAACGCAAGCCGGACGCTGCTGTACAACATCGGCGAACGACGCTGGGACGATGAGCTGTGCGAACTCTTTTCGGTGCCTCCCACCTGCCTCCCACAGGTGATGGCCTCCTCTGGTCGATTCGGCATCACGAACCCCAACTCAGCAGCCGGACTGGCGGTTCCGGTCTCGGGTATTGCAGGCGACCAGCAGGCGTCGCTCTTCGGACAGGCGTGCTTCGCTCCGGGCGCGACAAAGAACACTTACGGAACTGGGTCGTTTGTGTTGATGAACGTTGGAACGTCGGTCCCTCGCATCGTGGACGGCATTCTGACGACAGTCGCCTGGCAGATTGGCGACGAAGTGACCTACGCAGCGGAAGGCGCGATTTTCGTGACCGGCGCGGCGATCAAATGGCTTCGTGACGGCCTCGGACTGATCGAGGCTGCCGCAGACACCGGTCCCCTTGCGGCATCCGTTCCCGACACTGGCGGCGTGTATCTGGTCCCGGCGTTTGCCGGGCTCGGTTCCCCTTACTGGGACCCGTACGCGCGAGGCACGATCGTCGGGCTGACCCTCGGGACCACGGCGGCCCACATGGCCCGAGCGGTCGTCGAGGCGATGGCGTACCAAACCAAAGACGTCATCGACGCCATGACCTCGGCTGCGGGCACGTCGGTCGAGTTGTTGCATGTCGACGGTGGCGCAAGCGTCATGGACCTGCTGTGCCAATTCCAGGCGGACCTACTGGGAGTCGAGGTGAGACGGCCGGTCGTCCAGGAGACCACCGCCATGGGCGCCGCCTACCTTGCTGGATTGGCCGAGGGCGTGTGGGCATCGCTCGATGACATCACCGACGCGTGGCAACTCGACCGTTCGTTCGAGCCGGAAGCGTCGAGGGACGCGTCGTCGAGCGGGTACGAGGGATGGCTGCGAGCGGTCGAACGGTCTCGGGGCTGGAGCACCACCTAGCGCTGACTCTCCTTCAGGAGCGCAGCGGCCTATTCGGCTTTGGCGTGTTCAGCACGCTAAAGCCTTAGGCGGAGTGGAGGACCTTTTTGATGCCGCGGATCGCTTGATTGATGCGCTGTTCGTTCTCGACGAGCGCAAAGCGAACGAACCCTTCGCCACCGGGACCAAAACCGACCCCTGGCGACACTGCGACGTTTGCTTCTTCGACGAGGCGCACGGCGAATTCGAGGCTTCCAAGCGACCGGAACTCTTCAGGAATCTGAGCCCAGACAAACATCGTCGCTTCAGGCGGTTTGACATCCCACCCAATGCGCTGCAGGCCTTGTATGAGGGTGTTGCGGCGCCCCAGGTAGATGTCGTTGACCGTTGCGGGGAACTCGTCCGCTTCGTTCAACGTGACGGTCGCTGCTATCTGGATCGGCTGGAAGGTCCCGTAATCGAGGTAGGACTTGAGCTTGGCGAGCGCCGCGACGACTTCGGCGTTGCCCAGCAAGAACCCAAGCCGCCAACCGGCCATCGAATAACTCTTGGTCATGGTGTAGAGCTCGACAGCGACATCCTTGGCCCCAGGAACCTGGAGAATCGACGGCGGCACATACCCGTCGAACGCCGTATCGGAATACGCGAAGTCGTGAACGATTAAGACATCCCGTTCCCGAGCAAAGTCCACGACCTTGGACATGAAGTCGAGGTCTACAACCGTGGTCGTCGGATTGTGCGGAAACGACATGATGATCACGCGCGGTCGAGGCCAAGCGCGGTCCCAGGCATTGCGCAGATTCTCGAAAAAATCCTCTTCGGGACCCAGCAGAACCTGACGAATGTCGGCACCGGCCAACACCGGGGCGTAGATGTGGATCGGATACGACGGGCTGGGGACCAACGCGATGTCGCCGGGCTGCACCAAGGTCCACATCAGGTGGCTGAGACCCTCTTTGGCGCCGATCGTCGAAATCGCTTCGGTCTCTGGGTCGAGCGACACCTGGTAGCGCCGCTCGTACAGACCGCAAATAGCACGGCGAAGGCCGGGGATGCCGCGGGACGCCGAATAGCGGTGGTTACGTGAGTTCTGCGCTGCTTCACACAGCTTCGCGACAGCCAGATCGGGTGATGCGATATCCGGGTTACCAAAGCCCAGGTCGATGACATCTTCGCCACGGCGACGCGCTGCCAACTTGAGAGCGTCGATCTGTGCGAAAACGTACGGTGGCAACACGTTGATGCGGCGAAAATCCATCGGCAGAAATTACCAGGGCGCGACCGCGCAACTACGGCTCTGGCACTGTCAGGTCCCTACCCTGTGCCCTAGCTCCGTGGACAGGCCGATAGCGCCCCGGCGACGCGCCGAGCAGGCATCGATCCTTCACGCTTGATCTGGTGACCTCTCGGTCGAAGCCCGTCGGAGGAGTCCCCGAACCTCAGCGACGAGCTCTACGGTCGCGGCAGTCGTCTCGAGGGGCGAGAGAATTACCCAATCCGCGCCCGCTCGCGCAAAAGGACCCAGGTCGGCAGCAAGTTTGACCGGATCCCCCCAGAGAAGCGACGTTCGGTCGGCTCGACCCGCCCACAGCTCCTCGGCCTCGTCCCGACTCCTTTTCAGGATCACCGATCCCGACCAGGACGCTTCGACTGCTAAACCCGCCGCTTTGAAGTTCTCGACGGTCGAGCGAACGACGTCCGCTGTTGCCTCCCAGCAGTTCCACCCGCCCACAGCTGCTGCAAGATCGATACCGTCTGGATGGGTTGAACCAATCCACACCGGTATTCCCCTCTCGAGGAGGAGCTCGCTGGTACGTGCCATCCAGCCCATTCGGTCCGCGATCGAGCCGGTGGAAAAGCCAAAGGTGGCGTACTCGGTCTGACTTTGTGAGTCCCCGGCTCCGAGTCCCGCGATAAGGCGTCCGGGGGCTATCCGTTCGATCGTCGCGAGGAGATGGGCAGTCATTTGGGGGGTTCGGAGTCCGGCGCGCGCTACCAAGGGACCGACGGCGATCCCTTCGGTCACTGCGGCGACCTGGGCGAGGGCAACGCTGAGCTCCATCGCAGGTCGGTCTGGGGCACGGCCTCCCCCGCCGAGGAGGTGATCGAAAACGAACAGGCCATCGAGGCCTGCACGTTCGGCGGTCGTGGCAACCGTTGCGACCAGGCCTGGGTCGCCGCTGAACGTTGGCAGGCACATGCCCACCTTCACCGCCTCTGTGAGTCCCGACAAGTTTCGGTCGGCGTGGTTCGGTCTCATCTTTCTACGAACCTTCCTCGCCGGTCGCTACGTCGTCGCATAACAACGCTGCACCGACGGCTGCTGCGTCCGAGCCGATCTTGGCCAAGCGAAGCTCCGGGAGGACGCGCATCGGCCCACCTTCGACTCTCTGCTCCAGACTCTGCTGTACTGCGTCTAGGAGCATCTGTCCGAGGTCCATCACTCCGCCCCCAAGGACGATCACCGCAGGATCGAGGATGGCGATGAGGCCTTCCAGGCCCCTTGCTACTGCCGATCCGAAGTCCTCGACAATGGGCTGCACTTCATCCCGATGCTGGCGGGCGAGGTCTGCCAAGTCAGAGGGCCGAGGTGGTCGCGCCAGCGTCGCTGCTGACCGGTCGAGCTGACCGAGCTCAAAGGCTCGATCGACCAGGGCACCAAGCGCTGGGCCTGACGCTATCGCCTCCCAGTGACCAGCTCCGCCGCAGATACAAACCGGCCCATCTGCGGTGACCGGCATGTGCCCAATCTCGCCCGCAAAACCCGTCGCTCCCGTCAGCAGATGTCCGTCAGCGATGATTCCGCCACCGATGCCGGTGCCGATGCTGACCATCGTCAGATTCTGCACGCCAACGCCTGCGCCGATTCGCCACTCTGCGAACACCGCTGCGTTGGCATCATTTTCTACGTTGACGTCGAAACCGGTCGCGGCCTTCAACTCTGCCGCGACGTCAACTCCGTCCATCCACACCAGATTGGGTGAGTGAATGATTCGGCCCTGACGGTCGACCATCCCTGCGATCCCCACGCCGACCGGCACACCGTGGGCGACAGTCGCATCGGCGTGTGCCCTGTTCGACACCGTTGCTGGGACAGGGACATCGAGCCGCAACGTGCGGGCCACCTCACTCACCGACTGGATCAGCTCGTGTGAAGTTCGCGGCGTCGGAACCCGCAATCGGGCCACGATCTCACGGCCGGCCAAGGTCACCGCGTTGATCTTCGTGCCGCCGACGTCGATCCCGATCCGGACGGTGTTGGGATTCGATGAGGTGTTCAGCATCGGCGGCCCACTTCGGTCGGGCCGGTCAAGCCTTCGGGATGGCGGCGACCGGGCGCGGCGTCAAAGGTTGCTGGCGCCGCTGTGGCCGGCGGGGTGGCGGTACTCGGAGTCCGGCTCGGCGGCATGCACCGTGCGCATGGCGTCCAGGGCCGGTTTGAGCGGCTCGACGACATCTCTGAGTACGCTGCTCAACCCGTCGATCAGATCGGCGGTCAGTTCTTCGAACGCAACGCTACCGTCGTAGGCGCGGTCGCCGTGTGCTTGGTCCTGAGCTTCATAGGTCTCGAAGTACGGGCTGTGCGCCCGGTGAGGTTGCGGACCCGGCGATTGCGGCCCCGCTCGTTCCTGGTGTGGCCGCTCGCGACCATCAGCAACCTTCAGGTGTGCTGTCTTGTCCGTTCCCGGGTCCATTGGGTCGTCGGCATCAGCGCGAGCGGCAACCGTTTGTTCATGGGGACGGTCACCATCGCTACCGTTGGAGGCACCTGTGCGGGCAGCTACTCGACGGTCGCGTTCTGCCGCGACTCTTGCCCGTTCAGCTGTCAGGGCGCCATCGGCAGCGTCGAGCAGGCAGCGCGCAGCTGCGACCATTTCTTGTACGGCGGCGAGCGCGTGGTCGTAGGCCTCTGTTTGTTGTTGGCGCCACGAAGCGGAAAAGGAACAGGCGAGACACCCGCGAACGGCTCGTTCGTCGTCGGCGGTATCTGCGTTTGGTCCGTCATGAGAGTGCCCGGTGCGGCCACTGTTCGACGTTGCCTTCGGAGCGGTGCCGGACCCGGCGGCGCGCGGCCGGGCGCGGTCCGAGGAGTGGCTGTCCGAATCGGCCCACCAGGGGGCTTTGCGCCCAGAGGACATGACAGCTAACCGCCCGCCCCGGTTGTCGACTCGGCGACCTGGCGCACGCTTTGCAACGCTCGGCGGACCATCATCGACTCGGCACGTCGCTGAACGATCTGGGGCAGAGGAACTTTGAAATCGACCAAAAGCTCGTAGGTGATCTCCGTCCCTGAAATGCCGTCCCTGCTTGTCGATTCGAAGCGATAGCTACCTTCGTAACGACGGATACGGCCCGTAGGGATGCCACGCCACGAAAACATGTCTGGCGCGTCAGCCATGTCGTAATGCAGTTCAAGCGTCACCGAAAAGCCCATAGCGCCTGCAACGAAACGGGCGACCCGAACAAGCCCTGTGGGGTCTTGTTCGACCAAGTCCACCCTGCGAACCTCGCGAGCCCAGGACGGGTAGTCACGAACATCGGCGGCGATGGCGAAGCAACGCTCAAGGGGAGCGGCGACGAATGCCTTATCAAAAACGCGTTCTGGCATGGTGCTAACCCCTTTCTTCTTGGACAACTCCTGTGTCCGCCGCTACCGAATTCCACAAGGCAGCCAAACCAACACCTGGCATGACGGCCAATACTGCAAACGCTTCCCAGAGCGACGCCACCAAACCGACAACGTACAAAGCGGTCAGCGAGAGCACCATCGCCCGTCGGCGAGGGTCCCCGTCGTGCCTTGGCCAAAACATGTCGGGGACCTCAACGGTGCTTCCCCGTGATTGCGCACGTACCAACATCAAAAAGCCGACGATCCATAGGACGCTCCCCAACAAGAAGAGGCCCAAGATGATCACCAGACCAGTTCGCTCGAAGAGGGACGTTTCAAAAAGTCCTAAAACGGCGCTCAAAACAATGAGGCCCGAACACAGCAACGGTAGGCGAAGTAATTGCGAACGGTCCATCATACCGTCAACGTTTCCAAAACTGTCAGGTCACCGCGGGCAAGGGGTGCCAGACGGGCAGCGAGAGCATCGTAGGAGAACTCTTCGACCGCTCTCAGGCGTGCCTGCACCCGCATCTCGCCCAGGTTCGCCGGGGACAACACTTCGCGGATGGCTTGCTGCACGCTTCTTTGATTCTTTGGCGGTACCACCCTGCCCGAAACGCCGTCTGCAACCGCTTCGTGCGCCCCACCTGACCGGCCTGCGACGGCGGGCACGCCGCACGCGGCCGCTTCGAGGAACACGATGCCGAAGCCCTCGCGTTCGAGACCGAACCACCGGTCGCGGCAGAGCATGGAGAACACGTCGGCGCTTGCGTACAAGGGCGCCAGCTGTTCCTCGGGAACTCTGCCGAGCAGATGGATGTGTGGCGCTCGTGCCGCAAGCTTCTTGAGACGGTCAAAATCCCGCCCGCTGCCCCCGATCGCAAGCTGAACCTCTCCTTCGAGCGGCTTGACCGCTTCGATCAGGGTGTCAAAACCCTTGCGGGGTACGAGCCGAGAGAGGCCAAGGACGAGGGGAACCTCCGGGTCGAGGCCAAACAGATCTCGCGTGGCGGCACGTTCGTCCTCGGTGGCGGGTTGAAAGCGTTCGACGTCAACACCTGGCGGAATGATGAGTCCTTTGAGCGGCACCTCAGCAGCACGAATTCCTTCAGCCGCCGGGTATCCGCCCGCGCAGAGAACGCCTTCAGAACGTTGCAGCACGCTGCGTAGCAGCCGACGAGACACGGGAAGACGACCTGGGATCGTCACTTCCGCACCATGGAGGACCGCGACGTAAGGCCGCTTCAGGTAGCGACCGATCGCTCCGAGCGGTAATGCAGGATCGAGGAAAACAAGGTCGATCTTCAACTCGTCGATCAGCTCGTTGACTTCACGAATCAAAATCGGGTTGGGAAGCAACACCTTCTGGGATGAACGAATGATCCGCAACGGTTCGGCCACCCGGTCAAACTCGTCATCGCCGGTATAGGGCGTTGTGTAGACGGCAACCGTTTCGGCCGGAAGTCGGCGCCAAAGCTCCCACAGGTAGGACTGGATACCACCTACCTTGGGGGGAAAGTCGTTGGTCACAAGCAGGGAACGCACGGCAAGAATGCTAGGAGCACCGGTTTAAGGCATTTGTACCGGTCAGAAAAACATTTCTGTTCGCTAAGCACCGTTGCAACGGGCCGTCGCATCCTTATCAAACATTCGCGACCAGCCGGAGCCGTGGAACAAGACCTGCCTTGGTCAGGCTCGTCAGCGCTGACATTTCATCGGCCGAAAACTCACCGAGCCGCGGACCGTCGATGATATGGCTCACAATGCAGTCGTCGCAGGCGGATGTGTGCGCCATGACGCAGTCGCCGCAGTCGATGACACGGCTTGAGGCGGAGGACATTTCCATAGCGATCTCGTTTCTGCACGGCCGATGTGGACCGGTACCTTTGTGACCCTCCAAGCATGGCAATAGGGTGTGACACTCAACATGTGCGGAGACACCGTGGCTGATGCACAGGTGAGGGCAAGGGTCGACTCAACGGCCCCGAACCACGCCACGCAGGGACCGGGCAACTTGCCAAGGATTGATATGGCCGACACGACTGCGCTCGCTCTCACCACTTCCGACGATGAAGAAGCGGTTGCGTTCGGGAACCAGGTTCGCGGCCTGTTCGACCTGGTGAATGAAGACGAAGCGGATGTGATCGTCGCCGTGGGCGGAGACGGGTTCATGTTGGAAACGCTCCACCGAACCCTCGGAACCGAGACACCGATCTACGGGGTCAACACCGGAACGGTGGGTTTCCTCATGAACCGCTGTGAGCCCTGGCAGGTACCCGACCGAATCGCATCTGCGGAAGCTGTCTCGTTAGCGCCCCTGCTCATGGTCGCCCAGACCGAAGACGGCGCAGAGCATACCGCCGTTGCTCTCAATGAAGTATCGCTGCTCCGACAAACTCGCCAAGCCGCCCACATCCGGGTCAAAGTCGACGGCGTCACCCGCATCGATCGACTGATCTGCGACGGTGTTCTGGTTTCTACCCCCGCCGGGTCGACCGCATACAACCTCTCCGCTCACGGCCCGATCGTCCCCTTGGGCGCCGAACTGCTGGCATTGACCCCCATCTCGGCGTTCCGTCCGCGGCGATGGCGCGGCGCGCTTTTGAGGGATTCGGCCACCGTCCGCTTTGAGGTCCGCGAATTCTTCAAACGCCCCGTAAGCGCCACCGCGGACCACACAGAGATTCGGCACGTCATCTCGGTCTCGGTCACCTGTGACCGGAGTCAACATGCCGTCTTGCTGTTCGACCCCGAACACAACTATGAGGAGAGAATCCTTACCGAACAGTTCACGACCTAAGGGACGAGCAGCGCTAGAACCGGTTCGAGGCGCCTCCCGAACTGGGATGACGCCTCAAACGGCAGTTCTGAGGATGGCTGAGACCGCCAGGGCCGGCTGTTCGCCGAGCCCTACGCGCCCATCGCTGCAATCAAGGCACTAGATGAGATCACCAGCGCTCCTTCAGACTCGGCCTGCTCGCGAACCCAACCGTCGCTTGAGACGACAATCGCTGGGATCCCCATCGGGAGTTTGGTGAGTTCCCGCACTACGACGAGGTCGGCCTCTTCACCTTCGCGGCTAAAGAGAACTCGGACTCCCCTGCGACGGGTCGCTCCGCCGATGTCGACGGCCGCGCCGTCAAAGACAATCGTCACGGGGCAGCGAGTTCGAGCATGCAGATCGGTCATGGCGTCAACCAGGCGGTCGCGCTGTTCGCTGATCGAAAGGTCGCCCCATTTGTTCATCGACACGTTGTACCCGTCGACGATCATCACGACGCCCCGAGCGCTCATCATTTCGAGCACCGTTGACTTCTCTTCGATGAACATCCCGGGTGGCACAGGAACCTGAGCCCGTCCGGTTGAGCGTTGTACGAGCGCCGACTGCGCAGGCAGGCCGGTTGAATCAAATAGATCTTCGTCTTCGGCCGCGGCGCGCTCGGCATCTGCCATCGCCTGTTCCAGCATGGCTGTGCTCATCGTCAACTCGTCGCTGTGCACGATCGAATCGTCGTCCAAATCTGCTGCCTCTTTAAACACCGCCGAAGCCGCCGGACTCGGGGCCTCAGAAGCCGCTGATTGGGTGTGGTCTCCGGCCTCCGCAGACGAGTCGTCGGCACTCGCCCGGGAAGAATCTTGACCGTTGGAGGCGCCGTCATCGGTGTCGTGGCCGACTGCTTCTGAGGAATCGTCGCCGCTTGAGTCATCACCGTCTGACTCGTCACCGTCGTCGTCGAGGTCCGAAGCGTAGGTGTCGTCGTCGATCACCCAACTGTCATCGAGGTGGGCGGCCACCGTCGACGGCGGCATCTCTTGGCCGTGCTCGGGGATGAGTTTGCGCCCATTGTCCGAGAGCGCCCCGAGCTCCCGACTGAGCGCTACAGCGACGTCGGCGGAACGCTCAAGCATGTGAACGTGCCGGCGAACTCGCTCGATCTCGGCCGCACGAGCATCCGCCGTAGCCTCTTCAGTCCGAAGCATCTGAGCCCGAAGTTCTTCAAACTCGCGACGCAGTTCGCGCAGTTGATCTTCGCTGTCGCGTGCGCGTGCCGCTTCCCTGGAGGAACGCTCCTGAGCGATCTCAATCGTCCGATTGGCCCGGTCTCGTTCAACTTCGAGACGTTCAATCTTTTCGGTTGCCTCGGCGGTCAGGCGCTCGGCGTCTTCCTCGCGCTGGCGGCGTGAACGGCGTTCGTCTTTGAGCGTGGAGTCGAGTTCGTTGAACTGAACCTCGAGCTCGTCGCGGTGGGCTTCTGCACGTCGTGCCGACTCTTCGACCGTTTCGAGTCGGTTGCGGAGCGCAACGACCTCTTCTTCGACTTCTTGCCGCCGGCGTTCGCCTTCAAAAACTCCGAGTGCCGCGCCAATTCCGATCGTCCAACCTTTCGGACGAGCCGCATAAAGAGCAGACGCCAGCACGGGAAGGTCGTCTTGTTCGGCCGCCACAGCGGCGAGTTTTGCTGCGTCGTTGCGGGACCACCCGTCGAGGACCGACGACACCTCTGTCCGGTCCAAAAAGCGCTCAAAGACCGCTGTCCGGAAAGTCTCGTCACCTTCGACGGCCCTCAGCAGCTGTGCACGCGCAGCTGCCCGAGCGAGCCCCCGTCGGTCAAAGCCCAAAAGTGGGCGAAGCTGAGCTGGAACGTCGGCATCGGGGGTGTCCCGCATGACGTCGCCGGCCTGTTCCAACAAGGGGGCCAGGAGCACATCAGGGATGCCCAGTTCGTTACCGTTCGCCATTGCGTCTCCGTTTCACAAGCGGGGTGTACTGGTTGTCAGGCGCCACACCCATTGGTTCTTCGGCACCGGAACCCCAAAGGTTGACAATTTTTGCAGAATCATTCGGGTCGAGACCGCGGGAACGACCCGGGTCTTGTGGCCCCACCTGCCACGGTCAGCGGCGACGACGAGACTTGGCCGCTCAGGCCAGTTAGACGCGGGGCATCCGCGGAAGCCAGCTTCAAAACCGTTGCAAAACCAACGATTTTTCAACCTTCGGCCCGTCATCGGGGCGCCGAGTGTACTTCAACAGTCACCGGGGTGGGCGTTAACATTTTCGCCTCAACCTCGCCGCGCACGCGACAACAACACGTGCGCGATAGAGCCAGCGACCACGGCCCAGAGGACAGCAAACAACAGCGGGCTGACGAACCGGTCTCGATCGGTCCCCAGGATGATCTCTCGCACCGACGACTCTTTGAACACAGAGGCACCCGCAAGGCCGAGCACCGAACCAAGAATCCAGGTCGCAAATACGATGATCAGCAGAGCCCCAATCACGGACGCCGACCACACCACTGCGGTCACAACCCTTGGTGAGGCCTGACGCGGGATGCGGACCGGTCTGCGATGCCGCTGAGCGTCCGCCAACATCTGCGTCACCCGCTGGTCGTTATCCGCCCCGATGGGACGGGTGTAGCCATGTCGAGTCTGCGTCGCAGACAGCCCGGCGGGTCCCCCTGGACGTCCAGGTACAGGGCGGGTGCCTCGCTCGGGGCCAAGACTGCGAGCACCAGGAACATCAGCCCGGGTGGAGTCGGCGGGTGGTCGGTAGAGCTCGCCTGACGCTGCAACCTCACGCGTGCGGTCGCTGGCCGGTCGGTACAGGCCTCCGGACGCGTCGTCAGGCGCGTTCTCAGCGCGCTCAAAGGCACTACGCGGCATCCTCGGGGCGCGCTGGGGATCACGACTGGCCCCACCGCGATTGTCGATATCACGACGTCCAGGATCCCGACGCCGAGGCTCTGCACGCCCCGAGCTCGAAGTTGAGCTCCTCTCGCGGGGACGTCGACGCCCGTCGTCAAAGGATCCGGTCGACTCTTCGGCATCTGAGCGGGACCGACTGGTCGGACGCCGATCGGGCCGCTCGGCTGCCGAAGAGGACCTGCGATCGTCCCCGCTGCGGTCAAGGTCGCCCCGTCGGTTTGGTCGATCGGGTCCGTCGACTGGACGGCGGCCGCTGTCATCTCGATCTGGATCCGATCGACGGCGTCGACGATCGGGTAGCGGAGCTGCTACCGGCTCGAAGGGGACGAGCCCGCCGGAGCGATCCTTGACGAGCGGGATGGATGCGTCGGGCACGACCTGGCGCGTTCCGGGCTTCCGCTTGCGAGCTGGCTGCGGACGGGTCGTCGCATCAAAGACGACAGTCGGATCGATGTTTGTCGTCGCGGCCGAAGCGGCCTCTTCGTCAAGCACGCGAACGGCACGAATCCCTGTCAGGAGATCGATCTCGGAAATGGAGGAATCCGTGCTGGTGGGAAGGTCACCAGCATCGCCCAGGTCTTCTTCTTCGTCGATACTCGCATCGTCGTCGATGCCGCCGCCGAAGTCGCCAATGTTCTCGGTATCCGCACTGCCGACATCGTCGAGACCCATGAGAGCGTCGATGTGTGCCGACCGCTCCTCACCAGACGTAAACGAATCATCGTCCCAGCTGTCCTCGTCATCAGGAGAGCCGGCCGACGAATCGCCCTCCTCTTCACCGGATTCAAGTGAATCGTCGGCGGACCGAGAACGACGGCCGAGTCGACCAAAACGGGAACGGCCTTTCTTGCGGTCCCCAAAGAACCCGTCCAGCCGGTCGCTTCGGGACTCCTCTTCCTCTTCGTCGTCCTCAAAAAACTCACTGCCGAACGCGTCGCTAGGCAGCTCATAGAGAGATTCCAGGCTGCGCGTTGGCTCACCGTCGGCATCGGCTAAAGCACCGGCAGTGTCGGCGCTGGCTTCGGAATGGCTGGCCGGCCCATCATCCTCGGAATGCGGCCACTGAGGGTCGTCCTCGCCCTCATCCCCAACCTCGAGCTGGTCGTGCTGACCACCTACAAGGTTGTCGAGCTCCTCCTCGATGTCGTCCAGACCAAAATCGGCGAAATCGAAGCCGGACTCGTCCAGATCGCCTGAGTCGTCAGCTCCGTCGGCGTCATCGGTGTCGTCGTTAGCATCCTCGACAGGGTCTGCCGGAGCGGGGCCGCTATCGAACAGACCGCCGAACTCGCCGCTTGTGACCTCAGCTTCAGCAGGGGTTTCCTCCGAATCCGGCCAAGCAGAAGACCGGGACCCCTGACGGCGAGGAGCATCGGCGATATTTGAGTAACGACCGGGCCGGGCCGCGTCTTCGTCAAACTCTGGTTCTACCTCTGGTGGGCCCGAACGCGCCGGACGCGGCCAACCTCCGGTCGGACCAATCGCGTCCGCACCGATCCGCAGGGAGCCAGAAAGGTCTGCGCCCCCAAGGTCGAGCAATGCGTCGAGGGGATTAAACGTCCCGGGCGAAGCGGCAGCCCCAGGCTGGTGTGCATCCGGTGTGGACCGAGTTGCCGAGCCTGCCGGGCCCCTGCGGCCAGACCCCGCACTGGTGGGTGCCGACGTCGATGCTGGCGTGCCTCCGTCGGTCTTGACTCCTCCGTCGGGTGTGTCGACAGGAACTGAATCATCAGGTGAGGTCACATCATCAGGCGACGAATCCGCCGCTGGCTGAGCCTCTGCATCAGCGCCTTCCTCAAAGAGGTCTTCTAAATCCGAACTCCACGCATTGAGCGTGTCGTCATCCCACTGCTCGAGGGTTCGCGTCAGATCGTCTTCGAGGGCGGAATCGGCCGAGTCCGACACCTGGCCCGAACGGCGCCCCTGCCGAGGGCCGCGTGAGGCAGCGTCCGGTCGCTGCTGATTGGAGGACTCGCCTCCGGCTGCCTGGTCGGCTCCGTCTCCGCCGCGGCGCCCGCGACGAAAACGCCTCGCACGCTGTTTTGGTTCGGGACCAGACGCTGCCTGAGCAGCGGTCTCCTCGGGGTCGCGCCAAGCAACAGGCACCTTGAGGCGCGCACCGCACCGCAAACAGGCGAACGTGTCGCCCCCCGGCACCTCGGCCTGGCGGTGGCGTCGACCGCATTTCGGACATTCGAGAAGCGATGCCATTGCTACGAGGCTTCCTGCTGGCTGATTGTCACCAATGCGTGCAGAACCTCAATGGGGCGTTGGTCGCTCATTGCCTTGCGCGCTATGTCGACACCGTCAGCGATGGTCGACACCGCCCCAGAGACACACAAAATTGCTCCGGCGTTCAAGGCAACGATGTCTGATGCGGGTCCGCCGTCTCCGGTCAAGATCTCTGGAACAGCCGCGACTCGTTGGCCGAGTTCGCCGCCCTGAATTGCTTCCAGCGGCGCTTCAGAGATTCCGAAATCCCCGGGCCTGATCACGATTTCAGACACCAAACCGCCGGAGTAGCGCAAAACGGTTGAAGGCCCTGACAGGGTGATCTCGTCGAGGCCGTCCGAGCCCCACACCACCATCGCTTCGGTCACACCTCGCCGTGTGAGGACGGCGAGCATGCGCTCGGCCATCGTCGCGTCGCTCACGCCCACGAACTGGCGCCCGACCCTTGCGGGATTCGCAAGGGGCCCGAGGAAGTTAAAGAGCGTTGGGACGGCCAACTGTTGGCGTACCGGGCCGACAAAGCGCATCGACGGGTGATACGACCGAGCGAAATAGAAGCCCATTCCCGAGCCTTTGATGCACGCGGCGACACCCTCGCCTGGAAGGTCGATCGCAACCCCCAGCGCCTCCAACAAGTCAGCCGAGCCGCAATCTGACGACGCCGAACGATTTCCGTGCTTTGCGACGCGCGCACCCGCACTGGCAGCGACGAGCGATGCCAAAGTCGAGACGTTGATTGAATGCGACCGATCCCCGCCCGTGCCGCAAGTATCGACCAAATCGGAGAGGTCTCCCAGATCGTCCAGCGGAGCCGGCTGCGCGTTCTCGTACATCACATCGAGGATCGCCGCGAGTTCCGAGGCGTCCTCGCCACGAACCCGCATCCCAAAGATCAACGCGGCCGTCTGAGCGTCGGATGCTTGGCCGGACAGGATCTGGCGAAAGGCCCAACGGATGGAAGTTTCGTCGAGTGCCCCAGCGCGCAACTGCGTGAGTACCTCAGCCCACGACGTTTCAGCCATCGATTCCGATCCTCCGTCTCATAGAACTCGTCCAAGGCTAGGTGTCGCGACCCCCTAGTGGGAGGATGCTCACCGTCACATCACCCTCTCAAGGGCCGCAGCGCGCGAGCCTTACTGGGTCACCTAAAAGTCCAAGGGCCCAAATCCACGAGGAGCGCCTGTTGAACAGTCTTGCCGACATCCGTTGGAAATCGGTCGCGGCCGGGGCTGCGAACGGTCTGCTGTTCTTGGTGATCGCCGGTGTTGGCGAGTTGATCCACCAGGCCGTCGTTGACGATCCGTGCGACTCATCCTGGAGTTACCTGCTCTTTGCCGTGCAGATGTTCGGCTACCTCTTCGCCGGTTACGTCGGTGCCCGGTACCAACCCGAACGCCCGCTAACCCACGGAGCGTTGGCAGCGCTCGGCGCGGTCATCGCAGGGCTCGTCTTGGGTGCCGCACTGAGCAGCTTTGTCGACACCGCAGACTGCGGGAACGAGTTCGTCATCGTGGTGTTTTCCCGGTCCTTGTTTGCCGTGGGCCTTGGCCTGGTCGGAGCGACCTTCGGCCAGCGCGCCCTGCGGATCTACGGGCTTCCCGGCGACGAGACGCCACGATCCGACACCGACGCCTGAGCGGTGGGGTTCGGGGCGGCAGTCCCGAATCGCGAGCCGCGACTTAGCCTGCCTCGGGGCGTTGGTTTCCCGATCGGACGACCGGATCAGAGCGGCGTGGGCCGCCACGACGCGACCCGGCCGGCGCCCGGTCCTCTCGAGCCTCAGCAACCGTGCAATGCTGTCGAAGGTGGTGAGCTGGCCAGGCGACCGCGAGTCGGGTGACCGATTCGAGGAACGTCCGGACTCCACAGGGCAGGGTGCTGGGTAACGCCCAGTCGAGGTGACTCGCAGGAAAGTGCCACAGAAAACAAACCGCCCGCGTCAGCGGGTAAGGGTGAAACGGTGCGGTAAGAGCGCACCAGCACCCCGGGTGACCGGGGTGGCTTGGTAAACCCCACCTGGAGCAAGGCAACGTAGGAGAGGGGCTGCCCGCCCTAACTTTCCGGGTATGCCGCTAGAGCTCGTCGGTAACGGCGAGCCGAGATGGATGGTCGCCACCGGATCGTGGAAACGGTCCGGGACAGAATCCGGCGTATCGGCCAGCTCACCGCCCCACCATCTCGACGCCAGGTGCCGCCCAGAATGTCTGCTCCGTGAGTGCTGCCCTGGGGTGCGCCTGGCCAGTGGCCCGCGAGGCGGCGACACATCGGTCGGGCGCCGACGTTGTGTTGTCGCTACCGAGCGTCTGAGTTGAGCATCATCTCGGAGACCCGCACGATGTCGCGCATGTCGATGATGCCGACATATCGCTCGCCGTCGACCACCGGAATCCGGTCAAGACCCGACCGTTCCATCGCCTGGACGGTCTTTCGCAGATTCCAGGTGAGCGCAGCGGGTGTCACATCAACGCGCAGTGTGTCGTTGACCGTGGTCACCGCGCGCATCCCCTTATCGACGTTCTCAAGAGACTGCGGTGTCATGACACCCAGGTACACCCCATCATCGACGACCGGCACCACATCAGAGCCAGCGGACGGAAGGAAGTCCCGCAGATAATCGTCGATCGACGTGGCCGACGGCACCGTTAACGCGTCACGGCTAATCGCGGCGGTGACCGGCAAACGCAAGCGCCGCTCCACCGCTCCGGCGCGCCGCGAACGCTGGTCAGGGGCAATAGAAGCTGGCCCCATAACCAGCTGAGCCAGAGCGGTCGCGATGATGCCCGGCACAACAAAGTCGGCTCGCGTGGTCGTCTCAGCAACGAACATCACAGCAGCGATTGGAGTCCGGTAGCCAGCGCCCAGAAAAGCGGCCATGCCGACCAGGGGGAGAAGCGTCGAGGTTGAGGACTCATTGAGCATTCCCGACACCGAACGGCCGAGGAGGGCCCCCAACGCTGCGAGCGACACGAACACCCCTCCGACGCCCCCGCCGCTCAATGCCAGCAGCGTAGCGCTCCACCTAAAGGCAAAGATCGCCACGACGAGCCCAACGCCGACGTCGGTATTGGTGGCCCAACGGATCGTGTTGTACCCCGCCCCGAGGGTGAGAAACTCGTCGGTCAACGAGAGCGAAATCGCAGCGATCGCGGCGATTCCAACCGACGCAATGACCACGCGGTACCGCCACCGAATGTGCAGCGCCGTGTGCTTGGCCGCAAGCGCAGTCATGGCAAACAGGCGGGCGCCGAGCCCGGACAGCAAGCCGACAAGCGCCGCAGCACCGAGGTCGGGGGTGGTCACACTCGACGCGGTGAACAGCGGTAACAGGGCCTGACTTCCGTTGAGGGCGATAAAGGTGAGGTAGGACGCCGCTGCCGCGATCAAAGCTGGCAGCACCGATCGGCCAGAGGAATCGTCTCGATATGGCACTTCGATCGCGAACAACGCACCGGTCGCCGGCGCTTTGAAGATGGCAGCGACGGCAGCGGCCGTCCCGGCGGTCATCAACAGCTTCGAATCTCGGGTCGAAAACATTCGGTGAAAACGGTCTTGAACCTTTGCCCCAATCGCCGCCCCGAGATAGACGCTCGGGCCCTCGTAACCCAGGGGAACGCCCGAACCGAGCGTCAGGGCGGCCGCAAGCATGCGCGCCGGCACCGGTTTGTACGGGAAAGGCGCGCGGCTGTGATAGTTCTGCACGTAGACGTCGGAATTCGACGGCGAGGCACGATTTCCCAGGTAACGCAGGGCAAGCATCGCACCCAGAAGCCCGAAACCCGGAGCGATCATCCGGGCGGCGTTGGGCAGATGATCCACCCATTCAGCGACCACCTCGGCGGTCACATAGTCAAAGACTGCGACCGCCAGACCGACGATGATCCCGACAAACATGGCGAGCAGCAGCGTGCGTTGCCACTGGCGCTGCCAGCGTTGAACGGTCAGCCGTCGAGCATCCGCTTCACGTGCAAACCGCTGAACGACACGCTTTCGCCAAAGGGCCACACGGGTGGACGCCTTACCCATCGAGTGAGGCCTGGGGAAGTGGCACGACGTTAAAACCGCTGACAACGGGCCAGGCGGCGGTTCCTTCGATCACCGACATCGCAGCGTTGTCAAGGCGAAACCGCCACGAGGAAACTGGGGACATGCCGAGGGCGTTGGTGAGTAGCGCTTTGATGGGTGACACGTGGCTGACCGCGACCACTGGCGTACCGCCCAACCATTCGCTGAGGAGCGGCGCCACGCGTTGGCTCACTTGTTCCAGCGACTCGCCGTCACGCGGGGAAAAGGTGGCATCCGTGCGCCATGCATTGGCGGCTGAGCCAGGGACGTCCTTGAAGGGAACGCCTTCCCATTGGCCGTAGGACACCTCGATGAGTCGTTCGTCAACGACCGGCTCACAGCCGATCGAGCGAGCGATGATCTCGGCGGTCTCCACGGCGCGACGGAGCGGGCTGCAGTACAGGCGCCCGATCGACGAACCGTAACGTGCTCGGAGAAACTCGCCGAGAGCTTGTGCCTGTTCCATCCCGACCTTGTTCAGCGCCAGGTCGGAACGTCCCTGCAGAAGCCCATGAGCGTTTGCGTCGGTCTGGCCGTGTCGGGCAAGGATCAACAACGCGCCAGCCGCCTCCGTTCTTGGGTAGTCGTGGTGGGTGTCGGTTCGGCGTTACCGGGAGCCGATAGGCGGGCTCACCGTACCGGTGGCGAGGAAGGTTTGCCGTCGGCGCGGTTCACTGAGCCCGAAATGTTTATAGAACGCTACACAGGCAACCACGCCGAGCAGCTCGCGAGCGACCAACCAACCGGCCGCCGGCAACAATGCGTGACTCCCCCAGTCGGCTCCTAGGGCAGGCCACCAGAAAACTGCCTGGTCCGCCCAGACCCCGTCTAGAACGAGGTGTGCCAACATGCCGATCGGAACGCCTAACCAACGTCGCTGTCCCAGACGAGAGCGCTGAGCAAGCATCACTACAGCCATCACCAGGCCGGCAGCGACAAGGGTGTGACCAAACGCCCAGTGACCGACGGCCACATCTACCGCCAACGGAACGAGCGCCCCCAGGGCGAGGAAACGGTAATCGACGCCGCGGGACTGGAAAACCGCCCAGACTCCCCACCACGTGAGCCCGATGAAATAGAGAATCACGCTCTCAGGTGCGCACCAGAATGCACGAGCAATTGTCGCAGCGAGGCACCGCGTCGGGCGACATTCCTCTGATCCGGTCGACTTCGACTGCGGGAAGCGTGAGGTGACAGCCCTGGCAGGTATTGCCGACAAGCTTGGCGACCCCTACACCTCGGTTGTGGGTACGAATGCGCTCGTAGGTGGCGAGAAGCGCCGCATCGATGACGTTCGCCGCTTCGACTCGCCGCGCTTGTAACGCTTCGACTTCGGCTTCGAGGTCGACTTCCCGCTCGGCAAGCGCCGTGGTCGCTGCCGCCACTTTGGCCCCGGCAGTTTCCAGGCCCGCGGTCTGGTCCGCAATCGTCGTTTCGATGGTTTCTCGCGCCTCCATCTGGACCAGGTTGAGATCGTCGAGGTGATCGCGCTGGCGGCGGAGCTGATCGAGATCGGCCTGCCACATCAGAAGTTCGCGGTGGTTGCCCGATCCCGTTTCGAGCTGGTGCTCGACGTGGGTCATCTTGTCGGCCAGTTGGGCCGCCTCGTCGGAGAGCTTGGCCTCGGCTTTGAGACGCTCGTCCCGGGCCGACTGGGCCTTTTCGAGTTCGCCACGCCGGACTAACTCATCCTGTTCGGCTTCGTTCAGCGCCGCTCGCTCGGGGAGCTCGCGGAGCTGGCGTTGAAGCCGCACCAAATCGATATCGATTTCTTGGAGTGCGAGAAGTTCCTCGAGTGCGCCCATCGGGCGGCATCGTAGCGCGCCGCCCAGGACAGGTCGGCCCGAGCGACGCTACGAACTCTGGTCAGCAGGAGATGGCGCCGAATCTGCCGCTACCCCGCTAGCTAGACCCCGATCAGCGCGGCCGACAGCACTGCTGCCATCGCCTGATATCCCTTGGCATTTGGATGGAACGACGAACCCGGGTCGGGCAGCAGCGTGTACCCATTGTGATAGGGGTCCTCGGTACACAGCTCGTGGCCCTGATCAGCGCTTCCAACCTCGACATAGCGCACACCAGCAGCAGCAGCCGCGCGCTTGACCACCGAGTTGATCTCGGCCATCTCGCGGGCAACCCAATCCATCTCTTTACGTGTCCAACCAGCAGCGGCGGGACATTCGGTTGCAGCGTCTTCGGTGAGCGGCGCGAACTCGGCGTATCCAAAGACGACGATGGTCGCGTTCGGGGCGGCCGCCTTCACCGCGTTGTACGCGTCGGTCAATGCTGGTTCGATCGATTTGATCCGGTCGCTCATGATGTCGGTTCCGTCTTGGTTGGCGAACTCTTCACAATCTTCGAGGATCGAACACCCGATGACCGCTTCGGTCCATCCGACATCGTTTCCGCCGATCGAAAGGGTCACAAGGTCGACAGAGCCATCGAGGGCGGCAATTTGGGCTGGCCCTTTGTCGCCGTAAGGTTCGGTGATGTGGCGGATTTTGGCGCCAGCGCAAGCGACCGATTCGACCTCGGTAGGTGCAATGGCTTCGATCGACTTGGCGAACAGGAAGGGGTAGGCGTTCGACGAACGAGCGCAGCCTCCGAGTAGGTCATAGGGCGGCGCGCCGGTACCGGAACTGTACGAATCGCCAAGCGCCACATACTTGATGACACCATCGCCATTACGGTCCGCCACAGCACCCCCCGTTCCGCCCCCTGCAGGCGGCTTACTCGTCGGCGGAGTGGTCGTTTGAACCGTTGTTTGGGGCGAATCTGTGGTCGAGGTTCCCTTTGAACCCACCGTTGTCGTAGTCGTCGTGCTGTGTGGCACCGTGGGCAGCACGACGGTGGGCTGACTCGTCGGGGTTACCACCTGATCGCTGTCCTTGGAAGCCCGGCTCGCCATCCAACCGATGACACCACCGATCAGCAGAGCCGCCACGACGGCGGCCACGATCACCGTGGTCTTCTGGTTTGAATCAGACATTCAGGCCTCTCACATTTTCATTGTTCGGACGGGTCTGGACTCGGGCGGTCTGGCCGGGTCGGGGTCACACCGAAACCAAAGTGAGCAACCGAGAAGGCCACACCAACTCACATCAAGACGCAGCAGGGGACCCAAACGGTGTTCTCTTGATTCATCACGGCAAACGGCTCAACCCACCGTCGCGCATACCCGAGGCAAAAGATTTTCGCTTCGAGAAAGCAACCTCCGGGGCGACGGCCAACCGGCAACGGTCTGTGTGTCACAGGCCAAACGCAGTGAAACCGACGCCGAGATAGTGTGCCCGGCATGGATACACCTTGGTTGGGGGACGCCTGCTCGTTGGTCGACGCGTTTCGCGCTGGCACCAGACATCCTGTCGAAGAACTGACCGCTTGTCTGGACGCGATCGATCGCTCCGAATGTAATGCCTTTGACTTCATCGATCGCGAACCCGCCTTGACCGCGGCACGCAACGCCAACGTCGATCTGCCCTTTGGCGGGGTGCCGATCGGGATCAAAGACCTCTTCCCCGTGGCGGGGTGGCCCTATACCGAAGCATCGTTGGTCTTTGCAGACAGGATTTCGGACCATACGGGGACCGTCACCGAACGCGTTATCGCAAGCGGCGCGGTCCCGATCGGATCGACAACCTCGAGCGAGTTCGGCGGCATCAACTGCACCAGCACGAAGCTCAATGGCGACACACACAACCCATGGCAATTCGGGAAAACGCCAGGCGGTTCTTCGGGCGGTTCGGCCGCGGCTGTCGCTGCGGGCCTGGTACCCATCGCATCGGGTGGTGACGGCGGCGGGTCGATCCGCATACCAGCTGGATTCACCGGTCTGGTGGGACTCAAAGCCACCTTTGGCCGCATCCCCAGGGGCCCTCACACCGAGGTCAACCCTCTCACCGTCTGTTTCGGAGCGCTGACCCGCAGCGTGCGCGACACTGCCCGATTCTTTGACAACACCAACGGTCACGACCCAACCGACCCCAACAGCCTTCCCAAAGTCGGCGGCTGGGAGTCGCGCCTCGGCACGCTGGACCTGGCCGGCGCAACGGTTGCCGTCGTCCCCGATCTTGGTGCGGCACGTGTCAGCGCCGAGGTGGCTGGCCGAATCGAGACCGCCGCAGACGTCTTAATTCGCGCAGTCGGACTCAAGCGCGTCGATCTGCCCATCGAGTTCCCAGCGGTGAGCATGGAATGGACGCTGGCAAACCTTGTGATTCTGCGCGGCGTGCTCGGAGACCTCTATCCAGCGTGCGAATCAGAACTGACCGACGAGATTGCCTTCGCGCTGCGCCTCGGAGAGATAGCGTTCGACCTCAACGTTGCCGCCAGAGTGGAAGTCCAGCGCGCGGCCTTGAACGACCGGATGGCGCAGTTGCTCTCCGAGGTCGACTTCATCATCGGAGCGACCAACCCCGACGTTGCGTTCAGCGCGAGTGGACCGCTGCCAACCACAGTGGACGGGTTAAGCGTCGGGCTCGGCAACAACGGGGCGTTGACGATCCCCTCAAACATTCACGGTAACCCGGCGATCTCGGTCCCCGCGGGTACCGTGAACGGGTTGCCCGTTGGGATGCAGATCATCTCCCAGCATTTCGCCGAGGAACGGTTGCTGTCGCTGGCACGATCGCTGGAGCTTGAGATGCCCTGGCCGCTCGTGGCAGCCAACGCGCCCTGCTGAGTGACCGGCGCCCGCGTCCAGCGCAACTGGCCATCAAAATCCGATGACGTCAGAACTCCGGTGTCATGCGGCTCAGATGCCGTCCTCAGCGACCTCGATATCCCAGCGTTCCAAACAGCTCCGGCATCGGTAGGCGACGATCGAACCGACCGGTGCCATGGCGCGGGGTTCGGTGAATGTGATCAGCCCGGCTTCATCCCCACAGTCGACGCAGATGATCCGTTCCGCAATTCGCACGAGCTCTGCGTCGAAAGGACGGTTGTCGGCGTCCGATCCGGAAAAGGTCATGGGAGCCGGCCGATCAACCCTCGTCGTCGCTGGCGGTGACACCCGCCGGCGCGGTCAGGGGCGCGCCAGGCGAACCTGCAGAGAGGGTCAAGATCCCGCCGCGCAGAGTGCCGGCAAGCTGGATCTCTTCGGGAACCCAAAAGTCGGTGTCTTGGTTCTTGAAATCCGGGAAGTCTTTGATCTGAACGATGTCGATGTTGATCTCGGCGCCATCGCATTGCGGCGGGTCGTCGTCGGTGAAGCCCTCGCACAACGATGCGGAGCGTCCGGCTTCGCTCTTGAGAAAGCCTCGAACCGCTACCACCCCATTTGAGTTCTTCAGTCGCAGGGCATCGTCGACGCCGATCGACTGGTCCGAGATCTGCACCTTGAAACTTGGGAGCGTCTCGTCGTCCTTGCCGCCATTGGCTGACCCGCAGGCCGTAGCGAGAGACGCGACGACGAGCGCTAGTCCCAGCGGGCGGACTGACCGGCTCAGCAGGCAGCGAAACGTGGACGAACTCGGGAAGGTTGACACGCCGCGAAAACTAGCACCCGACCCTCAAAAGCGAAGGCGATCCGGCCCCAGAATGTGCGTTGTTGGAGCACTGGCACATGCCAAGGGCCGTACGCCGGACCAGCGCGAACCCGCTCCAAATACCCGAGGCTTGGGACGTCAATCTGTAAAGGCAGCAACCTCGTCGAGCAGCCGTCCCAGGCGGGCAACGAGCAGCGACCCAGGCGCAGCCGCATCGAGCGTCGCTAGCACCGAACGGTGAAACCACAACTGGCTCTCCCGCCCCATGGTGAACTGCGACCAGGCGCCCGAACCGAACGCGTGTAGATCGGAAAGGGTCGCCGAGAGATTCCAAATTTTGTCCGCTGCGGTAACCCGGACGATGCCAATGTGAGGCATCGACGCTGCCAGTCGATCCAAATAGGCGGTCTTTCGCTCGCGCCACGGCGGCTTCGGGTCCGTTTTGGTGTCGCTGCACACATCGACGATATAGGCAACCTCTGAACCATAACGGTGCTCAATGTCAGCCAGACGGAAGGCGCCGCCAGCATCTTCGACCGCATCGTGAAGCAAAGCCGCTATCACCTCGGCCTCGGATCCACCGTCGTCCACCACCAGTGCCGCGACCCCCAAGAGGTGGCCGATGTAGGCCGGCGCCCCCGACTTTCTCCCCTGCGCTCCATGCACGGCATGCGCATAGGAAAAGGCATCATCCAATTGTCCAGAGAACCATTGCATGGGTGGACGCTCTGTCACGTCGCTCCTCGGGTCCTTCGACCGCTGCTCTCGGTCACGTCAAAAAACTTTGCACCGGGAAGTTGGCGTACCACGGCTTGGTGCCCTGCCGCCCACACAACGCTCATTTAGCCCGACGCAGAGCCCGGTCGAAAGGTCTGTTGACCGAGCGATAGTCTGCCCGCCATGACTCGACTCATCTCCCTCTTGGCCGCGCTCTTGCTCGTTACCGCAGCGTGCGGGTCCGACGACGCAAAGTCGGGCGAAACGACCACATCCCAGTCGGGGACCGCAACGACCGTCGAAGGCCAGACCACGACCAGCGCCACGCAGGATGACACCGGGTCGACAGCAGCCGAGTCAGACGAAACCACGACAACCGATGCCGGCGGGCCGACCACCACCGCGGCGGTCAACGCCGAAATCGACATGAATGTCACCGACACCGGGGCCGAACCGCGCCAAGTTCTGAGGTACGACTTCAAGGCCGGCGTGCGCAACGTCACCACCGTGATGGACGCGTCCGCCTCACAGACGGTCGATGGCACACCAGTCCGCGAGCAGGCCAGCCCGACCCAGACGGTGAACGCAGTTCAAGAGATCACCGAAGTCAACGATGGGACGGCAACGGCGACTCAGACGATCAACGAGATCCTCTTCGATGGCAAAGCGCCAACCGGGGAACTCAAAACCAAAGCCGACCAGGCAATGGCGCGTCCCGTTGAAGTGAAGTTCGCCTCCGATGGCACACCCGAGATCATCTCGCCTAAGAGTCAGCAGGAACAGGCTGCTGCGGCCACCTCGGTCAACATTCAAGGCGACACCGTGACGAAGTTCCCCGAAGAGGCCGTAGGCGTTGGCGCTACTTGGGAGGTCAACACCAAGATCACTTCGCAGGGTCTCGTGTTGGACAACAAGGTGACCTACACGCTTACAAAGATCGACGGGAACCTGGTCACCATCGAATCGGTCGGCGAAGCGACGGTTCCCAAGGGGACCGAACTGCCACCGCAAGAAGGCTCCGCGGCCACGGGCACTATCGAAGAATTTGGCCAGCGCGTTGAGGCCACCGAGATCTACGACTTGTCCTGGCCTTGGCCGATCGAAAAGACGACGTCGTCAACCGCCCGCCAATTCATTCGAGTCACCCAGAACGGCACCACTGCGGTGGCCGGCGTCGAGCAGAAGCAGACTGCAGAACTCACCAGCGACGCAGGGTAGCGAGCGTTCAGTGCGCTCGCACTGGACGACAAACGAGCGGCATCTCGAGCGAGCGTGTCAGCCCCGGAACTTGAACCCCCGGGGAGAGCAATGGCTGACGCGCCCGACTCGGCGGAAGCCCTAGGCTGTCCGCACCCGAAACCGACGGCCGGTCGCTGCCTTGCCCGAAGGCAGTCGCACGCATGCTTTGATCTGCCCGGTTTCGCCCATTTCAGCGAAGCCCGACCGATCAGGAGCCAACAACCGTGACCGTGGCCGATCTAACCGCCGAAGATGTCAGAGCCGAAGTAAAGGCCTGGATCGACCAGAATTGGGATCCAGATCTGACCGTTGGACAATGGTGGGAGTTGCTTGCGGGCGGAGGCTGGTGCGCCCCAACGTGGCCGGAAGAATGGTACGGCCGGGGCTATACCCGGGACCTGGGCAACGTGGTCTTCGATGAACTGCGCGCGGCCAACGTCATCGGCCCGCCGCTCGGCCTTGGTCTGGTGCTCGCAGGGCCGACCATCCTCACCCACGGAACCGACGAACAGAAACGACGGTACCTATGGCCGATCGTGACCGGCCAAGAGGCCTGGTGTCAGCTCTTTAGCGAGCCCGGTGCGGGAAGCGACCTGGCGAGCGTCGCATGCCGGGCGGACGCTGACGAAGAGGGATGGACCGTCAACGGTCAGAAGGTGTGGACCTCGGGTGGGCAGTTCGCCGAACTCGGCATGCTGATGGCACGCACCGACGCCAACCTTCCCAAGCACCAGGGCATCTCCTACTTTGCCTTCGAGATGCAACAGCCCGGCGTCGAGGTGCGCCCTCTGAAAGAAATGACTGGCCGAGCGCTGTTTAACGAAGTGTTCATGACCGATTGTCGGGTCAGCACCGACCAGCTCATCGGCGGACTGGGTAACGGGTGGAAGGTCGCTAACACCACCCTGATGTTCGAGCGCACCGGTCTCGGGGCTGGCGGCCAGGGTGGAATGGGCCAGGTCGCACCCGGATCAATTGCGGGAATGCTCGACAAACGCGTCGGCGACCAGGTCGGACGCTCCTCTGGACCCGTCATGGGCGTCGGCCGGGACCCCGCCAAAGCCTTTGCAGCGTTGGCGCAAAGCCGCGGGGTCAACGACACCATCACCCGACAGATGTTGGCGCAGCTCCACACGCTGACCGAGATCGGCCGTTACACCCAGCTCCGGGCGAAAGCCGCTCAGCTCGCAGGAAAGAAGCCGGGACCCGAATCGAGTACCGGCAAGTTGCTGATGTCCAACATCGTCCGGTTATCCCGCGAAACGGGGCTCCGGATCCTGGGCGCCGACGCCATGCTGAACGGACCCGACGCCCCCTTCGGTGGGCGGATCCAAGAGATGGCGCTATTCAGCCCCGCCCCATCGATCTACGGGGGCTCGGACCAGATCCAGCGCAACATCATCGGTGAGCGAGTGCTGGGACTCCCCCGCGAGCCAAGCACCGACCGTGACGTGCCGTTCAAGGAACTTCGCCTGTCTCGCTAGAAGCGTTTGGCCGGACGGTCGCCTGCGCTGGCCGTCCGGGTTTGCCGAGGACCGACGATCCGCGGTGCTGTCGTCGGCCGAACCGGCGGTCAGAGCGCGTTTTACTTCTGGCCGCCGATACAGGCGTCTACGCAGCGATTTCGTACGCCCGCCCGGGCGGTTTCACGCCACCCCGCAGAACGCGGCCATGAAGGCTGCGTACGTCGAAACGTCGACAGTCGCCATGAGCTCGCGCGCTGAATGCATGGACAGTTGCGGGGCGCCAATGTCGAATGCAGGAACGCCGAGACGCGCTGCGACAGCCGGTCCGACGGTGGAGCCGCAAGCCATGTCGTTTCGCATGACGAAACGCTGAAGTGGCAGGCCTGCGCTCGCAGCGAGGTCGGAAGCGAAAGCGCTTGACGCTCCGTCTGTCGTGTACCGCTGCGAGGCATTGAACTTCAGCACGGGTCCCCCGCCTGGGATGATCTGATGATGCGGGTCGTGTAGGTCGGGCCGCGCTGGATGCGTGGCATGCGCCATATCGGCAGAACACAACCATGAATTGGCGACCGCTATTTCGAAGTCCTCCGAGGACACGCCGATGCTCCTCAGCGCCCGGCGCACTACCAGGTTGAGGAATTCGCTGTCGGCGCCGACATCTGACACCGAGCCAACCTCCTCGTGATCAAAAAGCGCGACGATCACGCCCACCCCGCCTGCACCGCCTTTCGCCGCGTGACTGACGATGGCTTCGAGCGCGCTCCAGCTGGAACAGAGATTGTCGAGCCTGGGCGCCGACAAGAGGTCCCGGTCTGCGCCGATCAGTTCCGAGATCGCAGCGTCGACCAGCATGACGTCAAAGCCAGTGACGGCATCCGGCTGCACGCCCGCATCCTCGGCGAGGA
Organism: Acidimicrobiia bacterium; assembly: GCA_018003035.1. Taxonomy (GTDB): domain Bacteria; phylum Actinomycetota; class Acidimicrobiia; order IMCC26256; family JAGNEX01; genus JAGNEX01. Next base: position 52,952 of record JAGNEX010000004.1, read on the forward strand.
GGCCGACGACGTCGACCGGCGGGATCAACCCGGTCACTCCAACGGTGTCGACTTGTGCGTTCGTGCGCATTTCGACGTTGACTTGCCGATCGAGGTGCACAGCGACCGAGGGGATCTGCACCAGTGCCGTCGAGGAGTCGACCAGCGACGACTGCGCCTCGCCCGACGCGAAGATCCGCCCAGCGACCCGAAGCGGACGGTTCATCCACGTATGCAGAATGGGGCTGCCATAGACCTCGACATGCAGGGTGGACCAACCGCAGCTCATGGCTGCTGAACGCGGTTTGAGTCGCAGGCCGGGGCTGTCGGTATGTGCGGCGATGATGCGCAGGCCCGACGTTGGTTCCCAGTCATCCGGTAGCGACCAGGCAACCAACGTCCCTCCGCGCGGCACGTACCCACGCCGGACTGGCGACCGCCACGGCTCGGTGAGGTCGCATTCAGAAAACCCGCCCCCAGCGAGTCGCCGACTCGCGTTATACACAGCGTGGTAAGGCGTCGGGCAAGCGTCGATCCACTCCCCTAGCTCTGCGGCTCTAGCGACCTGCCACGGGCCGGGAACCTCGCCCTCTTCGGTCGACACGTTCGGCTGAGCTACGCCGATGTCGGTCAAATCGTTGCCAGCTGGCTTCGGGCTCATCGCGGCCTCCTCACTCACCGTTTCAGACACGACCTTAGGCGCCCACCTCGGAGCTGGCCGGTGTACCCACGCGACCGGCTCAGCTCCCTGGGCCCGCAGTGTTGAGAACGGACCGGTCTGGGCGACCGTCCCTCGGTCAAGCCGGGTACGGTTGGCCGATCATGGCGCACGATCGCACGCAGCTACCGGGCCGAGCACGGCGTCGAGACATCCCGTCGCCGACGACGGACACGGAAACGCTCGGCCGTTTGAGTCGAATCGTTGGCGACGCAAATGTGCTGATCGATCCGGCCGTTACAACCGCGTACGCCACCGACTGGACTCAACGCTGGCGGAGTCGTGACATCGTCGTGGTACGGCCCGGGAGTGCCAGAGAAGCCGTCGAATGCCTACGGGTCGCGGGGGCGACGGATTGGCCGGTCCAGTTGCAGGGCGGCAACACCGGCCTTGTCGGCGGATCCCATCCGTTGGACCGGACCCTACTCATCAGCACGTCGCGTTTGCGTCGACTCGACCTTGACAACGCGTCGGATGGATTCGTCGTCGCCGACGCGGGCGTCACCCTGGCCGAGATGCAACAGGCGGTACGGCCGCTTGGCTGGGATCCGGGTATCGACATGGCCTCACGCGACTTGGCGACCGTTGGGGGGATGGTGGCAACCAATGCCGGAGGCGTGAGCGTTCTTGCACACGGGATGACGGCCGCCCGCGCGGTGTCCGCGGAGGTTTTCTCCGTGATCGGCGACCCGATCTCGACCCTCCATCCCTTGATCAAAGACAACGCTGGACCACGCTTGGATCGGCTGCTGATCGGGTCCGAAGGAACGCTTGGGATGATCACGAAGGTGGCGTGGCGTCTGGTCCCCTGGCTGCCGTCGAGGTTGACCGTGGCCGTGCCCTTCGCTGACCTTGCGGACGCGGTGGCCTTCGTGCGCGACGCGCGACGCCTCCCCGGTCTGATCGCTGCTGAGGCGTGGGACCAGACAACGTCTCAACTCGCCGGTCGAGCCGTGGGCAATCGTGCCGCCGCCGCTTCGTCGCCAGGGTGGACGGTCCTTGCGGAGTACGCATCAGGCCAGGTCGACGAGCAGATGTTGGCGCCGATCGCTCACTGGTTAGACGATGCCGTCGTTGCGACGGATGGCCCCGGCCGGCGGCGGCTGTGGGCAGTCCGAGAAGACGCTCCCCTAGCGCTCACCCGACTGGGCGTTCCAGTGAAGGCCGATATCAGCCTGCCACTCGCCGGCCTGGCAAAGACGGCGAATGAATTGCGCCGCAGTCTGGCCGCGGCCGAGCCCGACTGGCTGCTCGCGATGTTCGGGCATTTGGGCGACGGCAATCTTCACCTGAACGCGGTCGGCGATGGTTCAGACAACGCGGAGCGCGCCGAACGGTTCCTGAACACTGCGTTGGAAGCCGTGTTGGAACTGGGCGGTGCGGTGAGCGCCGAACACGGGCTCGGACGAGCAAAGGCCCAGTACCTCGCGGCCGCCCGGCCCGCTGAGGAACCCTGGCTTCGCCGCCTCAAGGACACCTTTGACCCGGACGGTCGACTCAACCAGGGTGTCTTAGGCCTGGGCTGATCAGCGCTTCTTCTTTTTGCCCTTACCGTCGGGGCGCGCCTGACCCTTCTTGCGGCGCCCAAAAAAGCTCCGGCCAGGCTTCTTTTGCAGCTCTTGAGCGAGCGCCTGCACTTCTGAGTTGACGATGTCTTCGGCCGAGTCCAGCAGCGCCGCAATGTCGTCGTCGGACACTTCGAGCGATTGCGGTTCGCTCGGGCTGGGCGTCGGAGCAAGGCTCCCGTAGTTCCAACCAGCGTCGTATGTGCGCCGAACGAAACTCGGGCAGTCATCCGGGCATCGCCAAGGCGCTTCCGGTGCAAGGTCTAAACGGCATTTACGAACAACGTCGCCCGTCGCATAGGTTCGGCTCTCGTAGTATCGGCAGTCTTCACGCATTCCCACGGGTCACATTCTCGCGCTACGTACAGGGCGATGGAAGGAACGTTTTGGCTATGGACAAGATCACCACCGCAGTTGAGGACGGACTTTTAGTGGTTCGGATCGATGACGGAAAGGCCAATGTCATCGGCTCCCCCGAACTGGCGGTGTTGAATTCGGCGCTGGACCAGGCCGAAACCGATCGGCTGCCCATCCTGTTGGTTGGCCGACCGGGCAAGTTTTCGGCCGGTTTTGATCTGGCCGAAATGGCCGCGTCGACCGAAGAGATGCGAGCGCTCGTCAAGGGCGGCGCGCAGTTCCTCATGCGTCTGTTTACCTCGCCGCGGCCTGTCGTGTGCGCCGCGACGGGTCATTCGTTGGCTCTCGGCGCGCTGATGCTGCTTGCCAGCGACTACCGAGTTGGCGCGTCCGGGCCGTACAAAGTTGGCTTGAACGAAGTTGCGATCGGCATGCAACTTCCGATCTTTGGTGTCGAACTAGCGAAGGCACGGATGACGCCTGGCGATGTGGAACGTTCGGCGCTTCACAGCACCGTGTATTCGCCAGAACAGGCTCAGACCATTGGATTTCTCGACGAGGTAGTCGCCGAAGACCAGGTCGAGTCGACCGCCCGAGCCCACGCCCAGCGACTGGGGGCACTGCGCATCGGGGCGTACTCCATCACCAAGAACACGATCCGCGGGGCACGTGCTGCATATGTTGCCGAAACTTTGGACGAAGACATCGCCAGCCTTCAAGGACCAAAGCTCTGACCGGCCCCGACGTCGAATGCCGCCGACGTTGTGCCGGCGGCGCATCGTTGAGGCGCCAGGATTTCATAGGTTGACCACTACAAAGGACCAGCGGCAGTGCGAGCACTAGTAACAGGTGGGGCAGGTTTCATTGGATCTTCGATCGCGCGGGCCCTGCTTGCCGAAGACGTCGAGGTTGTCGTTCTCGACAACCTTTCGACCGGGCAACCGCAACGAATCCCTGAAGGAGCCGAGCTGATCGTCGGCGACCTCACCCGGCCAGACGCCGTCCGCGGGGCATGTAAGGGGGTCGACGTCATCTTCCATCAGGCGGCCATCAGGTCGGTACCGAAGTCGGTCGACAATCCACTACCCGTCGAAGAAACAAACATTCGCGGGACTCTCAACCTGCTCGAAGCGGCCACCAATGCCTCGGTGGAACGACTGGTGTACGCGTCGAGTTCGAGTGTGTATGGCGGGGGGCGTTCCGGCGAGCCGCAACACGAATCCGATCCGGTCGATCCCCGCTCGCCGTATGCCGTCTCGAAGCTGTCCGCAGAACAGTTCTGTCGAGTGTGGACCTTGCTCGAGCGAATCGAAACGGTTTCGCTGCGCTATTTCAACGTCTACGGACCTGGGCAACGGCCAGATTCCACCTACTCGGCCGTCTTTCCGGGCTTTATCGCTGCGCTCAAACGAGGCGAGCAGCCGGTGATTCATTCCGACGGCGAACAGACCCGTGATTTTTGTTACATCGATGATGTCATCGCCGCCAACTTCGCGGCCGCTGACGCCCCGAGCTCAGCAACCGGGCGCTGCTACAACATTGGCGCGGATGACCCTCGATCGGTCAACGACGTCTATCGCTCGGTCGCGGCGGCGATGGGGACGGACATCAAACCTGTATATGGCCCGGTCCGAGCCGGCGATGTGCGAAGCACGTGGGCCGACATCTCTGACGCCAAGGAACAACTCGGGTGGCAGCCCAAGGCCCGATGGGACGACGCCGTCAAGGCCACCGTCGAGTGGTTTGAGAGCGACGGCGCCATGGACCCGACCTAACGGGTCGAAACGCCGCAGCCCCGCTCGGGTCGGCGGCTCCGATGTCCTGAGCTACCCCGCCGCTGGTCGCGCTCGGCGAAACCTGCGTCGGAAGAACGCAAAGATCGCCCGCGCTTCTTCGGGGTGGAGATGGCCCATGTAGCAAATCGCCATCAGCCACGAGAAGAACCCGACCATCAAAAAGAGGCTGAAGAACAGGTGCATGCTGATGCCTAGCACCATCAGCGGCCGCCGCCAGCGGGGGAACCAGATGAGGATGGGGATCAACACCTCAAGGGTCAAGGTTGCGAACGTGGCGAAGTTGCCAAAGAGCAGCGAATCGCCGAGCACACCCGGCATCACAAATCGTTGGAGAGGCTCGTTGCGAACCGCCCAAAGTGCGGCAGTGCCGTCAAGCCAGGTGTCGCCAGCGAACTTTGCGACGACGCCGGACAGGTATATGACGCTGAGCTGAATACCGAACAGCCGCCTTAACCATGGCGTGGCCTTCCAGGCGCTGCGTGGGGTGTCCGAGGCGGTAGCGGTCTGCTGCGCTCCCAACGGCGAGGTGCTCCTACCGCGCCGAGTGTCCTCCATGGGCGCACCTCGGTCATCGGTTTGTTGTCCACCCCCCTTTCGCGCCCGGGTTCCCGGCGCGTTACCGCCGATCACCGCTTCGGGAGTCAGGACGGCGTACAGCGCAAACAGGAACGTCAACACGCGCATGAGCGTGTCGCCCGAATTGAGTAACGCGACGTTGTCGAGTTCGAAGCCGAGCACCAGGAACCACATGACCGGTGCCGTCACCCGAACCCACCACCCGGCCATCACCAGAACGGCCGCTCCGAGCATCATGGCGAACATGACGTACATCGCTGCATCGCTTGGGAACCAGCGCATGGGCGACAGCCGGTACGGCGCAAAACCTGGATCGGGCGCAAGGCCGGTACGGGAAAAGAATGCGTTCAAATCGGGAGCAAGGCTCAACGCCCAGCACAGCACGGTGAAGCCGAGGCAAATGCGTATCAATCGAACTGTTTCGGAGCCTTCGGGGGTGAACCACCAGCGGTCCCAGCGCCCAAATGCCCCGCTCCAGGGTCGGGAGACGCGTAGCGACTCAGAGGGGCGTTGACCGGCGCCAGAGACGGCACGCTCGGTCGTGGGCCCATCTGTCCCTTCGCCGGGACCAGGGTCCTCGGTGCCTGCGGCGGGCGCCGGTTGAACGTCACGACCGGCGTTCATGCTGGGCATCAGCCTTGCTCCGGTCGCCACGAATAGAAGTCATAGCTCTGCCAGTCGGGCGCCGCGTGATCCCCAATCGGCGGCATCTCGTACCAGCGCCGACGCAGGATGACCTGTTCCACCGTTCCTTGGTCCTCCATCGTCGATGCGATATACCGAGCGGTTGCCGGCCACGCATCCGCGTTTTCATCCAGGCGGATCCGCTCCTCCCATTTCTGCCAGTGGTACCCGTTGAAATGACCGATAAACGGGTCCACTCGCGGGGGTGTCCACGTGCGAGATGTGCCGTCGGCAAAAAGTACGTCGGCCTCGACCATGACGACTTCACGAGGCGGATTGGGCGAGAACACCACCCAACTTTGGTCTAAACCAAAGGCGTGGACACCGGGTTCGACCGTATCGACGGCGAGACGCCTCGCCTCTGAGCCGGCCGGCATGGACCAGGACACCGTCGATATCGCCCACCATGCAAAGAAGACCGTAAGTAACGCCCGAACGGCCGGGCGGCTCACCAGACCGAGGTGACCCCGGGGCACGGTCACACCGTCGTCGCCAGTTGGTGGCAGCACGATGCGGCCCGTTACGTCATCGACGCTGCTAGACCCATGCGGCGATCCGACGTGCTCGGAGCTAGGCGTCTGGGGCGCTCCTCGCTCGATATCGCCCGTACCGACCGGGCTCGTGTCTCCAGCGGTCCACGAGCCATCGACGCCAACTGATCGATCAGCCTGGGCAACGCCCTCGGAAGCAGCGCTTTGTTCTGACATGCGGGGATGCGGTCCGCGGTCAGCGGCTTCGCGCTCCGTTGAACCTGCGTTGTCGCTCACGCATGTCATCGTAGAGTGCGGAGCGACTTGCACCCAATGACTCGACGAAACCGATTAACCCTACGAACTTACGTTCGGGCGGTCCACCACCGCAGGCCGCTCGTTAGCAACAATGCAGGGTATGTCTGGTTCACATCTTGATTTCGCTCGCGAAGTTCTCGACACGCCGGTGTCCGACGAAATGCGAGACAGCTTCCTCGCCTATTCGTTGTCGGTCATCACTTCGCGGGCGCTCCCCGACGTCCGAGACGGCTTAAAGCCCGTCCAGCGGCGAATCTTGTACGGGCTCGCCGAGAACGGGATGCGGCCAAGTTCGCCGCATAAGAAGTCTGCCCGTGTCGTCGGGGACGTGATGGGCAAGTACCACCCGCACGGCGACTCCGCGATCTACGACGCGCTCGTCCGAATGGCGCAAGATTTTTCCATGCGGATTCCGCTGGTCGACGGCCACGGAAACTTTGGGTCGCACGAAGATCCTCCCGCCGCCATGCGCTACACCGAGTGCCGGATGGCCCCGGCCGCTCTAGACATGGTCGGTGAGCTCGACGAAGACACCGTCGAGTGGCGCGACAACTTTGATGGTGAAGAACAAGAGCCTGCGTATCTCCCCGCGCGCTTGCCCAACCTGATCGTCAACGGATCCTCCGGGATCGCGGTGGGCATGGCAACCAACATGGCACCCCACAACCTGCGCGAGACCGTGTCTGCGCTCAAACTCATCCTCGACAACCCCGAGACCTCCGTACACGCGATCATGCGCAGGCTCAAGGGTCCGGACTTTCCGACTGGCGGGGCGTTCATCAAAACCCCCGACCTCATCGAGATTTACACGACCGGACGAGGAAGCATCCGCGTCCGCGCCAAAGCCACCACCGGGCAGGTCAGCGGTCGACGCCAAGGAATCACCGTTACCGAACTTCCCTACGGAGTCGGCCCCGAACGTGTCATCACAAGAATCAACGCGCTCGTCGAAAGCGGCAAGTTGCCGGGAATCGCAGCGGTTACCGATCTGAGCGACCGCAAACACGGCCTGCAGATCGTGATCGAATGCAAAACCGGGGTAAATGCCAACGCGCTCCTCGGTGAGCTCTACCGACAGACGCCGCTTGAAGACAGCTTTGCGGTGAACAACGTTGTCCTCGTCGACGGGCGCCCCACCACCATCGGTATTCGCGACTTGATGCGCCATTACATCGATCACCGTCTCGATGTGGTGACCAGGCGGACCGAGTTTCGCCTGCGCCGCGCGCGTGAGCGCGAGCACATTGTCGAAGGCCTCGTCATTGCAGTCGACAACATCGACGAGGTCGTCAGAATCATCCGGGGATCGAAAGACACCCCACAAGCGCGTGAACGACTGATCGAACGCTTCTCGTTTTCTGAGATTCAGGCCAATCACGTGCTCGAAATGCCGCTTCGCCGCCTGACCGCGCTCGAGGTCGACAAACTGCGCGACGAACTCGCCGAACTGCGCCGACTGATTGCGGACCTGCTCGATATTCTCGAACGACCCGAACGACGCCGCGAGATCGTAGGAGACGAGCTCGACGAAGTCGCTCGCTTGCACGGCGACGCTCGGCGCACGGCCATCCTTGAGGGTGACGACGCGGTGATCGAGGCGACCAGTCTGGAGATTGCCGACGAGGCCTGCGTCGTCGAACTCTCTTCGACCAACTACCTTGGCCGCCGGACCGACGAGGCATGGACCAAGAGCCCAAGCCGGAACGACCTGGTCACCGCGAAAGCGGGTACGACTACCAGAGGGCCCGTCTGGGCGTTGTCGTCGTCCGGCGTGGTCTATCCGATCGAAGCGGTCGAGATCCCCGAGATTCAAGGGCGTTCTCGAGGAGGAAAGGTCACAGAGATCTTCGATCTTGCCCGCGGCGAACGCATCGTAGGGGTGGTCGGCATTTTCGATCTGGGGTTACGCATCGACGAGAACAGCGAGCTCACCGATACCGGGGAACGGTTACTGACCGTTGTGACGCGGTCGGGCGTCATCAAGCGACTCACCGCCGGTGAGCTGGCCGATTCCAAAGTTGGGGCAGACTTCATCGCCCTGAAAGACGGGGACCGAGTGGTGGCAGCGTTCGCCGCGCCGGCCGATGCAGAGGTCGCGATCGTGTCCTCTGACGCCCAATTACTCCGAACAGCGACCGATCAAGTCCGGCCGCAAGGTCGCAGTGCGGGCGGTATGGCCGGCATGAAGTTGAAGGACAAAGCGACCGTTATTGCCGCCGGGCGCATCGATCCGACCGACGTGGTGGTCACGGTTACCGACCGGGGCGGCATCAAGCTGACCGAAGCCGGCGAGTTTCCGGCCAAAGGGCGAGCAACCGGTGGGGTCCGGATCACGCGCTTCAAGAAGGATGAACAACAGCTGACCCATGCCAAGATCGGACCACGGGTCGGCCTCGCAGCTGCCACGGTTGGTTCTGACCTGCTCGATTCTGGTTCCGACGTCAGCGCTGTCAACGAGGGAGCGTCTAAACGCGACGCTCCGAGCACACGTACGGATCGGGCATTTGAGGCCCTGGGATGGCTCAGACAGTGACTGCGGACCCTTCGACAATCGAGTCACACAAACCCGAAGAGCTAGGCGGGGCCATGGAGTTTGTACAAGGCGAGGAACGGGTGGAAGACCAAGCAATAACAACCCCAGCGACACCAGAAACAACGACGCCAGAAAAGTCGACACCGGAAGCGGTAGCGCCAGAGACACCGGCGCCGGCCAGATCGGCTCAGCAGTACGACGCATCCAGCCTCACGGTTCTCGAAGGGCTGGACGCGGTTCGGAAGCGACCTGGGATGTACATCGGTTCTACCGATAGCCGTGGCCTCGTGCATTTGGTGTGGGAGATTCTGGACAACGCGATCGACGAGGCCACGGCCGGGTTCTGCGACAAGATCGATGTCGAGGTCTTTGCCGACGGGTCGGTCGAGGTGCGCGACAACGGCCGCGGAATTCCCGTTGACATCCAATCAGAAACGGGCCTGTCCGGGCTCGAGTTGGTGCTTACCAAACTGCATGCCGGAGGAAAGTTTGGCGGTGGTGCCTATGGCGCTTCGGGCGGGCTGCACGGCGTTGGAGCATCGGTCGTGAACGCTCTGTCATCCAAACTCGTCGCCGAGGTCGATCGTGAAGGGGCCACGCACCGTTTAGCGTTTCAGCGTGGAGTTCCCGGTCGGTTCGCCAAGAACGGCCGGTTCCGCAAAACCAACGAACTTGAACGGCAAGGTCGGCTCGCCAAAACGGTGACCGGCACACGGATCCGCTTCTGGCCGGACGAAGAGATCTTTCCCGCGGGTACAGCGATCGATGTCAGTCAGGTGCGGGAACGGATCCGCCAGCGCTGCTTTTTGGTCCCCGGCTTGAGCGTGACCCTCACCCATGGAACCGGTGAGGATCGCTCGACTGAGACCTTTCATTCCAAAAAGGGCCTCATCGACTTTGTCGACTACCTCACCACGGGCGAAGGCATCACCGACGTGCTGTCATTCGACGGCGAGGACACCTTCACCGAGACGGTACCGGTCGTTCGCGACGGGACGCTTCATTCAGAGGAAGTCCAACGAACCTGCCGCGTCCGCGTCGCACTGCGGTGGACCGCCGACTGGGACAGCAGGGTGGTGTCGTTCGTCAACACCGTTCCAACGCCGAAGGGTGGGTCCCATGTCGCCGGCTTTGATCGGGCGCTCACACGGGTGTTGAACGAGGCGCTGCGCGAATCGCGCACCCTCAAAGACAAAGACGAGAACGTCGTTCGCGACGACGTGCAGGAAGGGCTCGTTGCGGTCGTCCTGGTGAACCTGGAAGAACCGCAGTTTGAAGGCCAAACCAAGGAGATCCTCGGTACCGCAGCAGCGCAGTCGATCACCTATTCCGTTGTGGCCGACGGTTTGCGCTCTTGGTTTGGCGGGGCCGGAAAGAAGGTCCACATCAAACGAGCCCTGGACAAGGTCGCCGCGTCCGCGAAAGCACGTCAGGCCGCTCGACTTCGGCGCGACACCATGCGCAAGAAGAATGCGTTGGCTAGCGGTTCGTTACCGGCCAAACTCGCCGATTGTCGCCGCCACGGTGAGGGGGCTGAGCTGCTGATCGTCGAAGGCGACTCGGCGGCAGGTCCGGCAAAGAAAGGCCGCGACTCTGAGTTTCAAGCGATCCTTCCAATCCGCGGCAAGATCGTCAATGCGGCCAAGGCGACCACAAAACAAGTGTTGGAGAACGCCGAATGCACGTCGATCTTCAGCGCGGTCGGTGCTGGTTCTGGCCGAGAGTTTGACCTCGACTCAATCCGTTACGGCCGCCTCATCATCCTGGTGGACGCGGATGTCGATGGAAGCCACATCCGCTGTCTGCTGCTGACTCTGCTGTATCGGTATATGCGCCCCCTGTTGGAAGACGGCAGGGTCTTTGCTGCGATGCCTCCCCTCCACGCGATCAAGGTTCGCGGCGGCACGGAGTACTACACCTACACCGAAGAAGAGCGACGCGAAAAAGAAGCCGAACTCGTCAAAGCCGGCAAGAAGATCACAGGAATCAGCCGTTTCAAAGGTCTTGGTGAGATGAACGTCGACGAGCTTGCCAACACAACGCTCGACCCGAAGTCGCGGACTCTGCGCCGGATCACGATCGACGACGCGGCCGATGCAGCCCACATGATCGACATCTTGATGGGCAACGACGTCGCCCCTCGCAAGGCGTTTATCGTCGAGAATTCGCAACTTCTTGCCGCGGACGCGTTGGACATCTAGATGCCGGACAAGATCACCGTCGAGGTCGACGGGCACCAGGTCACGATCAGCAACCTAGACAAGGTGCTGTATCCACTGAGTGGAACGACCAAGGCGCAGGTCATCGAGTACTACTCTCGGATCGCCCCGACGATGCTGCCCTACTTGGCTGACCGACCGGTCACGATGCGCCGGTTTCCGAACGGGGTTGACGAAGACGGCTTCTTTCAAAAGCGATGCCCATCGCATCGGCCCGACTTTGTTCCGACCCTGGCGGTGCCAGGACACCGCCGAGAACCCGGCGGGATCCTTGAGTACTGCTGCATATCTCAGCCGGCCGGTTTGGTGTGGGCCGCCAACCTTGCGGCATTAGAACTGCACGTGAATCTGGCCCGGATGCCGAGCATTAGCAATCCGGATTGGCTGGTTTTTGACCTTGACCCCGGGCCGCCAGCGGGCATTTTGGAATGCGCCGGGGTGGCGTTGACGCTCAAGGGAATGCTCGACAACCTCGGTCTGCAGAGCTGGGTGAAGACTTCGGGGAAGGCTGGCATCCACGTGCTCGTCCCGGTGGTCACTTCGTCCACTTACGACCAGACCAAGACCTTTGCCGAGGCCGTGGCCAACACACTCGAAACGGGCCTGCCCGACAAGGTGACCGCCACGATGACCAAGACCCTACGACGTGGCCGAGTGTTTATCGACTGGTCCCAGAACACGACTCGCAAGACCACCGTGTGCGCGTACTCGTTGCGAGCGACTCCAAGCCCGCTGGTCTCAACACCGGTCAGTTGGGATGAAGTCGCCCGGGCCCACGCGGACCTCAACCCAGGTCTGCTCCGGTTTGACGCCAACGCGGTCCTCGAACGAGTTGAGTCGCACGGGGACCTGTTGGCGACAGCCTTGGAGTCGCCCCAGGCCGTCCCCCAGATCGGTTGACCGACCCGGGGTCACGCCGAGAGGAGCGCCTGGTACGGAATCGCGCTGTGACCCGGCGGCGGCTCGGGTGAACCGTCGAGCTCGTGATCTTCGTCTAGCCAGCCACACGCTGCACAAAAGCCTGGTGCTGTCATATCGTCGATGAAGTTGAGACATGCCTGGTAGGAGGCAATGTAAACAACGTTGTCGGTGAGGGTTGCTGCGAGGTTGCTCATCTGGCTGCTCCAAGGTTCTCGCCAAGCCACTCGGCTGTAGCGAACGTTTGTTGGCCAAACCCTACGAAGAGGGTGTGACAACGAACCCCGGTTGCGGCACACCGTGACGAAAAAAGCACCGCCCTCCACCCGGAACCGCAGAGTTTTGCTACTGCGCGGCCGCAGCGTCCGAGTTCATCGACTCGGCATCACCGGTGGCGGCAGCATTTGATGCGGCGATTGACGCTTCGAGCGCAGCCATCAGGTCGATGACCTTCCCCTTCTCCTCATCGGGCGCTGAGGCCGCAACAATCGTCTCACCAGCTCGTTTGCGTTCGATCAGCGCCAAGACCTGGTCCCGATACTCATCGCCGTACGCGTCAGGCGCCCACGGAACGGTCATCGTGTCAAGCAGCTGGACGGCCATTGCCTGTTCAGCGGCCGACGGTTCAGCCGACCCTTCGAGCTGCCAATCAGGAATGGCGAGCACCTCGTCAGAAAAACGCAGGGTCTCCAGGCACAGCACCCCATCCTTCGGGCGAATCGCAGCGAGGTACTCCTTGGTCCGCATGATGATTCGTCCAATGGCAACCTTTTGTTGCGTTTCCATCGTCGTCAGCAACAGCCGGTAGGCCTTGTCGCTCGGCCCCGTTGGCGTCAGGTAGTAGGGCTGTTCGAAGTAGATCGGATCGATTTCAGACAGGTCGACAAACGCTTCGATCTCTACGGTGTGCGATGCCGTGGGGGCCAGAGCAGCGATTTCACCCGGCTCGATCAAGACGTACTCGCCGGGGAGGACCTCGTAGCCCTTCTTGATGTCCTTGTGGGCAATCTCTTCGCCGGTCGCCTCGACGACGCGCTTCATCCGGATGCGCGATCCGCTCTGAGCGTCGAGCTGGGTGAAATGCACGTCGTGGCTGCGGACGGCGCTCGACAGCCGGATAGGAATGTTGACCAGGCCAAAGCTGATCGACCCTGACCAAATCGCTCGAGGTGCTGCGGGCACTGTCGTCTCCTCCGTCGACTGGCGCACCGCTCACAACCTCTAGAGCAGCGGCCCAAGGGCCCCGATGCTACCCAGCTGTTGTTTTCAACACGACTGTGGCGGCGAATGACAATGATGTAAGTTACGGGCATGCAACTTGACTCATCCCGAGCCAACACAGCCGCCGACACAGGGTTTGTCCCAACCGCGTTCATCGGCGAGGGTGACGACGCAAACAAGTGCGACAACTTTGCCGCCAACGCCGAGTTTCCAGAATTCTGTGAACGATGCGGCTGGTACGAACACGAACATTCGCACCGCGCCCGCCAGTACTCCCACATCCCGGCGCTTCTTCCTCTGCGCAAGGCTTCGTGAACCACGCTTTTGCCTCCCCGATCGCAACGATGGAGGCAAAGGTCGCGGCTGCGCCGCCAACTTCGGGCAGTTGGGCGTACGAGCCCAAGTGGGATGGGTTCCGAGCGGTCATGTGGAGCGCACCCGACCCCCACATCGACAGCCGCTCTCAAAAACCGTTGCTGCGGTACTTCCCCGAACTTGCGTCTGCGCTTACCCAGCTCCCCGCTGGGACGGTCCTCGACGGCGAGATCTTTATCCGGTCCAATGACCGGCTCGACTTTGACCGCTTATCGGAACGGCTTCACCCCGCCGCGAGCCGTGTCGAACGACTCTCACAAGAAAACCCCGCCGAGATCGCGGCATTCGACTGCTTAGCGTTGCGAGGCACCGACCTTCGGGAAGCTCCGTTCGATCAACGCCGACAGGCGCTGTTGGAAGTGATAGACGGCCTGACCCCACCGTGGCACCTGACCCCATCGACCAACGACCGGGAAACCGGCCTCGAGTGGTTCGAACGGTTCGAAGCAGCGGGCTGTGACGGCATCGTCTGCAAAGACCGGACGGGCCCCTACGTCTCAGGTAAACGGGCCATGATCAAGGTCAAGCATCGACGGCAGGCCACCGTGGTCGTCGGCGGATACCGCCTTCACAAAGACGGGCAGGGCATCGGATCGCTGCTGTTCGGCGCTTACGACGCCGATGGTCAGCTGCATTTTCTGGGGCACTGCGCGAACTTCTCCGAAGAAGAACGGGCGGCCATGCTCCCCCGCTTTGAACAACTTCTCGCCGATGCAAGCTTTTCAGGCGCTCGCATTCCTGGCGGCCCCAACAGGTGGAACCAGAACAGCGGCGACTTCTTTGCGGTCAAACCGGTCTTCGTGATCGAGGTCAGCTACGACCAGATGACCAACGGACGATTCCGTCACGCTGCCCGTTTCGAACGGCCCATGCCGCAGACGTCGCCGCAGGACTGCACCCTTTCGCAGCTGGTTCGCCCCGAGGGACCCGGCGTCACCGAAATGCTCGCAACCCGCGGCTAGAACCCGCCGGGCCACCACGCAGAAGGCCGGTCAGTCATGTTGAGCCCGCCGAGAGGGTTGTACTCGTAGCGGCTCGCCTGGCTGCTTTGGATAATGCGGCGGCCAAGGCGCGTCTCCACGGCCGCTGGCCTCATGTTCGGCAGCCAGCGCCAGCGCACGGTCTAGGCGTGCAGGTTCGGCGAACCAATCGGCGGTCAAATCCCCAACCGCTTCCAGACGGCTCGCAAAGTTCTGCAGCGTCCACCGGTCTGGTGCCGCGGCGGGCACCTCGTCCCAATGCAGCGGCGTCGAAACCCAACCGGTCGGTCTAATTGAGTAGGCACATGCAACGGTGCGGTCCCGAGCGTTCTGGTTGTAATCCAGGAACACCCCACGGCGGTTCTCTTTCCACCACTCCACCGTTGCACGCTCGTCGACATCTGCCACGGCTCGGCCGATCGCCAAACAGGCCCGCCTGACCTGCCCAAAGGTCCACTCGGGTTGAAGCGGCACGATGATGTGAATGCCGCGGCTTCCCGAGGTCTTCGGAAAGCCGGTCAGTCCCAGTTCGGCGAGGACCGAGCGGACGGTGAGGGCAACCTCGATGACGTCACCGAATGCAACACCGTCGGTCGGATCAAGATCGATGCGCATCTCGTTTGGGTGATCGCCATCGGCAACAGTGACCGCCCAGGGGTGTAGGTCGATGCAGCCCATCTGCGCCATCCACACGACATCGCCCAGGTCTCTCGGAACAAACATCGCAGCCACCCGACCGGTTGGGAACGTCATGACCGCCTGGCGGGACGGGTCCGTCGAGGCAGCGACCTTCTTTTGATAGAAGGGTTCTTCGCTCACCCCATTTGGGTACCGCTTCAAAGTGCACGGTCGATCTTTGACCTGGGCGACAACACCGTCACCGCAGGCAAGCATGTGGTTGACAACGTCCAGCTTGGTAGCGCAGGTTTCGGGAAACATCACCTTGTCGGGGCTCGAGACGCGAATGCTACGACCCGCCGCATCTACCTGGATCGCCGTGGAGCGGGCCACTACATCACCACGTCGAGGGCGTCGATAATGGCTCTCGCCACTTGTTCGTCGCCTTGAACGGTAAAGGCACTCGTGGCCGGCTCGCTGTCCTTTGCCCAGCGGCCGCCCGTTAAACGCCCGAACGCGTAGGCGTCGCAGCTCAGCACCACCGTCGGCGCTGGCGGTGCGACCTCGGTCAGCACTGCTTTGTCGTCGACTTGGACATACACGTCGCGTTCCCAATCGCCGGAGAGGGTGAGTGCCACCGTGGTGCCTTTGGGGACACCCGCACGCTTACCGACCACATAGGGAAAGCTCGCCACCGTTCGTTGGTACGCAAAGTCGGCGGCCACTCCCTGACGATGCCCCTCGATGCCGAGAGCCTCACGAATGTCCTGTTCGTGGAACCAGCAGTCAAAGACCCGTACCTCCATGAACATGCGGTAGGGGCCAGGGCCGATCGGGGTCCAGCCCTCGATGTTCATCTCGTCGTCAGACATGGCTCGCAGTGCCGCCAAGCGCACCTGCGCGATCTCGGCAAACTCTTGAATCACCTCGGCCCCCGGCGTCGAGCGTCTGAGGGCAACAGATGCTTCGTTGAACTCGCCGATGCCGTTCTTGACGTAGTCGGGGTGCGGTTGGTCAACCTCTTCGGGCGGAAAGCCAGCCAGCGTCCGTTCAGTCCCGATCAGATGGCTGATGTTGTCTTTGACCGACCACCCCGGCAGGCAAGTCTGCGTATTCCACTGGTCTTCGGTCAGACCCGATCCGAGCTCGATGATCGAGTCCCACACGGCTTCGAGAGCCTCGACAACAGGTTCGTTCGGCACGGTTGGCGCTCCTTGTTGTCCGGTCCGCCGTGGTCGACCGGACGATCAGATGTCACAGACAATTGCCAGGCGTAGGCTCGGTCCCGTGACCTGGGATCGACTCTGCCTGTGGTGCAACAAAACAAACTGGTCGGTCGCCGCGGTCGACCGGTGAAGACCAAAGCGTACCGGCTCCTAGGATGGCCTCATGGCGAAGTTGGTCCTATTTGCTCAGGCCCGCGAAATGGCTGGCACATCCCAGATCGATGCGGACATCTCGACCGTCTCCGAGCTCGAGGCTTGGTGCGCACAACGGTTTGGACCGTCGTTCCTCGACGTCTGGGCGATCAGTTCTGTGTGGGTGAATGGTGAACCCGTCTCTGCGGGTCAAGCGCTACATGCCGACGACGAAGTGGCAATCCTTCCGCCAGTGTCGGGAGGCTGACCATGCACCAGAACGACCCACTGCCCATCACTCCGTTGTCCGATGTGATCGCGATCGTCATGTCCAAGGTTCCGGCGGTGCGCCCCGAGGCCGTCGCGGTGGCCGACTCCTGGGGACGAATACTGACCGAAGATGTAGTCGCTCGGCGGACGATTCCGCCATTTGACTCCTCAGCGATGGACGGATTCGCCCTTTGCTTCGAGGGGCCTGCTGCGTCAGCGGGTGCAGATTTTGATGTCGTTGCGACAATCGCCGCGGGCAGTCGGTGGGATGGCCGCCTCCAGCCGGGCCAGGCCGCCCGCATCATGACCGGCGCCCCTGTGCCCGCGGGAACCTCGACCGTAGTGATGGTTGAGCGGACCGCCGTGACGACCCTCTCAGGGGGCGGCGAAACGGTCGCTATCACCGAGGACGTGAAACCCGGCGCGCATATCCGCGGCGCAGGGGAAGACGTCCGCCCGGGAGACATCGTCTTGTCGGCAGGCCGGCACCTCGACCCACCGGGCGTCGCTGCAGCCGTAAACGCAGGCGTGCCCTCCCTGCTCGTCGGCGCCCGCCCCCGCGTCGCAGTGTGCACGTCGGGCGACGAACTCGCTGCCGATGGTGCCGATCTTTCCGGCGCCCAGATTCCCGACTCGAACCGGCCGATGTTGCTCGCTGCGGTCAAAGCAGCAGGAGCGATCCCCGTCGACGCAGGGCGGCTACCAGATACCCGCGAGCAAACGCTCGAGGGCATCAAGAACGCTGTCTCACGCTCCGACATCGTCATCACCACCGGCGGGGTCAGCGCAGGGGACTTCGACCATGTCCAGTACGTCCTCGGCGATCTCGGCTGGTCGCAGCGCTTCCGGATCGCGATGAAACCGGGGAAACCGTTCTCCTTTGCGGTAATCGACGACACGTTGGTGTTCGGCCTTCCCGGCAACCCAGTGTCGGCCTACGTAACCTTTGAACTGCTGGTTCGCCCGGCCATCCGCGCCGCAATGGGATCTGGCACCCCGTCACGTCCGTGGATCCCTGCCAGGCTTGCGGCCGACCGCCCTGCCCATCACGACGGTAAGACGCACTTTCTGCGGATCACCGCTTCGTGGGACGAATCGGGCCTAACGGTCGCGCCGGTCCAGGGGCAGGGCTCGCACCAAATGTCGGCTCTGGCGGCGAGCCACGGCATCGCTTCTCTGACCTCTGGACGGAGCGTGGCCCGTGGCGACCTGGTCCCCGTCATGTTGTGGAACTAGTCCGGATCCGCCGAACCACCCGTTTCCACCCCGGCCCGGCGAGCTTGCCCGGGAGTATCGATATCGGTAAAAGCGTCGACACGTGCAGGGTCGGTGACGTCGAGCCATTCGACGACCAGTTCGGCCAGCAGCTGACGCATCGACCGGTGTCCCCGATTGACGGCGTCGGCGGCGATGGTCATTGCCCGGCGCGAGTACCGTCCGATCAGCGGCTGCGCTCGCCCGTCAATCCGAGGAAGGCAGGCATCCGCGCCACCCAGTTCGGTCGTGAACAGGTCGGCAAGGTCGTCGGTGGTCAGTCGAGGAAGGTCCACGCTGCAGACCAACACTTCGTCGATCTCAAGCCCCTTCGCTGCCTCTCGGTCGCCGAGCTCACTCCAGGCTTCGACCAATGCGACCAGTGGGCCACCACGCGAGTCTGCAATTGACTCTCCGTGTCCGAAGCCTGGGCCGACTTCGATCACTAAATCGCACCACGGCGACATGGCCACCCGGACCCGGTCGACCAGGGGCTCTCCCTCGACCCGGAGCTCGGCCTTTGGAGTTCCCATGCGCGAACTCAGCCCTCCAGTGAGCATCAGCCCGACTCGCACCGTTGACCCCTTCACGTCCGCTCAGTATCGAAGCAACCGGGACGAACCGAAAGCACCGCATCGCCACGTCTGACAGAGCCCGGCCCGTCCACCGCAGTGGTCGGTCGGTACGATGCCAGCATGGCACAGGTCGGTCCGACCCAAACTTGGGATGACGTCGCGTTCTTGGGCACCCCACCTGCCAAACCTCGACCTGCAACCTCTCGAGCGACCTGTGACGGCACGACCCCAGCGTCCTTGTTGGTCGACCGGTTTGGCAGGGTGCATTCTGATCTGCGGATCTCGGTCACGGATCGATGTGACCTCAGATGCCGATACTGCATGCCTGCGGAGGGCCTCACTTGGGCGCCACGCTCGACGGTCCTCACCTTTGAAGAGATCGTGCGCTTCGTCAGTGTTCTGCGCCCGCTCGGAGTGGAAACGATCCGCATCACGGGAGGCGAACCTCTGGTTCGTCACGATCTGCCAAGGCTGATCGCGCTCCTCGCAGAGACCGGTATTTCGGAGATCGCCATGACCACCAACGGTGTCTCGCTAGCGAAACACGCCGTAGCGCTCCGGAACGCTGGCCTCGCTCGGCTAAACGTCAGCTGCGACTCCCTGCGCCCCGACCGCTTCATCCAGATGACCAGGCGCGACCGCTTGGAAGACGTGTTAGCGGGGATGGATGCCGCCGAACGCGCGGGCTTTCCTCCTGTGAAGGTCAATACCGTGCTGGTCAAGGGCTGGAACGACGACGAAATCATCGACTTCGCAGACTTTGCGTTCCGCACCGGGCGAACCGTTCGCTTCATCGAGTTCATGCCGCTCGATGCCGACGAACTTTGGCGAGAAGGTTCGGTCGTACCCGGTCATGAGGTCGTCGACGTGATTGCTCAGCGCTACGACCTGGTGCGGTTGGCACGCTCGAACGAACCCGCCCAAACCTTCGGGCTGGTTGGGTCCAACGGGCGTATCGGCGTCATCAGTTCGATGACCGACCAGTTCTGTGCGAGTTGCAACAGGATCCGGCTGACAGCCGACGGGCAGCTCCGGAACTGTCTGTTTGGAAACGAAGAGGTTTCGATCAGAGACGCGATCCGAAGCGGTGCCAGCGATGCCGACATCGCGGCCCTTGCTGCTGGATGCGTGAGCGTCAAGAAGGCGCACCACGGTACCGACGAGTTGGCCGTAGCTCGGCCAACTCGTTCGATGTCGCAACAAGGCGGGTAGCACTTAGCGGACGGTCACCGTCAGCTCCCCGTCAATCTCGACGGCTTCTTCTACCCAGAGCTCTTCCTGGTCGCAATCAAGGGCACGCATGTCGTATTCGCCGCCTTCCAGACGGAACGACCGGGACTCCCCGTCTGGCAGTACCTCTTCGGAATCGAGCCAGTCACTCCCCCACGTCTCATCGCTCGTCGGAGAGATTTGGACGTGGCAGACGACCTCGCCGCTCGAATTCTCGACCGTCACTTCGGCAAGGTCTCCTGACCGGTCAAACTCGCCGATCTCGTCTGCTCCGATCGTTACCTCTGTGTCACCGTCTACCTTGACGGCGGTCTTCTCGAACAGATCGTTGAGTTCGCAGTCTTTTGCTTTGACGTCGTACTCGCCTGCGGCGAGCTCGACTCGGTACTGGCCACCCTCGTCGATCACTTCGTCCGAACCGAGGTCATCGGTGCCCCAGTTGTTCGCCGTCGACGGCGAGACATAGATGTAACACCAGACGCTGGAGGAATCGTTGGTCAACGTGAGGGTCGACTCGCTGCCTTTAGGGCCGACCACGATGGCGTCGCCGTACATCGGGGTCCCCGCGACTGACACCACCAATTCGTACGAGCCTCCAGACAGCCCGTCGGGTGCCTGGCCGCACACGTAGTACTGACCGCTCGTCCCACCGGTCCAGGTGTCGTCAAGGGTGGACCACTCAGGCAGCGTTTCACCGTCGAGGAACCACACCGCATCCCACGACACGCCATCGATCATGCCGTCGTAGGTCCAGAACGCGCACAGCGTGTCGGTCTCGCCTTCGGCAAGAAAGGTGACGTCTTTGACTGGCTCGTCATCGTCGGTGATCCCGGGCGAGAAGACCAAATCGCTAAACACCGCGTCCTCTGTGGTGAAGTCTTCAAAGTCCTCTGAGTAGTAGTCCCCGCTTGTGACGGAGCTTTGGTAGTCCCCGGGGTCGGTATCTTCGGCTTCTTTCAGCAGGTCGGCAGCCAGAGCCACGGGCCGAAGTCCATTGATGAAACCGCCGACGGGGATGCATGAGTCGAGGCCGTTGATGACGCCGTCGCTGTTGGTATCGGTAATGAAGCGGCAGTCAACCGTTTGGGCGTCCGGGTCATCGGTGGACCCTGCCAGTGTCGGGATCGCCACCAGTTCGCCCGAGTTGTTCACCGCGGTTCCACCGCTGTTTCCGCCAGCGATCGTCGCGTCGGTCTTGATCCACGCGCGGCCGTCGATGTTGGGCTGCCGAGTGAAGCCGCTGACCGTGCCGTTGGTGAAGGTGATCGTCGAACCGCCGATCCCCGGAAATCCCATGATGTGCAGGTCGTCACCGAGTTCCAGGGCGTCAGAATCGCCCACCGCAATGGCGGGCAGGTCGAGCTCTTCGATGTCGATCTCGTCACCTTCTTTGTCGGCGACGATCTGAAGCACCGCCAAATCCAGGTCGGCCGACGCCGCGGCAACATCGGCGATGTAGGACGGTGTTGGCTCGTCGTCGGTTCGGTCGATCGTGTAGATCCCGATCCGGTCGTACTCACATTCCCCAATCGAATCGACCACATGGAAGTTGGTCAGGATCCGGCCGGTCTTGTCGATCACGGTGCCAGAACCTACGCAGCCGACCGGTGTGTATCCGTCTGAATCCTCAGCGAGGGGGGCGATCAGCACAACGCTCTTGGCGAGTTGAGCGTTTGAAACCGCAAGCGTGGCGGGCGGTTCGTCGGCCTGAGCAGACGTCGTCGTCGCATCGGCTGAACCGCCGAGCTTTTCGAGCGCTCCACCCGAATCGTCGTCGCTCTCACTACCGCAGGCCGCCAAGGTGAGACCCGCAGCCAGAACAATGAACAGGAACGCAAAGCGCTTTCGAGCGTTTGACAAGGCGACGGTCCCTTCAAAACGGAGCGTGGGGCTGGCTACCTGGACGGCGATTTCTTTTCGGTAAATGCGCCGCATTTCTACCGCGGATTTGTTGCCGCGCGCGGCAATTACCCTGACCTCGGACGTGCGGAGCCGCCTCGCGTTCCGGCGGCCAAGACTTCGCGAACCCAGTTCATCTCAACGCGACCCGCCGTTAGGATCCCGTTCTAAGGGACCGTTGCAGTATTGCGGGGCCCGATCTGCTGCGGGCGGTACCAGCCAGGAGGTTGTCGAGCCATGCCGAAGAATCGTCGAATCCCACCGCCCGATCAGCTGATCAACCGGGAGCTGTCGTGGTTGGCGTTCAATGAGCGCGTGCTCGCACTTGCCGAGGATGACTCCCGTCCGCTTCTAGAACGGGTTCGCTTCGCTGGGATCTTCGCCAACAATTTGGACGAGTTTTACCAGGTCAGAGTGGGCGGACTCGTCGCTGCGGACGACTCCAACCCCACGGCCACGTCCCCGGATGGCAAAACGCCCAGGGAGCAACTCGCCGCAATCTATGAGCGTGTTTTGGCCTTGCACACCCGGTTAGAAGACCTGTATCTCCGACGCCTCGAACCCGAGCTCGAGAAAGCAGACGTCGCTATCTGCGCCTGGGCGGACCTGGACCAGGAGGACCGAAAGGTCCTGGACGCCGTCTTCGAAGAGCGGCTGTTTCCACTCCTCACTCCAACGGCGGTCGACCCCAGCCACCCGTTCCCCTACCTGTCGAGCCTGTCACTCAACCTCGGGGTCTACATCACCTATCCCGATACGGGTGCGGCGATGTTTGCCCGCGTGAAGGTACCCGGATCGCTTCCCCGCTTCATTCAAATACCTGATACGACCCGTTTCGTACTTGTCGAGGACCTGATCTCCGCCCATTTGGGACGCCTTTTTCCGGGTGCACTCATCAGCGACACCCACATCTTCCGGGTGACCCGCAACACCGATATCCCCTTTGCCGAAGAACGCGCCCGCGACCTCATGCAGGCGATTAGGGACGGTTTGGTGCAGCGTCGCCGGGACGCGGATGTCGTCCGCCTCCAGGCCTCCGACTCAGCAACACCCGAGCTGCTCGAAATGCTGTTAGCCCAGACCGACGCATCGTCAGCCCAGGTGTTTTTGAGTCACGGGCCGGTTGGGATGGCCGGTTTGATGGACCTGGCAAACATCAACCGCCCGGACTTAAAGCTTGCGCCATTCCACCCGACGATCCCACCCGACCTCGTCGCCCCCGGCCGGACCATCGAAGTGATGGACGTCATTGCCGACCACGACCTGCTCGTCCACCATCCCTATGAGAGCTTTGGGCGCTCCGTCGAAGCATTCATCGAAGAGGCAGCCGTCGATCCGCGAGTTAAGGCGATCAAACAGACCTTGTATCGCAGTTCCGAAGACGACCGCGGCATCGTTCGAGCTCTTATTCGGGCGGCAGAATCTGGCAAACAGGTGGTCGCACTCGTCGAACTCAAGGCCCGTTTCGACGAGGCAGCCAACATCGAACGCGCTCGCCGACTGGAACGGGCAGGCGTCCACGTCGTCTACGGCGTCGCTGGCCTGAAAACTCACGCCAAGCTGTGCCTCGTCATCCGCGAAGAAAACGGCGTGCTGAAGAGATATGCCCACCTTGGAACCGGCAACTACAACTCCAGTACCGCCCGGATCTATGAAGACCTTGGATTGTTTACCGCAGACGAGGACATCACCGCAGACGTCGCGGAACTGTTCAACTATCTGACCGGTTACGGGCGCCCAAAGCAGTACCGCCGGTTGTTGGTCGCGCCACACGCGCTCCGTTCGTCGTTGCTCTCCTTGATCCGACGCGAACAAGAGATGCCCGACGGACGCATCATCATCAAAACCAACTCGCTGGTCGATCCGGAAATCATTCAGGCTTTGTATGACGCCTCGCGTGCGGGCACTCAGATCGACTGCATCGTCCGAGGCGCGTGCGCCCTCCGCCCTGGCGTACGCAAATACTCAGAGAACATTCGGGTTCGGTCGATCGTGGGACGGTTCCTGGAACACTCCCGAGTGTTCCGGTTCGGTCAGCCAGAACGTGACTGCGACTACTACATCGGCTCTGCCGACTTGATGAGCCGCAACCTGGACGGGCGGGTCGAAACGCTCGTCCCGATCCTCGATCCCAACCTTCGCCGGCGCATCGACCTCGTCCTTGAGGGCTACTTGCTCGATGACACGCTCTCTTGGCAGTTGGACGGGCGATCAAAGACCTGGTCACGTCTCGAGTCGGTCAAGGGTTACGACGTTCATCAGCAGTTGGCCTACGACGCCCAGACGCGCACACAAGATGTGACCTACGCCCATGTTCCCGCCCTCGCACAGGGCGACGTCGAAACCGATGCTGAGGTTCGAGCGGCTGGCGGGATCGTTTCGGCCTGCGACCAATCTGGTGTGCCCCACGTGCTGGTGATCTACCGCGAACGCTACGACGACTGGACCCTTCCCAAGGGCCGACTCGATCCGGGTGAGACCGCGGTGCAGGCGGCCCAACGCGAAGTCACCGAAGAAACAGGCCTCGACGTGCGCGTTGGTGAGCGCGCCGGATCGGTTCGCTACCGCGACCGCAAGGGTCGCCGCAAGATCGTCGAGTATTGGATGATGACGGCCGCTCCTGACCTGGTCGATCTGTCCGCCGTTGGGGATTCCTTCATGCCCAACGAAGAGGTTGACGCTGTTAGGTTCGTCCCTGTGCCAGAAGTCACCTCAACCCTCTCCTACGAATTCGATCGACGCCTAGTGGGGCGAATCGATTGGTCTCGCACATGTTGAACACCGCGGCGCAGGCGCCGAAGGGAACGACCGTCGCGATCATTGACCTCGGCTCGACAAGCTTCCACGCGCTTGTCTGCGAAGTCGACGAGGACGGCTTCGTCGTCCCGCTCGCGCGCGACCGTGACACCCTTCACCTCGGTGGTGTTGTTGGGCGGACGGGCTCGATCGACCCGGATCATCTTGCCCAGGCGGTCCAGAGCATCGGGCGCCTTCACCACCTCTGCCAGCAGCTCCCCACCGACCACCTGCGGGTGGTGGCGACCAGTGCCATCAGGGATGCTGCAAACTCCGCCGAGGTCTTGACCGCTCTCGAACAGCGGATCTCACATCCGGTCGAGGTGCTGTCGGGCGCGGATGAGGCGCGCTACGCATTCATCGGTCAGCTTGGAGCCGTCACCGGTAGCGCCGGGCCCCGCCTGGCAATGGATATCGGCGGTGGAAGTCTGGAACTGGCCGTCGGTACACCGCAGCACGGCCCTGAACAGGTGATCAGCCTTCCTCTGGGTGCATCACGGATGGCATCCCGATTCGTCTCCGGCGATCCGGGGACACCCGAAGAGTTCGAAGCGCTGCGCGCAGAGGTAGCTCGGATCTGCGACGAGATCCCCGACGCTTTTCGCGCCTCTGACCACGTCGTCTGCTCGGGGGGAACGACAAAGGCCATCGCCCGCTACTACGCGGCCGACCGATGGGGTGACGTCCCTCTCTCGGTAAATCAGACCGTCATCTCCCGCAAAGAACTCGCCGAGCTCGACGCTCAGTGGCAGAACACCACCCGCAAACAGCGTCTGAGGTTGCCAGGTGTCGAAGAACGCCGAGTCGACGTTCTCGCCGTGGGCGTCGCGGTCGTACATCAGCTCTGTCGCTCGCTCGGCATAAAGACCTTGATCGTGAGCGACGCGGGGATGCGCGAAGGGTTAGCCCTCGAAGCGGCCGGCCTGATCGACCGCTCAGGTTCGCCTTCGGCACTCCTGGCCGACCCACGTGCCACGGGCGTGGAACACCTCCACCGGCAGTTTCCGAGCGACCGAGGGCACGCTGATCATGTGTGTGACCTCTCCCTCAAGATCTTTGAGGCGATCGCCAAGCCTTTGGAGATCAGAAAATCGTGGCGTGCGGTCCTGTGGGCAGGATCGCAGCTTCACGACGTCGGTACCGCACTCCATCTGAGTGGGCACCATCGCCACGGCGCGTATCTGGTGGAAAACGCGCTGCTCCCGGGTTTTTCGCCCGCAGAGATCGCAGCGATTGCAAGCATTGTCCGCTTCCACAAAGGCTCGGGCCCAAAGTCATCGTTTCCTGCGTGGGCACGGGTATCTGATCAGGCGACGGTTGAAATCCTGATCGGCGTGGTTCGCCTCGCCGACGCCCTCGACCGCGCCAGGACTCAGGACGTTGAGATCTCCGCCGTCGATGTCACCAGGTCAACAATCGTGATCGACGTCCACCCGGGTCGGGTCGACCCAGCGTCGCTTGAGTCACTCGATCTCAAAAGCGAGGTCCTCACGAGCGCCACAGGCCGCGAGATCATTCTGCGGATCGACCAGCGGGCTGGCCGCTAGAGCATGCGAGAGCGCAGCGCCATCCAGTCCTGATCGCTCAGCTCCCACCGCTGCACATAACGCTCGATAGAACCGTCGGTACGTTCTACGGCTTGGAGAGCCGAGTTGAGGTACTCCGGCCGCACCTCGAGTGCTGGAGTGATCCAGTCGGGATCGTCCAACATCGCTGCGATCGCCCCGATCCGCACTGAGTTGGTATCGGCAAGGTAGGTCCCCGACGCCAAATAGTGATCCATCACGGGTTCGTAGGGAATGCCGAGCGCGAGCTGCAACAACGCGACTGCCAGCCCTGTTCGATCTTTACCGGCCGTGCAGTGGACAAGGACCGCGCCGTCGCCGGCCGCCAAAGCCCGCGCCGGGGCGCTTAACGACTCGGTATGGGTGTACGGAAAACGACGGTAGGCGTCAAGGATCTGACCGGTCAGATCGATGCTGGCAGTGTTCCGGTTCATGACGTGCTCGGTGAGCCGGTCGATGTTGAACTCGGGATCGCGGATGGGATGGTTTCTGGTGACCACCCCCGCCCAACGGGGAGACGGTGCGCGCTGTTGTTCGATGTCGTCGCGGAAATCGACAACCGTTCGCACCCCGGCGGCGAAGAGCGCGTCCAAATCGCTGTCAGCCGCCTGGTGGAGGTGCCCTGAACGCAACAGTTGCCCCGGGCGAAGGAGCGAGCCAGCGCCTGGGAACTCGGCTGCGTCGCGCAAATTGGCGATGCGGTCTGGATCGACTTGATCAAGCATTAGCGGGACAGGTGGCGATGCAGGAAGTCGACGACTTCGTAATACGCCGCCATCGTGGGATGCATTGGATCATCCACCTTCAGCTCCTCGGTCAGAACTGAATGGGCGAACAGGCCAATCCCATCGGGATTGCCGGGTGAGGAGTCGATTTCAATCCCAATGAAGCGGTCCCCAAGCAGTCGTTCAAGCTCGTTAAATTTCGGCCGTCGGCAGAGCGGGTCTCCGGTAAATCGCAGCGCCAACACTTCAAGGTCTTCGTCGTGGGCCCGCGCCGCGACCGTCTCCGCGTCCTTCCTGGAGAGCGGAAAGCCCCGCTGCTGTTGTGGCAGTAAACCGGTCGGCAACGATGGCTGGGAGAGCACGGGAGCAACGATCTGGGGTTCGGTCATCATGGCCAGCCCGTACCCTCCCGAAAAGCACATCCCGACCACTCCAAGCGGTTCGGCGCGCTCTTCGTACAGGCTGGCCGAGAGGGCCTTAAGCCACTCGACGGCAGGAGTAGAACGGCCCCAAGCAAACGCCGAGAACTCACGCGAAATGCAGAGATTGGCCAGCGAACCCAGCGCGTAGCCCGGGTCGACTTCTTTGCCTGGCTCCCCCATCAGAGACGGCAAGACAACTTCGAAGCCCTCTTCGACCAGCATGTTCGCGAACCGGGCAACGCTCGGCGTAATGCCGGGGACTTCGTGGATCACGATGACGCGCGGTCCCTGCCCCTGCCGATACACGTCGTGGGTACGGCCCCCGCTCGTGAAGCTGCCGACTTCAAACGCGTCCATCACCGATTGCATGACCAACCTCCCTGTGGCGCCTGACGCTAGCGCGCGCACAGGCGCTTCCGACCCAAAGCTTGACAAGACCCGTCGACATCTGTCTATGCTCTTCATGTCATTTCATTACTTTCCAATAAGGAGAACGACATGCCCAGAGTCCTCGGTAGTGACACCGCACGGCAGTACATCGGCGCAGCGCAAACCAAGG
Organism: Acidimicrobiia bacterium; assembly: GCA_018003035.1. GTDB lineage: Bacteria > Actinomycetota > Acidimicrobiia > IMCC26256 > JAGNEX01 > JAGNEX01. Next base: position 80,932 of record JAGNEX010000004.1, read on the forward strand.
CAACCTCAATCCGAGAAACGCTGGCCGGGCTGAACCAAGACGGTCAGGCTCTTGCCGAGCCCGACAACTGGGATGGCGCCTTGGCAGCCCAGTTCCGTTCGGAGTGGCCGACTCATTCCGCCAACTTTGAGCGCGCATTGAGCAGCATCGACGCTGTCGCGGCCTTTGCACAGAAGGTCAACCAAAGCATTCTGAGCGCAGGCGGAAACGCATAACACTGCCGGTTCACATCCGCCAACGTGGCAGGCGCCGAGAACAACCCCGAGGTTCTCGGCGCCTGGCCGTCTCTCTCGTTTGTTAGGAGGCCACGAAGTGCCCGCTGCTCTCGATCTTCTCAGCCAGATGCAGGCCGCCCAGCTCGCAGATGGAGCTCTCTCTTCCTGTTCCAATGCATTGACGACGCACTTGGCAGCGATCAACGATGCCGTTGAGGTGGCCCTCGCCGAGCTGGCGGGCCAAGTCGTCGAACGCGTTGATCGCCTGATCGACGACAGTCGGTCCATGGCTACCCGCGCCCGCTTCACTTGCGAGACCGAGCGAGCAATGATTCAAGCCCGCCTGGTAGCGGCTCAAGCGGCCGCTGTCTCCTCGGGAGTCGTCATCGGATTTGGTTGATCTGGTCGCGTCGGCACCACAACCCGCAAGCACACCCGAGCGGGCACCGATCGCCGTTGACACCCTTCGCTGGGCCGGCGACCATCTACTGAGTTCCGTTCACGGCTGCGCCGTTCGACGCTGAGCCGTTTGACGCTGAGCCGTTTTGGAGCACGCCGTTGCCCGGACGGGGCTGTTCTGGCGCCGGCTCGGCACTGGGCTCGATAACCCCACCCGCCACCGCCGTTGGCTGCACAAACCCTGCCGCGATCAGATCGCTGACCGGAATCCGCCACGGACCAACGGCCTCAGGATCTGCCGTTGCAGTCCGGAACGCGTTAGGGAACCGGCCCTGGTGCAGTGCCCTTCGCAGAGCGCTCGGCGCAATCCCACATCGATCGACCGCCTCTGCGACGCTCATCGTGTCTGCGGACCACTTTGCAGGCACCTTGCTCGTCAAGTCGACCACGTTTCCCGACTGGTGATGGTCGAGAGCATCGAGTGACTCTCGCAACGCCTCAATCTGGGCTTCGTTCATCTCGCGAGTCAGTTCGGAATCTTCGTGAGAACCTTCAGCCACTTCCCCGAAGTCGCCCGCGCTCACCGAATCACGCGTCCGACTTCTCAGCCCCATCTCGTGACGTTGGCTCGTGCTGATCGAACGGGGCGGCAACGCGGCCGCACGATAGGGCGCTGCCACGGGACGTCGAACCGTTTCCTCTTCCGCGAGGACACCGGCTGCCCGACCTCCACCAAAGTGGGCGGCCGGTTCAGGTCCGCCCGCCGGCGGTGGTGGAGCAAAGCCCTTCGGCCACCGAGTTCGGGTGTCGTAATAGATCCCTTCGACCTTGGAGTCGCTCAGATCAACACGGTTCAAATCGGCCCCTGCGAGGTTTGCTCCCGACAAGTCGGCCGAAACAAGAATCGCCCGATTCAGATCCGCCCGGGAGAGGTCTGCGCCCCGGAGGTCAGCCGACGTCAGGTTGGCCCCCGACAGGTCGGCGCGACGGAGGTTGGCATTCCGAAAGTCGGTTCCCTGCAGATCCGCTTTCACCAAGTTTGCGCCTGCAAGCTGCACCCCGGTGAAGTCGGCACGAAACGCATCGACTCCCGTCAGTTCACTGCCCGTCATGTCTGCGCCAGCGAGGTTTGCCCGTCGAAGAGATGCGCGCGTGAGGTCGATCGGATTCATTTCAGCGCCGATCAGGTCCGCACCGGTGAAGTCGGCGCGAGGAGCGACCGCCCGGACGAGGAGCGCCCCTGAGAGGTTGGCTCGCCGGAGGTCAGCTCGCGTGAGGTCGGCGTTCGCCAGATCTGCCGCGACCAACTCCGCTCCTGCCAAGTTGGCACGACGGAGGTTGCCGCCGCCCAAGTTCTTTCCCGATATGAGCCGTTCCCAATTGTTCATGGGCCAGTACCTCAGTCGCGCCCCGTACCCACGAGACAGCGACGCGCAATATTGTTTGGTGTAACCCCGCTACGTCCGGCCCGAACAATTCACAGAGCACCTGTCCCCCACACGCCCCAAAAAGGCCAACCCTGCAAGGGCGGGCATCCTGCAACCGATGCCGACCGTCGAAAGCGACAATATTGCATTTGTGATTGCCCGTGCGAGATGCCCGTCAAAATAACCTGCCAGCCGAGCTTGACCTTGTCGCCACTTTAAGTGTTCCTCCGCGGCAAAACGGGTCACGGAGAGCGGTCTCCGACGGTCCTTTTTCCGAATCGCTACACCGCTTCGGGTACTAGCAACACCGGGCGATCGGCATCCCGAGTGCTCCGGAGTCGTGCGGCCGGGCCCCTTACGGGATATCTGCCAAGAAATCAGACGCAAAGGCTTGACCGTCGGCACTCTTTAGCCACTCCACCATGGCATCTGAGCGGTCCCGGACATCCTCGGGCAACGCTGCGAGCAGCTCGCTCGCAACCGCTACAGGGACTTCCAGATCAGACAGCCACTGCCTGAGCGCTTCGTTGCTGGATGCAAACACGGGGTTGACGACGACGTGCACAGGCGTCAGTTTCGGAAGTGGCAATGCGTCGGTCAGGACTTCGACCCCTTGTGCGCCAACGACCCGAGAGGGGAGCCAGACAATTTCGACGTCCACACCTGGCTTCACCTCGGTTGGGACTGGTGATGCGAGGTCGTCATAGACGAACTCGGCGCTCGGCCATTCCTTGAGTGCCACTCCTTTGAGCATCTCTGCTGACGGCGAGTCAACCGGGAGACCAACACGCTCCGGTCCACGAGCAATCGCTTGGCTATCGCCCACCACTCCCCAGCCGGCCTCGGTCCAAGGTCCCAGGTCGAGCACCGAATTCTTGACTGTCTCATAGACAGCGAGATCGAGATCTTCGACGTAACCGCCGAAGAAGATATCGGCCTCTCCCCGGGCTAAACGGGCATATGCAGCCGACGGTCCTCCGCCAACAATCTCGACCTCTAAACCGGTCTCTTCGAGTTCCGCGGCAAATGCAAAGGCCATTGCCTGAGTCTCGTCGCGACCGTCAACAACCGCCACGCGAATGTCAGGCACCGTGTCGACAGAGTCGCTGCAGCCCGAGACGGAACCGGCCAGGACGAGCATCGCCGCAGCCCAACGTTTCAGCCCTCTCACGGAAGCCCTTTCGTTCCTTCTCGCCTGACACACACCGCAAATCAAGTTCAGATTCTCGACGTAGCGAGCCCCAGGGTGCCAAACCGAGTCGGGAACGGCGGAAACATCTGACGAAGTCGGTCGACGCAAACGACGACGAAATCCACCGTGCTCCATTATCCAGTCTCGTCGAACAACAAAGAAGTCCCCGCCGAAGCAATCTCCGACGAGGACTCTTCAAGAAAGCCGGACCTAGGCGACGGTTCGGTTACAGGTCTACAAGACGCTTGTCTTGACCGAACTGCTCAACGAAAGCTCGCGCCGAAACGCCTGCCGCCTTTTCGAGGACCGGCGCCAGCCCAGGCGCAACGCCGCGGGCCAGATCGGCGAGCTCTGCCAGCTCGCTGGGGCTCGCTAGGTAGGTCAGGCTGCGGTAGACGTACTTGGCAATGGTTGTTGAATCAACGGCGTCCGCCGCGCCGTTCACGCCATACTGCTTGGACTCGAGGCGGCTGCGCCGTGGGCGTGTCCCGCCACGAGAGAATGCGGATGCCTCGCTGCTGAGCTGGTTGAGGGCCTCACCGACCTCGCGATCGGACTCAGGAGTATCGGTCGCTGCCGCAGCAAGTTCGTCGAGACGCTTGATCGCTCGCACTGCGTGCGGATTGCTCGGCACACCCCGACGACCGCGCGAGAGCTGTGAAATCGTCGGCTGCGACAAACCGATCAGCTGGCTCATATCCGACTGCGTCAAACGAAGCTTGTTCTGGATACGGGCGATGACCTTGCCAAGAACTTCGCCGAACTCGGCTTGTTGGGCATCCAGGTTGCGCTCTTCCTGGGGATCTGCTGCCCGTTCTTGGATCAGATCGGTCTCTATTGCAACCACGTTGTCATCGACGGTTGTCATTTGGTTTGGCTCTCCTCCGCTTTTTCCGGGCCGTACGCCCGGTTAGATGACCCGGCCCCGGTCATATTCGAGTCGGCAAGGCCGACACCGGTTCGCCGTGGTTCATCCGCCGCGAGCCGCCCGTCGACACACCCTGAAAAGCTGCGGACACACCCGACGTCGCACCCAACTCTTGTTGGATACCCGCCGACACCGGGTTTACGGAGCGCATCCGACGAGGCGTGGATTCTTTGATCGCATCACGAATCAAAATCGCCCCTCCAGTCACCCTCAAACGCAACTTGACGAATAGTACAATAGACGCTCTCGTGCCCCATACAAATGATTTTCCAACATCCGCGGCATCACTTGTGGTGAGATTTGCAACATGTGGCCCGATACTAGTCATGCGCCAGATATTTGCAAATGTCGCGCTGAAGAATAATTGCACCCTTTGAGGCGCCGATAGTGCACTCAGCTGTGTTCCAACGCTCGCCGGGAATCCCACGTGGGGTGGTCAAAACGGGCGCGGCCACGCACCGCATGCCGCGTCCAGTTTCACACTGAGACAGGGGCAAGATTGCGCTCCGCACAACAGGATTCCAACAAGAAACCCGGCACCACCGGGGCGCTCTGAGGTGTTCGGCCGCCGCGTCAGGACAACGAATAGTTGACCGCCACCGAAGTGGCGGGCGGCTTGCTCAGCCCCACCGAGCCTGGGACACAACGACGCCCAGGCCGAACAAGACGACGGCCGCCAGGAATAAGGCAATCGTCTGGGTTCGAGAATCCGAACGGTTGGCCATCAAGAGGCCTCCGGCCGCGAGACCTCCGAGGAAACCGCCGAGGTGCCCGCCAACAGAAATGTTTGACGCCGTCAAGGTAAAGACCAGGTTCAACACCAGAACACCGCCGAGACCAGACCGCCAAATATCGATGTTGTGAGCCCGTTGGACCGCAATCAGCGCACCCATCAGACCGAAAATGGCGCCGGAGGCGCCGACGGTCGGGGTTCCAATGCCCGTAATAGCAACGACCCCCAGAGAGCCGCTTGCGAGCGACACCGCATACAGACCAAGAAATCTGGGGGTGCCAAGCCGACTCTCTAGGGCTTGTCCCCACAGGTAGAGGGCCCACATGTTGAATACCAGGTGCAAGAGGTCAACGTGGAGAAAGGCGCTGGTGATCAGCCTCCACCACTCCCCGTCGGCAACGCCAATAACGGTGAGCGAACCCTCGCGCCCAAAATCAAAAAACTGCGATGCGATGAACACGACGACGTTGACGGCCATCAGAACCTGAGTGGCTATCGGGCGCGCGTACAGGTTCCTGACGGTTCGGATCTTTTGCCCGCCACGCCCATGACACTTTTGGCAGTGGTAGCCCACGGGCGCCGAGACCATGCACTCAGCGCAGACCGGGTCACCACATCGTTGGCAGCTAACCCCGGTCGGACGATCTGGATGTCGAGCACAATTCACGGCCACATCCTGCCCGAAACTGACACCCTTCGGGCGGACTGCCAACCGACGGTGAGCTGACGTCGAGATTCCCCATGGCCGGTTCGGCTGCGCCACGGCCAGGTTGGGGTGCAGCCGAACACGACTAGAGCCGGATGGATCCGTCGAGAACCTTCTGGTACGTCTCGGGGTCGAGAGCTACATAGGCGTCTGACGAAGGGTCGTAGACAAACATCGGATCCTCGACCAGTCCTGGATTAAAACCCTCAACAACCAGGTCGACCTTGCGATGCTTGAAGGTGCCGGTCACTTCGACCTCGGTGGCGTGCCGCAGGAACTTGGGACGAGCGTAGGTGGGCAGTTGTTCTGCCATGGCCTGGGCGAAAGTAACCAAATCGAAATCCCCGTCGATCACGATCAGCGCCATACCGGCCCTACCGTCGCCCCCTGGAACTTCGACTCCGTAGACGGTGCTTTCGAGAACTCCGTCCTGGATGCCGATGACCTCAGCAACCTCTGCGGTGGAAACGTTCTCACCCTTCCACCTGAAGGTATCGCCCGCACGGTCGACAAAGTAGTAGTACCCGTCGTCGTCGATTTTGGCGAGATCGCCGGAACGGAACCACGAGTCCCCTTCGCCGAATGCGTCTCTCAGAATCTTCTTCTCGGTCGCGTCCGCGTCCGAGTAGCGCTGGATCGCCATCGGGTGGTTCTTCGACGATGGGATCTTGCCGATCAGCTCACCCGCTTCACCCGGGGCACATTCGATACAACGCCCATCGTCTCCCCTGACGACATCTTCAGTTTCAAGGTCGTACTTGACGACCTTGATCGGGAACAGCGGCCGGGTCGCAGTCGGGATCCAGCCCATCGCGCCGATGCGGCCATCGAGATTCCAAAGGCCGATGTTTCCTTCAGTTGCGCCGTAAAACTCATAGATCTGAGTAATCCCGAACCGTTCGACAAACTTCGGCCAAACGTCGGGACGCAAGCCATTCCCGATGATGTAACGAATGTTGTGCGCGCGGTCATTCTCCTGGGGCTCTGAAGTCACCAGGTAGCGGCAGAGTTCCCCGATGTACTGGAACACGGTGATGCCGTACTCACGGCAGTCGTCCCAAAACTCACTTCGCGAGAACTTGGGACGCAAGATCACCGCCGCACCGCTGTACCAACTAGCGCCCACACCGCAAAGCAATCCAGCGGTGTGATACAGCGGCAGCACCACGTACATACGGTCGTCTTCTTGCAGCGGTGCCATCGCGGCGAAAACACCTGCAAGTCGAGTCATTCGGGTGTGGGTGATCTCGACCGCCTTCGGATTCCCCGTCGTGCCCGAGGTGTAGATGTAGACGGCGACGTCGTGTTCTGTAATCCCCGCGCGTCCCTCTTTGGACGGTCGGCTTGTCGGCGCCTCGGCGAGCGACGGACGGACATCGAGGACGACATCCAGTCCTGGGGCAGCACCGTCAACCGACCAGACCGGCGTTTGGAGATCGGACAGCACGGTCTCGAGGTTGGGCAAGGTGTCATCGCCGATGAGTACAAACGAGGCGTCGGCGAGAGCCAGCGAGTGCTTAAGGGGGTTACCGGTCAAGTTGTAGTTGATCAGTGCAGAAACAACCCCGACCTTGGCGAAGCCAAACACTGCAAACAGGAACTCCGGTCGGTTCGTCAGCATGACTGCGACGCGGTCCCCTGGCTGAAGCCCTTGAGCAAGCGCCCAGTTGGCGTAGCGGTTGGCCTCGTCATCCCACTCGCGGAAGGTCCAGGACGCATGCTTGTCGGTCGTCGTCAAGATGGCCAGGCGCTCGGGAGTGCTATTCACTCGATCCTCGAAAGCGTCGGCAAGGTTCTTGTGCAGCGGTTTGCCCGGCCGGGGCAAGGTTGCTTTTGCTATCCGGGCATACGCCTTGGAGTAACGCATTTCACGTTGGAGGCGCGCATTGACATCGCTGCGGCGTTTCGAGTCCAGCATGTTGAACTTGCCGAGCTGTGGGATCTTCATCGGTCGCACGTCTCCCCTGAGGTCTTCTTGATCTCTTGACGCCAAAAGCGGCGCAACCACACCAGGTGCGGTACATAACGGCCTCATCGTATCGGCAGGAGCCTGTGCAGCACCGCAGGCCACCTGGGGCTACCCCACGCAGGCGACGCGCGTTGACCCGCCGGAGTGACCGTTCCTAATTAGTAGCAGATAACAACTTTCACCTCGTGGTAGGGCCGAGTTGAGTTCTATCCTTCCGATGGCTCACGTCGGGCGACACGATTCCCGCCCGCACACACATTCGGATCGATCAGCATGAGCAGACTCACCCCCGACTCCGGCAACCGGCACAGCACCCCGGATGGCGCGCGCTCAGCGGCACTAAGTGAGCTCTCTGGTGACGCCGACCGGATTGGTACCGATGTAGCGGTCGCCCACTCGGAGTCACCTGCAGCGGTCGCAGCCTCATTGGACATCGTGGGTGAACGCTGGTCGCTTCTGATCGTTCGCGAGGCGTTCTTGGGCGCGCGACGCTTCGAAGAGTTTCAGCAACGACTCGGTATCGCGCGCAACATGTTGGCAACGCGTCTGCGGACCCTCGTTGCTGCGAAGGTGCTCAACAAGCGCAAGTACCAAGACAAACCGGAGCGGTTCGAATACCGGCTCACCCAACGGGGCGCCGAACTGCTCCCCGTGCTGTTGGCTCTCGACACCTGGGGAACGAAGTACCTCAAGGCCGCTCGGACCGAGTTTCGCCACATTCCCTGCGGTTCGGTCACCGCTTCAGAAACGGTCTGCGCCGACTGCCGTCAGGTCATCACGCCGTTTGACATGGCACTCGTCGAACCGCCCGCCGCTGTCTCAGAGTGACGCCACCTGCGAGCGGATCCAGTCCACCATCTCGGCGACGATCTCAGGGCCTTCGGGTTCGTTGAACATCTCGTGCCGCAAGCCTGGTTTGGTTCGCCGTTCCACCGCGGGAACCCCGGACAGCCGTTCGGTGAACGAGACGGGCACCAACTCGTCGTCTTGCCCGTGCAGAACCAGCGTCGGGATTTTGAGAGCCGCACACGCCTTCTGAGTGGCTGCCATGGTGGACAAAAGAACCGCTCCGAGACCTGTCGTCGATGAGGTCTGCACCAGGTCGTCGGCAAAGTAGGCCTCGCCGACCTTCGGGTCGCGAGAAAGCTGTTCGCCGCTGATGTCGAGCGGAATCGACAGTTTGGGAAGCACTTTGGCCAGGTATGGCGTCAACAGCCGTTTCCACGGCGTGACAGCTGCGTCGAGAGCGGGCGCACTCAATACCAAAAGGTCAGGCGCAGGACGGTCGCTCAGCGCGTAGTTCAGTGACAACAGACCGCCCATCGAATGGCCGATGAGAACCGTCGGGGTGCCGAACTCGCCTATGCGCTCGAGGCCGCCCTGGATCTGACCCAAATAGTCGTCCACCGAGGTCACGTACGCACGCTTGCCGTCGGTGTTGCCAAAGCCCCGCAGGTCGATCGCCGCCACGTTGATACCGCTACCGACCATCTGCTTAGCGACGTGCTGATAACGCCCGGAATGCTCGCCAATCCCATGAACCAGGAGAGCCGATGCCCACGCCTGATCGGCCTTCCATTCGCGCCGTGCCTCGGCATGCCCATCGGCCGTCTTAGCGATGTCAACGGTCCAGTGCGTCATCAGCGAACTCCTCGTCTACCTGGAAGTGTGTACCCTAGATCGGTGGCTCCGGCCGGTCGGTACCTGAAGGACCCGGGCTTCGCAGTGATTTCACCGGACTTTGCGTTGCGATCGTGAGCCCGGTTCAGGGGCACGACGAACGGTGGGAGTACCTCAAATGGGTGGCATGACACGTGGCGATCTTTGAACCCACCGCCAAGGACCGACTTGTTGCCCCGCGACGAGGTACGCCGATAGAGATCCCCGACCCGCGTGAGTTACCGGCCCCAACGACCCGCACCGTCGACCTCGATCGCTTCGGCAACAGCGGCGGCGAACCGCTCCTCTTCATCCACGGATTCACGGGCTCAAAAGAGGACTTCTCTGGCTGGCTTCCCGATTTTGCCCGCCTCGGATTCGATGCCGTCTCCTTTGACCTCGCCGGCCACGGGTTTTCAGCTCCGCTAGGCGCACCGAGCGAGTACGGGCTTGACGCGTACGCGTCCGATGCCCTGGCAGTCATCGATGGCCTCGGCTGGGAGACCGCCCACATTGTGGGACATTCCATGGGGGGCATGGTCGCCCAGATCATGGCGATCTCGCGCCCCAACAGGATTCGCAGCTTGGTACTGATGGGCACGCATCATGGTGCTGTTGAGATCGACCCGGAGTTGACCGCATTCGGCGCGGAGTATGCGCTGACTAACGGCATGATCGACCTGAACGCCCTCATGAAAACCCTCACCTTGCCGACGACTACCACGGTGGGGGCCGACTTACGAAACGACCCGGCATACGACGACTTCATGAACCAAAAGTTTGAGCGAAGCGATCCGGCAATGTTTGCTGGCATGCTGCATTCGATGACTCAAAGCCCGGACCGGCTCGAAGCATTAAGCGCTTTCAGCGGTAGGACGCTGATCGTCGTCGGCGAAAATGACGCCACCTTCGGGCCGGCCTGTCGCTCGATTGCGGAACGGCTTCCCAACGGAGCTCTCGCCGTCATTGCGGGTGCGGGACACAATCCGCAGTTCGAAGCTCCCGAGATGTGGTTCGAACTGATTGCCGATTTCCTCACCGAACGAGACTCCAACGGGTAACCCTGATTGGAGCGGTGCAGAGCCGCACGCAACCGCAGGTTAGCCAGGTCAAATTGCTGGCCCTATCGGGTGGCTTCTGACCGCGAGGACCTCTGGATGAGGGTGCAGCGCCACGCTCCTAAGATGGCGCCATGCCTCTCGCAGACAGCGCCGACGAACTCCGCCACCGCCCCGACGAGAACCCTTGGTGGAATGAGTCTGTCTACCTGGATTGGACCGATGAATCGGCGTCGAATGGCGGGTATCTCCGCATTGGCCTGCTGCCCAATCAAGGCGTCGCCTGGTATTGGGGAGCCCTCGTCAGGCAGGGCGAACCAACGGTCCTGTTGATCGATCATGCGATTGCACTGCCCACTCGAGCCAACGCCTGGGAACTGCGTTCCGACGGCCTGTGGGCCGACTACACCGTCGAAGAGCCGCTCGCGCACGCCAGCGCGGGGCTTGAATCATTCGCCCTTGCGATCGACGACCCTGCCGACACCGATGCCGATCCCCTCGTCGGCGACCGTGTCGCGTTCGGTTTGGAGCTTGACTGGACCACCGACGCTCCAGGGCTCTACCGGTGGCCCGTCGCGGCAGACCGGACCGAGGCGCCATGTTCGGTCCAGGGCGAAGTCCTCTTGGGCGACGAGCGGTTCCCCATCAACGGCTTAGGGCAGCGAGACCATTCCTGGGGTCACCGAGACTGGTACGCCGTCGAGTGGACATGGACGGCGTTCCACTTTCCCGACGGCCGGCACTTTCACACAACGACCGCCTGGCTCGGCGATGAACACGTGAGCTTCGGTTACAAGCTGGAAAATGGCAGATACACCGACATACAAGACGCCTCACTCGCCCACAGCACCCCGGTACGCCCACAGGAGGCGGCGTTCGTTCTCGATGGCGAACCGATGACGATTGAACCGACGGGGTGGGCACCTGTCCCCGTACGCGACGGCGGTCGTCACGCCCGGCTCGATCGGGCGTTAGCAAGGCTCCACACGGCGGACGGAACGGTCGGTGTCGGCTGGTGGGAGCGTTACCACCTCCTTCACACCTGATCTTCCCGGCTCCCCCACTCTGCCCTCACCTCGGTAGACCCGCATTTCTCACCAGTCCGAGCGGCGCAGATGCCGCGAGTTCACCACCATCTGGGAGTCAAGAATGAAGTTCACGTTGGCGTGCGCAATGGTGCACCCGGGGCATCTCCTCACCTTGGCTCGAACGGCCGAGATGGTTGGCTTTGATTCGATCACCGTGCCGGATTCCGTGTTCTTTCCCCGGGACACCGATGCTGCGTACCCGTACAGTCCGAACGGTGAGCGTTTCTGGAGCGAAGAGACTCCTTTTGTCGACCCGTGGGTGGCAATCCCAGCAATGGCCGCAGTAACCGAGCGCATCTCGTTTTTTACCAACGTCTTGAAAGCGCCGCTGCGCGAACCCCTGCTGTTGGCGAAGACGGTTTCGTCTGCGGCAGCGTTGGCGCCGGGACGGATCGGGATCGGTGTGGGCCTATCTTGGATCCCTGAAGAGTTTCGTTGGCTCCACCAAGAGATGAAGACGCGGGGCGCCCGCTTGGATGAGATCATCGAAATTCTGCGAGCGGCAATGTCTGGCCGTTGGGCCGAGTATGACGGCACGCATTACCAGTTCGGGCCGCTCATGATGCGGCCGGCCGCCACCGTGCCCGTTCCGATCTACGTCGGCGGACATTCCGACCCGGCACTCAGGCGGGCTGCCCGACTGGGTGACGGCTGGATTTCGGTGGTCACCTCGCCCGATGACCTCGCCTCGACAGTTGTGGAACTCGATCGGCTGCGGTCCGAACTCGGCCGGGCGGAAGAGCCGTTCGAGATCATCGCTACCCCGCTCGTCGGACCAGACCCCGACGGTTTCCGAGCGACCCAAGCGGCCGGCGCGACTAACGCGGTGACCGTGCCTTGGTACTTGTACCCTGGCGACCCCGAAGACCTCGCCCACCAGGTGTCGTCGATCGAACGTTTCGCCGAAGACGTCATCACTAAGTTCTGACGGGACCTCCCCAACGGCATCCGACCCCACGGCATTTAGCCCAACGCCGCCCGCCGGGCCGCGACCAAAGACACAGGAAGAGAAACGATGTCTTCAGAACACCCAGCCCGCGTCGCAGCACAGCGTTCAATGGAGGCCGTGGAGGCCGGCGATCGCGAGGCGTGGTTGGCAAACTTCGCCGATGACTGCATCGTCCAGGATCCGGTTGGAAAATCGATCCTTGACCCGACCGGCCTAGGGCACAGCGGCAAGGCGGCCATCGCCGCGTTCTGGGATGCAAACATCGGGCCTAACCAGGTGCGCTTCGACATAGAACGCTCCTATGCGGGCGGTGACGAAGTCGCCAACGTCGGAACCATCACGACGACCCTGGCCGACGGCTCCCGCACCGAGGTCCCTGGCGTCTTCGTCTACGCCGTCGACGACGTAGGACAGCTTCGTTCGCTGCGCGCCTTCTGGGAGATGGAACAACTGAGGTTTATCCCGGCCTAAGCACTCCGAGCGGAGGACTCAACCAAAGGCGCGCAAAGCGCTCAGGACCCGTCCTGAGCGCTTTCACGAACCCGTCGACCGTACCGGCGTCGGACGATCAGGTGGTGCCGGAGCGTCGCCGAAACGACGCTCCACCACGCCGGTTAGCGAGCGACGACCTCGTCGACGGTGATCCAAGGGGCAGATGCCCGCGACATTTCCGCCAGATCAGAGCCGTCGGCGACGACGCGATCGGCCATACCGGCGAGTCGTTGCATCGTCTCTCGCCAGCGAACCGGCTTCGTGACCTGGAGCGCAAGGCGCTGCCGCCAGCCTGTACCGTCACGCACAACCTGAGTCGACCCTGCGCAGATGACGGGGACCCTCGGGGTCGCAAAATCGACCTCCTCGAGTTCCATGCGAATCGCAAGGGCTGCCACCGCCATCATCGGCGTGTGCATCGCCCACTCATCTGCGGGCCGTACATTGCCGACTGTGTCGTCGCCGTCCAGGTGATCTGCCAGCTCTGCGATGGCGCTGGCGGTCCCGCCGACTACCACTTCGGAACCGTTGTCGTAGGACACCCAGCACGGATCGGTGACGGCCTCGCACATGCGGCCAACATCGTTGCCATCTCGGCCCGTCACACCGAGACTCAACCCCGGGTTGGCCCGCGACGCATCGTCCAAATGGCGCGCACGTTGCGAGACGAGCTCCACGGCATCGGAGAGGTCGAGCGACCCTGCCGCCACCAGCGCGGTGATCTGGCCCAGGGAGTGGCCGGCAAATGCCACCGGGTCACCGAGTTCTCCGCGCACGGACTCCCAGTTCATCAGCGACGTCAGCAGCACCGACACGTGAAGAAGATCCACGTCAGCTGGCGTCTCCTCAGACAGCAAGCTGTCTGCGATAGGGCGCTTCAACACCGCTTCTGCCTGTTCGACCATCCTCCACGACGGATCCGTTTTCCATTTCCGGCCCGCGGCCGGACGCCAAGAAGATTGGTCTGGAAAGACGACAGCGTGTCGCATGAAAGCACCCCTCATTTGTTCGCGGCCGATAAGCGGCCTCGCTCTTTTCCCGCCGCGCTCGCCTGGGTCTCGCGCCCGGTTAGCACTCGGGGGCTTTCCTGCAGGACAACCGAGAAAAGGTGCATCTAGCTGCAGGAAGCTGGACCATCGGGCAAGCGGTTCGTTCGGCACGGTAGAACCGATGGGGCACATTGGTGTGGCGCCTGTCGTCCGCTGCTGGTTACCGACGGGTACCGCAATCGCCCCGGCCGACTAATCCGCTGGTAAAGCTGGTTACCCAGGGGAAACGGAAAATCTTCTATAACCCGAACAACGCTCTACGGCGTGCTCGAGCCGCGAACCACCCCGAGGTACTCGACCCGCCTTTCCCCAGCTCAGAGGCCCTGACCCGGCAGGAATGTTTTCGAAGAAGATACCGGTAGCCAGCCCTGGACCGGATAGGCCCGAAATCCGAGGCCTACGTGGATTACTCGGACAGGGTCACGTGGTGCGCCGGCGACCGCCAACGCTTCAACGGCGAGCGGTTGAAGCCTCCGTCGGCAATCCAAGGATCCGCTCACCGATGATGTTCCGCTGGACTTGGGCCGTACCGCCACCGATCGTCAGCGCAGGGGCGAACGACCAACCGTACTGCCAGAAGTTGCCGTCCGTTCCCAACAGTTGGCCGTCTGAGAGCAGAGAATCGGTGCCCATACACGCAACTGCCAGAGCCATGACCTTCTGGCCGTGCTCGTCTGCCATCGCTTTTCTGATCGAGGCTTCGGGGCCCGGTTGCTTGCCCTGCGCCAGCGCCGACACAGTACGGAGCCGAATGAGTCGCAGGATCTCCGACTCGATGTAGAGCGCTGCCGCCTGTTGGCGTAGGCCGCTGTCGGAGAGTCCCCCGCGAGACCTGATCAGGTCGATCAGGTCCATGGCGCTCGGCCCCAGCCCCCACAATGCCCCGCCCGAGGACAGCGACACACGCTCGTTGCCGAGGGTCACCTTTGCAAGTGCCCACCCCTGACCCCGCTCGCCCACCAACGATTCCGCCGGGAGCTTGACATCGTTCAGGAACACCTCGTTGAAGCTGTGGGCGCCGCTCATGTCAATGATCGGGCGAATCTCGATGCCGGGCAGATCCATCGGGCAGACAAAGTAGGAGATGCCCTGATGTTTCGGCGCGTCGGGCTCGGTCCGAGCGATCAGGATGCCGTAGGCCGATTCGTGCGCGAGCGACGTCCAGACCTTTTGCCCTGACACCACCCAGTGGTCACCCGTCCAGCGGGCAGTCGTCTTCAAATTCGCGAGATCGGATCCCGCGTCTGGCTCGCTAAAGAGCTGGCACCAGATCTCCTCGCCAGACAACAGCTTGGGCAGGTAGCGCTGTTTTTGTTCTTCGCTGCCGGCGTGTATCAGCGTGGGGCCAGCCCAACCGATCCCGATCTGGTTGCGGGGAATACTCACTCCTGCGGACTTGAGTTCTTCGTCGATGATCAGTTGAAAGACCGGATCGGCTCCCACACCCCACGGTTCTGGCCAGTGTGGGGCGACCCACCCTGCCTCGGCCAATTCCTGGCCACTTGGCTGAGGGTGAGCGGCGAGCCACTCACGAATCTGCATACGGCGCGGGTCGTCATGTCCGGGAAGTTCAAAGTCCATGGCTCATATTCTGGCTCGACCGGGGCCCAAGCCCAGACGCGCACATCGGGCGAACCCGTGTGTTGCCAGTAGAGAACACAATCGGCACCCATCGCCTCGCGCCACGACCTAGCATCAGAAGCAAATCCGACTACTAAGGAGTGTGTTCATGAGCAACCTTGAGGTGTCTGTGAGCTCCCGTGGCGACGTCGATGAGCAATGCAAGGACTACGCGCGGGAAAAGATTTCACGGGTCGCTGCCTACACCGATGCCCCGATCTTGGTCGCCTCGGTAAAACTCCACCAGGAACCAAACCCTGCCCAGGCACGCCCCGCCACCGCAGAAGCTGTGCTCGACGTCAATGGGCGTCCGGTGCGCGCTCATGTCGCCGCGAGCGTGATGGAGGAAGCAATCGACCTCCTCGAGGATCGCCTCAAACGGCGTTTGGACCGTTACCGCGGACGACGCGAAGCAGCACGTAAGACCGCTGGCATCGAAGACATTGCCTGGCACCACGGCGACGGGCTGCAACAGCGGCCGAGCTATTTCAACCGGCCAATCGAAGACCGCGAGCTGGTCCGCCACAAGACCTTCGCACTCGACCCGATGTCCATTGACGAGGCTGCCTTGGACCTCGACCTCCTCGGACACGACTTTTACCTGTTCTCCGAAACCAGTTCTGATGCTGACGCCGTGGTCGGACACGGCGATGGCACGCTGATTTTGCTGAGTGCAGATCCAGATTCGGTGAATCTTGAGGACTGCGTCGCCGAGGTGGCCCTGTCGAGCGTCCGTCCTGGTGTGCTCGACACCGACGCTGCCATTGCCCTGCTTGAATCCACTCAGGACAAGTTCGTGTTTTATATCGACTCAGAAACGCATCGTGGACGGGTTTTGTATCACCGCTACGACGGACATTACGGGCTGATCACCAGCACCTGAACCAAGAACCCTCTTTGGAGATCCCGTGCCGTTCGCCGACGGAGTTTGGGGTTCCCTAGACCGTTCAAAACAAAGGCCCCGCTCTCCTTGGAGAGCGGGGCCTTTGCCTGTATCGATTGCTTGCCTTGTGCGTCAGTTGCCGCGACAGGAAACCCGGTAGGGATCCAACTCCCTGCGCTTATGCAGGAAATCGAAGTTTCGGTTGTTCGCGTCGCCGCAGAACGTTTCCGGCCCAGCGCCGTATTGAACACCGAAGACCGGCTTACCTGCCTGAATGAACGGCATCAGCATGTCGCATTCGGAAAAGTTGTAACAGCTCTCGTTGATCTGAAAGTCGAAAACATCGACCAACTGCGGGATCTGCAGCAGGTTGTTTTTCAGACCGATCGACATGTTGCGGGCGTGGGCCTGCTCAGCCAGCCAGCGGTTGAAGTTGATCTGGTCCTGACCCGAGAGCGGGAACCCCGTATTGGGGTGGGTGTAGGTGTTGACGTTGTCCGCGTCAACGCCGTCGCATCCCATCGTCGCGGCAACATCGAACAGACGTTGGATACCGGGACCGATGGCTGAGATCTGGCGGATGTCGAGATACCGCTCATCCGGCCAGTTCGGGTCGGCGCCACCGATCGCGCCCGCCGGGAAGTTGCCCTTATCGGGTCGCCAAGCTTCGAGGGAGCCGACGTTGAAGTTGCACACGACCTTGGTGCCACGGGCATGCAGAGCATCGATGTCGCCGATGTCGACGGCAAAGAGGCTTACGTCGAACATCTGGTACGTGCGGGACATGTCTACAGCGCCCTGGAGTTGGATCTGCCAGGAGTTACCGATCGCGGGCCGCCAAAGACCGTGGGCCTGTCGAGCTGGCCAGGTGTCGTTGCCCATCACCAACAGCTGATTCGCAGTCAGCTCGGTTCTGCCGGGAATCGCTGGTGGCGGTGGCGCTGCCTCGGGAGCGGGGACTGGCGCTGGCGCCGGGGTGGGCGCAGGTGGAGCAGGAGCCGCGGTCGGCTCGGGTGCCGGTGCGGGCACCGGCGTAGGCGCTGGGGTCGGAGGTGGTGCTGGCGCCGGCGTGGCTGGTGGCGCCGAGACCGGGGTGGCAGTGATCGGGGGAGCTGTCACCCGAGCGACTGTTGGAGGGGTGGTGACACGAGACGAAGTCGAAGTCGGGGGCTTTGTCGTAGTTGTCGCCCCGCCAAAGCCGTTAGCTAACGGCTTTGAAGTGCTTGTGGCATTGCCGGAGTTGCCAAAGCTCACCGTGGGAATGGCGCGCGCCGGCATGGTGGTGGTCGACGAGCTCGAACTCGTGTCCGAAAACGCGAGCGATTCGGTCTCGACCGCAGCATCCTCGCTGCCGCCGTCCAGCCAGCCGCCGAAAGCAGCTACAGCAGTTCCGGCAAGGATCACGGCGAGCAGAACGAGGAGTACTCCCCCACGCCCCCGAACGCTGTCCCCGCTTCCATAATCTCTGGAATCTTCGAACAGGTCAGCTTCCGACCTGCCTCTGCGCCTAAGTGGTGAATTCACCTATCGACACCCTCTGCGTCGTTGCCGAATTCGCGCGACCGTGCCAGACCCGCCTCTGCCCACAATCACCGAATCAATAACCTTGCAGATGCTATAGGGCGCGCCCACTTCGCATCTGGACCGCCCGAAATGTTTCTCGTTTCATTCAGGTCCGATTTTGGCATCCCCTCCAGGTCAATTTCGGGGATTCGCGAGCACACCAGGGCTTAGGCGTGTTTAACATCGGGATATGTTGCGACCTAATCACCCGTCTGAAGCCGAGTCAAACCTCCCCTCCTTGGGCGAGGGGTTAGTTCCGCCGCTCCGTCACGCTGAGCCGACTTCCACCGGGATGGCGTCTAACGGTGCCATCGATCTCTACTACGAGACCTTCGGCGATCCGACCGACCCACCTGTCCTCCTAATTATGGGGCTCGGCACCCAGTTGATCGGCTGGCACGACGACTTTTGCGCGGGGCTCGCCCAGCGCGGGTTGTACGTGATCCGCTTCGACAATCGAGACGTAGGCTGGTCCACCAAGTTGACCGACTTGGACGGCTCGTTTGCTGGGTTCCTAAGTAAAGGGCTGCGACTGTTGGCCGGCCTTTCCGTGACGGTGCCCTACTCGATTGCCGATATGGCTGATGACGCTGTCGCCGTACTCGACGCGGTAGGCGCCGAACGCGCCCACATCGTCGGCGCGTCAATGGGCGGGATGATCGCCCAGCAGGTCGCAATCAGCTTTCCGTCACGAGCATTGTCGCTGACCTCGATCATGTCCACGACGGGTGATCGAGACGTCGGCGGCTCGTCGCTCCGGACCAAGTTTTTCCTCGCTCGGCCGCCGGCTTCCGACCCGGACAAGCGGTTCGAGGCCATCTTGGACATTTGGCGCCGAATCGGCTCGCCGGCTCATTTCGACGAACAGGACATGCGCCGCCGCCTGGAGCGCTCCTTTGAGCGGGACTACTCCCCCAACGGCCGCGCACGACAACTTCTCGCGGTACTTTCGCAATCGTCCCGGACGGCGGGGTTGCGGTCGCTGCAGCTTCCGACGACGGCAATCCACGGCCTGCTCGACCCGCTGGTCAACCCGTCGGGCAGCCGCCGTCTCGCAGCGTCGGTACCTGACGCCAAGCTGATCGAGCTGCCCGACGTCGCCCACGACATGCCCCGGGTGTACTGGCCAGTGCTGTTCGACGTTGTCGAAGCCCATAACCGGCAAACCCTGGCTGTCGCCTAGCGGCCTGGGCCCGTGAGTTCCTCATGCCTCGGCCCAGTTTGGTGGCGCGCTGCGCGCCAGACAGTCACGGCAAAGCCCCGGGTTCTTGGTACTACAAGGGAGGAGACCGGTGGTGGGCGCTGACGGGCTCGAACCGCCGACCTCCTCCTTGTAAGGGAGGCGCTCTTCCAGCTGAGCTAAGCGCCCGGAAGATCACGCATCGTATCCGACGGCTCGGCGGGCAGAGGACTTTTTGGGGCCGCCGCCCGCACACGCCAGGGGTTGCGTAGACAGGGCGGCCCGCCCCCTGCTGAGACGTTAGACCTGCACGCGTGCCCGCCCCCTTTTCCGGCACTGGCTGCTGAATGCGCGCAGGTTGGGTCAAAACCGCACAACTTCTGGGCCCTAAACGCGCGGACTCAGGCGTACCGGGGACCTAGCCTTTGTACGTCAGCAACCTGTCGGAGTCAGGGGAACATGAGCGCCTTGCCACGTCACATCCGGGCTACTACCTCCAAGCGCCTGACCGCGACAGCACTGGCCGTAGTGTCTTTCGCCGTCACGGCCTGCGGAAGCTCATCGGAGCAGACCGCTACAACAGAGGACACGGTCGTACGAGCTGCAGAAGCAGCCCCCGTCGAAGCGCCCGAGGACTCAAAAGTTGCGGCCTCCACGTCGCCCGCCACAGCGACCGGGCTGCTCGATGTAACCGGCACCGATTTAGACGGAAACATCGTCAACCTGGCCGATTACGCCGGCAAAGATCTGATCCTCTTCTTCTGGGCGCCGTGGTGCCCGTTCTGCCAGCGAGAAGCACCGCAGGTCTCTGAAGTAGCCGCCGAGCTTGAGGGCGACCCCACCTTCTCGATCGTCGGTATTGGCGGTCGGGACACCGAAGATCCAATGCGAGAGTTCGTCGAGAAGTACTCGCTCAACTCGATGGTCAACGTCGCCGACGTCGACGGTGAAATCTGGGACCGCTTTGGCATCACCGGCCAACCCGCGTTCGTACTCATCGATGATGACGGTCGATCGCAGACGATCTTTGGCGGCGTGAGCGACCTGCGCTCAGTCGTCGACCAGTTGCGGGAGCTCTAGCGGCCGTCGCTGCCCAAGCTCAGGACACTTTCTTTCACGGTTCAGCGGCTTGCGCTGTTCCCGGGACGGATCGACCCACAGCTCAGGCAAGGCTGTGGCGGACTTCCCAAAGGCGAGTTGGCCCGTATGACCGCAAGATCCGCGGCCACAGCGGACGGAACGAGAAGTCCTCGTCTTCCAGCAGATCGTCATGAACATTGGCTTCGACCACGACCATCCCCGGGCCAGCTACCGAAACGAGTCGACTTGCGAGGTTGACTGGCGCTCCGAAGTAGTCACCGCCCTGTGCCAGAACGTTTCCTTGCGCGAGTCCCGCCCGGGCCCTGATCTCGACGTCCTGTTCCGGCAGCGCGTCGCCCAGCCAGTCGAGGCCACGGGTCAATCTCAGCGCGATGTTGACGGCGTTCGAGGTGTCTTTGGCGACGAACATGACCTCATCACCGATCTTCTTGACCTGGCGACCGCCCATCTGAGCGATCACGTCCGAGGCGAGTGCTTCGAAGCGATCCACGAGTTCGGCAAGTTCGACGTGCTCAAGATTGCGGCTGAGGGTCGTAAAGCCCACCAGGTCGACAAACCCGACGCAGAGTTCTGACGCGCTGTCGTGCTGGGCCCACGACAACTGGCGGCGGATCGCCGCCTGCAATTCGCGGCGCAGGACGAAGTCGACGATCTGTGAGACCTCGTCGAAGTTGAAGTCCATGATGATCTGGCGTGCCAGTTCGGTCGTTCCCATCGTCTGGGAATCGCGCCCCAGTTGTGCCAGAACGGTCTCGGCAACGATCTCCGCAATCGTGGTCATCGACTGTGCAACGACGCGCAGCTGTTTGAGAAGAACCTCGCTGTCGGCGCCGTTGTCGACTTGTTCCCGATAGAGGTGAGCCGCTTCGATGTCGAGGTCGGCAAACACTTTGCGATCGGATTCTGGCTCTTGAAAGCCCATCGCACGCCACAGTCTGGCCAGCGTCTCGGGGTCGGTTTCTGACCGGAGGGCCGCTTCTTCAATCGTGTATCGGGCAGAACCTGGAATCAGGGTGCGATCGATCGCCAAATACGCGAGCCAACCTCCCTCGGACGCCATCTCGATCTCTTTGGGTGTCGCTCCCAGCGAACGGAGGTACTTCTCAAGTGAGCGGGTTCGGCTCCGGGGGGCCATTGGTGAGTCCTCGTGTCCATGGGGCGTATATCAAAGGGGCCAACAGGGCCCAAGTCACAGAGCGTGTCTGGCGAGAAACCTCAATCGTTGAGCATGACCGATGACACGAAATGCTCGAGTTGGCGGAGGTTGCGGCATTCGTACGCGCTGTCGCAGTACTGGGCGTATTCCGACATGACCGAATCTCCTGAGTTCCAGTAGCTACGGGGTTCGGGGTTCAGCCAGTACACGTGACGGGCGCGCCGCTGCAGGTCCTTGATCACCCAGGCTTGGGTGGCGTGATAGTTGTTGCGTGCGTCCCCCAAGATCAGCACCGAGGACTTACGCGTTATCTGCGTGCCATAAGTGTTGTGGAACTGCTCAAAGGCGTGACCATAGTCGGAGTGTCCGTCCACCCAGACCACGTCTGATTCAGCGTTGATACGGCGCATGGCATCGACAAGGTCGTCTGAGTGCTCGAAGATATTTGTGACTTCGTCGATGCCATCGATGAACGCAAAACTCCGCACCCGCGAGAACTGCGCCGACATTGCATAGACCAGTTGCAAGGTGAAGCGGGCGAAGCTTGCCACGGACCCTGAAATGTCGGCGATGACGATGATCTCTGGCTTACGCGGATGCGGCGGCTTGAACTTCGGTTCGAGCGGCACTCCCCCATACGCGAGTGAATGCCGTACGGTCCGGCGGAAGTCGAGCGGTCCACGGTGACGACGCTTACGTCGGTACGCCAAACGGGCCGCTAGCGCCCGGGTGAGCGGGAACACGGCTCGCTGGATGTTGCGCATCTCTTCACGGGACGCGTGCATGAAGTCGACGTCTTCGGGCAGCGGCTTTCTGAGGGTCTTCGCCAACGCTTCGGGGCCTCGATCGGCGACGAGCTGCCGCCGAATCTCCTGCTCGATGAGCGCGCGAACCTCATCTAACTCTCGCTGGTAGTGCTCGCGCAGCAGGCGCTCGTTGAGCAGCTCATCTTCGACCAGATGGTCATCCTTGGCGCGCTCCATCAGCCGTTCCAGCAGCTGTTCTGCACCGAGCCGACGCATGGTGCGGTACAGGTAGTACGTGCCGCCGACCGGCCGTCCCGGCTCCATCCCGGAAAGGCGAGCAACGGCTTGTGCCGCAATCTGTCGAAGCAATTCACGATCGCCAGCCATCAGGGCATCCATCAGGGCCTGGGCTAGTTCTTCGCCCATCTCCGCGTCGCCGCCTCCCGACCCGCGCTGGCCTTCACCAGGGAGTGCGACTCCCGGCGCCGCGCCGCTTGCTGCCGAGGACCCGTCAGACGTGTCGAGAACTTCTGCGCCCCGTAACGCAAAGTAGACGTCGAATACGACGTCGAACACGGCGAAGTGGCTGGCGTCTTTCACCAGGGTGGCTGCAAGCGCAGCCCGGAACGCGCCACGGTCGATGATCGGCACGTGCGCCAATGCCCGCATCGCATCGAGGTTTT
Organism: Acidimicrobiia bacterium; assembly: GCA_018003035.1. Taxonomy (GTDB): domain Bacteria; phylum Actinomycetota; class Acidimicrobiia; order IMCC26256; family JAGNEX01; genus JAGNEX01. The sequence goes on from JAGNEX010000004.1 coordinate 103,728, forward strand.
CGGTCATGGACACGGGCAGGCCAGCGGCGCGCAACTCTTCGACAAAGCCTTCCAAGACGTCGAGGAGCGCCCCGCCCGGGATCGAAGAATCCTTGAGGCGGAGCTCTTTGAACCGTTCGACAGAGTCGGAGATGTCTGCCCGAGTGGTGACTTCGTCGCGCATTTGGCGAGCCCTAATTGTTCTTGGTTGCGTTGCTCTTGGTTGCGAACAGCGACGATGCCTGCTTGCTTGGGACCGGCGACGGCTTGGTCAACTCCGTTTTGGCACGCAAGATGTCGCTTTGGTACTTGAGCAGCAGGTGCAAGGTATCGACCACCGTCTCGGTGTCGAGCGTGTCGACGCCGAGGTAAACGAGCGTTCGCGCCCAGTCGATGGTTTCTGAGATGGACGGGAGCTTCTTTAGGTCCATTCCCCGGATCGTTGCCACCACTTGGGTGAGCTGATCGGCGAGGTGCTCGTCGACGTCAGGGACCCGAACACGCACGATTTCCTTTTCGCGTTCGTGGTCGGGATAGTCGACGTGCAGGAAGAGGCAGCGCCGTTTGAGGGCCTCGGACAGTTCACGGGTGTTGTTCGACGTCAACAGGACCATCGGCCGCTGGCGGGCCGTAATGGTGCCAAGCTCTGGGATCGAGACCTGAAAATCGGAGAGGATCTCGAGCAGCAGCGCTTCGGTTTCCAACTCGACCCGGTCGACTTCGTCGATCAGCAGAACGACCGGCTCTTCGGAGCGAATTGCCTCCAGTAGTGGCCTGGTCAGCAGAAACTCTTCGGAAAAGATGTCCGCTTCGGTCTCTTCCCACGATTCGCCAGCCCCGCTATCTGCTTGGATGCGCAGGAGCTGCTTTTTGTAGTTCCACTCATAGAGGGCCTTGGACTCATCGAGGCCTTCGTAACATTGCAGCCGGATCAGGCGCGACCCCGTCACCTCGGCGAGCGCTTTGGCCAGCTCGGTCTTGCCAACGCCGGCCGGCCCTTCGACCAAAACAGGCTTGCCCAGCCGATCGGCGAGGAACGCCGTCGAGGAGATCTGAGTGGACGGCAGGTAGTCCACCGCCCTGAGACGCTCCGATACGTCGTCGACCGACGCGAAGCGGGGGGTGGCTTGGGTGTGCTGGCTCATAGTCATCCTCGGATTTGGCCGTCGCCCCAGACGACGTACTTGTAGCTCGTCAGTTCGCGCAGGGCCATCGGCCCTCGAGCGTGGAGCTTCTGAGTGGAAATACCGATTTCGGCGCCGAACCCGAACTGCTCACCGTCGGTAAAGCGCGTTGAGGCATTCACCACTGTGGCAGCAGAGTCGACCTGCGCGACGAATTGGTCGATCACTTCGCGGTCGGTCGCAAGGATGGCTTCTGTATGCCCAGACGAATGGGTATTGACGTGTTCGATCGCGGCGTCGACGTCATCAACAACTCCAACGCTGATGATCAGGTCGAGAAACTCGGTACCAAAATCTTCTGGCGTGGCAGGAATGACACCGTCGACGAGCTTTGCGGTTGCCTCATCACCGCGAATCTCGACGCCGAGCCGCTGTAGTCGAGGCAAGATCACCGGGAGGAACTCCGCTGCAACATCGCGGTGTACGAGCAACGTTTCGGCGGCGTTACACACCGACGGGCGCTGCGTCTTGGCGTTCACGACGATGTCGACGGCATTGGTCAGGTCGGCGGACTTGTCCACGTAGATTTGGACATTGCCGTCGCCGTCGATGACGTACGGCACCGAAGCGTTGTCGAGGATCGACTGGATAAGGGACGGCCCGCCCCGGGGAATCAGACAGTCCACGTAGCCGTTCAGCTGCATGACCGCGGTCGCCATATCGCGAGAGACGTCCTCGACGAGAACGACGCCGTCCTCAGGCAGACCGGCCGTTGCAAGACCCGCGCGCATCGCCGCAGTCACCGCTTTGTTGGAGTTAAGAGCGCTCGAGGAGCCACGCAGCAGAGCCGCGTTACCCGACTTCAGGCAGATACCCGCTGCGTCCGAGGTGACGTTAGGCCGGTTCTCGTAAATGACGCAGACCACGCCGAGCGGCACCCTGATCTTCTCGATGCGCAGCCCGTTGGGACGCTCAAACTCATCGAGCTTCTCGCCGACCGGGTCTGGCAGGGAAGCGACCTGCCGCAGACCGCCTGCCATAGCTTCGATGCGGCGCTCGTCTAAGCGCAACCGGTCGAGCGGCCCCTCCGCCATTCCGTCGGCTCGCGCCTGTTCGAGATCGATCTGGTTGGCCTCAATAACCGTTTGGGCGGAGCCGAGGAGACTGTCGGCAGCGGCGAGCAAGGCCTGGTTCTTCTGGGCGGTCGAGGCCGTGGCCATCGTTCGTGCCGCTTTTTTGACTCGCTGTCCAAGCTGTTGGGCATCGGCGATCGTCTGTGCGTTCATTCGGCCAGTGTACTGGGCAGTGTTCTCGGTCCGGCACGCCAGCCACCCAAGTACAGTCACCCAGAACCTTGGCGGCCGACCGATGGCCTGAGGGTCGACTCCAACGTGTCCGGCATCGGGCGGCACAGGTCCGTGAAGGGCGGCAGCAGGCTTGACCACCTCCGACGGCCAGACGCGCATTTCGCTGCTCGAAGCCACCATCCTCCTCAGCGCGGGAGTCCAGGTCGCGATTGCCTCTGCAATCTTTGCGCTGCTCGCCGAGCTACAAGACGAGATGGGTTTTTCTGACACCTTCTTGGGCGCCCTCGCAGCCATTTCCTTCGTAAGCGCTGTACTTTCCCTCGTCGGTTTGGCCAAGTATTCAGACAGAGGGCACTCGTCGATCATGCTGATCGGCGGTCCTGCGCTTGCAGCTGTCGGTTGCGTCGCATTCGCGTTCACCGATGACCCTGCGGTCCTCCTTTCGGCAAGGTTTCTCCTCGGCCTTGCTGTCGGTATAACCGCACCGGCCGCCCGCCGGTTTGTTTCGGTGGTTCACGCCGACACCCCCGGACGCGCTCTCGGTCGCCTCAACGGCGCTCAAGGCCTGGGACTCCTCATCGGCGCCCCGCTCGGAACGGTGTTAGTCGAGCAGATGTCGATAGCCGCGCCCTTTGTTCTTTTTGGCGGTTTGTCCGCGGCAGCAAGCACCGTGCTGCTCGTCAACCGCCGACGCATCGCCCGCGACGCAACGGTCCTGGAACCCGCAACCCCGGCGGCCGTCGACGCGGAAGCGACGCAAACGCCTTCGCGGTCAACTACCGCGCTCCTGCGCCGCCCCGACCTGCGCCCAGCGTTCGCGCTCAGCATTGGGGTCTGGACCGCCACCGGAACGTTCGAGGTGAGCTGGTCACGGATGTTGACAGACCACGGCTTCTCGAACGAGTTCGTCGGCCTATCCGTCTTGTTCTTTGGGGTACCGCTCGCTTTGGCATCGCCGGTTGCGGGACGGATCCTGGATCGCCGACCTGCGATCCCCGTCGGCGTTAAGGCGCTCGCGACGATCGGGCTGCTGTTGCCCTTGTACGCGTTTGTCGTTAGAGCGGTCGTGATCCTCGGTGGCGCCATCGTCGAGGGCATCGCCGAAGCCTTTCTGGTCACGGCCATACACACGACTGCGGCACGCCGCGCACAACCCGGCGAGATCGGAGCGGTACACGGCCTTCTCGAAGCGGCGGGGATGTCCGCTGCGGCGGTCGCGTCGGTGGCGGCCGGTCTGCTGATCGCCCTTGGCGGAACCCCTACGGCCATCTTTGTGGCATTCATCGTGCTCGTGACACTGGCGATCACTGCGAGCACGCTGGAACGCCGAGCGCCCGGCAGTTCGAACGGCACCCCGGCGAGCGCCTCGTTTAGGGGATGATCACCAGATCGTCACGGTGGACGACCACCGGTCCAGATTCCTCGGCAGACGCTCCTGCCCGGATGGAGTCACTCGATCGGCGAACCAACCCCTTGGCAAAAACCGTGTCAGTAGAATCGACCAGATCGATCGCGTCGTCCGCTGAGAAGTTGCCGCTCACTGACACAATCCCAGGCGCCAACAATGAGCCACCCCGGCTGACCAGCGCGTCATAGGCACCTTGATCGACGGCGATGCGTCCTCTGGTGGCCATGCCGAACGCGATCCACAACTTTCGGGCCGTGAGGTGAGACGTCCGTGCACGAACCAAGGTGCCCGGCGGGCGGTCGGTCAAAGCGGCGAGGATCGCGTTCGGTGTCTCGCCGGCCATGATCACGGTGGACACTCCCGACCAGGAAGCCATTCGGGCAGCGGCGACCTTTGACGCCATCCCCCCGCTGCCCCGCACCGAACCCGCGCCTCCAGCTGCGCGGACCACCTCCGGATCGAACTCGACGATCTCATCGATCAGCGAGGCGTCGTCATTCGCCCGAGGGTCTGCGTTGTACAGCCCCGCGATATCGGTGAGCAGCACGAGCCGTTGCGCATCGACCAGATTCGCAACGATGGCGGCGATTCGGTCGTTATCACCAAAACGAATTGCATCATCGGCGACCGTGTCGTTCTCATTGACAATCGGCACGATCCCCAACGCGAGCATCGTCCGCAGGGTCTCGCGGGCATGCAGGTACTGGGGTCGATGCATAAAGTCGTACGGCGTGATCAGGACCTGACCTGCTGAGAGTCCGTCCGCCTTGAGAAGGCTCTGATAGCGGCCCATCAAGAGGGGCTGACCGACCGAGGCGACGGCTTGGAGCTCCCGGATACGGGTGGGGCGCTCCCGCAGATCCAGTGCGCCGACGCCGGCAGTGATCGCACCCGAAGACACCAGGATGACTTGGTGCCCCTCGGCGCGGGTCGCTGCGATCTCGGAGCACAGCTTCTCGATAGCGGCAGAGTTCAGACGGCCGGTCTCGTCGGTGATGCTCGACGTCCCCACCTTGACAACAACGCGCATCGGTTTCGTTTCGTGTGTCATCGAGGGGGTGCGGGGCGCCTGCGCTGGGAGCGAGCTGGCGACTCCATCTTCGTGCCCACTCATGCCTCCCGGTCTTCCCAATACTCTTCGAGCTCTCCAGGAGCGACATAGTCAAACGAGAAGGTCCCGATGCGCACCTCTTGTCCAGTCTCGACTCCGGAACGAGCGAGCGCTCGATCGACCCCAATGTCCCGCAGGCGTTGTTGGACATAGGTCAGCGCGTCGGGTTTGGTTAGGTCCGCAAGCGCGACCGCACGCTCAGCGCTGCGACCGACGACCACCCAGGCCCCATCGTCGTCACGAAGGACTGAGAAGCCCTTCGGTTCGGGTCGATGCACTACGACTCCGTCGCTTTGCGGTTCGTTCGCCCGCACCAGTTCGACCAGGTTCGACATCCACGACAGAACGGAGTCCAGGCCTTGGCGAATCGGGGCCGACACCGCCAGCCGCGGGACCAGGTCATCTGGGTAGGGGCCGATCTCGCGGAGCTCATCGAAACCGTCATAGGTCACCTGTTCGGCCCGATTGACCGTCGATGCCAATAGCTGGGTGCGTTCCGCGACAGCCTCCGCAACGATTTCGCGCGATGGCTCGTAGAGCCGCGGCCCGGCCGATGCCGTCGGCAAGGCTTCGGTCAGATCGGGCGGCCAGCTATCGGCCTTTGTGTACACGACGATTCGAGGACGGCTGACCAGCTCAGGCTTATACGCGGTGAGCTCGTCGAGCAACAGCGCCTCCTGCTCGTCGACGTCGAGCCCGGTCACATCGGTCGGGTCCAGCAGCAACGCCAGGACACGTGCCCGTTCGACGTGCCGCAAGAAGTCGTGCCCGAGCCCTCTACCTTCGGCCGCACCCTCGATCAGCCCCGGGATGTCGGCGATGACTAGTTCGTGTTCGTGGTACTGAACCACACCCAAGTTCGGCACGAGGGTTGTGAAGGGGTAGTTCGCGATCTTTGGTTTTGCTGCGGAAACCGCGGCGATAAACGTCGACTTCCCAGCATTTGGCATTCCGACGAGCGCGACGTCAGCCAGCAGCCGGAGTTCGAGGACAAGCCAGAACTCCTCACCGTATTCGCCTTGTTCGGCGAATTCGGGAGCTCGGCGTCGGTTGGACAGGAACCGAGCGTTGCCTGCACCGCCTTGGCCACCTCGTGCGACGATCACCGTGTCGCCGTCGTTTGCCAAGTCCGCAATCAGTTCGCCTTCGCGGTGGCGCACCACAGTGCCGACCGGTACGTCGATCGTGAGGTCGGTACCCCGTGAACCGTTCCGCTTCTTCCCAGAGCCATGGGTCCCGCTGGCCGCACGACGGTGGGGATAGTCACGAAAGGCCAACAAGGACGCGGTATTCCGATCCGCCCGCAGCACGACATCGCCGCCATCGCCGCCGTTGCCCCCATCTGGGCCACCACGCGGAACGTGCGCCTCGCGACGAAACGAGACGCACCCAGCGCCGCCGTCCCCACCTCGAACATTCAGTTGGACGACGTCAACAAAATCAGACATAGAAACCGCGCCTTACATGGAACGCGGCCCCCGTTCAGTTACTCGGCGGGCAGGATGTCCACCAGTTTGCGGCCACGGCGTTCTCCGAACTTAACAACCCCGTCAGCCGTTGCAAATAACGTGTCGTCATTACCTCGACCAACATTGCGACCGGGGTGGAAACGGGTGCCGCGCTGGCGAACGATGATGGCACCCGCACCGACGGTGGTGCCGTCATAGACCTTGACCCCAAGACGCTGCGCCTTTGAGTCACGGCCGTTACGAGAGGAACTTGCGCCCTTTTTCTTCGACATTCTGCGTCCTCCCTAGGAGATGCTGGTGATCTCGACCCGACTGTAACGCTGGCGGTGACCCCAACGGCGCCGGTTGTTCGACTTGTTCTTATAGGTGAAGCCTTCGATCTTTGGACCCTTGGCTTCGCCGATCACTTTCGCTTGCACCGTGGCGCCAGAAAGCTCGGCTGGAGTCGCACGCACCTTGTCGCCGTCGGCGACCAGGACCGGCTCAAACGTGACGGTTTCACCCTCGAGCAACTCGACCTCGATGACGTCGCCCGGGCTGACCTTGTATTGCTTTCCACCGGTTTTAATGACCGCGTACATGTGTGGTGTCCTTTTGGAAGGAGCGTCCTGAATCCGAAACGGACTAGCGCCAAACGTCAGTGTCGTCCGTTACCCGCCCATAACAGCGCCTCTCGGCGTTGGAACGAGCAAACCGCACGAGTGTAGTCCGCCAGCTAGAGCAGTGATTGATCGTAGGTGAACCCACGCCCACTACACCGTTCGCACGTGTGACTGAAGGCATCGACGAGGTCACCGGCAACCCGCTTGCGGGTCATCTCGACGAGACCGAGATCTGAGATTGGCGTCGCAAATGTGCGGGTCTTGTCCCTGGCCAAGATCTCTTGGAAGTGACGGAAGACCTCCCGGCGGTTGGCGTCGATCTCCATGTCGATGAAGTCGATGACGATGATCCCGCCGATGTCACGGAGTCGGAGCTGGCGCCCGATCTCCTCAGCCGCTTCGAGGTTGTTTTGGAACACCGTCTCTTCCAGGTTGGAGCTACCAACATTCTTAGACGTGTTGACGTCGATGACGGTAAGAGCCTCGGTCGATTCAAAGATCAAGGACCCCCCAGAGGGCAGCCAAACCTTGCGATCGAGGGCCTTCATTAGTTGTTCTTCGACGTGGTACCGCTCGAAGAGAGGCAGATCGTCCTCGTAGAAGTGAACCCGCTCCAGCAGTTCAGGGACCACTTGTCGGACGTAGTCGTGGACGGCCCGGTAGGTGGGCTCGTGATCGATGTAGACGGCCCGGAAATCAGAACTCAGCTCTTCGCGAATGACCCGCAGCGGAAGATCTGGCTCTTCGTAGAGCAGGCGTGGGGCTTTGAACTGAGCCTGATCGCTCTGGATCTGGGCCCACTGCCGCGCCAGCAATTCGACATCGAGGCGGAGCTCTTCGGCAGACGCCCCTTCTGCCGCAGTCCGGATGATCAAACCAGCATCGTCTGGTTTGATCCGTTCAAGGACCTTGCGCAAGCGGCGCCGTTCCTGTTGCGGCAGGCGCTTGGAGAGGCCGAAGGTATCGGGCTGACCGGGAAGGAGAACCACAAACCGGCCTGCCTGGGAAACTGCGCCGGTCAGGCGGGCGCCCTTGGCATCGATTGGATTCTTGGTCACCTGGACCAGAACCTGCTGACCGTTGCGCAGTAACCCTTCGATCGGCGGAGCCTGCCCTTCGAAGTCCGAAGGGTCAAAAGGTACGTCTCGACGGTACAAGACGGCATTCTTATCGGTCCCTATGTCGACGAATGCGGCTTCCATTCCGGGAAGCACGTTGCGCACCCGCCCGATGTAGATGTTTCCGTGAATGTTTCGGTTGGTGTCGGGCCGCGACAACGTGTGCTCGACGAGCGCGCGACCTTCGAGGATGGCAACCTGGGTGCCTTCATCTCGGATGTGAATACACATCGAGTAGCGACCCGCCGCCTTACCGTTGCGGGTGCGGACCTCCCGGCGAGGTTCGTCGAAGACTTCTTTTGCTCCGCGGGTCCTCCGACGCTTCTTGGAGCGATCGCCCCCGGCGTCACTCTTTCGCTGACCTCCGGATCGAGCGCCACCATCCTGCGATCTCGCCCCGTCGCGCTGGTCTGCAGCGGCCTGTTCCGGGCGTGCCCGTTCAGGGCGGGTCTTTGAGGTCGCACTCGATCGGCCGCCGCGGGATCGGCTGCCTGCTGCGCCGCCCACGTTCTGGTGGCGCTGCGATGTTTGATCGGCTGTGGCCGTCGGCGAGTCCGATCCAGAATCGTCCTTTTCTTTGGCCTGACTCGAGCGCGTCCGAGATCGGGCGGCACCTTGACCTGTCTTGGCGGCCGCAGCGTCGTTCAAAGAACGGTCAGTGCCCGGGTCGGTGGCAGCACTCGCGGAGCTGGCGGCGTCGCTCTTGGCCTTCCCGCCCCGTCCTCGTCCCCCGCGTCGGCGACGTCGTTTGGCGGGATCCGACCCAGCAGAAGAATCGGCAGTCCCACCGTCCACGGCTGGGGTCGAGGCCCCAACGGTCGAACGCTGCGCTGCATCATCGCCAGACTTGCCAACCGCGGGACGCGGCGGAGGTGGCGTCGTCGCCGGGCGAAACGGAGCGGTCTGGTCGCCGTCAGCGACGGCGGTTCGGCTCTTGGCCTGGTCAGCGGTTTGCGCAGCTGACGCTGTTGTTCGCTTCGGTGATTGCGCTGGAGGGGCCGAGGTGCGTGAAACAGGAGCTGATGGTTCCTGGATTGAAGTGCCGTTTCCGGCGGCGCGCTTCGACGTTGTTGGTTCCACGGCAGAGGTTTGTGCCGCGCTCTGGTCGGACATGCGTTCCTTCTCTCTGTGGGGTTCGCGTCAGTACGCGTTCCCCAGGTCCCAGCGCAGGCGTCGTCTCAAGTCGCGTTCGCCACGCGGAACAAAATGCGGGTCCGATGACTGGCCGAGATGTCCACTCAGATGAGCTGTCGCCAATAAGCGGCAGCAAAAAGCACATAAGACGCGTCACCCACTCGTCGCTATCTTCATGTGCCGAGCGCACCATCAGGGCGTTCCTCGCCGTCGGATCTGAATACAGATGGCCTCATGTGCGGAGAAACCGGGCACATGTGACGCATTCGCGCTTGAGGCACTGCGTCTTTGACCAAGGCCCGCGAGGGCCAAAACTTTCAGGCTCGGTTCCGGTAAACGTTGTGTACCAGACCGATGGCCACGAATGATACCAGGCTCGAGGAGCCTCCGTAGCTAAGGAACGGCAGAGGAATCCCGGTGATGGGCATGATTCCCATGGTCATACCCACATTCTGGAAGACCTGAAAGGTGAACATTCCCATTATCCCAGCGCAAAGAAGAGCGCCGAAGGTATCCGAAGCGAGTTGTCCGACACGCCAAATCCGCCAGACGATCAGCCCATACGCGGCCAGCACCAACGCGGCCCCGGCGAAACCGAGCTCTTCACCGACGACGGTGAAGACAAAGTCGTTGTGCTGTTCGGGGACGTACGACAGTTTGGTCTGGGTGCCTTCGAAGAGACCCTTACCCCAAAACCCTCCTGACCCGATCGCGATCATCGACTGGTCGAGGTTGTAGGCGGCATCTCCCACGTCTCGATCGGCATTCAAGAAGACCGTCAGCCGGTCCACCTGGTAGTCAGCGAGCTGGCCCGACTGGATGATGACAATGACCAGAGCAACTGCGACGCAGGTCATGATCGCCAGGTGCCGCCCCTGAGTGCCAGCAACCAACAAGACGGTCAACATCATCACACCCAAAATCAGCGCAGTACCGAGGTCCGGCTGGAGCAGAATCGCACCGATCGGGACCGCGCTGATGACGACCGTCACCAACAGCACCCGCGAATCGAGATGGCCGATGCGTTTCTGTAAGAACCACGCAAGCATCAGCGCCAGCGCGATCTTCATGAACTCCGACGGCTGAAGCTGGAACACACCGAGCTCGAACCAGGCCTGGGCGCCCTTGCTCTCCTGGCCAATGACCAAGACCGCCAGCAGCATCACCAATACGCCGATGTACGCCGGGACTGACATGTCCTTGACCACGCGGCTCGGCAAACGGGCCGCGATCAGCATCCCGACGAAACCAATAGCGGTAAACAGCAGTTGGCGCTTGGCGTAGAAGCCCGGATCGGTCCCTTGCATCGAAAGGCGCTGCTTGGTCGCTGAGTAGATCATCAGCATGCCAAGTCCGGCCATGACCAAAATCGCTAGCGTCAGCACCCAATCGAGCCCGAACAGTCCTCGACCCGCAGAGCGATCGAGCATCGTCGGCCCCGCGCGACGAGTGCCGCTGGAGGTCGTTCGAGGACGCGGATCCTTTCGCTTTTGGGCGCGCCCGCCCGACCCCTGCCAGGCCGTCATCGGGGATCTTGCCGTCGGGGCAGCGCCAAACACGCGCGTCGGGACCGTCGATCAGCGAACGCGCCGAGCGTGGCAGCGAACAACGCCGCAGTAAGCGGGAGCGCCTGTAACGGGCGTTCGGGGACGACACCCAGTGGTTCCCCCTCCGTCGTCTCTGGCGATGCAGGCTGGGCCGGCTGGGGCGGAACCTGACCGCCATCGGGATCGACGGGCACGAGGGTTGCCGCCGGCGAGTCTGGACCGACGAGGCCTCCGCCCGGAGTCTCTTCGTCGACGCCGGCCAGGGTGTCTGCGACCTCTCGAGCGATCGGCCCCGACGTCGACGCCCCGAATCCGCCCTGTTCAACGATCGAGACGACGACGTACTCGGTGCCGTCTGCAGCGACAACCGCAGCGAACACGGAACTGTCCTGTTTTCCGCCCACCTGGGCGGTTCCGGTCTTGGCCCAGACGGGATACCTATCCAGCGGAAAGCCCTCAAAGACTCGTTTCCCGGTACCGCCATCTTCGGTAACGACGCCCGTTAGACCTTGAATCAGGACATCTCTCACCTCTGGGGCGATCTCGATCCGCCGACGGATCGGTGCGTCGACGACCTCCTCCTCGCCGTCCGCAGCTACCACCTTTGACGCGAGGTGCGGCGTGACGAGGTCTCCGCCGTTGGCGAGGGCCGCGTAGGCAACCGCCAACTGAAGGGGGGTCACTTCGAGATAGCCCTGCCCAATGCTCAGGTTGACGTTGTCACCGGCATACCAGCGCTCACCGATGACCTCTTCCTTCCAAGTGGGAGTGGGCACGTTGCCCTCGATCTCACCGAGCAATTCGATGCCCGAGGGTTCGCCAAACCCGTAGGCCTGCGCGGTTTCGTGGAGCGCAAGCTGGTCAGGACTGTTCCAGATCGTTTCGCCGAGCCGGTAGAAGTACACGTCACTTGAGACGGTCAGGGCCCTGCGGAGAGCAACCGAACCGTAAGGTGTCCGTCCTGCGTTGTAGCGGCGGTTGATCGGACGTCCACCGATGTCGTAGTAGCCAGGGTCGTTGATGGCGGTCTCGATGCCCACCACCCCTGCACGAAGGCCGGCGATTGCGGTAATCCACTTGAAGGTTGAACCAGGCGCGTATGCGCCTCCGATCGCTCGATTGGTGAGTGGAGAGTGCTGGGCTGGGTCGCTCCAGCGCTCCGCCTTTCGCGCCGGAACAGAATCGACGATCGACGCGATCTCAAAAATCGGATAGCTCGCCATCGCCACGACAGAGCCGTCTTTGGCATCGAGCACCACCACCGCGCCCGCCGGGGCCTCATAGGTCTTGGCACTGTTGTCGCGGTCCGTGCGAGTACGTGCGGCGTAGATACCTTGGCGGAGCGCACGCTCAGCTGTCAGCTGAACATCGATGTCCAGCGTGGTCACCACATCGTCACCCGGGATGGCTGGAATGGTCTCGACCGTCCTGACGGCCCGGTTCTGCCGATCAACTTCGACAACTTCGACCTTAGGTGTGCCGCGGAGCTCGGTTTCGTATGCGGCTTCGATCCCGTTCTTCCCAATACGTTCGCTCGGCAGATACCCCTGAGCCGTCAGCTCGTCCAATCTGGTCGTATCGATACCGCCGAGAATCCCCAACACATGTGCGGCTGTATTGCCGAGCGGATATGACCGGACGACACGTTGGTTCGCTTCGATGTTGGCGAACTCTTCGCCGCGCTCAGCGATGTAGAGCATGGTCTCATCGGGCACATCGCTGGCGATGACGACCGGCGCATAGGGCACTTCACGTTCGAGCTTGTACCGCTCGACTATGTCTGCCGGCGCCTGACCGAGCACCGGAGCGAGCGCCAAAGCCGCTGCCTGAAGCTCTTCGGTGTCCACGTCGCCCGAGATGGCGATCACGTTGGCGAGTCGGTTCTCGACGATCACATCGCCGTTCCGATCCAGAATCCGTCCACGCGGTGCCGCATATTCCAACTCGCGAGTGCGGTTCTCGTCGGCTTCCAAGGCGTATGCCTCATACGAGACGACCTGAAGAAACCAGAGGCGCGCCAAAAGGGCCGCGAACAGACTGAACGCGATGATCACGACCGTGATGCTTCTGATGCTCGCACGCTGCTCGGTCAAATGGGCCTTTCCTGCGCCAGGGCATCCAGTCGCTCCCGAAACAGAAGTGACTCCCCAGTCGCCAGATGGTATTCGCGCCCCCGCGCCAGATTCCGGCGGGACAGGCTTTCAGTTCTTCAGTCTTCGATATGTGGATTGGCAGGGGCGGGGGCCGACCCCAGATCCGGCTTGCCACGATCGCCGTGGCCACCGCGGACGGGCGCAGTTCCGGCTCCTGTTGGCACCAGCCCCGATCAGCGTCGGAGTGGCGCCGGCAGTTACTACAGCGGCTTGCTGCCCAGCGGGAGACGCCTATCGCTGACCCCAAGGACCGCGAGGACGACCAACAGCACGGGCAACGTCAACACTCCGTCGTATAACGACCGCCACGCCAGCGTCGTCAGGTTATCGATGGAGAAAAATGCCTCTTGACCGACCAGGGCCAAACCAACCAAATAGAGGATGCCGCTAAGCAACGAGCCGAGCAGACCAACGACCGGGACGATCCATATGCCGATTCCCCGCAAACTCGGCCTCACCCAGAGCACCAGCAACGCTACGACGCACAGCGAAATCGTCCCGACGCCCGCGGGACGCAAGGATAGGAGGTCAAAGGCCAGCCCAACGCCGAGCGCGTACCAGGCAGCGGAGATCCCTCCCAGCGCGACGGCCACGGCGATGACCGACACCACGACGAGGTCGGCGGTGACGCCACCGATGGACAGTTGTGGAACCAGCGAACGTTGCAGCGCTACGGCCACAAAGCCGAGCAGCCACAACCCAACCGTCGTCCTCAACGGTTCAGAACCCCGTCGATCAACGGCTCCTCGCCCCCGACCGGAGGAAAGACGGTTTCCTCCGACGGCACCCAGTCGAGCACACGAACAAACTCGATGGTGTTCAGATCGAAGGCCGGCTCGACATCGAACTCGCGAACGACTGCGCCGCCTGACTCTGGCGGAACATCCGCGACGGTACCGATCAAGAGATTGGGCGGGTACAAACCCGACTCGACGTCGCGGGTCAGAAGAGGCTCGTCGAGCTGTACCTCTGCTTCGGGGTCGATGAGCTCGCCGCGGAGCATGCTCTCGCTGCCGAGACCTGTGATGACCCCGGCCTCGCGGCTTCGCCCCATCCGAAAGCCAATCGTCGAATCCTGGTCGAGCACGAGCCGGACCGTCGCCTGGCGGGGACCGAGCCGTTCCACCCTCCCTACCAAGGCCGCACCACTCGTTACGGGGTTACCGATACGGAGACCGTCATTCTCCCCCTTGTCGATGATGACAGAGGTTTCAAAGTTGGAAGGTGACGTCGCAACGACCCGGGCGGTCGGCCCCTCAAAGTCGGACACGACCAACGCGTCGTTGAGGTGTTCAAGCGCATTGCTCTGCGCGACCGACTCCTTCAGCGATGCCAATTCCTCATTGAGCTGCTCGTTCTTGAGCCGCAAGTCCTCGATCTCGGTCCGCAGATCATTGGAGGAAATGCTGTCCCACAGGTTGGACACCGGTTTGGTCACGACGCGCAGCGCGCCTTCGGTCGGCGAAAAGACGCTGCCGAGCGCACCACGTACGGGGTCCAGCGCTGTCGGGCTTCGACGGTCGATCATCACGACGACCAGCAGGATCAACAGCGCGCCAATAAACCAGGTTCGGCGTCTTCGTTCTCTGTTCAAAGGGACCTCCGGGCCTCAAGTAGGCCCGGTTTCGCTAGTTGCGAGTCGAAGAGACGAGGACCTGACGCAGTGCGTCGAACTCTTCAAGGCAGTGCCCTGACCCGAGGACCACACAGTGCAACGGGTTGCGGGCGATGCGAATGGGCATACCCGTCTCTGCATTCAGTCGAGCGTCGAGGCCATGGAGCAAGGCTCCCCCACCCGCCAAGAAAATGCCGTTCTCCATAATGTCGGCGGCAAGCTCGGGAGGCGTCTGGTCGAGGCTGGTCTTGACCGTGTCGACGATGGCCGTGACCGGCTCTTCAATGGCGTCTCGGATCTCGGCGGTCGACACAACGATCGTCTTAGGCAGTCCAGAGACGAGGTCGCGACCGCGGACTTCGGCGTAGAACTCGGGGTCGAGCGGCCAAGCAGAGCCGAGCGAGATCTTGATCTCTTCAGCGGTCCGCTCCCCCAAGGCCAAGGAGTATTCCTTCTTGATGTACGCGATGACGGCCTCGTCGAGTTCGTCACCCCCGACGCGAACGCTCTGACTGGTCACGACACCACCCAGCGAGATGACCGCGACTTCGGTCGTACCGCCGCCGATGTCGACGATCATGTTCCCGGCCGGCTCGTGGACCGGTAGGCCGGCCCCGATCGCCGCTGCCATGGGTTCTTCGATGATGAAGGCAGGACGGCGAGCACCGGCCTGTTCCGCTGCTTCTTGCACAGCTCGCTGCTCAACACCGGTGATGCCCGACGGCACACAAATAACCATGCGAGGGCGCGCCCAGCGGCGCTGATGCACCTTCTGAATGAAGTAACGAAGCATCTTTTCGCAGATGTCGAAGTCGGCGATCACGCCGTCCTTGAGAGGACGGATGGCCTGAATGTGACTCGGGGTACGGCCGATCATCCGCTTTGCTTCGGAACCAACGGCCAGAGCGCGCCCATCGAGCGTGTTGACCGCGACGACCGACGGCTCGTTCAGGACGATGCCACGACCTCGTACATACACCAGCGTGTTAGCCGTTCCGAGGTCAACCGCCATGTCACGACCAACCAAAGAACCAAGAATGCTGTCACCCACGGTAGATCTCCGACCTCGCTGCGATGGCGGAAAGACTAGGGCGAACCTGGAATCGATTCCAGCGCGCCCCGGGATTCGGAGGGGCTATCAGGCCCCCTGTTTAGGGTGATCTCCGATCCTCCGCCCTGCCCACCGCTTTGGCCCGGGCCGGCGGATTAAAGCTCAGAGCTCTGGGAAAAACAGACCTAGTTCACGGACAGCGGACTCGGGACTGTCCGAACCGTGGATGAGATTCTCGGTGAAAAGGATTCCGAGGTCGCCACGGATGGTTCCGGGAGCGGCCTCCGCAGGGTTGGTAACGCCCATCATCAGGCGAACCACGGCGGGGGCGTCTGGGCCTTCGACGGCAAGGGCGACGACAGGGCCTCGGGTGATGAACTCTTCGAGTTCAGGGTAAAACCCTTTCTCGACGTGCTCGGCATAGTGCTGGCGAGCGAGTTCGCGATCGATGGTCAGCATCTTGATTCCGGCGAGTGCCAGACCTTTACGCTCGATACGACCAATAATTTCCCCGACCAAGCCACGTTCTACGGCGTCGGGTTTGCACAAGACCAGGGTTCGATTACTCACAGGCGGAAATCTAGCCACAACTCTTACAGTGGAACGGATCCAAGGCGGCGACACGACGGCTCCCGGGCACCACATAAATCCGCCTGACCAGGTCTTTTAGCAATCGCTGGTCAATTCAAGACGGCTCTTGCAGCAGCCAAGATGTCGTGCGACCCGGTGATGATGCACACCCCATCGTCAGGGGTGAGGTCGCGTCCTAGCAAGACCGCACGACCGACGTCTGGTTCGACAGCTACTTGATCTGCACCGATGTCTCTGGCCGAGGCGGCGAGTTCGTCCGCAGCGAGTCCTTTCGGGGTCGGCGGCTCTGTACAAACGATCGCAGCGGCGTCTTCCACCCCGAGTGCGTCGAGTAGATCGGCGGGGTCCCGCCCGGTCCGGACGCCGACGACGAACGTCCTTGGGCCATCGGGAAAGCTCTCGTCCAAAATCCGGCGGAGATGAAGCGCGGCATGCCGGTTATGTGCATTGTCGAGAAGCATGGTCGGCCGGGTTCCGACGATCTCGCCCCGGCCGGGGATGTGCTCATCGGCGATGATTTCGGCGACTGCCTCCGCGCTCGCCGGTCCACCGCACATGACATCTGATGCTGCAAGAGCCATCGCCAGGTTGCCGGCATGGGCGGGACCAAACAGCGGCAGAAATACGTCGGGGTAGTCCTGCTCACCGACTCGGATGCTCACCAGACTGCCGCCGAGGGCGGGTATCGCCTCGGTCACGGCAAACTCATCGCCGAGCCGCATTGTGCCGAGCCGGGGCCGGTCGAGGAACGGGCCGACATCCTCGTCATCGATGTCGCCGAGCACCAGGACCGAATCTGGTTTGATAATTCCGGCCTTCTCGTTGGCCAAGTCGTTTCGGGTGGGTCCAAACAGGTCGAGGTGGTCGTCGGCAAGGCTGGTTACCACCGCCACCTGGGCATCGCACACCGAGGTCGCGTCGGACGCTCCCCCGAATCCGACTTCTAGGACCGCCATCTCGCAACCGATGTCAGAAAACCACCAAAGGGCCGCGGCGGTGACAATCTCAAAGACGGTAACAGGCAAGCTCAAATGCTCAACCGCAAGCGATACGGCTTGCAACGACCGAGCGAACTCGGCATGACTGATCATCTCGCCGTTCGCAACGATCCTCTCGGTCATGTGGCCGAGGTGAGGGCTGGTGTAGAGCCCGGTACTTCTGCCCCGACCGCTGAGCAGGGCCGCGGCGAGTTGCGCTGTCGTGGTTTTGCCGTTCGTTCCGGTGATCTGAACGACGGCCAGGTCGAGCTGCGGGGACCCCAGCAGCTCCATCAGCGCCTGCATTGACTGGAGGTTCGGCCTGCCGTCGGCGGGTGCCTTGTCCCCCTTCTCAAGATCAGGAAATCTGGTTAACCAGGCTTGGGCTTCGTCCCACGACCAGGCTGAACTCATGCGAATTGCTCCCGTTGGCTTCGGAGAGTTTCGAGCGTTTCTTCAGACTCTTGTCGGCGACGATGCGCCTCTTCGACGACGTCGGCCGGAGCCCTTTCGACGAAGCTTGCGTTCTGCAACTTCTTCATTGTGGCCGACAGTTCTGACTCGACCTTTGCGATCTTCTTGTCGAGCTGATCGATCACCGATTCGACATCGACCAAACCTTCGTAAGGAATGACGACGGTAGCGCCAGCAGCAACATCTCGGAATTGTCCGGGCGCGGAATTGACCGCCTCGACAATCGCAAGTGATGACAAGTTGGCGAGCGACTCGAGTTCTCCCGCCAAGGCGGCGAGCAGGCGCCGCTGGTCATCGTCCGCCGGGACGATACTGGCGGATAGTTCCACCGCCGGCGACAACATCATTTGGGAACGGAACCGCCGAATAGCGCCGACGATCTCTATCACCGCCGACATACCAAGTTCGGCGTCGGGATCTGTCAGCAGATGCGTCGCAATCGGCCACGGCGCGACCATCAGATCGCCATCTGCCCCAAGTCGATGCCACAGCTCTTCGGTAACGAACGGAATGACCGGGTGGAGCAGCGCTAGCAGGTCCGAAAGCACCGTAACGAGGACGCGCTGGGTCCTCACACGGTCATCTCCACCCGCCTGCAATGGCCCCTTGGCAAGCTCGATGTACCAGTCGCAGAACTCTGACCAGGTAAATCCGTGGAGCTCGCGCACGCCTTCAGCGAAGTCGTACTGCTCAAAGCCGTGATCCACACGGCTGAGCGAACTCCGCATACGGCTCATGATCCAGCGATCCATCGCGGGAAACGCCTCGGCCTCTTCGGCCGACACCGGCTCAAAATCCTTGAGCCCTTTGCCGTCCAGATTCATCGCGACGAAACGCGACGCGTTCCACAGCTTGTTTACAAAGTTACGCGCCCCTTCGATCCATTCCTCGGCGAGCGGGACGTCTTGCCCTGGGCTCGCGGCGCGCACCATTGCGTACCGCAAAGCATCGACACCAAATCGGTCGACGACATCGAGCGGGTCCACGACATTGCCGGAACTCTTCGACATTTTGCGGCCTTCGGCGTCACGAATGAGTCCGTGGATGGCAACGTCGGCAAAGGGCACCTCCCCCGCAAACTCAAGGCCCATTTGGAGCATGCGAGCGACCCAGAAGTAGATGATGTCGAACCCGGTGTGAAGCATGCTCGTCGGGTAGAAGGTCTCAAAGTCGTCGGTGCGTTCGGGCCAACCCATCGTGCTCATCGGCCACAGCGCCGACGAGAACCAGGTGTCGAGCACGTCGTCGTCCTGGATGAGGTCGCGCGAGGCACAGCCGGGACATCCCGTCGGGTCCTCGACCGTCACCACCACCTTGGAACAATCCTGGCAGTACCACGCAGGAATCCGATGTCCCCACCAGATCTGGCGCGACACGCACCAGTCACGGACGTTGTCCATCCAAGAGAAGTACAGGTTCTCCCAGCGTTTGGGTACGAAGCTGGTGTTGCCTTCTTTCACTTCCTCGACAGCGCGCTCGGCAAGCGGCTTCTGGCGAAGGAACCACTGCAGGCTCAGACGGGGTTCGACGACCGACTTGCACCGGTAGCAGTGCCCAACGGCGTGCATATGTGGCTCGACGCGCACCAGCGCGCCCATCTTGTCCAACTCTTCGATCACGGCTTTGCGTGCAGCAAACCGCCCGAGCCCCTCGAATGGTCCGGCTTCAGCGTTCATGACGCCGTCGTCGCTCATGACGTTCACCGCGGGCAGGTCGTGTCGCTGCCCGATCTCGAAGTCGTTCGGGTCATGAGCAGGAGTGATCTTGACCGCGCCCGTTCCGAACGCGGGGTCGACCGCCTCATCGGCGACGATTGGGATCAGTTGGCCGACGAAGGGCAGCTGGACGAGTTTTCCGATCAGATGCTTGTAGCGCTCATCGTCGGGATGGACCGCGACGCCAGTGTCGCCAAGCATGGTCTCTGCTCGCGTGGTTGCGACGACGATCGAGCCGTCCGGCGAGGTCGGGTCGACGGCATCCGACACCGGGTACCGGATGTAGACGAGTTCGCCTTGAACTTCGCGATGTTCGACTTCGATATCGCTCAAAGCCGTTTCGCAGCGCGGACACCAGTTAATGATCCGGTTCGCGCGATACATCAGGCCCTTCTCGTAGAGCCTGACGAACACGATGCGAACCGCTCGGGACAGGCCGTCGTCCATCGTGAAGCGTTCGCGGCTCCAGTCACATGACGAACCCATTCGGCGCATCTGTTCGGTGATTCGCCCGCCAGAGACCGCCTTCCATTCCCACACCCGGTCGATGAAGGCTTCGCGGCCCAGGTCCTGACGGGTCAGGTTCTCCGCTGCCAACTCTCGCTCGACGACGTTCTGCGTCGCGATGCCAGCATGGTCGGTCCCCGGAAGCCACAGTGCCCGATAGCCCTGCATCCGCTTGCGGCGGATCGTGGCGTCGATCAAGGCGTGTTCGAAGGCGTGCCCCATATGCAAGGAGCCCGTCACGTTAGGCGGAGGAATAACGACGCTAAACGGGGTGCCCTCTGGGTTGACTTCGGGTTGGAAGTACCCGTTCGCCTCCCAGTGGTCGTACCAAGCTGTTTCGACCGCGCTCGGTTCGAAGCGGATTGGAAAATCCTCAACAGTCATAGAGCTGACCCCGTCTGCTTATTGGCGAAAGGCGCGCCGAAGCAAGACGGCGCGCCTAGTAAGGATTGACGCTAGCGCCTGGACCGGTGACGTCCGAAGACACTCGATCGTTTTCGGCCACCAGGTCAGGGCCGCAGCCCTGACACGCGGCGAGCCCGTTGCAGCTAAGCGCTGCGCCGTTGCTCGGGTTCGGTGGCTGGAATGAGCGTCGGGTTGGACTTCTTCCAGACGACCTCGGCATCGACGACTACTTCGGCGATGTCTTCTCGGGAAGGAATGTCGTACATGGTGTTCAGCAACACCTCTTCGAGGATTGCCCGAAGACCACGAGCCCCGGTTCCCCGAACGATCGACTGTTCCGCCACCGCTTCGAGAGCATCTTCGGTGAAGGTCAAGGTGACGCCGTCAAGTTCGAACATTCGCTGGTACTGCTTAGCCAGTGCGTTCTTCGGAACAGACAAGATCCGCACCAACGACTCGCGGTCGAGTGAGTGCACCGGGGCAAAAATCGGCAACCGTCCAACGAACTCAGGGATCAACCCGTACTTCACAAGATCCTCGGGGAGGGTCTGACCGAGAAGCGCTCCCGCGTCTTTCTCACCCAGCCGACGAACGTCTGCGCCAAAACCGACGCCCTTGGACCCAACCCGGCTCTCGACCACACGGTCAAGTCCGTCAAAAGCTCCGCCACAGATGAACAGGACGTTCGTCGTGTCGATCTGAATGAACTCTTGGTGCGGGTGCTTGCGTCCGCCCTGGGGAGGCACCGAAGCCACGGTACCTTCCAGAATCTTCAACAAGGCTTGCTGCACACCTTCACCCGATACATCTCGCGTGATCGAAGGGTTCTCGGCCTTGCGGGCAACCTTGTCAATCTCGTCGATGTAGATGATGCCGGTCTCGGCCTTCTTGACATCGAAGTCAGCTGCTTGGATCAGCTTGAGGAGGATGTTCTCGACGTCCTCACCTACGTAGCCGGCTTCGGTGAGCGCCGTTGCATCGGCAACAGCGAAAGGAACATTGAGCATCCGAGCGAGTGTCTGAGCCATCAGCGTCTTGCCGGAGCCGGTCGGTCCAATGAGCAAGATATTTGACTTGTGCAGCTCTACGTCGCCGTCGGTCCGGTTCGACGCCTGGATGCGCTTGTAGTGGTTGTACACCGCGACCGACATGATTTTCTTGGCCTGTTCTTGGCCAATGATGTAGTCGTCGAGGAAAGAGAAGATCTCTGCGGGCTTGGGCAACTCGTCGATGACGAGTTCTTGGCCCTGAGAGAGTTCTTCTTCGATGATTTCGTTACACAGCTCGATGCACTCGTCGCAGATGTAGACCCCTGGGCCCGCGATGAGCTTCTTGACCTGCTTTTGTGTCTTCCCACAGAAGGAGCACTTGAGAAGGTCGCCGCCCTCTCCGAACTTCGCCACCCTGGTCTCCCTTGTTTCGACAGCGCCGGTTAGGGCCGCTGGTCGGTGCGTTTCCGGACGCTGGAAACGCACCGCCCCATGGTAACGGGTCAGCTACCTCAAGCGGTGGTGTCTGATCCAGAACGTGAAGTGAACACCTCGTCGATGATGCCGTATTCCTTGGCTTCTTGAGCTGACAAGATGAAGTCGCGGTCGGAGTCCTTGCGGATCGTCTCGACCGACTTGCCGGTCTTCTCGGCCAAAATCTCGTCGAGGGTCTGGCGCATACGCAGAATCTCGCGTGCCTGGATTTCGATGTCGGCAGCTTGACCGCCGGCGCCGCCGGACGGCTGGTGGATCAACACGCGAGCGTTCGGAAGTGCGTACCGCTTGCCCGGCGTACCCGATGCCAGGATCACCGCTGCTGCCGAGGCCGCCTGCCCCATGCACAAGGTGACGACGTCAGGCTTAATGAAGTTCATCGTGTCGTACATCGCAAACAGACCGGTAATTTCACCACCAGGCGAGTTGATGTAGATCTCAATGTCCTTATCGGGGTCTTCGGACTCGAGGTAGAGCAGCTGGGCACAGACCAGGTTGGCGACGTCAGCGTTGATCGGCGTCCCAAGGAAGATGATCCGCTCTTTTAACAGGCGGCTGAACAGGTCAAAGGCGCGCTCGCCGCGGTTGGTCTGTTCGATCACTGTCGGGATGAGATAGTTGCGAATCGGTTCGATCATTGTCACTCCTCTTCGCCGTCGACATCGTCGCCGGCTGCGGTTTTGTCACTTGAGTCGGTGTCAGCCTCGCCAGATTCTTGGTCGTCCGCCGCTGCGGCAGAGGGCTGGTGGTCTGACTCGTGGTCGTGGCCATGGTCATGACCGTCGTGGTCGTGATCGTGATCATGGGTGAGGTGGTCCGGGCGATCGTCTAGGTCGATCGTGTTCCCTTCCTCGTCGACAACCTCGACCTGCTCAAGCAGGTAATCAAGGGCACGGGCCCGTTCGAGGTCGGAGCGTATCCGCTCGAAGGCGCCGTTTTGGGTCAATTCGGATTTGAGGTCGTCGAACTCGGCGCCACTTTGCTCGGTAAAGATCGCGAGCTGTTCATCGACATCGTCGTCTGACGCCTCGAGTGATTCTTGGCGCACAATGGCTCGCAGCGCGAGGTCGGCTTTTACGCCACCTTCTGCCGCCTGGCGAACCTGGGCGACGAACGCTTCCGGCCCGCCCTCGACGATCTGGACATACTGTTCGAGGCTGATGCCTTGCTGAGCGAGCCGCTGAGCAAGATCTTGAATCCGCTGCTGAGTGTCCTCTTGAACGAGTGAATCCGGCGCGTCTACCTCGACCAAAGCAGCGAGCTGCTCAAAAACGCCGTTGCGGATGGCTTGGTCGGCCATTGCCCAACGTTGCGCCTCGAGTCGGCGACGAATGTCGCCCTTCAACTCGTCGAGCGTGTCGAACTCTGACGCCTCTGAGGCCCAGTCGTCATCGGCGTCCGGCAGAACTCGCCTATTGACCGCTTTGACAAGAACGCGGAACTGGGCGACTTCACCCTCGCGGGTCCCGTACAGCTCGGTAAGGGTGTCTTCGAACTCCAAGATGTCGCCGACATTCGCGCCGCGGAGGGCTTCGTCCAGTTCGGGAACGATGCGCCCCGATCCGACCTCGTAGACAAAGTCGGTGACGTTAAGCCCTGCGATGGGGCGGTCGTCTTGGGTGCCGGTCAGGTCGATCTGCACGACCGATCCATCGATAGCGGGATTGTCGTCGGTCTCGAGTTCGGCGAACTGTTCCCGGACGACATCAACCTGGGTGTCGACATCTTCTTCAGAGACCGACGGATTGGGAACCTCGACTTTGAGGTCTTGGTACCCGCTCAGCTCGATCTGTGGCCGCACAACAACGGTCGCCTTGAAGGTGACGGGACCTTCGAGTTCACCGTCGACGATCTCCATATCCGGCGGCTCGATCGCATCGACTTTCTCTGCGATGACGGCCTGGGCATAAAAGCGTGGCAGGCCGTTGCGCAACGCGCGTTCGCGGGCCACGAGTGGACCGAATCGCTTCTCGATCACACGGCGGGGAACCTTGCCCGGACGGAAGCCATCGATGCGAACTTCTTTGGAAAGTTCCTTGAAAGCATCGTCGATGTCTTTGTCGAGCGCCCCTTCTTCGAGGGTGATGGTTAGAGCGACTTTGTCGTCCGGCAGATTCTCGGTGGTGATATCCATAAGTCGGGGCAGTGTAGTCGTCGCATAAGACAAACAACGGTGCCGGGCAGCGCTTTGGCGCAGCCCCCGTCACACAGATCTCCGCATGCGGGTCCGCTTGCAAAAATTTGAGCGTCGAGGCTCAGGAACCACCGCGAAAAAGCCGACATTGTGAGTCAAGGAGAGGTTTCCGTAGCGTCGGCCCAGATTTGTAGATGGCAACACACAAACGACATCACCTATCCAAGCGCCCAAACGACAACAACGTCAGCTTCAGACGCGCCCAAATGTGGGCAGTCGTGGTGGTGTTGGCGCTTGTCCTGGCGGCGTGCGGGAACGATGGCTTTGGTTCTCGCGGTCGACTCGACGCCACCAAGCTGGAATCGCAGATCGAACGAGCGCTCCTCAAGGGAGACACGTTCGGCGGCGTCGTCGTTTCGTGTCCGGACGACGTTCAGGCAAAGAGCGGCGCCGACTTCACTTGCGACGCAAACCTGCCCGACGGTTCAACGATCTCGATTGCCGTCAGCCAAGTTGACGACAAAGGCTCCGTTGAGTGGCACGCTCAGAACGTCGTCACGGCCAGCGAACTGCAACTGCTCGAGGAACAGATCGGCAAAGAGATCGCCAGCCAACTCGACACCAAGGTGCGAATGGATTGCGGAGACGAGCCCGCAGTCATCACCGACGATCTGGAATGCGAAGCAACGCTCGGCACCGGAACAGTTCTCACCGTCGCGCTGAGCATCGACCCGGACACCGGCAACGTCAAGTGGGAATCAGAAGGTGGTCAGGCTCAACCGCCGTCGACCGAGTCGCCCGAGTCGACGGCGTCCGGAGACGATGGGTCGACCACCACCACTCAGGTCAGTAGCGGAGCACCCGGCGAGGCCAACCCCATCGGTTCCTCTGGCATGGGGGCGCAAGACGCTTCCACGACGACAACGACACAGCCCGCGCAGTAGAGCAACTCCCCCGCCAACTCGCAGGAGGGTCACCGCCGTCCTGGCGGCGGACCGATACCGACAAAATGCGAGCGTTTCAGGGGGTTGGCCGATAATCTCTCCGGGCCACGGGGCGTAGCGCAGCTTGGTTAGCGCGCCTGCTTTGGGAGCAGGAGGTCGCGAGTTCGAATCTCGCCGCCCCGACCGGTTGTGCAGTGCGGGCCCGTCCCGCATTGCGCAAGGGCAATGATCGAGCGGATAGCCTTCGCCGTCACGCGGGTGTAGCTCAATGGTAGAGCTCCAGCCTTCCAAGCTGGCCATGCGGGTTCGATTCCCGTCACCCGCTCCATTCGGGCCTCGCACATGGCCGGGCAACAATTTGCGCCCGTAGCTCAGTTGGATAGAGCAGCGGACTTCTAATCCGCGGGTCGGGGGTTCGAATCCCTCCGGGCGCGCTGGTAAATCCGCAGGTCGATGAGATGAACTGCCTTTTTAGGTCTTGCGACACGCAAGGCTGACGCTTCCGCTAACGCTCCCCGACTACACAGCCGTGGGCCACGGCCACGAGCTTCCTCTTTGCGGTTGGGCGCCGTCCCTGGACAGACAGGCCGGAGGCGTTGCGACTTCTTTGGCATCGAGCCCGTGGGCGCAGGCCGCCCGCGAGTCGAAGCCGCCCCGCCTCGGCCAGGCACTCCGGACACCCGATAAGCCACAGACTTCGGCACTTCGCACCGCTTGTCGGCAACTGTTGACAATAATGACGTCCTGGCTCAGGAGATCCTGATGAAGGGACCGACCGACGTGAACGCCCATCCCCCAACCTCTGGCGGTTTGTCAGGAAGCGCTTCGGCTGGCGCCTACCCCGAATCGGAAAGCCTGGAGCCAGAGGGTGCCGGCACCGACACAGACCCCGTAGGCGAAGCACCGACGCCACCACCAGGCGAGTCGACGCCCGGCGATGCGCTCGTCGCGCAAGCACAGGACCTGTTGAATCAGATCGGTTTTCGGATTCAGGGCTCGGAGTTGACCGTCGACGGCGTCGCCGGTCCGAGAACCAGGCAGGCGACCTACTGGTTCCAGGCGGGATGGGTGCCAACGGCTCTCCAGCGCGACGGCGTCGCAGGCCCGCTGACGCTTGAAGCGCTCCGGCAAAGCGTTGCGTTCGGCGGTCGCGCTTCGCCCGGCTTTGCGTACCGGGAGTTCGCAAGCAAAGGCAACGGCGAGATCCGCGTAGAGCGGGACCTGATCATGGGCCTCGAGCGGCTCCGCGACGTGTCGGGCGGCTCAATTCTCATCCTGTCGGGATATCGCGATGCCGCGCACAACGGGAGCATCGGAGGCGCCAAGAACTCTCAGCACCTTTATGGGCGGGCCGCGGACGTGATGTTCACGGCCGCCCGCTTGGACATGCCAACGGTCCGGTCGCTCCAGGTGTTCTCAGGAATTGGATACAGCCCCTCCCGAGGAAATCTGGTCGAACATGTCGACGTGAGGCCGAACGTCTCCCCCGCCCGTCCGACCGTTTGGACCTACCCCCGCTAGGAATACGGCACCGGTTTGACGAACAGCGGACCGCCCGCCCGCAAGGGCAGGGCCCGTACCCGATCGGAATGCCGTCCCCAGTTCGGATGGTCGTCAAGCAATCCGGCGTGATTGCCCGCTCATCCCCGGTTGGCGAGGCGAACGGTGGCACTGGGATGGCCCAATCGCCGTTGCCGCGCCATGCGCGGATGGCGAATCGTCCGAGGCGCGCGTCTAGTGTGTCAGCCCACATGGTGGCTGTAGCTCAGTTTGGTTAGAGCGCCAGGTTGTGGCCCTGGAGGTCGGGGGTTCAAGTCCCCTCAGTCACCCCATTGTTTTGTTGTTGGACCCTCGGACGATCCCGGGGGTCCAACTATTTCCGCAGCTGAGTCCTCGCCCGACCCGTGTCGCTGCCGATCGGCTGGTCGGCGCGCATCCGATTTCGTGCTGCCGCCCGCGGCCGCCGATCACTCCCGATATCGGAGTCCAACGAACCGGGTTGTTGGCTCCACCGGCGGGCCGACGATCCGACGCAGCGTGCGATTGCTCACTATCATTTGACGACCACGGCGAGCCGGAGTTTTTGTCCGCCGGGTGCCTGCGCCTCTAGCTCAATTGGCAGAGCAACGGACTCTTAATCCGCAGGTTCTGGGTTCAAGTCCCAGGGGGCGTACCACAAAACCCCAGGTCACC
>JAGNEX010000057.1:0-1973 GCA_018003035.1 Acidimicrobiia bacterium
CGCCGCTCGTTGGGAAACCGGTGGGGAGCAACACGACGAAGAAGATTCCGACAAGGACCGCCGTCGCCGCCCAGGTTTGGAGCAGCGCGCTCGTGAGGGGAGCGAGGCGATCGATCCGGCCGGCTAACAAAAGTTCGAGGCGGCCCGCTTCTTCTTCTCGGCGCGTCGACCGGGCGATGAGGGAGATGCCGAGAAGTGGGAGGAGGAACGCTCCCATGAAGGCGAATTCGTCCTGGATGACCCCGCCGAGACTGTTGATCCCTTCGACCTTGCCGTTGATGGCGTACATCGCGCCGCCACTGATCGACTGTGCGTAGGTGGCGATTTTTGCGGGCGTGTCATAGAGCGATGCGATGGACCATGCGGTCAACGCCATGGTCGCGCCCAGTCCAACGACCCACGCGATGACCACCTTTCGACCGGTCCTCCACAGGATGTCCAGCATGGTCGGTAAGCCGGCGGGCATCGTTAACTGCCACCGTGATCTGAGGGGTTGGCCGCGGACGCGTCACCTGCTGGAGAGTCACCTGCTGGAGAGTCACCTGCTGGAGAGTCACCTGCTGGGGAGCTGGCCGCTGACGAGCTGGAGCCGTCTGGTTTGTTGATGTCTCGCCGTAGCTTCGGAGGAATAACGCGTCCAAACTCGGTGGATTAACGGTCAAGGTATTGATGCCTGCGCTGTGGAGCGCGGCGATTGCGGCGTCGAGATGGTCGGGGTCGACGGTGAAGCTGACATCGCTCCCCGAGCCATCGCTTGCGGGCTTGGCTGTGTAATCGGCGACGCCCGACATCGCGTCGAGCGCGTGCGGGGGGTCGTGGGTGACCGCCCGGACGGTCGTTCGAGTGTGTTGGCGAAGGTCGCTAAGTGAGCCGGTCTGTACCCGACGCCCCTTGCGGATGATCGACACCCTGTCTGCCAGCGCTTCCACTTCGGCGAGGATGTGGCTGGACAGCAAGATCGTGACCCCTTCGGCTTTTCGTTGCCGGACCACCTCTTGGAAGGCTTGTTCCATGAGGGGGTCGAGGCCGCTCGTCGGCTCGTCGAAGATGATCAGTTCGACCCTGGTGGCGAGGGCCGCGATCAGGGCGACCTTTTGGCGGTTGCCTTTTGAGTAATCGCGGGAGCGTTTGGTCGGGTCCAGCT
Organism: Acidimicrobiia bacterium; assembly: GCA_018003035.1. Lineage (GTDB taxonomy): Bacteria > Actinomycetota > Acidimicrobiia > IMCC26256 > JAGNEX01 > JAGNEX01. The sequence goes on from JAGNEX010000057.1 coordinate 1,145, forward strand.
CGAAGCGTTCGATCAGATCGGACCTTCGCTTCTGGTCGACGTCACCGTGGCTGGCGGCGAGAATGTCGAGGCATTGGCCGCCTGTTAGGCCCGGCCAGAGCGATACGTCGCCAGGTACGTAGGACAGACGTTCATGAAGTTTGGCGGCATCTGCCCACGGGTCTGAACCGAACAGTCGGGCGGTGCCTGAGGTTGACCGCATGAGGCCAAGCAGGATCCGAATCGTGGTGGATTTCCCGGCTCCGTTGGGGCCGAGAAAACCGTGAATTTCGCCTTGGTCGACCGAAAGGTCCATGCCGTCGAGAGCGCGAAACGTTCCGAACTCTTTGACGACTCCGTCGATTTCGATCACATGTGTCGCCACCGTCGAGGGGTCCTTTGGTCACTAGTGCTTTTGGGTTCAAGTGGTCTGGTACTTCGGGTCAACGGGGTCGGCGGCGCGCTCAGTTGGTCGGTGATTGCTCAGCGGCCCTTCGGGGAGTGCCCCGTTGCACTCACTACCACGTGAGTGAGTTGGTCGTCTCTGAAGTGCCTGTTTTTGCTGAGCGCCCGTTTTCTGTAGCGCCCGGCGGCGTTGACGACCGCGGTTACGACTTCGCTCGGCGTTGCTGGGAGCCGGCCGGTGAAGGGGGACGCGGCGCGGTCGGGCCTAACGGCTTGGCTCGGGTGCTCGTTAGGAGAGCTAGGTCAGAGCGTGGCGTCTGGCCCGAGTCAGGTTGATCGGGCCCGTGGCTGGCCGGGTGTCGAGCAACGCGAAGGCTCGAGTATCCACCGGAGCGTGGCCAATACCTGGCCGCCGGTCATGCCCGTAGAGCCCCATCCGAGGAGT
>JAGNEX010000057.1:2073-6377 GCA_018003035.1 Acidimicrobiia bacterium
TGGCCCGAGTCAGGTTGATCGGGCCCGTGGCTGGCCGGGTGTCGAGCAACGCGAAGGCTCGAGTATCCACCGGAGCGTGGCCAATACCTGGCCGCCGGTCATGCCCGTAGAGCCCCATCCGAGGAGTGTTGGCCGCACGGACGTAGAGCAATTTTCAAGGTCCGAGGAACGGCGAGTTAACCCGGCGTTTGTGGAGTAGCAACGGCGCATAGGACCTTTCCGACATAGCGTCGCCGAGTCGCCAAAGGGATAACTGGTCAAGTAGGGATAGGGGTCCATGACGCGAATCACACCACTGGAGTACGAAAGTCCGTTCGCTCATTTGGAGAACACGCCCCTTGACGATTTTGAGGCGTCGCACTCGCTCGTGGTGGTGGCAAACCGCTTGCCCGTGGTCCGCACTGACGACGGTTCGTGGTCGACGAGCCCTGGCGGTTTGGTGTCCGCCGTCTACCCGGTGCTCGGGGAGCGGGGCGGCGCATGGGTGGGGTGGTCGGGGGTAACCGGAGAAGACTTTGACGCCTTCGAGCTCGACGGCCTTCGTATGGAGCCGATCGCACTCGACGCCGAAGAACGAGACTTCTACTACCTTGGATTCTCGAACCGGACCCTGTGGCCGCTCTACCACGACGCAGTTCGCGCCCCAGAGTTTCACCGCCGATGGATGCGCCAGTACCTTCGCATCAATCGGCGTTTTGCCAGGCGGGCCGCCAGCATCGTGGCCCCCGGTGGGACGGTCTGGGTGCACGACTACCACCTGCATCTCGTCCCGGCGATCCTGCGGGCACTCCGGCCGGACGTGCGCATCGGCTTCTTTTTGCACATTCCCTTCCCGCCGCAGGATCTCTTCGCGCAGCTGCCGTGGCGGACCGAGCTGTTGAAAGGCACGCTCGGCGCGGACGTCATCGGCATGCAGGTGCCCCGAGACGCCGAAAAGTTCGTCTTGACCGCCGAGCGTTTCACCGACGCCCGATGGGTCGATGGGGCATTGCAGTACGAAGGCCGTCGCGTTCAAGTGGGCGCGTTTCCTATCTCGATCGACGTGGCCGCGATCGGATCGATCGCCAGCAGCGAAGAGACCGAGCTGCGCGTCGCCGAGCACCGTGCCCGCATCGGCGCCAACACCAAGGTGCTGATGGGTATCGACCGGCTCGACTACACCAAGGGAATCGACGTGCGGTTGCGAGCTTTTCAGGAGCTCTTGCGTGCCGGGGTGTTGGATCCGGAGTCGTGCGTGTTCATCCAGTCGGTCGTGCCGACCCGCGCCAGAATCGATGAGTACGCGGATCTGCGTTCGAGCGTCGAAGAGCTGGTCGGTCAGATCAACGGTGAGTTTGGCCAGGTGGGCCGGCCGGTCGTCCACTATCTGCGCCGAAACCACGACGTTCAAGAGTTGGTGTCGCTGTATCGGCTGGCTGACGTGATGATGGTCACCCCGTTCCAGGACGGCATGAACCTGGTGGCTAAGGAGTACGTCGCTTCACGAATCAACAACGACGGCGTGCTGGTGCTCAGCGAGTTTTCTGGTGCCGCCCAAGAACTGACAGATGCGTTGATTGTGAACCCGCACGATCTTGACGGCCTCCAGCAGGCGGTTGCCCGCGCGGTGTCGATGTCCGATGACGAGATGGAAGACCGAATGACGGCGATGCGAAAGCTGTTGGAATCTCATGACGTGAACCGGTGGGCTAACGCGTTTCTTCACGCGTTAGAGACCGGCCAGTGAGCGCCTCGTCGTCGGTCAGTTGGGACCGACAGCCAGGGTTGTTGGAGCGATTAAAGGCGCTCGCAGCCACACCGGTGCTGCTGGTTGCGACAGATTTCGATGGCACGTTGGCGCCGATCGTCCCCGACCCAATGGACGCTCGGCCAACGCGTGAGGGTGTCGTTGCCATTCGGACCCTCGCCGAACTGGGACAGACTCACGTGGCGGTCGTTTCGGGGCGGGCGCTTCGGGACCTGGCCTTTTTGACTCGGTTGCCCGACGAGATTCGCCTGGTGGGCTCTCACGGCGGTGAGTTTGACCTTGGTTTTGCTCGTGCCTTGTCGCCGGAACGGGCCGAAACCCTTGCGGAAGTTCGCCGCTTGGCCCGGGCGTTTGGCGCGCAGTGGCCGGGTATTGGCGTCGAAACCAAACCTGCCAGCGTGGCGATCCACTACCGAAACCGCCCCGATCACGCGCACCAGGTCGAGGCGTTTGCACGCGAGTTGGCCGAACGATTTGGGTTGTCTCGTCGCGACGGAAAAATGGTTGCCGAGGTCGCGGTTGTCGAGACTTCGAAGGGGTTTGCCCTCGACCGGCTGCGGAGCCAGGTCGGTGCGACCGCTGTGCTCTATCTCGGTGACGACGTTACCGACGAAGATGCATTTCACACGCTCACTGGGCCAGATGTCGGCGTCAAGGTCGGGCCCGAAGAAAGCGCCGCGGAATTCCATATCGCTGACCCCGTCGAGGTCAGCCGAGTGCTGGCGTTCGTTGCGGAACAGCGTCGTTCGTGGTTGGAGGGCGCTCGTGAGCGCCCGATCGAACATCACTCATTGTTGTCTGACCAGCGTGGCTTGGCGCTGGTGTCGGACGAGGCGAGGGTCGTGTGGGCGTGTTTTCCCAGACCTGACTCGCCTGCATTGTTCGCTGAACTGCTCGGTGGGTCGACCGCGGGTGGCTTTGGAATTACCCCGGTTGGGGACGGCTCGCGGCCGACGCAGCGGTACATCGGCTCGTCGCTGGTTCTCGAGAGTCGATGGCCGACGATGACGTTGGTTGACTATCTCGACGCGAGCGGTGGTCGCCCGAATCAACGGCCGGGACGCTGCGAACTGGTCCGGGTGGTGACGGGGTCCGGCGAGTGCCAGATCGACTTTTCGCCGCGAATCGATTTTGGGCGTGTAGTGACGGCGATCGAGAAGCGTTCGGACGGGCTGATCGTTCGCGGCAGCCACAGTCCGATCGTGTTGCGGTCGCCCGGGGTGCACTGGGAGATCGTTGACGACGGCCGGCACCAGAGCGCTCGGGGCGTGGCGCCGCTCAGCGATGTTCCGTTGGAGATCGAGCTTCGCTATGGAACTGGGTCGTTGGCTCCGGATCGCAGCGAGTCGATCAGGGTGAGCGCGACAACCCGTTTTTGGGCGAACTGGTTGGAACACCTGGACTTGCCGGACCGGGCACGGCCGCTGCTTGAGATCTCTGCGATGGTTCTTGAAGGACTGCGCTATGGCCCGACCGGGGCCTTTCTGGCCGCCGCGACGACCAGCCTTCCCGAACATCTGGGAGGTATCCGCAACTGGGACTACAGGTTCTGTTGGCTCCGGGATGGGGCGTTGGTCGCCACCACGATGGTGCGGGTTGGGCGGGAGTCTGAGGGGATCGAGTTTCTCAATTGGGTGCTGTACGTCTTGGAGACAGTGGGGGATCCGGCCCGGTTGTCGCCGCTCTATACGGTGACGGGTGAACCCCCGATGTCGGAGGCAGAGATCGCTGAGTTGTCTGGCTACCGGCGGTCTCGTCCGGTTCGTGTCGGGAACGCGGCCGATTCTCAAGTGCAGTTGGACGTCTTCGGTCCGATCGTGAACTTGGCGTATGAACTCGCGAAGCAATCGGCGCCGCTGTCATCGGATCATTGGCAGTTGGTGTGCAACATGGTCGATGCGGTCGAGGCCCGCTGGAGGGAACCGGATCACGGAATTTGGGAGCTGCGCGCGCGGCCCCGTCACCACGTGCATTCCAAGACGATGTGTTGGATGACGGTGAACAAGGCGATCGAGGTTGGCGATCTGCTGATGGGGGAACACCCGTTGGAATGGGAGACGCTCGCAGACACGATCAGAGACGACGTGCTCGCAAACGGCGTCGATCCGGAACGTGGCATTTTCACGGCGGCGTATGGGGCCGACGATTTGGATGCGGCGTCGCTTTGGGTCGGTCTGTCGGGGATGGTCGCTCCGGACGACCCGCGTTTCGTCCGGACGGTGGACGCGGTGGATCAGGCTCTCGGTGCGGGTCCGGTCACGTGGCGGTATCGGCACGACGATGGGCTGCCCGGGGTCGAAGGGGCGTTCTTGATCTGTGGCTCGTGGATGATCGACTCGCTGTACCTGATTGGACGAGTTGCGGAGGCCGAGCGCCGGTTCGACCGGCTGTGCGCGCTAGCGGGACCGACCGGCATGATGTCTGAGCAGTACGACCCGGACGAAGACGTTGCATTAGGCAACGTTCCTCAGGCGTATTCGCATTTGGGGCTGATCGATAACGCCCTCCGCCTCGCTGGTCGCCTGAGTCCACACTGAGCCAGTCGCCAGTCGCCAGT
>JAGNEX010000057.1:6477-7822 GCA_018003035.1 Acidimicrobiia bacterium
GTTCACGGCGGTGGCGCCGAGGGGCCCGATCGACTTCATGGGCGGGTACGCCTGGTTTGAGTCGCTTCAAGAAGCGCCCGGACCACAGCCGGAGGCGGTTCGTTCCTCGGTGGCGGCGCTCGACGCGATGATCGACGAACAGTGCCAGAAGCTGGGCTTCGAGCGTGATCAGACAGTGGTGGTCGGCTTCTCCCAGGGAGCTGCAATGGCGTTGTGCCTTGGGCTTGGAGCGGCCCGCGGCGAAGGTGGCTTGGTGTCGGCGACCCGGCCTGCAGGCATTGTCGCGATGAGCGGTTTTTTGATGCCGGAAGCATTTCTGCCGTTGGCGTGGGATGTCGACGGATATGACGCTTCGCAAATGCCGCCGGTTCTGGTCCAGCACGGGTCGCAGGATCCTGTGGTGCCGTTCGGTCTGTATGAGGCGTTGTGTGACCAGTTGACGGCGGCGAACGTTCCGTTCGTTGCGAGCGAGTACCCGATGGGGCACCAGGTTGCGCTTGAAAGCGTGCAGGAGGCGCAGGGCTGGATCGAGCAGGTGGTCGCTGGTCAACGCCCGGATTCGGGACGCAACCGTCCCCCTGCGCCGGTCGACGAAGGTCCGGTCAAGACGGTCACTTCGGCCAATTTTGCTCAAGAAGTGTTGGCGTCCGATTTGCCGGTGATCGTCGATTTTTGGGCGCCGTGGTGCGGACCGTGTCGGCAGGTTGGGCCGGTTGTGGCGCAGATCGCGCAGATGCGGGCGCACAGCTACAAGGTGGTCAAGATCAACATCGACGACAACCCCGATCTTGCGCAACGGTACGACGTCCAGTCGATCCCGCTGATTGCCCTCTTCCAGAACGGAGCGCTCGTCCGTAAGGCCCTCGGCGCCAAGCCTCGGCAACAGCTCGAAGCGGAACTGGGCATGCTGGTCCTTCCTTGAGGTCCTGGCCGTTAGGTATCTAGCCCCGACACACCTAGCCCCGAGACATGTGGTCTCGAGGTGTTCAGTCCCGAAGAACCGCGGTGCCAGAGAGTCAAGGGCGAGTGCGCCGAGTCCCGCACACCCGGGCCCGGCGAACCCAAGGCCCATCCGACTCAGGCGCGCGTGTGCAGCAGACCTTGTGTCTCTTGGTGCTCCTGTTCGCTGGTTTGAGAACTCGGTGGTTCCGGGAATCGGTGGTTTCAGGGTCGGTGGTCCGAGGTTGTGGTGGTTCCGGGACAGTCCCAGTCCAGCGTGTCGTGACGCACGGCTTCGGGGTCATTGGTCGCCGGCGGTTGGGAGAGCGGTGCTTCGAGGGGTCGGTGGCTGAGGGGTGGGTGGATTGAGAGCGCGGGTTCCTGGACTCGGTGGTTCGAGCGCGTG
>JAGNEX010000057.1:7922-11078 GCA_018003035.1 Acidimicrobiia bacterium
TTCACGACCGAGCCACACTTCAGGCAGCGTTTCGACCGCGCCGCGGTCGGGGACGTCCGGGTGGCCGGGCGGTCCAGCTATTGGGGCCAACGGGTGTGAGCACCCACCCGCCCTCGTGAACGAGGTGATGGTGTGCGCTGCAGATGAGCGCGAGGTTGTCGAGGTTGCTTGAACCCCCTTGATGCCACGGTTTGAGGTGGTGGACCTGGCACCACGACGGAGGCCGGTCGCAGCCGGGGAAGACACAATGACCGTCCCGCAGGATGAGTGCGGAACGCTGAGTCGCCGTTGCCGTTCGTCGTCGGCGCCCCTGATCGAGAACCATGCCTTCGGCAGAGAGCACGGTTGGAATCACTTCAGCGTCGCAAGCCAATCGACGAACGGTTGCAGGGGAGAGCGGGGCCCCGGTCGTCGTCGTTCCGAGACCCGACCCGGTGCCGGCGCGGCGACCCGCAGACTGGCGAAGCTTTCTGTCGCTCGCACTTGGGAGCGAGCAGCAGTCCGTGTCGGACGGTCCGCTTTTCGTCGACGACGCCGGATCGCGATGCGCAGCGTCAACTTGTGAACGGAGCGTGTCGTAGTCGAGTGCAATATGAAGGACGGGTCGACCCTGCTCGCCGCTCCCGTTGAGGACGGCCGGGGCTCTTTGGAGGACAGTCTCGATGAGTGCGTCGGCGAGCCGTTGGGCGGAGCTGGAACGTGGCCGCCTGCCTTCGGACTCGGCGCGCCACAGGTCGTCTGAAACCTGACCCAGAACCGTCTGGAGCTTTGCGCCCGCTTCTGGATCGAGTTCGCCACGCACGCCGATCATGCCCGAGTCGAGCTCGCTAATGGTCAGGAAACGTTTCTGACGCTGCCGATTGAAACGGTCAGAGCCGTCGTCGGTGGCCTGGGACGACACCCAATGAGAGACGTGCCGAGCGAACTGGTCGGGAGCGAGCGTCTGTGCGGCCTCGGTCAATGCAGTTTCATCGGCGCTGAACGCATCGGGTTCGAGCTGTTGAGCGCGAGCCAGCTGTTCGAAGTGGCTGCGAGTCAAGTCGCCGGCGGCCAGCTGAGCACCGCATTCTTGGAGAGCATCGGCCCGGCCGGCGATATCGGCCTGTTTGGCCGCTTGCCGCCCGGTTAAACCACCGTCGCTCCGCAGAATGTCGGGCAGGTCGACGGACGCGTCGACGCTTTGCCGCCGTGCGAGCTCGGCCCGTACTTTGAACGCGTGGCCGTCGAGGCGGGACTGAGCACGCCGAAGCGAGCGAACCCAATGACGCAGCTGATCGACCGACGCGCTCGACAAGTCATCAGTGAACGGGACGATGACCCGCACAGCATCTGAACCCAGCGGCTCAGGCGCATCTTGAAGAAAATGTGAAGACACCACGCGACCCCCGCAATGGAAGATCAATCAACGGCAGCCGACCAAGTAGCTGCGAAAATGTGGCGTCAAAAACGCGAGGCGAGTCGGCAAACTGAAGCGAACCCGTGCCGAAATAATACCGAACAAAAGTTCGGTGGTCAATCCTGTATCTGAAGAAATCCAGCCTCGGTCCCTGCGGGCCGGCAGGTTGCTCAGTCGGATCTACTCAGCGTCGGAGCGGCCGGACGCAAGCGTGCAACCTCGACCGTTGGCCAGTTCGCAGCCCGTGTCAATCGCACTATGCGTTGCTGCCGCCAATGCATGGCCACCGTTGGTCCGCTCGCCGCAACCCACCCCGGACAGTGGTGCTCCGGCCGGAGTCGCCCGTCACGTGTGGCCCGTCCCGGAGATCCTCAGGCTGAGGTCGCAACACCCCACTGTCGGTGGCGATTGTTCGGTGACGTTGGCATTTGTGCCGCCCGGTCCCCGCGGTCCCGTCCCGTCCTGGGTCGTCCCGTCCTGAGTCGTCCCGGCCTGAGCCGTTCCCGGCCTGAGCCGTTCCCAGCCTCGGCACGAACCCGCCCGACCCAAGGCGCCCTAGCGGAGGCCTGGTACGCGGCGCATCATTTTGAGGGCTCCGGACATGACTTTGGCGTAGGTCTCTTCGCTCATGAACGGGGGTGCGGCGACCGGAAGGAGTCGTTCCAGGGCGATCGTTTGCGGTTCGGTGAACCTGGTGATGCCTTCACGGCCGTGGCGTCTTCCAAGACCGGAGTCTTTGAAGCCGCCCATCGGCGCGTCGAGCGAAGCCCACGCCGCCGCGTACCCCTCGTTGACGTTGGCTGTCCCTGCCTGCACCCGCGAGGCGAAGGCCCGGGCCCGGATCGTGTCCCGCCCCCAGACCGACGTGTTCAACCCGTACCGCGAGGCGTTGACCAGGGCTAACGCTTCGTCGTCGCTGGTGAATCCGTAGATCGACACGACGGGACCGAACGTTTCTTCGGAGAACACGTCCATGTCTGGTGTCACTCCGGCGAGCACGGTCGGCTCGTGGTACAGGGGGCCGAGGTCGGGTCGGGCGGACCCGCCTGCCAGCACGGTCGCGCCCTTGGCTCGTGCGTCCGCGATGTGGTGCTCGACGGTCGCCAACTGAGATTCCGAGATTAGGCAGCCCATCTGTACGTTCCAGTCGAAGCCTGGTTCCATGCGCAGTGCCGACGCCCGTTCCACGAAGGCGGTCACAAACCGGTCTCGGAGGGATTCGTGGACGAAGATCCGTTCGATCGAAATGCAGAGTTGCCCGGCGTTTGCGTAGGTGGCCCGTATCGCGCCGTCGACGGCTTTGTCGACGTCGGCGTCGTCGAGCACGACGAGAGCGTTCTTGCCGCCGAGTTCGAGTGAGCATCCGATCAGGTTCGCCGCCGCGCGCTGGGCGACTTTGCGTCCGGTGGTGGTCGACCCGGTGAACGCGATGTAGTCGACGGCGTCGATGAGTGGGTCGCCGAGGACCCGTCCAGGGCCGGGGACGGCGTGCAGAATGTCGCTTGGTAGGCCGCATTCCCGTAGGGCCGCAACGGCCCACAGCAGGGTGAACGGGGTTTGGCTATCGGGTTTGATAACGACGCCGTTGCCGGCGAGCAGCGCTGGGATGGCGTCGGTGATCCCCATGGATAGTGGATAGTTCCAGGGGGCGATGATGCCGACGACGCCTTTGGGGTGGCGCAGCTCTTGGGTTTTGGTGAGGAGGGGAAGGGCGCCTTGTCGACGGCGGGGTTTGATGGCGTCCCAACCGTGGAAGGCGT
>JAGNEX010000023.1:0-9497 GCA_018003035.1 Acidimicrobiia bacterium
GAAGGTAAGGGCCCCGAACTCGCCGCCGACGACTATCGCACGCAGTTCCAGGCAGCATGTACCGCGGCGACGAGCAAATTGGCTCAAATTCCGCCGCCGGCGGATACACAAGAGATGCAAGCTGTCATCCAGGAAACCCAAACGGTTGTCGAGGAGTTTCGAGGCACCATTACCGCCATGAACGCTCCAAAGGATGCCGAAGCGATGCAGATCCAGGTCGCGAAGCTATTGGACCAGATGGTTGTGCTTGGTGACGACGGACTGGAGAAGCTCATTAATGACGACGCTGACGGTGCGATCGAGGTCGCTAACGAAAGCGTTGAACTTCTCGATCAGGTTGCAGAGCTGACCCAGGGTTATGGCATTGACTGCAGCTACGCCGACGAGGCGCAGCCCGCTCCAGCCGGCTGATCCCAGGCGGCGAGCCTGACAACCGCAAGACAAAGAAAGGACCGGAAGCGTTTGGCTTCCGGTCCTTTCTTATGCGTTCAGCCGAAGTTGCGTCTTGTCGGTAACCCCGTCGGCGAAGGGGCTAACGGGGTCGGTTCGTTAGTCGGCGCAGTCGCTCAGGCCGAGCGGATCGACACGATCGTGACGGTAAAGACGCCACCCGGTGCCTCGTAATCGGCCTTATCGCCGGCGGACTTACCAGCCAACGCCTGGCCAAGTGGGGAGTTCACCGAGAGTACGTCGTAGCCCGTGTTCTTTTCTTCGATGGACCCAACGAGGTACTCGATCGGTTCATCGTCGCCTTCCATCAGGAGGGACACGACCACGCCCGATCCGACCACGTCGCTGGCAGCCCCTTCGACGATCACCGCACGTTCGAGGATGCTTTCAAGGTGGCGAACGCGGGCTTCGTTATGGCCCTGTTCGTTCTTGGCGGCGTCATAATCAGCGTTTTCTTTCAGGTCGCCAAGTTCGCGCGCTCGTTCGATCCATTCAGAGATCTGACGGCGTCGCGTTGTGGTGCGTTCTTGCAGCTCCTCTGTCAGCCTTTGGTGGGCCGCAGGGGAGAGTTTGGTTTCTGGTTGATCAGTGTTCACAGTGGCTCGATGCTAGCGACTCGGTGGGGTGCCAGGCACGCGCACATTTGCATCCGGATCGGGCTCTGCTCTCGGTGAACTTTGCCTTGACAATCCAGGCGTCAACCTGAAAAGCTTCCGTCGTGACTTTCACGCGGAACCCTCAACCAGGGGCGCTCATCCTTTCAGCGCACGCCGTTATCGTAATTCAGTAGCAGACGCCGGCTCCCCGGGGTCTGCCTCTCGCCGTCCACCGAGGTGGGCGGTTTTTTGTTGGCTTACACCCACGGAGCCCCAACACCAGGAGCTTCAGTGCACCGTATTGGCTTTATTCCCGGGGATGGCATCGGCCCGGAGGTCGTCGATCAAGCTCGCAAGGTGCTCGACGCGACCGGTGTTGCCTACGAAGCGGTCAACTATCCGCAACTCGGCGGGGCGATCTACCTAGAGACTGGCGAAGTATTACCCGACGCCACCCTGGAAGAGATCCGGACGCTGGACGCCATCCTGCTTGGCGCGGTGGGTACACCGGCGGTCCCACCCGGAATCATCGAACGCGGTCTGCTGCTGCGCCTCCGGTTCGCCCTGGATCAGTACATCAACCTTCGACCGGTCAAGCTCCTCGACGGTGCCCCCCAGCGGCTCGTCGGCAAGGGCCCGGCAGACATCGACATGGTGGTCATTCGTGAAAACACCGAAGGCGCATACGTGGGTGAAGGCGGTCTGCTGCGCCCCGGAACGCCGAACGAAGTGGCCACTCAAGGTTCGGTCAGCACCCGAATGGGGGCCGAGCGTTGTATCCGCTACGCCTTCGACGTCGCCAAGCAACGCCCCCGAAAGCACTTGACGCTTTGCCACAAGACCAACGTGCTGACCTTTGCCGGAGACTTGTGGGAGCGGACCTTTACAGAGGTGGCCGCCGACTACCCAGAGGTCGAAACCGCGTACGTGCACGTCGATGCGGCCTGTTTGTATTTCGTGGAAACGCCTGAGCGCTTCGATGTCGTCGTCACCGACAACCTGTTCGGAGACATCATCACCGACCTCGGAGCTGCAATCGCTGGCGGGCTCGGGCTCGCTGCCTCGGGCAACCTGAACCCGACCAAGACGGCACCGTCGATGTTTGAGCCGGTCCACGGGTCGGCGCCGGACATCGCTGGCCAAGGTAAAGCCAATCCGCTCGCAACCGTCGTCAGCCTTGCGATGCTTCTCGACTTCTTGGGTGAAGCCGAAGCTGCAGCCAAGACCGAAGCCGCCGTCGCTGCGGTGCTGCCAAAGATCGGCGGTACCACCGCCCAGACCATGACGATGTCGACCGACGAGGTCGGCGACCTGCTCGCCGACGCCGTCTCGAACGCGTCGTAGATTTTCCGACAACCCCGCAACCCACACAATCCAAAACCCAGCTGCCACCAGCGCAGCGCTTCGCGAGAAACGCAGTCGCGGTAAGGAGAACCCCGATGCCAATCACACCCGTTTCCAAAATCTGGATGGACGGTTCGATGGTCGACTGGGCAGATGCCCAGGTTCACGTCCTCAGTCACGCACTGCACTACGGGTCTGGCGTTTTTGAGGGCATTCGGGCGTATCCTACCGACCGCGGTCCGGCAATCTTCCGGCTCCGAGAGCACATGGTGAGATTGGAAGAGTCCGCTCGCATCTTGATGATGGACATGCCCTACACCGTGGACGAACTCTGCGACGCCACGATCGAGCTGATCAAAGTGAACGAGATGGAGAGCGGTTACATCCGTCCGCTCGTCTTTTTGGGGTACGGCGAGATGGGTCTCAACCCATTGACCGCGCCGGTCAGCGCGATGATCGCCGCCTGGCCGTGGGGTACCTATCTCGGCGAGGAAGGACTGACTCAGGGCGTTCGGCTCAAGGTCAGCTCCTGGAAGCGCCACGACCCCAACATCTCGCCGCCGGCAGTCAAGTGCAGCGGGTTTTACGTCAACTCGTCGCTCGCCAAAGTCGAAGCCCTCAAGGCGGGTTACGACGAGGCCGTGATGCTTAACGGTGCCGGCTTTGTGTCCGAATGCACCGGGGAGAACATTTACATCGTCAAGGACGGAGTGGTGATCACACCACCGTTGTCGGCGGGAGCGCTCGACGGGATCACCCGCCGGACCGTCCTGCGCATTGCCAACGACCTGGGCTATGAGACTCGGGAAGCGAACCTCGTTCGCACCGACCTGTACTTGGCAGAAGAGGCGTTCGTCTCGGGGACGGCCGCTGAAGTGGTGCCGGTCCGTTCGGTCGATGACCGTCCGATCCCTGCTCGCGGCCCGATCACGCAACGCATCCAGGAGACCTACTTCTCAGCGGTGCGCGGCGAACTCGATCAGTACAAGGAGTGGCTCGACTATGTCGAATGACCACACAAAAAACGGTACGCGAGTCGTTCCTGCAAGCAGCGACGGCAGGCGGGTCGAGATCTATGACACGACGCTGCGAGATGGATCTCAGCGCGAAGGGCTGTCCCTAACCGCCGAAGACAAGCTGCGCATCGCCGAACAACTCGACCTGTTGGGTGTCGACTACATCGAGGGTGGCTGGCCAGGCGCCAGCCCAAAAGAAGACGAGTTCTTTGCGCGCGCACAAGGCGAACTCAACCTAACAACCGCCAAGCTCGTGGCCTTCGGCTCGACGCGGCGAGCAAACATCGCCCCCGAAGACGACGCGGTGCTAGCCGACATGTTGGCCGCGAACGTCGACACCATTTGCCTTGTTGCAAAGTCATGGGACTACCACGTCACTGAAGCGCTCAAAACCTCGTTGGACGAGGCCGTCGCGATGGTTGCCGACTCGGTTGCGTACCTGCGAGCGCACGGCAAAACGGTCTTTATCGACGCGGAACACTTCTTTGACGGCTACGTCCGGGGCCCCGAGTTTGGGCTTCGGGTGTTGAAGGCTGCGCACGACGCGGGGGCAAGCCGTTTGGTGCTGTGCGACACCAACGGCGGCATGCTTCCTGACCAAGTCTTTGAGGTGGTCAGCGAAGTCAGAGCTGCGCTTCCCGAAGTCGCTTTGGCCGGGCATTTCCACGACGACACCGGATGTGCCGTGGCCAATTCGCTCGCGGCGGTTCGGGCTGGGGCGGTCCAAATCCAGGGCTGTATGAACGGCTATGGCGAGCGTACCGGCAACGCCAATCTGACAACACTGATCCCGAACCTGACGCTCAAACTCGGTGTACCGAGTATCGCTCCTGAGAACCTGACGAGCTTGACGTCGATCGCGAATCACGTCGCTGAACTGGTCAACGTCGCCCTCAATCCGCAGGCCCCCTACGTGGGGCGGTCGGCGTTTGCGCATAAGGCGGGCATCCACACCTCGGCCATCAGCCGGGCCCGAGACGCCTATGAACATGTTGATCCCGAACTCGTCGGCAACGGCACCAAGTTCGTCGCGTCCGAGATGGCAGGGAAAGCGACCATCCGCCTGCGCGCCGACCAGGCCGGAATCGAAATGACCGACGACCAAGTCGCCGCCGCGACTCAGCAGCTCAAGTCGCTTGAACACCTCGGCTATCACTTCGAAGTCGCCGACGCATCCTTCGACCTGCTGTTGCGTTCGGTCACTGGATGGTCGCAGCCCTTCTTCGACGTGGAGTCGTATCGTGTGTTCACCGAACACCGGCCGTCAGATGTTGTCGTCTCAGAGGCGACCATCAAACTGAATGCCGGTGGTGAACGCAGGATTGCGACCGCTGAGGGCAACGGCCCGGTGAACGCTCTCGACGGTGCGCTCCGCAAAGCAATCGGCGAGACGTACCCGGAACTGTCCAAGATCCACCTCACCGACTTCAAGGTGCGGGTCCTCAACTCATCGGCCGCAACGGCCGCGGTCACTCGGGTCCTTCTGGACTCGGCGGACGAAACGGGAACGTGGACCACGATGGGCGTGAGCGAGAACATCATCGACGCGAGCTGGCAGGCGCTCTGTGACTCGATCGTTACCGGACTTCTTCGCGCCGGAGCGTCTCCAAACGGTGGCGACTCCTCGTCAACGTTCTGAAACACGGCGATAGGCCCAGGTACTCTCGGGGCGAGTTCGGGTCCCGACGGGTGCTTGGCGTGTAACGCTGCCACCAAACGACGGTCCACCCAGGTGACCGTCCACCGAGATCACCGTCTATGCGGAGGAATCATGGCAATCAACCCATTCAGAACGGTCGGTGTGACCCGCCCAAAGCGGGTCGGCAGCGAAGTTCCCGCCACGAAGCCATGGGTTGCGGAACGGCCTGGTGAGTTGCTGTACGGCCAGCCGCAGGGCGCCATGCTTGGTTCACAAGGCCCGGACCAGGGCTACGCGCTGACTCTTCTTCGAGCGGCCAAGGCCTGGCTCCAATACGGCCCGCTCGAAAAGCCCGCGGACGGCGATGCCCTGTTGAGCGCCCTCGCTATGCGCCGAGCATCCCTGTATGGCCGCGCACCAACGATGCACGACATCAAGTTTGCTGCAGCCATTCTGGGAATGGACGGTAAGGGTACGGACGCCCAGATCGACTGGCGCACCCAGGTAGGGCGGGGGGCACATCACCACACCGACGAGGTGCACCACGCTATCGATGGTGTGTCCGACGACACGTTGAAGCAACCGCTCGACAAGGTGTTAGGCCGCCAGTGGGAGGCGAACCTGGGGCTCGACGCCTGATGTTTCGACTTTCCGACGAGTACGAGGCGTTCCGCGAGTCCATCCGCTCCTTCGCAGAGGCGAAGATCGCCCCGAACGCAGAGGAAGCGGATCGCATCGCAACGTTTCCGCAGGCGAGCTTTGACGCCATTCGCGACGCCGGTTTCGCGGGCGTGCCATATCCCGCACGTGTCGGCGGCGACGATGCCGATCCGATCGCGCAGGGGATCCTTCTGGAAGAACTCGCCAGGGTGTGCGCATCGACCTCGCTGTTCATCATCGCCTCAAAGCTCGGAGCGATCCCGATCATCGAATGGGGCAGCGAGGACCTCGCCCAGGAAGTTCTCGGCGGGCTCGCTGCAGGCGAGTACGTCATGAGTTACTGCCTGTCAGAGGCCGAAGCGGGATCCGACGTCGCATCGATGACGACTCGGGCCGTGCGTGACGGATCTGACTACTTGATCACCGGCCGCAAAATGTGGATCACCAATGCTGGCCGATCTGAGTGGTACACCGTCTTTGCCAAAACAGATCCCGACGCTGGACACCGAGGCATCTCTGCGTTCGTCGTCCACAAGGATGACCCTGGTTTCTCGGTCGGCAAGCTCGAATCAAAGATGGGTATGAAAGGTTCGCCGACCGGTGAAGTGATCTTTGACTCGGTGCGCGTTCCGCAACGCCGCATGATCGGGGAAGAGAACCGAGGCTTTTACTACGCGCTTGGCACCCTCGATCGGTCTCGTCCAAACATCGGCGCCCAGGCGGTAGGCATCGCCCAAGGAGCGATCGACGCGGCTTCGTCGTATGTCGATGAACGTCGGCAGTTCGATCAGCGAATCGTCGACTTTCAAGCGATTCAGTTCATGATCGCCGATGCGGTGATGCACATCGAAGCCGCCCGTGGCCTGGTGTATTCGGCGCTTTCCGAGGTAATGGTCAAGGGCCCCCGAATGACCGAACTCGGAGCGATGGCGAAGTGCTTCGCCGCCGACGTGGCCATGGCGGCCACCACCGACGCGGTTCAGATGCTCGGCGGCTACGGGTACACCACCGACTTTCCGGTCGAGCGGATGATGCGCGACGCCAAACTGTGTCAGATCTATGAGGGAACCAACCAGGTCCAGCGCGGTGTCGTCGCTCGCCAGTACCTCGCCCGGCGGGGTATCAAGGCGTAGGCATCCTCCGGTAGCGGCCACGGCATCGCGCTGATGGGTCCAAGCGTGTGAGGTCGTACAATCCTTGCCCGTGACCCAGACACCGAGAGTTCGCTTCGCCCCAGCACCAACCGGATCCCTCCACGTTGGGGGTGCCCGCACAGCCCTGTTCAACTGGCTGTTCGCACGCCACAACGGCGGCACCTTCGTGCTGCGGATCGAAGACACCGACGCCGAACGTTCTCGGCAAGAGTGGGTCCAGGCAATCCGTGACGGATTGTCCTGGCTTGGTCTGTCCTGGGATGAGGAATATCGCCAAAGCGAACGAGTCGACAAGTACCAAGTCGCCATCGATCAGCTGTTGGCGGATGGAAACGCCTACGAGTGCTACTGCACGCCCGCACAGTTGGACGAGCGGGCCGAAGCGGCTCGGGCAGCGGGTAGAGCCCCTGGGTACGACGGCACGTGTCGGGACCTCAGCGAGGCGGACCGAGCCGCCCGGCGCGCCGAAGCCCAAGCTGTCACGGTTCGGTTCAAAGTGCCTCGTCAAGGCGTTTCGACCTTCACCGACATCGTCCGAGGTGAGGTGTCGGTCGCATGGGACACCATTGCGGACTTCGTCATTCGCCGGTCGTCAGGTGAAGCCGTCTTTTACGTGGCCAACGCTGTCGATGACGCCGATATGGGTATTACCCACGTGATCCGTGGCGAGGATCTGCTCGATTCGACCCACCGGGTCCTCGCAATTCGACACGCCCTAGGTCACGCAAACGACCCGCTGTTTGCCCACCTTCCGCTCTTGGTCGGAGCTGACCGGTCCAAGTTGTCCAAGCGTCATGGTGCGGTCGCGATGGCGGCATTTGCCGAAGGTGGTTACCTCCCCGCCGCGCTGACCAACTACATAGCTCTCCTTGGCTTTCCTGCCGAAGATGGACAGGAGATCCAGACCATCGACGAACTCGTCGGGGCCTTCGACCTGGAACGGGTGAATCGCTCCGCTGCGTTCTTTGATTACGAAAAGCTCGGATGGATGAACGCCGAGTACATCCGGGCACTCACACCGGACGAGTTCGTCGCAGCGGTCAGCCCGTACGTCCTCGAGCGATACGGCAACGTGGCAGCGGACGCATTGAACGAGGCCGCCGCCTTGGCGCAAGGCCGATCGCGAACCCTGGTCGAAGCGGCTGACCAGATGGGCTTTCTGTTCCGTTCCGACGACGAGTTCGCGATTAGCCCCGACGCGTGGGTGCGGGCGACCAAGCTCGAAAACTGGCGTCAGGTCATCGAAGCGGCCCGAACCCACATCGAGACCTGTGAGTGGACACCAGATGGGGTCGACCTACGGCCGGCGTTGACCGATCTCGACGTCAAACCTCGCAAAGGGATGCCGGTGCTGTACGCAGCGATCGAAGGCAACGACCGAGGGCTCCCGCTGTTTGAATCGATCGTATTGCTGGGTCGTGAACGGACCCTCGACCGTCTGACGGCGGCGCTTGAAGGTCCGGCGCTCGCCGACCCCAGCGACGACGGCACGACGCCAGACGGTACCGACCGGTAAGCGCATGTCGCGGCGGCGAAAGCTGACGATCGGGGCGTTTGTTCTGCTCATCGGTTACTTCGCCGCGAACTTCTTTGCTGTGTTGTGGGCGGCCCGGACCGACGGCGCAGCGCCTGCGGACGCCATCGTTGTCATGGGTGCGGCCCAATACAACGGACACCCGTCGAGCGTTCTGCAGGCACGCCTCGACCATGCGGCAGAGCTCTACCAGGAGGGCATCGCCGATACCGTTGTCGTGACCGGCGGGCGACAAGAAGGCGACGCCTACTCAGAGGCCCAGGCCAGCGCGAATACCTTGGCAACCTTGGGGGTCCCTCAAGACGCGGTGATCCGAGAAGATCGCGGTTCGAACAGTTGGCAGTCGCTACAAGAGGTCGACAAGATCGCTGAGGAGAACGGCTGGGACCGAGTCGTCATCGTTTCGGACGGCTTCCATTTGGAGCGCCTCAAAGAGATCAGCGACGAACTGGGCTTGGGGGCTGTGACGTCGCCGGTGCCGAATTCGCCGATTAGCGGCGTGTCCGAACTACGAAGCCTTCTGCGCGAGAGCGCGTACGTCAGTATCGGAAGAATCGTCGGGTTTCGGCGGCTGGAACGTCTGTAGAGTGCCGGGCGATCTGCTGCCGGCAGGTACGGCAGGCGAGTTCCTTCTCGACAAGTGCCCCGAAGCGGATCGCGCTGCCAGGACGTTGCTAACATGCGGGGCCCGCTTTTGGGCGGACCACCTTCGGGGGTGGTGTAATCGGCAACACGACTGGTTCTGGCCCAGTTATTGGGGGTTCGAGTCCTCCCCCCCGAGCAAACATCGGTTCAACCCGGTGCACATATCCGGGCGGCTTGATCGCCTTCCCGGCCCGTTCGTCTAGGGGCCTAGGACGCTACCCTCTCAAGGTAGAAACACGGGTTCGAATCCCGTACGGGCTGCAATGCACGTCGCCGAGCGTTCGCTCGGCGACGTTTTTCGCGCCCTCGAACAGCCTGGCGAACGGCCAGTCAAACGTGGGGTCAGACGCTTGCGGAGAGTGATCGCGCCAGGCCAGACCTACCGAGTCGGCGGGCTGCGAGTTGACAGTGAACGCTGCAGCTGACCAGAATGCCCCGGTTCGCTGTCGGTGCATGTGT
>JAGNEX010000023.1:9597-40945 GCA_018003035.1 Acidimicrobiia bacterium
CGGGCGGGCAGTTTCCCCGCTCGCTGCGTCATCGGGCAGACGGTTTCTGGTCTGTTTCGGTCGAATCGGTGCCCGCTCGGCTGCTGTTGTCACCAGACGAGCGGGCCAACGTTCGTCCCTACACGTCGCTGATGACGTGAAAGCTTTCCCACTTCGCCCGGTCCTCGCCGGGCGAAGTCGCGTCGGATCGCCCTGACTCGTCCGAAGGTTCCCGCTTGGACCGCGGTGGATCGGCTGAGTACTTCGCCTTTTGTTCGTCGACAAACCTCTGCCATGACGCTTCGTCAGTGGCTCCCATCGTCGACTCCCACTGGCTGTGATGCGCCGCCAATGCTGCCATCTTGGCTGTGAAACCCAGATCGATCGGTTCCCAGTGGTTTGGCTGGTCGGCCTCGAAGAGCCACAGTGCCGACGGACGGTGGGCGGGGAGTCCCTGATCTGGAAAGAACAGGTGGTCTCGTGCTGCCACAACCCCGTCAACGGTAGCGAAGCCAGCGTGCCGATGATCCGGGTGCAGGCGGTAACGCTTCCAAGGGTCGTGCCCGAGGACGACATCGGGTCGGTAGGTCCTGATGAGGCGGCACACCTCTTCGACGACCGCCGGGGTGTACCACAGGTCGCCGTCGATGTAGCCCATCATCACCGTGTCGGAGGCACCGAGTTCGCTCGCAGCGCGGCGCTGCTCTTGGATGCGGGTCTCGATGAGTTCGGCTCGGTCTGCGCCGGGGTCCCAGGCGCCCTTGGACCCATCGGTAAAGACGGCCATCACCACGTCGCAGCCTTGGGTCGACCATTGAGCCAGGGTCGCACCCGCGCCGAACTCGATGTCGTCAGGATGTGCGCCGAAAGCCAGCGCCCGTTTGGGGACTGTTCGCGTTTCCACGTGTTGAGACATGACCCAAGTGTGACATGTCGCAGCGCGGCGCTGTTTGGCTGCGGACTGGCGCGGACTGGGCGGGGGTGCGGCTCAGTGCGGTTTTGCCTGTCTCGCCCCGTCGAAGCGCTGGCGTGACGTCGGCGGCGTTGTCCGCAAATCAGCTCCAACTGACAGCCGTTGCGCCTGTTCGGCCGTGAGGTCGAACCAGTCGAGATCGGTGTCGAGGTCGAACGTCAGCGACGCTTCTTGAACGATCACCGACTGGCGTCCTCCGAAGGCCCACACGTCGAGGTGGCGTCGGGCGGAATCCGGCCCGTACGCGAAAGGGGGAATGTCATTGCTTGGGAAGCTGATGACGTTAGAGCCGATGCCATGGCGGCACGGGGTGATGGCGGTCTGGGAATCGGCGGATGCGTGCCCGGTAAAGTCGGCGGGACCGACGAGGTCGGCATGGCTGACGATGGTGCGTCGCGCACCGTTGGCGAACGCGAAGTCGGCTCCGACGCGAACGGCGGTGTTGAGATTGCCCGGTTCGTGAAGGCCGCGAGCCCCGAGCTGAGTCGCCCATTCAAGAACGGCACGGTCGCCGCTAACGACAAGGGCTGTGCTCGGGGCGGCGAGCAGCACCTGCGCTGCGAGAAACCGCGTAATGCGGGCTCGAGCATCTTCGTCGAACAGCCCGGCCAGGCGCGTCTTCGCATTGGAGAACGACCGGATGGGTACGACCAAGGCGATGTCGGCGTCATTTCCTGAGGTGACCGGCAACGGCCGTCGATCGGTCTCGTTCATCGCTCGCATACGTTAGGGGCTGATGATGGAGGCCCGCCGTTCAACGGACCAAAGAGCGCCCCTTTGACCGTTCGCCTGATGACTAGCCGCTTCACTGGCGGGATGTCCGCACCTTTCTGCTGGCGAGCGCGCCGCCCAGGAGTGCGATGCCTGCAACAGCCAGGAGTACGGCAATCGATCCACCCGTCCGAGCCAGAGGCGCGCCACCGCTGTCACGGCTGCTGACCGGCGTCGAATTTGAAGGTGTCGTGTTGGCTGCCAGGTCCTGTCGAACGGCCGGTTGGCGTGGCGAAGCCGCAGAAGCTGTGAGCGGCGCACCGGCTGTCGGATTCTCCACCTGGTTCGTGCCCTGGCCCCCGCGGGCCGTGGGGCCGTTCTCGTCGGCCGGAGTGACCACGGACCGGTCATGTGCCCCGTCGACACTCTGGTCTGTCGGACTGTGAGGTGACGGGCTGAGCCCGTTTTGGGGGTTCGACGCATGGCCACTGCGGTCGGCGTCTTGAGCGGCGGTGCGCGTAGACCGGTCACGGGTTGCGGTGTCGGAGCGAGGCCCGACAGTCGAAGCAGTGGTCGGCGTGACCGTGTTCGGCCGCGTCGAGGAGGATGTCGGCGATGTCGAGGATGCATGCGTCGAGGATGTGGTGGACGAGGGGGCGACGGTCGTCGTTGGACTGGCCGTCGTGGTCGTAGTCGGCGGAAAGTAGGCGTTCGCTACGACGGTGTTTTGAAAGTCGACGCTTTCTCGGCAGTACTGGCCACGCAGGTACGTGCAATCGCTCCGGAACGGCAGGAACTCCGGGATGCCGCCGACACGGTTGAGCACCAGGCGAGAGGGAAACTGGGAGCTGTAGGCGACTTCGACGGTCGAACCATCAAGGCTTGGATCGGTCCGGAAGGTCCAACTTGGACGTGATTCGCCCGGATTGTCGACCGTCAATCGAAGGCGACTGCCCTTCTGAAAGATGTGGCCGAACGGGAAGACCTCGACGCGGACCGGTGTCCATTCGCCGGGAACGAGTGGCGCAGCATCGGATTCAAGGCCGGTGATTTGGGGCCAGTCCTCCCTCGCCTCGGCAGCGAGGGCCCGAGTTTGGGCGCGCAGCCAACCAGATTGGACGTAGATCTCGTTGCCGAGCCGGTCGATCTCGGAGACGGTCACCTCCAAGAACGCGTCAACGACATCTGAGCGGATCCACAGATCGACAGAACCCGAGCCGAGAAAGGCGGTGTACGCCGAGAGAGGTTCACTGGTAAAGGTCAGGGCTTCGCCGGGATCTTCCTGGGTCCAGTGCCATCCGGGTTTAGGGAACCATTCATCCAAATCGGACTCCACGCGGCGACCTGCTTCGCTCACGTCGACCATGAAGGCCGCAGCGCCGGTCGTGTTAAGCGGCGGGGCGGTGGTCAACCGGCCGTCGGGCGCCAGGTACCACGCAGCCATCTCTGAGGCGACAGGCCACGAGTCGTACTCGACGGACAGCCCGCCGCTTGGCGACCCGGCAAAGATGCTGCGTCCGCGGTCGTAGATGATCCGAACCTGTGGCTGGTCGAGGTAACGAGCCTTGAGATCGTCGAACCGCCCAGACAGCCAGTTCTGCTTCGGTGGCGCCACCGGCGTTCCCAGGAACTGTTCCATGACGAGCGGCATTGCGATGAGCAAGATCGGGTTCATTGCGGTTCGCTTCTCGGCGACGAAGAAGTCGAGGAAGGCGTCGAGCTCGGCCAGTATGTCGGGCGAGTAGCCGTCAGGGTGGAGCCCGTTGTACCCAATAAACCTTGTGAACGGTGCAGAAAGGAACCGGTCCCACAGCGTCGAGAATCGCCCACCGGTCTGTTCGTCCTGCCAGGCGCCCGCCATCAGAACGGGAACATCGATGTCTTTGACGAACAAATAGGGGTTCAGAGGATCGACAAGTGCCGGGTCGTAGAACTCTTGGCTGCTCGCCACTTCGGTGTTATCGACGTTTTGATATCTGAGGAGCTGGTTCTCGGCGCATGTGGTGTCGCCCGCATTTACCCGCCCTCGTTCCCAGCCCTGTCCGTACGGACGGGCACGTCGGAGAACCTGTTCGATCCATTCGCCGGCAAACCCGGTGTTGTACATAGCGCCGGGGGCGGTGATCCCGCGGGCCACGTCGTCGTACACCGAGAACGGTGCGATTGCGGCCAGATGCGGCGGGCGAGTGGACGCGACATAGAGCTGCGAGATCCCCGGGTAGGAGAGCCCCACCATGCCCACGCGTCCTTCCTTAGCCCAGGACTGGGTCGCGACGGTCTCGATGACGTCGTAGCCGTCGAGGCGTTGGAGTGGCTCAAAGAAGTCGAAGGCGCCACCGGAACAACCGGTCCCCCGGATATTGACCGCCACGACGGCATAGCCGAGCGCCCCTGCAAAGATCGATCCCGGTTGGCTTGGCAGATCGCATAAGACCGCTACCTGCGAACAGAGCACACCGGCCAGGTCATCGGGCAGCTCGATGCCAAAGTCGGACAGACCGCTTGTCGGCGGGCGCGACGGGTCGTAGCCCGAGTACTCGACCACCGTTGGATAGGGGCCGTCCTCGACCGGACCTGGCAGGAAGACCCACGCCGACAAGGTGGTGCCGTCGCGGGTCTCGATGTAGTTGAAGCCTGGTTGGAGGTCTTGGCCCTCATAGAAGGCCTGCGGGGGAGTGGATCCGGCGACCGGATTGACGGCGAACGGATCGGACAGCTCGGCACCGACGGCAACCCGGTAGCCCGTCCCTGGAACGACGCCGCGAAACAATGCGCTCCCGAGTCTGTCGGCAGTCGCGGACTGGACGACGGTGCCGGCCTGATCGCGTAGAGCGACGGGCGCCCCGACGGGCGCATGCGTGACCGCAACCTGTTCAAGGCTCGGGCGAACCTGAAAGGTGGCGGCGCCCCCCGTCGCAGGAAAGATGCCGACGAGTACCGCGCACAACATCAGCGCACAAAGCCCAACCAGCATCGGTGCTTGGGCGCGTGTAAACGTGCTCGGATAGGCCTGCATACGGTCCCCCAAACGTCTGCAGCGTGGCCGCAGTGCCGGCGTTGAATCGGCGTCCCCAAACGCTCTGCAACACCCGGCGAATCCGTCCCCTGTGGGATTCAAGCGGCGAAACATGGCTATCACACAGGGCTTTCGTGCTCAAACAACCAGAGTCATCGACCGCTGCGCACCGCACATCTGCCGGGCAGGGTTGCATTACTGGTGGGTGCGGTGCCACGGCTCCGTAGCTAACGCTGAATTTCGAACCGAGCACGGTAGGCTCCGCCAGCCTGTCGCCTGAGCTGTCTGCTGTGAGGAGTGATTGATGTTTGGCCGTCGCCGAACCGAATCCCGTCCGAATTCGGACCGAGACCGAGCCGCGCGCCTCGCTGAGGTTTTTGAGCAGCACCGATGGGTTGCCCCGGCCTGGGCTGATCGTGGCGACGAAACCCGTCACGAGGCCGTTGGTTCGGCCCCGTGGTCCGTCGACGGGGCGGGAGCAACACGGACGGCGACCGTCGGTGCTGTCGGCGAACCTGACTGTATCGAAATCGACGAATCAGGCGTCGCGACCGTGCTGGGTGCTCAGTGGTGTATTGAGTGGTGGATCCGTACCCAGGCAGGGTGGATTCGTCCGGCGGGTCGTGCGGGTGTTCGTCAGAGTCGGATCGGCGGTACGCCGCTGCTAGAGACTCGTCTCAGCATCGGTTCTGGCGACGACGTGACGACCCAGGTCGGAGCTGTCACGGGGCCCGCTGCCTTGGCGACCATGGAGTTTCGCAATCATTCGGATGCACCGGTGGCCGTCGCTCTGATCGTCCGCCCGTTCACACTGTCGGGGTTGGGCCGTATCAAGAGCGTCGGTGTCGACGGCCGGTACGTGACCATCGATGGCCGTCGCGCGGTGCAGATCCCCGCAGCTCCCTCAGACGTTCGAGTCGGAGTCGGGGGCGTGGACTCGGCCCGCCAGCTGATGGATCAGGACGAGACGGCGAGCCCTTCTAAGGTCGAGTTCGCCGCCGATCAAAGCTGCGAGTTTGGGTTGGCGAACATCGCCGTCGTCTTTCCGCTCAACCACGTCGAAGCGCGCACGGTCGTGATCGCACGTGACCCTGAAGGCTCGCTTCCCGAAGTCGCGCAGCCCGCCGCGGTTCCCGATATGGCAGCGCTCGAGCGGGGCTGGAGCGCACAGACCGGGCAGGGCGTGTCGTTGCGTTCGGCTGAGCAAACCTGGACCGACGCCTGGCCCGTCCTCAAACTGTGCACGCTATCGACGGCTCGCAGCGCCGGGATCGATTTGGATGCCATCGCCGCAGGCCAAGCCGGGCTCACCGATATGGCCGATGCTCGGAGCGGCCTTCGAGGGGACGCGTTTGCCGAAACGATCGGGGCGTACGCCGACTGGTGGTGCTGGTCGGCGGGCCTGACCGATGCTGGGCTGGGGCGCTACTGCGATGAACTGCTCGTCGGCGTGCCGAGTATCCAGCGAAAATCGGGGGCGTTTGACGCTGTCGATCCGAACGCTGCGACCGCTGTGGTGACCGCTGCCATCGCTCGCCGTCTGGTGCTGAGCCCGAATGCTCCGCTGGCCGAGGCGCTTGAAATGAATCTGGTGACGGCGGTCCATGACCTGGAGCGCGCTGCGAAGAAGACCCTTCCGGCCGAGGTGCTGACGGCGATGGCCGCCGCTGCCAGGTGGCTCGCCCTGTTGTGGTCGCCCGCCGGTGAGGCCGTGCCTGGAACCGAGGATGATCAAAAGGGCTCAGACATGGCGGCGCTTGCTGCCGACTGGCAGGTCCGCATCGACCCCGCAGCGATCACGAGCCCGTTCGCCCGATGGATCGGTCTCGACGGAGGAGTTCTCAACCCCGCAGACATAGGACCGTCCGTCACGGCCCGCGAACTGGGTGATGCACCCTGGGTCACGCTTGTCGGCGGAACTCGGTCGGCATGGGGGACCGCTGTGCTTGCCGCCTCCGAACTTGCGGCTGGACGGGGCGACGCGACGGCGCGGCTCACCGAACTTCTCGCCGTCGGCCGTGATGTACGCACCTGGCCGACCACTCTGCATCCGTCCCGCACCGCCGCAGCCGGCGGCGTCGGGGACGACCAAGTCGTGTTGGCCATCATCTGTTCGGCGATCCGCACAGCTCTCACCCGGGTCACCGCCGCAGGTTCACGGGGTGCCGTTGCGGCCAGCCCGATCTTGCCCTCGGCCTGGCTAGGGGCCCCGCAGGGCATTCGCCACGTACCGGTTCCCGGTGGAGCGGTGTCCTGGGAAGTCAGGTGGCACGACGATCGGCCAGCCATTCTGTGGGAATCTGCTGGCGCCGATTTCCCCGCCCTGACCGCGCCAGGTCTCGACTCCGGCTGGAGCGCCCAGGCGGCGAACGGTGAAGCGCTCCTTGCCCAGAACGACCTGCTCACCGCACTCATGCGCGACGTAGATCGCCCTCAGGCAATCGATATCCCGGACCCTGACAGCACAGCCGGCACCGATGACGGGTCGGTCGGCCACGACGGCGAGGCGCACAGCGAGCCCGACGGTTCGTCGCGGGGCCACGACATCGATCCGCCGTCGAGCTTCATCTGAGCTGGGTGGTTGCCAGCGCTCCCGTTCCCGGGGGCGTCCGCTGCGCTCAGAGGTTCAAAAGGCGGCTTCGGCTTGGAGGGTCAGGACCTGTTGCGGGCGGAGATCGACCGCTGCCTCGAAGGGGTGGAGCGGCCGCCCACGAAGATTGACGACCCAGCCGGAGAGGGGAGTGCCCCGCCAGTCAAGACGGGCTGTGACCGGTCTGCTGCTCGGGTTGAACAGTCGTACGACAAGGGCGCCTGATTCGCGCGTAACCGCCGAGACGCATCCACCGTCGACGCTCAGATTCTGTCCATGGTTGGCAAGCATCCGAGTAACCGGTTGAGCCGCAACGGTCTGGACGGGCACCAAGAACCGGTCGGCGAGGGCGTACGCGTCTGCCGTTTCCCAGTCCTCGTGGTGGAGCGCTAGCGCGTACCGCAGCGTGTGTACCCCCGACATCTGAGCACCGACGACGGGGATTTGGGGGCCTGCCGGGTTTGGCCGGAAGTCGGGTTCGCGCCTGGCGAGCCAACCGGTCGCTCGCAACAGGGTGAGGGCCAGTTCCCGTCCGTTGTCGGTGATCTCGTACTCGTACAGCCCGTCGTGAATCACCAACAGCGAACCACCTTCGGTCTGAACGTCGACGAACCGTCGCGAAACAAACGTCGGGAGACCAACCTCCTGCAGTCCACCTTCGGCGCTGAGGCCACGCTCAACAACCGTGAACGCACATTCGGCCTGTGAACCGGCGGCTGTCCCAGGCAGCGGAAAGTGGGTCCGAATCCGATGATCACTCGACCGGTGGTCGATCGTCGTCGAGACGCGGAGGAACGGCTCACCTCGTCGTAGCTCGAGCCGTGTGGTTACCGTCTGGCGGATCGTGGTGGCGTCTCGACCCCATGCCCGCCGTTCATCGCCAAGAACAGCGGCCGGCCAGTCGTATTGTCGGATCACATCGACGCTTTGGGTAAGGCCGTCATCGTGCAGGAGGCCGACATTCACGGCGGCGGGCTCGACGATCACGAGGTCCTGCGCAGGCGGCGAATAGTTGTACGTGTCGCCTCCATCGCCCCCTTCGACAATGCGTCCCAATCCTTCGCAGTACAGGCCGTCTTGAGTGAGGGAGAAGTCGCCCGTGGCCGGGTCGATCGTCACGGTCGCATACTCATTCGACAGGGCCACGCCCGTACTCACAGATGGGCATGATCCTGCTTCGCCCTCGGCCGGAGTGTCCGGGTTTTGGGTCGCACTGGTTGGGGCCGCACTGGTCGGGGCCGCATCGCTCTCGCTTGCACCGTTCTGGATTTGGTCGCGCGAGCACCCATCGGGATCGATCCGAACGGTGGTCCACCCAAACCCAGGCACATCCGGTACGCAGACCTTGACCGTGCGAAACGGGGGATCGAAGCTCGACACCTTCATGCGAACGCCGTTTTCCGCAAGGAGCGCCAAGGCGTCTCGGAGCGGGGCGGTATCGACCGCTGTCGACCCTGGTGCTGCGACGACGATCGCAATATCGGCTTCGTCGCCGGCGTGAAACGCTTCCGGTGGCGTGTGGCCAGCGTCGAGCCCAAGTTGTTCGGTCGCTTCCGCAGAGGACACGGGGTCTGAGGAGTTGGCGCCCGCGACTAGCCCCGAGGTCCGGGCGATACGCCACGATGCGACCGGTCGGCCCGCAAACTCGGTGCCGCGCAGCATTTCGAGAACCCAGCCGATCTTCGTGCCTTCCACGACTGCCGAAAACGTCTGTCGCGCCGGATGCTGCTCCGACGCGGATTCCAAAACCTGGCCGTCGTAGCCAACAGCGGTGGCAGGCCCTTCGCCAGGGGCGATCACCTCGACAACCTCAGAGCGCGAACGGGGAGTCGTGTTGACCACAATGTGGTCACCGCGCTGAGCGTCGACCGCCAAGCTCAACAGCTCGAGGCCCTGTTCCACCAGACCGTCAGCGATCTGGCGTGCCGACCGGTACCGAACCATGACCTCGTCCACGACCTCATCGTCGCTACATGCGCAGGACGAGTCGTGTGCAGCGTTCAAGATCAGAAAGCGCCAGGCCTCATCCAGTTCGGCCCGAGGCCATGGCGCAGGAAGCAAGGCGCTCCACAGCGGTTCGGCGATCCGCTCGAGGCGCCGTTCAGCGACCGCCGTCGCTTGATGCACGTCGACGCGGTTCGACGCGACCCCCATCAACACGTTGGACTGCGCCCCAGAACGAAGCTCACCTCGCACCTGGATCAGATTGTCCCGGGGCTGAGTCGACAAGTACTCAGCGAGGGAGGTGATTCGAAACTGAAAGCGGTCTTGTAGCCGATTGGCTTCTTGGACGATCTCGCCCAACCAGGGCTGCGGCACCTGATGGTCAGTGCCGTTCATGAGCAACAGATCTGACCCCAACCATGCGTCACCGAGTTCGGCTATATAGCTCTCGGCGCGCTGGACGAGCAGCGCAGGATCGTCCGCGAGATCGCGACCGTTTGAATACGACCCAAACAAGAACTCGGCCCGCACTGCGCTGCCATCCGGGGAGATCCAGTCGAAACCGGTCTGGGTGACCTGCGAAGGAACGCCTCGCCACAGGACGGTGTCGTCAAACTCGGCGAGCCGGAGCAGCTGAGGCATTTGCGCAATGTGGCCGAACATGTCAGGCAGGTACGCCACGTCCATCGCCCCGCCAAACTCAGCAGAACGAACCAGACCGGCCTGCAGGTTTCGCACGATGGTCTCGGCCGACACCATGTATTCGTCCATCAGCACCGCCCACGGTCCGATCGACATCCGGCCCGAGGCGACAAGGTCTCGGATGTGGACAGCGGCGCTGGGACGCATGGCCAGATAGTCGTCGATCACCGCGGTCTGACCATCGAGCGTGAAGTGCGTATAGCTCGGGTCGTGTTCGAGCAGCGACAGAAACGAGTCGAGCAGTCGCACCAGCTTGAGCCGGTACCGCTGAAACGGTAGGTACCACTCGCGATCCCAGTGGGTGTGCGGGACAATGGCGACGTTGATCGGGGCGCTCTCCATCGACTCATCCTAGGAGCACAGCTCAGGAGGACGGCTCAGAGGTAGCACCACGGCAACGAGTTCGTGCCGCTGCGCGTCCGGAGCTTCTGGCTAGCCTCGGTTCGTGGCACAGGGACAAGGCGCGACGTCGCGCAGCACAACCGATCCGACGGGTCTGACGGTCGTTGTCGACTTCGATTCCGCGATCGCCGAACGCAACGTCGCCGAAACGCTCCTCACCACTTTTTCGGGGGACCGATGGTGGTCGATCGACGAGGAGCTCGAACGGGGAACGATCACATCCTTTGAAGCGGTGAATGCATTCTTCGATCTGATTGCGGCGGTGCCAGAACATGAACTCCGAGCGGCAGCACGACAGGTGGAACAAAGCGAGCACGCACGGGTCGCCGTCGACCGTCTGGTGGCGGGTGGCGCCTCTGTGGTGGTCGTGTCGGACAGCTTCGGCTTCTATGTCCGGGAAGCTTTGGAGGGATGGCCGGTGACGGTCGAAACCAACGACATCGACTGGGCGTCAGGATCGATGGTGTTTCCGCAGCGGGATCGGTGTTGTCCGTGCCAGTCGTGTGGCATGTGCAAACAAGCGCCGGTTAAGGACGCTCAACGGGAGCGCCACCTGACTGCGGTCGTCAGCGGATCGCTGAACGATCGCAAGGCTGCGTTGCTGGCCGACGAACTCTTTGCCAGTGGACGCCTTGGCGCATGGTGCGATGAACACGGCGTTCGCCATCACCCGTTTGTGGCCCTGGAAGCGGTGGCCGACCGGCTGCTGGCGGGACGGGTCGCCAGTACCGGGCAGTCCGATCGGAGCCAGATCCATGAATCAGTCTGAAGTTGCGGGCCGCACGGTTGTTCTTGGCGCCGATGAGGCCTCGACCGTGGTTGACGACCTCGACCGGCTGCTGACTGACCTGGGCTTCAACGTCGTGTTGATCGGTCCGCCGGCCGGCACCGATGAGGCCTGGGCGGAGGTGGGTCTGAAGGTCGGCAACATGGTTGCCGATGGAGACGCAGCGTTTGGGGTGGTCGCCTGCTGGACGGGGACCGGCGTGGCGATCGCAGCTAACAAGGTGCCCGGGGTCCGAGCCGCCCTGGTGACCGATGCCGAAACCGCCAGAGGCGCCCGTCGGTGGAACGACGCGAACGTGCTCGCTGTGTCGCTGCGATTGCTGACACCGGCGTTAGCTTCAGAGATCGTGGGCGCCTGGGTTGCTACGGAGGTCGACCCTTCTGAGCTGGGAAATATCGCTCTGGTCGAGCCGACGACCACGACTTCAACGAAGCACGGCTAGGCTTAGCAACGCTTACTTGACCCCCTGACCATCCGGAGGAATCCCGTGCCTACCTATGCGATGCTCTCTACCGTCGGCCCCGATGGGTGGAACACGATCCGGAAGAACCCAGAGCGGATCACCCAAGTCAAGGCTGAAGTCGAGCGCATGGGGCTGCGTGTGGTTGCTCAGTACGCGCTACTCGGTCAGTACGACTTTTTGAACATCATCGAAGCGGAAGACGACCTGCACATGGCCCGTGCCGCAACAATGCTTGCCGCCCGGGGAACGATGCGTACGACCACGATCAACGCCATGCCGATCGAAGACTTCGTCGAAGTCCTCAAGAGCGAGCCCAAGTAACACGGGCGATTCAACGCTGAGGGCCCACGTAGCTGGGCCCGAGTGAGGATGGTTACTTGTGGCAGGAGCGGTGAGCTAGACCCACCACATGCCGCGTCCGCGGCGCTCCTCACGAATCGAATCTTCGGTGAACCAGACGGGGAGCGCCCGCCCATCGGCGGTTCGTTTCACCCGGTAGGCAGGTTCTTCTGAGACGGTGTCGACTTCGATGACCTCAAAGCCGCGCGCCCACTCATGATCGAAGTTGTTTCGCACCTCGACTCGGGTACCGATCTCCATGGCGGGCAGCGTAGTCGCGACAGTGGGTCGGTCTTAGGATGTCAGGGCAAAGGAAACCGGATCTCTCGTTGGAGAACGCCCTTCGAGGCCACGCCGGAGCGGTCGTCGCGGGGATCGACGAAGTCGGTCGGGGTGCGTGGGCCGGTCCACTGACATTGGCCGGCGTTGCGTTTCCCGCCGAGATGACCAAAGTCCCTCCTGAACTCGCTGCCGTCACCGACTCAAAAGTGATGACGGCTTCAGACAGGCGAATCGCTGTGCCGACGATCGAGCGGCTCGCCGCGGCCACCGCGATCCATCATGTGTCACCCGAGGATTGCGATCACCTCGGCATGACCGCCGCCCTCGAACGTGCAGCACGGTCGGTGATGAGGGCCCTCTCAGATGCTGTCGGGTGTACCGCCGCGTTGATCGACGGGAACTACGACATGCTCGGTGACCCATGGGAGGTGCAGACGGTCATCAAAGGTGATGCGCGCTCGCTCAGCATCGCCGCAGCGTCGGTGCTGGCAAAGGTCACCCGGGACGAGCTGATGATCGCCGCGCACGACGACGCGCCAGAGTACGGGTGGGAGTCAAACGTCGGCTATCCGTCTCCCAAGCATCGAATCGCCTTGGCGGCGAACGGCGCGACCAGGTGGCACCGGCTGTCGTGGAGGTTCAATGAACGGGTGGCGTGGGATCCCCCCGACGAGGGACGAGCCCGAGCCGAAAAGGGCCAAGCCCGAAGGCTTGGCCCTGAAGCGGAGAGTCAGAGGCTGTTCTGAACAGGTCGGCGGGGGAGCGCCTGATCGCTAGCGGGAGCGGCGGACCGGGTCCAACTTTGCGCCCATCCGGAGGGACTGTCCCAACACCAGGAGTCCCATGCCGAGCACAGCGAGCGGAAGGTCGTTGGCCCCGGTGTGAGCGAGTTCGCCGTCGGCCATCACTCCGGCGGTGCCGCCGCCTGACGTCGCCTGTCCGAGTGGGGTACCGGCGTCAGCGCTCGCCCCAGCGACCGACCCTGAACCGCCCGTCCCGGTCGAACCACCTGTACCGGTCGCCTGTCCGAGACTCTCGCCCGCGCTGTCGCCGGCGGTGTCGTCGGTTGAGGTGCTATCGGCGGATCCGCCCGTCGATGTTGCAGAACCGGCGCCCGTGGTCGATGCCCCGGTTGATGCCGAGCCGGTGCCTGAAGAGCCGGTGCCTGTGGAGCCGGTGCCTGTGGAGCCGGTGCCTGTGGAGCCGGTGCCTGTGGAGCCGGTGCCTGTGGAGCCGGTGCCTGTAGAGCCGGTGGTCGCCGAACTCCCAGCGCCACCCGTCCCAGAGCTGCCGGTGGTGGCAGTGCCAGTGCTTCCGGAGCCGGTCGTGGCCGAGCCGCCGGTTCCGGAGCCGGTTGTGGCCGAGCCGCCGGTTCCGGAGCCGGTTGTGGCCGAGCCGGTCGTCTCAGAGCGCGGGTTGTTGGTGCCGGTCGTCGATCCGCCGGTCGTCGAGCCGCCGGTTGTGCTGAGCCCCGTCGACGAACCCCGTCCGGTAGTGGAGCCGCCCGTCGTGGAACGGCCCGTGGTCGAGCCGCCCGTCGTGGAACGGCCCGTGGCGGATCCGCCTGTGGTGGAACCGCCTGTGGTGGAGCCGCCTGTGGTCGAGCCCGAGGCGCCGTCCGCGTTGAAACTGAGCGCCGCTGTCTTTACCTCTTTCACCGACAGCCACTGGGACCGGTCCCCCAACTGGTCGATCTCGACGTCGAAACCAACCTGTACGACGCAGGTGTTGGCGTCGTCGCACGGGTACACCTTGGTCCCGTCATTGATCGCGCTCCGGACCGTGAAGTTGACCGGTGAGGCCGCTTGGCTGGAGATCACCCAGCGTTCTGGCCGCGTCTCACAGTGGAGGCCGTTGTCGACCGCGCATTGACGAACGATGACGTTCTTTGAGGCGTCGGTCTTCCAGTTCACCTCGATGACGGACCCGGCCCGCAGACCGGTGGTCGGCCGGACGTCGAGATTCGCAGCAGCGCCCGCCGGGGTGGCGACGACGCCCAGGGCCATGGCGCTACCGGCGCCTATGACCAGGGCCTCTCGTACCATGCGTCGGGCCCGCCGAAAACGAAGCTCTTCGCTGTCGCCTTGGGGTCTGGTCATCGGTTTCCTCCTGTGGTGGAGCCAGCGAGTGCTGGTTGGGCGTGTTGGGGGAGCGATCTGTCATCACTCATCGAATGGGCGGGTTCGAGCCCGGCGACCATCCACGAAGCGAGGCGCACCCTCCAAGGAGGGGCACTCTCTGACGGTTCGGGCATGACGGTGTCGTCGTCGGCGGCGACCTCGTCGGGCGCTTCCGAGCCTGCATCCGTGGCGGAGGCGGCGAACGGAAACATCTTGCGAAGCGCAAACGCATACAGGAGCCCGACGATCAGACCGAGCGCCGGGATAGCTGCCAGACGCTGAGGTTCGACGAGGTGGCGGGCGAGGGTTCCCGCCATGTCGCCCCCATATGAGTTACGGACGGTGACGGTCGGCACGAGAATCCCGTTGGGATTGACGTCGGCCTCGATGTTCATGATTGGCAAGTTGACGACGGTGGCGATGCCGTTTTCGTCCTGGATGACTTCTCGTTCCGAGGGCCCCGTGCGAGTGATCTGCACCCTGAGCCCATCGAGATCGACGGTCTTGTTGAGCGCAACGGCGACCGGTCCCATGTCGCTCTTTGGCTCTGCTTGCCACGCGGGGATGGTTCCCGAGGCGACTTCACGCCCCTTCCGGTCGACCAGTGCGATGTCAAGGTCGTCGAGGCTCGGCTGGGTGGAGCGGTGGAGCTTGAAGGTAACCAGGTTGCCGACTTCGTCGGATTCGATGGCAGCGGAAGTCCAGGTCTCGCCGGGAGGCAGCGGGATGACATCGTCGGTATCGGCCGATTTGTAGGCAAAGTCCCAGATGGTCGTCCCCGAATCGGCGGCGATCACCGGCGCGGCGAGCAGGCAGAGGACGAAACCGACCATACCGAGGCTGCCCGCTGCGGCAGCGTGACGAAGACGGACCGGACGACTCCAACCAAACAGCCAGGCCGCCATCATCGCCAGGGCTGAGAGGAGCAGTACCGACGACGCCATGCCGCCAAGGGTGCGCACCATCGGGATGTGCCCGTTGAGCCAGTCCGTTGTGCCGCCTACTTCGAAGTTGACGTCAACGGCGCTCGCGACGACCCCGGTTAACCAGTCATACGACAAGACATGCCAGGCGGTGGCCACCGCAAAGCCGAAGCCGACCGCGACGGCACCGAGCGGGTTCTTTCTGACGGCGAACAGTACGGCGGCAAGTCCCCACAACATGAGGTGGGTAATGACGCCTGACATCGCAGCGACGATCAGGATGACCACACCCATATAGGGCACTGCTCGTTCCCAGGGATCGCGGGCCACGGCGAACCAGATCGTCGCGCCGAGCAGGATCATCAGGCCCCACTGCGCTGGATACAGGGCGCTTCCGACCGGGATGCCCGCGCCCGAAAACAGCATGTCGTACTCGAAGCGTTCAAAGACGTTGGTCTCCATGAACGCCGAGACGTGGTAGGGGGCGGAAGCGAGCAAGAAAATCACCGGCATGGACCCCAGGACGACCGCCTTGTTCTTACGGGACATGAGGCCATCACGGACTGTCAGGATCAGCACGGGCAACAGCCATGCGGCAGGCAGCAGCTTGGTCCCAAAGCCACCAACGCAGACGGTCGCTAACAGGGCGATCAGCCATCGTGCGCGACGTGCGCCAGTCTGAGCTGCGGCAGCCTTGTCAACCAAGACCGCTCCCCAGACGAGGAACGCGACGGTCCAAACGTCGGGCATGCCTTGACCCCAGGCGAAGAAGGCGAGGGGGCTGGTGGCCCAGAGGATCGTGCCGAGCACCCGCTGCCTGGGTTTGCGAAGCAGCATGAAAATGCCTGCGAGCAGAAGGAACTCGGGGACGAGATACGAAAGCTTGTAGGCGAAGATCTCGCCCTGTCGAAAGTCGTGCCCATCGGGCGGACTGCCCAAATGGATCAGATCGAGCTGATCGCCGATCCAGAGGGGAATTGCGCCGACGATGACGCCCACATAGCCCTGGGCCAAGGACAACGAGCGGATGCCGCCGAGCGGGATGGGGTCGCCGCTTGAGTACTCGACGACGTCTTTGTACGGATCGGTAGAGCCGAGCGCGACGAACGCGGACCCCCACGTCAGCGTGCGTGCGTCGGCGTTGTCGGTCGTCGTTGCCATCCAAAGCCGAAACGTCAGCCCGATGATGATGGCGAACGCGATCATCCACTTGATGCGACGTTCTGCTTTCTTGGATTCTTCAGCCGAACTACCCGTCTCGCCGTCCCTGGAAATTTTGGAGCGGCCTGCTATTGCTGCGGCAGACGTTCCATCGGCTTCCGGGTGCCCCTCGCTCGCTTCGTCGAGCGTCGTTGAGCGTTTGGCCTTCCTGGGGGTCGCTACTGCAGTGTCCAAGGTGAACGGTTCCTTTGCCTAAGCCGCGGGCGGCTTCATCGGTCGGTGCCTAAGCGGGGGTCAAGCGCTACGTGCGCTACGAAACGACGCTCGGGTGGCTCCCGACATGTCCGCGCTTGGGCTGGTAGATCCGCCGTGCTCTGCGGACTCGCAGTGCTGCCGACGCCATACGCAAGCCGTCTCGGACCGGGCTGACCGTGCTCCCGTCTCGCTTGATCCAATCGACCGGAACAGAGGAAATCTTGAGCCCAAGCAGCTTTGCTCGATACAAAAGCTCGACGTCGAAGGCGAACCCGGTCTCGATCTGGTTTGAGTAGAGCCGGTTGACTACCGAGCGGTGCACGATCTTGCAGCCGCATTGGGTGTCGCCGAGATCACTCAGGCCAAGGGTGTGGACCCAGGTGTTAAAGACCCAGGAAGCGGCGCGTCGTCCTGCCTTTTCGCGTACGACCTGCGACGCTGGGTTGGAGCGATCACCGACAGCGACGTCGATGCCGTTTGCTTGCATGTGGCGAACCATCGGCAGCAGAGCACCTGGGTGTACGGCGACGTCTGCATCGATGTAGGCAACGTAGGTGCCCGTGGCCGCCTTGGATCCGGCCGCCACAGCCGCGCCTTTCCCGCCGTTCTGTGCCAGGCGGATCAGGCGGTAACGAACACCGAGTTTGTTGGCTGCAGACGTGAGGACGGGGACCGTGTCGTCTGGCGAACCATCGTCGACGAACAGATACTCGACCTGTTCACCAGGAGCACTTGGTGCACCATTCTGAGCAGCGTGTCCGTCAGATGTGTCGGGTTGCGATTGCTGGCATTCAGCGATTGCAGCAACCATCGACTCGATCCGAGCGGCTTCCCGATACATCGGGATTACCACCGACAGAACCGGCTGGCGTACGCCCGGGCGCAAGCTGTGGCGGTCGTCGGAAAGATCGGCAGGTGGGGGTGACTGCCGCACTCTGGATACCCGGAGGCGAGGTGCATTTGGGGCGTTATGTATGCGTCGCGTGCGTGTCACGCATTGCTTATCGACCCAATCTCAACGAATAGTTGAGCACAGCGTTAGTTTCTTGAGAAATTCTAGAGGTTGGTGGTAACAGTGCAGGTCAGCGGGCTAGGGATCGATGAAACGGCGAGGGTTTTGGCTCGATCTTCACCTTCGAGACGCCGAAAACTCACGGTATTGACGGTCGGCAACGACCGTGGCCGGAGCCAAAGATCAAGAAACGCCGAGGTTCTCGTCGATGAGCGACAGCAGGTGTTGCTCATCGAGCTCGCCGAAGGTTGCGGTGATGAACTTGCCGTCTGAATCGTAAAAGGCGGTTGCGGGAAGACCTCGGGCGCCGATCTGTTCACTCAGCCCGCGGCCATCGCTGCCGCCAATATCGCGAGCGAGCGGCCATTCGCCGACAAGCCCGAACGGTTTGACGAACGCGAGTCCGTCGCCTTGTTCGCGTGTGTTTACTCCAACGAAGGTGACCCGATCACCAAGTTGCTCGGAAACCTTCTTGAAGGCCGGGAGTTCCCGCTCGCAATTGATGCACCATGACGCGAAAAAGTTGACCACCACGGGTGTCCCCCTGAAATCCTCGAGTCGCACACGCTCACCGGAGTCGTCCAGGGCCGGAAGATCGAAGGCTTCAAGGTCGGTCGAGCCGTTGTCCGCAGCGTCATCATCAGACGACGAACACCCGACGACCAGGCTCAGCGAACAGGCCAGCGCTACCAGCAGCCAGAGCACGTGCGACCTACGCTCACGTCGAAGCAAAGCGACGTGGCTGCCCGTCGGCGATGTCGAGTACGGACGGAGGCGCTCGACGCGGGGGTCGCACTGATCACCGTGCGCGGCGCGGCGATCAACGCCGCTCTCCAGAGTTGGATGACCCATCGTTACCCCCTGGTTCCGACCGTCGGCGGGTGAAGTGCTTCTGACAGCCACCCAGCTTGGCCGTTGCTCTGAATGTGAGGGGAAGCGGGGGCGAGCGGGTCAGGCGCGGGTGACCGCTGGAGCCGGAACAACGCAGGGATGCGGGCTCTAACCGGCGTTCCCATACGGAACGGCGGGTGGAGTTCGACGCTTACCCTGCCGATCGCGCCAACCGGCTGATCTTTTGCTGACGGCGGCGGGCCGGACGAGCGAATGCGCGCCCAGGAGTAGGGGGCCGCGGCGATGTGGCCGCGTGTGGCGACGGTTGACCGAGGAGCGACGGTCGCCGGTGACATGTGGTGTAGCTGGATATCTGCGCGAACGCACGACAATCCCGACGGGTCGCGGCGATACAGCCTCATCGTCGAACCGAGCAGCTGCTGGCAAAGCAGCCTGGCGTCATCAGGGGATGCGTCGGCATTCTGTGGGTCACCGTCGGCTTCGGGTGTAGTCAGGTTGAGCCGGATGGGGACCTCGGTGTGGAACAGGCCCCTGGATCGACAGGTAAGAGCGATCTTTGCGCCCGGTCGATGCCCTGCAGAGCTCAGAGAACTTCGTGCCCATCCGCCGTTGCTGCCCGCCCACCGGCGGGCTCCCCAGGCGTTAACGGGCCCCTCGGTCCAGACCGCATGAACGAACGCGCCGAGCAGATCGGCTGGTCCTACGACCGGCGACCACAGGGCGGCGATCGAACGGTCGACGCCTAACTGGCGCGGGACGACCCCCAAGACCAGCCAAGGTGGGCCGCCAACCCGACCGGCATAGAGCCCAGGGGGAAGCGCAGTCTGAAGGGTTGCGGGTTCGAGTGGCCAGGCGACAAGCGCTGCGGAAACGCCAGGTGTTGTGCCGTGCCGGAACGGTTCCTTTGAGAACACATCGCGACCTTACTCACTGGCGGTTCGGTGACGAGATCGCGAACCGCTGGCGCCAAGTTTGCCCGTTTAGGTCTGCGAGTTGACCAGAGGCTTGCTCATCGCCAACGATTCCGACATGGGACAGCTCATCGACGTAACGATCCGACCCGGCACCCGACGAGGTGTTCGCCAGTTCGAATGCAACCGCTCATTGACCGGGATGGAGATCGAGCGTTACGCGCAGGTGACCGACGCGACGGGAGACCGCCCACCAGACATCCTGGCTCGGCGCCTGTTCGATATCGGGGCAACAGCTGTCACCGTCTATTCGAGCGCGGTAACGGTCGAAGGCGATCCGTTGCGCCTCGATCAGATCGAGGGTGCGATGGCGGAAGCCATCTCCCACCTGTTCGTCTATTACGACGATGAGCGTTCAGCGCTCGCCGCTGTGCCCGTCGAAGCCGACGCCATCAACGACGGCGCCTGATCCCGACGGACCAGCAAACGCCGCCAGGGGTTGCGATGCCCGGTCAAGTGCTCAGGTCGCGCCGCCGGGGATGGTGCCTCATCGACGCGAGAAGTGGGTCGTGACCATCCGCCATGAGTAACCCCACCGACCCGGCGTCGGAATCTCCGTTCTCCCGACCATCGGCCGAGGCTGATTCTCTACCTGCATCGGCAGTGGTTT
This sequence comes from Acidimicrobiia bacterium, assembly GCA_018003035.1. Classification (GTDB taxonomy): domain Bacteria; phylum Actinomycetota; class Acidimicrobiia; order IMCC26256; family JAGNEX01; genus JAGNEX01. Next base: position 29,690 of record JAGNEX010000023.1, read on the forward strand.
CTCCGACCGCGGAGACCGGTCCTGCGGCGTCGGCGGTCGCTGTTCCCGGTGCGACTGGCGCTCCGTCACCAAACCCGGAGGCCGACCGTTCGCCCCTGCCGGTGGCAGCGTCTCGGCCAGAGCCGCCACCGGGCACCAAGCCGGAGCCGCTACCGGGCACCACACCAGGGCCGCCGCCGGGCACCACGCCAGAGGTGCGGCCCCCCACGCGAGGGCCTTCGTCTAACGATGCGCCTCCGCCGGAGCGCGGTGCTCGACCGGAACCGGCCGGCCAAGTTCGTTCCGAAACGGCTGGTGCGGTTGCTTCGGAACCGGTAGTTGCGGGCCCGGCAGCCCAAGAAAAGGCTGCCACACCAATCCCGAAAGAGTCGTCGCTTGGGCGTAACACCCTGGTGATGACGGGCGGGACACTGTTGTCCCGGATCACCGGGCTGTTGCGGGTGTTGGCCCTCGGTTTGGCGCTTGGACAAGTGCAAGGTAACGCCGTCGGCGATGCCTATTTGGTAGCAAATACCGCCCCGAACATCATCTTTGAACTTCTGCTCGGTGGCATCTTGTCGGCCACGCTGATCCCGGTCTTTGTCGAGCGAATGACCCGCGCCGATGAGGTGCTGATCGATCAGAGCGCGCTGACCCGCAGAGAACGACGCAAAGCGGCCAAGGCCAGCCAGGGCGGAGACCCAGGCGTCGGGGCAATCCTGTCGGCCACCTTGGCGGCTTCGTTGGTCGCAAGCGTCCTGGTGGTCATCTTTGCCCCTGTCGTCATCGGCATCTATACGGCGAGCGATTCAGACCCGACCGTCGGCGATGAACGCGCTGTTGCCGTCCGACTGCTCATGCTGTTTGCTCCACAGGTGTTGGGCTATGGATTCATCGCCATGGCCAAGGCGATCTTGCACGCGAACAGGCGTTTCCCGGCGCCGATGTATGCGCCGATCCTGAACAATCTGGTCGTCATCGGAGCGCTGCTGACCTTTGGTGTGTACGCGACGTCTACCACCAACGTTGGGATCTTGCGGGGTGACACCACCGGTCTGCTGATACTGGGTCTTGGGACGACGGCCGGAGTGCTGGTCGAGGCCTTGACCCTGTTGATTGTCGTGCGCAGGGCGAAGATTCCATGGAAATGGCACTGGGAGCCTCGGCATCCTGCGGTCAAACAGGTGCTGAAACTGTCGGGTTGGACGCTCGGCTTTGTCGTTGCCAACCAGATCGCGGCTGCGGTGGTCGTCAACCTGTCCCGAAGCGGGGCTGAAGGTAAAGACGCCGACGGTTTGGCGTCCGCTTACTTCTTTGCCCAGATGCTCTTTATGCTGCCGCATTCCATCATTGCGGTTTCGGTGATGAGCGCACTCTTACCGGACTTTTCGAGTTTTTGGACGACCCAAGATCTGGGTCGGATGCGGGCGGCACTCAACCGAGGTCTGAGGTTGTTGCTGGCGCTGATCGTTCCCGCTGCCGTCGGCTACACATTGTTGTCGGAACCGATTGTGTATTTGCTCGACTCTCGGTGGGCAGAGGCGGCGCCTGCATTGGCGGGGTTGGCGCTTGGTTTGCCGGGATTTTCGACATTCTTGTTGCTGACCCGGGTGTTCAATGCAATGCAGGATACCCGCACCATTTTTTGGCTTTACGTGCTTGAGAACGGGCTCAATATCGTTCTTGGGATCTGGCTCCACGCCATGTTTGGCTTGTTTGGTTTGGGTCTTTCGTACGGGTTGGCCTACACCATTTCGGCGGTTGTCGCGGTGGTGATCCTTCGACGGCGGATTGGGCCCGTATTCGATCGGCCGATGGTGGTCTTTTCGACGAAGGTCGTCTTTGCCTGCGGGGTCATGGTGGCGGGTCTGGTGGCGATGATGGCCGTCGTCGCGCCAAACGGGTTTGATCCGCAGTCGGCGTCGCGCGCGGCGACGGCGGTGGTGGTGGTCGGTGGCGTGTTCGCTGGATCGGTCTTCTTCGCGACCGCTTCCCGTCTGGTGGGAATGACCGCCATCGACGAGATTTTCCAATCGCTTCGCGTGCGGCGGTCTCGTTAGACGTTTCGGCGGCGCCGGCAGCATCGGCGGGCTGGCAGCGTCGCCGCCGCGGGCCGCCTTGCGGATAGCGAACATGCGTTCGTAGTCTGTGTGGGTGGATGCACAGGCGACAACGCTCCGACAACTCCGGCAACAACTGGCATCGGCGCTCGTGCCGGCCGATCAGCTTGACCGTTCCGTCATACCGGTCTCGTTCGACGAACGGGCGCAACATCAGCTTGAGCGCGGCAGCGTGGTCCAAGTCGTTGGACAGATCGGCGAAGGGCGCGTATCGGTGCTGTGGGCGCTCGCCAGAGCGATCACCGCCCAGCAGGAATGGGTTGCCGTCGTCGACACCGATCAATCGGGCAAGCCCTCTCCCCATCGTTTTGCTGCCGCCGGGCAGTCTCCGAGTTGGGGGTGGGTGGCGGCTGCCGAAGCCGGGGTTGCTCTCGACAGGGTCGCACTCGTCCGACATGTCACCCCGTCAGCCTGGCCGACCGTCATCGACATGATCTGTTCAGGGATCACCATGGTGATCGGCTCGGTTCCTTCAGACGTCTCACCTTCAGTTGCCCGTCGTCTCGAAAACCGCGTTCGCGAACAGAAGGCGATCCTCGTCGTGGACGAGGGGTGGAAGGGCAGGGTCGGTCAGCGGTTCACCGCATCGGGCACTCGTTGGGAAGGGCTTGGTCCGGGGACGGGTCTGCTGCGGCAGCGGACCCTCAAGGTCGAGGTGGCGGACCGCCATCGACGGTCTGAAAGCGTGGTGTTCGCACATGCCTCCTGAGGACACCGATGGGGGAGACGGCCTGGGGCGAGGGCTAGAGCAGCGGACCGGCTGTGTGTGGTTGCCCGACTGGCCGGTCGTGACGCAGCGCTTTTTGTCCAACGACATCACCGACGAACCAATCGTCGTTATGGAATCGGGGCGTGCGCGAGCGGCATGTTCGGAGGCGCGTGGTCGTGGCGTCAAGGTCGGTCATCGCCGGCGAGAAGTCGAAATGCGTTGTCCTGGTGCCATCCTCATCGAACGAGACGAAGCGGCAGAGGCGCGGGTCTTTGAACATGTTCTCCGCGCTCTTGAAGAGATCGTCACATCGATCCATGTGCATCGTCCGGGGCTTTGCGACTTTCCAATGCGCGGTCCCAGCAGGTATTTCGGCGGGGAAGAGGCCGTAACGGAGCACCTTCTTGAATGCCTGGGTCGGCTGGATACGCCCCTTGGCCCGTTGCGTCTGACAGAGGTGCGGATCGGCGTCGCCGCCCGACGTTACGGCGCATATTTAGCTTCTCGACGGGCGACTCGGGATTCTGCGGCGATCATCGAAGTCGGCAGAACCGTGGCGTTTCTATCGAAATGGCCGATCGGGGCACTCGTCCGTTCGGACGTGATCGACGCTGCGACGGGCGAACTGTTGATCCGGCTGGGGGTCAGAACTCTGGGCGACCTTGCCACGTTGCCTCGGCAAGCGGTTTCTGAGCGCTTCGGACAGGCGGCAGAACGGGCACACGACATTGCCTCTGGCCTACCCGACCAGGCCGTGTCTAGCGCTTCGGTGCCGGTCGAGTTGGTGGTGAGTCATTGCTTCGATGAGCCATGCGAGCGCATCGATATGGCTATGTTCGCTGGGCGGCGGATGGCCGAAGACGTGCTGGGCCGCCTCGATTCACAGGGGTTGTCCTGCGCAGGTATCCGCATCGAAGTTGAGACCACCTCGGGCTCGGTTCGTAGTCGTCAGTGGCGTTACGACGGGATACTCGACGCCAACGGCATCGCCCAACGGGTCAGATGGCAGTTGGAAGGTTGGATGACTCCGAGTCCTGGGGGCGCCAGATCCGCTGTGAGATCGACCGAGGAAGGTGCTGGGCTAGGCGGGCTGGATGGTCCCATCACGTCTCTGCGGATCGTTCCTGAAGATCTAACCCGGCGGAAGGCCAGGGCCCTCGGACTCTGGGGGTCCAACCCTCAGGCCGACGATATGGCGAGTCGTGTGTTGAACCGGGTCCAACACCGGCTGGGACACGACGCTGTTCTGATCGGATCGCTGCAGGGGGGCAGGACGGCTGCAGAAAGGGTGCACTGGACACCATGGGGTGACAAACCGAACCCCGAACGTCCCCTCGACGGAGCGCCCTGGCCGGGTTCGCTGCCGGCTCCGGCCCCAGCGGTGGTCTGTTCGCCAGCCATACCGGCGTCACTTTTTGACCGTGCTGGTCGAGACATCTCGGTATCTGGCCGGGGCGAGGCTTCTGGGGTGCCCGCTCGGGTCGAAAGCGAGGTTCTGGCTTTCGGGGGAGGACGGGTCGTTGGTTGGGCCGGACCCTGGACCGCTGATGTCCGATGGTGGGATCCGGCTACCAGGTCTCGGGCTGCTCGGTGGCAGTTGCTGGTCGAACACGCCGACGGGTCGACCACAGCTTGTGTGGTGGCTCTTCAGTCGGGCCGGGCAGGGGTCGAAGCCGTCTACGACTAAAGCGTGGGGGTGCCCGCCAGCAGACTGGTGGTGCTGCTGGCGGGCGGATTGCCCCTCGAAGGGCTACAAGGCGGCCCCTCGACGTGCTCGAGATTCAGATCCGGTTTCTGGGACCGCTACTTGACCGTGACCGTGCCTTTCATCCACGGGTGAGGGATGCAGTAGTAGTCGTAGGTCCCCGGCTTGTCGAAGGTGTACGAGAACGTGTCGCCGGCGTCGAGATTGCCCGAATCGAACAGGTCATCGGGTGTGCCGACTCGACCGTCGGATTTGCCGGAGGTGACGGTGTGGACGATCTCGTCGTCGTTGGTCCAGGTCACTTCGGTCCCGACGCTGACTTCGATATTGAGCGGCGAATAGGCCTTGTCGGCGTTGTCCGGCAGATAGGCCTCGGGTGTGATCGATACCGACGCCTTTGCGCCCGAAGCGGTCGACGCCCCAGCCTCGGTGGTTGTCGTCCCGTCGAGCGCTGTGGTGGTGGAACCCGCCGCGCCATCGGCCATCGTGGTCGAAGAGCCCATGTCGCCCATCGTCGTCGTCGAACCTTCGTCAGCTCCGTCCGTTTCGACCGGGTGTCCGACGAAGATCTCGGGGTCCGGTTTGCCGGAGATCACGACCTGGCCGATCGCTCCCTTGTAGAACGTCCTCACCAGGGCATGGTCGACAAGAATGATCTTGCTTGGCACGTAGCCAACCAGTTCGGTCACCGTCCCGCCGCCAGCGACGACCAGCGTCGACTGTGATCCCCGGATAACCCGGTTCGAAGCGTGGGTCGCTGCCTCTGGGTAGACGACGTCCCAATGTGACCCGATGGGGTGGAAGTTCGACGGAAGGTTCAGGCCCTCGTTGACCATGTAGAAGCGTGAGCGCTCGCCGACCTTCATCTGCAGCGCGTTGTCGTCGGTCAGGGCGTTCGTCCGCCCGTTGAAGGTGACGTACCGAGGCTCTTCGGCTGTGAGGGCCTCGCGGTCAAAGGTTGCTTCGCCCGAGTCGTCGGGCTCAGAGACGTACCACTCGCTCTGCATGATCGCCCATTCGTGATCGACCTCGGGAAGGGGCTGTTCGGGGTCGACGATGAACATGCCCGACATGCCTTTTGCGATGTGTTCGGGGACATCGCCGAACGCGCAGTGGTACATGAACGCCCCGGGGTACAAGAGGCGAGCCTCGATCGACGCGGTCTCGCCGGGAGCGACGATCGTCGCTTCGGCGCCGCCGCCTTGGCCGGTCACCGAGTGAAAGTCGATGTTGTGGGCCATTGCGTTGGTAGCCAGGTTGGTCACCTTGATTCGGGCGACATCACCGACCCGACCTCGCAGGACAGGGCCGGGTGCGCCGCAGAGCACTTCTTCGTCGCCGGCGATGCGAAAGCCCCACATCAGAGTTTTGACGCCGTTCGCTGGGTCGATCTCGCACGTCGATTCCACGATCTCGAGTTCGAGGTCAAAGATCTGCTGGTCCCGGTCGCCCGATGGTGGGGGAACTTCGGGTGCGTAGGTGACGTGCACATCGTCGGCAGGTGCGTCTGCAAGGTCGGCCACCGGGGTCAGGTCCGGAATGATCGAATCGGACGCGGCGACGACTTCGGCGCTGGTGTTGTCGCTGTTTGTTTCCGTTCCGTCGGCCGAGTCCTTATTGACGTCGGAACATGCGCTCAGCGTCCCGACAATGAACAAAAAGACCGCACTGAGCGCAACCCAGTACTGGCGTTTCATGGTTCCATCCCTTTCGTTGACCTGGCCGTTGGTGGCCGGATACAAACTCTTAGTCGTCAACTTAGGAACTAAGGGATGCAGGGTCCAATCGTGGGTTTACGTGCTTGTTCGCTGAGTGCTCAGGGCTGTTCCGCCGCCGATGTCAGAGATCGGTGCCGAAGAGCCCGTAACGGCGAACCTGCCGGTCAACAGGCCCGGAAGGGTGCGCGTCTAGTAGTTGGCGGAAGACCCGTTCGGGGCCTTTGCCGTCGGTCCCGATACCCCACCACGCATCGCCCCACAACGTGTTCTCCAACGCGTGGCGGATCACCCACGAGTATGCGGCGGCGAGAACCCCGAGGCCTCGGTACTCCTCTCGGATACCACCGGTCCGACCGACCCAGCGAGCATGCCCTGTCGTTTGGAGGCGGGGAATGTCCTCGCGCGCATTCAGAGCACCGAGCGCAACCCGCGACTCGCCGGCGCCTAACGAGCAGATCGGGCCATAGTCCGGATAGCTCAGGAAAAACCCGGCCAACTCGCCGTTCGGGGCGCGGCTTGCGATCGAGCATTCGGGGATGATTCGCCGAATGAACGTCGCTCCGTGGTGGCGAACAAAGGTGTCGTGGTCGATAGGAGTGAACGCGAACTGTCGCGAGAACACCGACATCACCATGTCGCCAAACGTGTCGAGGTTCTCGAGCCAAATCGCTTCGGTCATCGGCTCGAAGGTGAACCCATGGGACAAAAACTGGTGCTCACCCTCTTGGGCGAGTTCGACGACGGCGGTCTGTTGCTCAGGGTCGAGGACGAACGTGAAATAGCCCGGTCCGACACGGCGAAAGCCCAGTGTGTGGAGGCGCTCTGAGTACCACAACGGGTTGTAGGGCTCGGCAAGGGTGGGGGACGGTTCGCCCCTGACCTCGGTCAGGATTCGGTAGCCGGCAAAGGTCGTCCGATTGATTGGACCGAGCAGATGTTTGGCGCCGTGAGCCCGGGCCCATGATCGCAGCGCATCGAAGGTGAGTCGGTCGGCGTCTAGGTTCCCGACCGACTCCCAGAGTCCGAAAAAGCAGGTGCGGTCGGCGACCCCCTCGATCGGTCCGTCGTGCAGGAAAGCGGCGACGCGCGACCGCTCAGGGACGCACCACGCTGCGGTCCGGACGCCATGCCCAGGTTCCATCAGGCCGACGAGCGATCCTCGATCTTCGGGGATCCAACGGGGGTCGTCTTGGTAGACCGCCCACGCAACTTGATGGAAGTCGTGCAGTCCTTCGAGGGTGATCGATTCGACGCGCATGGCGGCGATGATCGCACGTCTCTGCGCCCCTGTGAACAGCGGTGTTCGAGGAACGGCGGTGTTTCAGGATGAGGTCGAGGGTGGCGAGTGGGCGCGGCGACGGGGGTTACATTTGCGGGGAGGGGCCATCGGCCGGTGTGTTCGGGCGGCGTCGAAAGCCCTTGCGTGATCGGCCGACCGCAGGTAGCGGCGTTAAGGACGGAAAGTGCTCGTGAACATTTCTGTGCCACATCGGGGTGGCTCTCAGCCAGGTCCGGGTGGCGCATCGGGACGAGCGCGAACCGCGGAAGCGGGCTTGGGCGGCGCAACCAACGTGGCATGGCATGTGCTCCGCAACGTCGATCTGCACCATGAGCGGCGGGCGATCGTCGTTCCAGGACAGTCTCCCGACGCCGCCGTCGAGGCAACGTACGGTCAACTCGGGGCCGAGATCGGTCGTTTTCGGGGCCTACTGCGTTCGGCGGACATCCAGATTGGTTCTCGCCTTTTGTTGTTAGCGCCGCTCTCACCGAGCTTTTTTGCTCTGGCCCTCGCGGCCTTTGCCGAGGGTGTCGTTATCGTCCTAGTCGACCCCGGTATGGGGCGCGGTCAACTCCGTAGCGCACTCGCAGCGGCTCGCCCCGATGTGGCAGTGGCCCCGAAAGAAGTGCTGCGCTACCGCAGAATCGTCCCGGAACTGCGCCGCATTCCCCGTTGGTTTGGCTGGCAGATCGGCCGCCGAGGAGTGCCCGATATCGCCGTTGCGGCCACGCTTGCTCGGCCGGTGACGTCTCCACCTCGACCTGTTCCCCTTGAGCATCCCGCATTGCTGACCTTCACCTCGGGCACCACCGGAACGCCCAAAGGGGCTGTCCGGAGCCACGGCATCCTCATCGCTCAGCACGACGCTCTGGCGCGGGCGGTCCCCGTCCGAGACAGCGACGTCCACCTGGTTGGCTTTCCCAACGTGGTGCTTCACGATCTGTGCTGTGGCATCACCTCGGTGCTCGCGCCCGTCGACCAAGCCGACGTGTCCAACGTGGATGCGATGCGCTACGCCGATGTGGCCGAACGTTCTGGGGTGACCGTCGTCTCCGGTTCGCCGGCGCTCTTGGCCAGCTTTGTCAGGGGTGCTGACGCGCCGCTACCGGGAGTCCGATTAGTGCTGACAGGCGGGGGCCCGGTGCCCATCGATCTGCTCGCCGATCTTCCGCGCGTGTTTCCAACCGCGTCTGCGCAGGTGCTCTATGGCTCGACCGAGGCCGAACCGATCTGCGGTATCACAGGCGACGAAGCGATCCGAGCGTCCCGGTCTGCTCAGAAGGCTGCGGGCACCTGTGTCGGAACGGTCGAGCATCCGGCCGTGATCCGCATCCGAGATTGGTCGATCCCAGTGGCGTCAGAGAACGGCCGCGCTCGCTGGCTGGTCGATGCCGAGGTCAACGCCGGGAACTGGGGAGAACTTATGGTCGCGGGGCCACATGTCGTTCGAAGCTATGTCGACAATCCGGAGGCCACGGCCACTCACAAGTGGATCGAGCCCGACGGAACCCTCTGGCACGCGACCGGCGACGTCGCTCGTGTCGATCCTCTCGGGCGGGTGTGGCTTGCCGGTCGAACCGCCGACCTCTGGCACCTCGCCGACGGTGCGGTGGTGATCCCTGCCCTGGTGGAAGCCGCGGTGCGCTCGGCATCCGGCGTGACTGGCGCCGCTCTGGTTCGCCACGAGTTTCGACCCGATGGAGAGCTCTGCCTCACCCTCGACGGCGGCGTGCCTGACGCGGAGGTGATTGCCAGAGTCCGCCGGACCCTTGGGGACCGGTTCGGAGCGGTGGACGTTGTCGTCGTTGATCGCATCCCGGTCGACCACCGCCACCAAACCAAAATCGATCGTTCGGCGCTGCACAAACAGCGGCGTGAGCACCATGCCCGGAGTGCACGATGAGTAGTTCGCCCAGACAGGTCAGCGCTGAGTCGTCGTGGAGAAACCTTCCCGCGTGGGTACTTGACCGTTTTCCTCCGGCGGTCGCGGTCATGTTCGGCGTCATGTTTGCGGGCCTCGCCGGAGTGTCCAGACTGGCAGTTGCCGACCCAGCAGAGCGTTCCATCGGGGAGTGGGCCCTCGCGTACTTGGCGTTTTTGGGGCTTTTCTTGGCGATGAGGGTGTTGGACGAACATAAGGACTTCGCCGAGGATCGGGTGAACCATCCCGACCGTCCGCTGTCGCAAGGGTTGATCACCCTCCGACAGCTTCGGATCGTCGGCGCCGGTGGGGTGCTGGTCGGGTTAGTCGCCAGCGTGTCCTTCGACGGTGACAGGCGCGCTCAATTGCTGATGATGGCGGTGGCGTACGGATTTGTGCTGCTGACGGCGGTCGAGTTCTTTGCGCGGAGCTGGTTGCGGCAGCGGATCGTGCTGTATGGGCTAACCCATGGTGTCGTCACGCCGCTGGCCGCGTGGTGGGCCATGACGCTGGCCGCCGGGAGCGTTCCGGTCGAGGCGCCAGCCCCCGCAATTCTGGCGCTTGCGTTGTGGTCCTCCTACGCCTTTGAACTGGCGCGAAAGATCACCCTGCCAGCCCATTTTGCGGAGATCCCGAATTCCTACAGCGAAGCGGTGGGTGTGACGTCGAGCGCTCGACTCTTGTTCGGATGCTGCGCCCTGTCGGCGCTGAGTGTGATTTGGGTGTTTGTGGGGGCAGACGCTGTGGCTGACACGCTGTCGAGCGGCCGCGGCCTGGTGGCGGCGGTCATGGCGGCGATCGCGCTCGGATGTTGGGCGCTGATCGACATGGCCTTCATTGGTCGTGCTTTCGAGGACACGTTAAAGCTCGTCGAACCTGGCGTCGGCCTAGGGCTGCTCATCACCTGGTTGGCGGTTGCTCTGGCAACCCTGTAATCCGCGTACTTCAACGAGAGATTTACGCATCCTAACCTTTGACCTGAGGTATAGATATGGTGGATTGGCCGGACAAAAGACGCAGCTTATGGGCCATAAATGGGTCCACTGCTGACCTCGACTGGCTCCGGTCACCGCAGGTTGTTGGCGGTAAGGCTGCCCGGCTGGCGTGGCTACACGACCATGGGTACCCAGTCCCGTCGTTGGCCGTCGTTCCTCCTGCAGCGTTCCTCGACCATTGCCGCACGGCGAGCGTGGCGTCCTCGCTCGCCAATTTGGCCCTTTCAGTTTCAGAAATGAACGGGCTCCGATCCTCGGGGGCCGGTGATGGCGGCCAACCGCCTGCGGGTGCACACACAGTCGTCGAAGCTCACGTGCAGCGGGACGCCGAGAGGTTGCGGGATGCGATCGCCGCAGCGCCGTTGAATGCCGCCCTTCGCGGCGAACTCGACGCGACCGTTTCGAAGTGGTCCCGTCCCGTCGCGGTCAGATCCTCGATGATCGGTGAAGACGGCGCTGAACACTCTTTTGCCGGACAACTTTCGTCGGTGTCCTGGTGTCGAACAATCGACGAGATTGCCGAAGCGATCCGCACCTGTTGGGCGTCTGCTTTTTCCGACCGCGTCCTGGCGTACCGCGCCTCACTCGGTTTGACCGTGGTCGATACGCGAGTCGCCGTCGTGGTGCAACAGATGATCGAACCGGTCGCTGCGGGGGTGGCCTTCAGCGCGGACCCGGTCACGGGCGACACGTCGGTTGCCCGCATCGCGGCGGTCTGGGGTCACGGCGAAACGCTGGTGTCCGGCGACGAGAATGCCGACGAGTTTTCGTGGAGCGCGGCCGCCGGTGTGAGGGAACGGTCGATCGCCGATAAGACGGTGCAGTTGCTG
>JAGNEX010000140.1 GCA_018003035.1 Acidimicrobiia bacterium
CGGCAGGCCGTCGCCCGGGGCCAGCTGAGCCTGGTCTACCAGCCGATCGTGTCGCCATTCACCAATCGCATCACCGCGGCCGAAGCCCTTCTGCGTTGGAACCACCCGACCTACGGCATGATCTCGCCCGCCGACTTTTTGCCGATGGCCGAAGAAACCGGGTTGATCGTCGACCTGGGCCTCTGGGTGCTCGACAGCGCCTGCGCCCATGCGAGGCGATGGGTGCATTCCGGTCTCGCTGGATCGGACGTTCGGCTGCAAGTCAACCTGTCCGCCGTCCAACTCGCGGCGCCTGACCTGGTCGAAAAGGTCGCCGCAGTTCTCGAGACTCATTCCCTCGAGCCGTACCGGCTGGTGCTGGAAGTCGCGGAGACGACGGTCATCTCCGACCAAGAACTCGCCGTCGGGACCCTCGAACGCCTGCGAGACCTTGGGGTCGCGGTGTCGATCGACGACTTTGGTCAGGGTCACTCGTCACTCGGTCGGCTGAAAGGTCTGCCGGTCGACCAACTCAAGATCGACAAATCGTTCATCGACGGGGTAGCCGAATCGATTGATGACCGTGCAATCGTCCGCTCCATCACGGTCCTGGCGCACGACCTTGACCTTGAGATCGTGGCCGAAGGGGTAGAAGCCGAGGTGCAGCGCCAGGCTCTGCTCGAACTGGGTTGCGACGGTCTACAGGGCTTCTACCTGTATCGCCCCATGCCGATCGGCGAACTGCTGTCCACGTTTGCAGGTAACTCTGGCTGGCATTCGGCGTCACACAACGTGGCCTAGACGCGTCAAAGCTCGTTCAAACGAGCGGCGGGCACCGCTCCCATGCGCAGTGCCCGCCGATGCCGCTCGAATTGTTGCCCCTAGTTACTTGCGAGCGGCGGTGCGCTTCTTCGCAAGGATCACCAGGATCAAACCGGCGAACGTGCCCGCCAGCCCGACTAGCGCCATCTGTTTGGCCCAACTACCGGTGAAAGCGACGCCACCCCGAGAGCTGTCCTGACCCAACACCTCGGGAACGGTCAACTTTGCGTCATCTGAGTTGTTGTCCGGGTTCAGGTCGTTACCCGAACCGCTAACGGACGCAAAGTTGACAACCTCGGTACCCGGCGGTGCGTTGACTCTGGTGACCACTTCGATGGTGTCCTTCTCTCCAACTTCCAGGCGCCCAGGGCGGACACAGGTAAACGATTGCCGGTCGTTCTGGCAGGTCCAGCCGGGAGCTTCCACGTCGACGAGTTCGATCGTCGTTGGAAAGCTGTCGGTCATCAGGATCGGGCCTGGGTCGGCTTCGGGACCGCCATTGGTGATGTCAACCTGCCAGCGGGTGTCGTCGGCTGTGAAGGTGGCTGAGACGTAGTTCTTCTCGAGGATTAGGTCGACGTCTGCGTCCACGACACGGATGGTGTCCGACGCCGTGTTGTTCCCCGACTCTGATTCTGTCGACGGCGACGTCACCTTGGCTGTGTTGGTGATCTCGGTGTTGGCCGGTGCATCGATGGTGGTCGTGATGACCACTTCGAGGGACGCTCCCGCAGGCAGGTCGTCTTGACTGATGCAGCCAAAGTCCTGTCCCGCAAGTGAACATTCCCAGGTCTGGTCACCTTTGACGAGTTCGTCGCCCAGGCCGCAACCGTTTCCGGCGGTATTGAGTTCGCAGTCCCAGAGCGAGTCGGTGTCGTAGGACAGCACCGTGAGCTCTTTGGGGAGAACGTCGGTCATGGTGATCGGACCTTTGGCGGTTTCTGGACCGAGGTTGGTGACCACGATCCGCCACTCGACGGGGCCGGTTCTGGTCTCGGGCTGGTTGACGGTCTTGGTGATCTCTAGGTCAACTCCTCCTGCTGGCTTCTCAGAGAGGCCCTGATCCACGGTGAGGTCGACTTGGCGGCTGCCCAGGGTGATCACATCGGTGGTCGCGGTTGTCCCGTCAGCGCTTGGCGTTCCATCTGAGTCGGTGGCCTCGTCGTCACCAACGTTGGTGGGCGACGCAACCAATCCGTTGGGGACGGCGAACCGGACTCGGTACTGGCCGCCCGCCAGCCCGTCGAAGCGGTAGAAGCCGACCGAGTCGGTCGTGGTGGTCGCCTGCACGGCACCGTCTGCGTTGAGGAGTTCGACGGTGACACCCGGAATGCCGGCCTCGCCGTTTTGCTGGATCCCGTCGCCGTTGGTGTCTTTGAAGACGAAGTCGCCCAAAGCCCCATCGACCGGTTCGGTCAGGTTCAGTACGACGATATCTGAGTCGTCTTCGTCCCCTGAGATGTCGTTCGCGAGGTCGTCTAGCGACAGCCGGTCGATGGTGGCGTCGTTGTTGAGTGCATCTGGGGTCGAGTCGACATCATCACCGCTATCGGCGGAGATCTCGGCTCGTGGCGCGTCTACCGTGGCAGGGACGGTATCGAGGCGAAGTACGACGGTGTAGGTCGCCTGTTCGCCGGGCGTGAGCTGTTCGGTGACTTCGGGTGCCCAGCGGATGAATCCGCCGTCGCGGGTGCCGCCGTTCGAGATCGACACGACAGAGAACCCGTCGGGAACCTCGTCGGTCACTTCGTAGGCGCCCGAGTCGAGGTTGCCCTGGTTGCGGACCCCGATGGTGACCGTCACCTGGTCGCCGACCTTCAGCGGACCGTCCGCGTTCGCGACCTTGACCAACGCCAGGTCGTAGACCCGGGCGGTAGTTGTCGTGGTGGTGGGAGCCGTCGTCGTGCTGGTCGTGCTGGTAGACGTCGAAGTGGTCGTACTGGTTGTGGTGCTGGTCGTCGTGGTGCTCGTCGTCGTGGTGCTGGTCGTCGTGGTGCTGGTCGTCGTCGTACCAGAGGAGTCGGCAGAGCGCAGACCGATGTCGAGCGTCCGAACCTTGTCGTCAGCGGTCAATGTGACCACAGGTGAGACGCCGTGTCGGGCATCGGCACCGCGTACCGCGTCGGAATCGATCGCGTCATCGTTACCTGCGTT
>JAGNEX010000058.1:0-2121 GCA_018003035.1 Acidimicrobiia bacterium
TGGTTCCGGCAGGTCCCGTCACCAGTGAGATGACGGCGTTCCGGACATCGCTGTCCGTCGTGTCCGAGCCTCCAACCGTGGCGTTCGGGAGGGTTTCGACAAGATCCTCGTTGGTGAAGCCGTGAGGCAACGGAGTCGTGTTGGTCAAAACGTCGAACTCGAGGGTGTACTCGGTGCCGGGTTCGAGCCCGTCGTAGGAGTCAAAGGTGTAGTGGCCGAACTCGTCGGTGGTCGTCCACGCAATGGTCAGGCCCTCGGAGTCGACCAGGAATACCCTCACCCCAGAGAGAGGGGTTTCGCCGGGGTCTTGGACTCCGTCGCCGTCGAGGTCAAGCCAGACGAAGTTGCCGATCTGCATCGCAATCGCGCACCCTTCGACGTCTCCGAGGTTGATCGCCTTGCCGAACGATGTGTCTCCTCCGTCGTACCCGGCGATCAGCTGCCGACCTGGTCGGTCGATGTCTCCGTTGCGCGGCTGGCCGTTTGAGTTGTTGTACCAAGCAATACCGGCGCCCTGGGGGTTGAACGACTCGACACTGACCGCCAGCTGATCGCGAATGGGGTGTGAGTAGATGCCGCCTTGAGAGGCCTCGGTGTGCTGTTCGTATCCGTCGGCCCCGTACCACTCGGCATCGGTCAGCGGACCGCCGTGGTAGTCGTTGTCACCCAGTTGGGCAGCACCGTTGGGGAACTTGGATTGAGAGTCGCAGCCAGAGGAGCCTTCGATCACCCAGTTGAGGACACCCGCCTGAGAAGAGGTGTTACATGCACGGAGCAGCTCGCCGGAGTGGTTCGTGCGGTACATGTTGGTGTCACCGCTGTTTGGTGACCTGTTAAACCAGCCCCACTGGTTTCCGCTGCGGTCCATGAAGGCCATGATCAGGGAGCCGTCTGAGTCGATCTCGATGTCCGAAAAGATCGGCTGAGCATAAAAAACAAGACGGTTGTCTTTGCCCACCTCGAACACGTGGTGTGCTGTCGCCGCACCGTACGTATCGAGCCACGGTTCGTAGTCTCCGTTGAATCCGTTGGCTGGGTTCGCACACAGGCTGTTTTGACAGCCTCGGGTGTACGCCAACGACTGAGAGAACAGCACGTCACTGGCGTTGGCGTCGGACAGCTCGAAGGAGACGACGTGGGCCGCCAGGTCTGCTTTGTTTTGTGACGTTTGGGCGGTACAGGTGACGCCGACGAGCCCGGTGTCGCTGTCAAACGCCTTAAGCGCGTGGATTTCAAAGGCGCCGTCACCGCACCCGGGGTCGGTCACTTGAACGGATCTCATGAAAACTGGGTCGTTGCCCAAACGAGCGCCGTCGACGTCATACAGATCGACAGTCCGCTGGTACAGGTTGGCGACGAGAAGAGTCCGGCCGTCAGGCATGACATCGATGTCGCCGATGCCGCGCTTGCCGATGAGGCCGAATGTTGCAGCGTCGAGGCTCGGTGCGTTCGAACCGCCAAGGCCGCGTGCTGCAGCCGTTAAAGCCGGGTCGCCGGGCGCACCGTACGCGGGTGCACCAGGCAAGGCTGACAGGTCGACGCTGCTCCAGGTCGTCGACGGATATGTCGACCAGTAGAGGCCCGCGAGACCTTTTGGTCCGAGGTCGGAGTGGCGCTTGAGGTACGCCGAGGTGAACAGGGTCGAATCCCATTCGTCGTAGGCGATACCCCACACCGCGCCGAGCCCGCCGATCAGGCCGATCTTTTCGACGGCGCCTTGGTCGTCAAAGTTCATGCCGACGAGTGCGGGAGCGTTCGCGGCGTTCGTCCGTCGGCCGTTGACAAAGCAGGTGGTCCACACTTTGCCATCGGCGGTGTTCGGGTTGTTTGCCGCGCCGACTCCGTCGACTGGGCATTTGCTGGGCGGGACGATGCCGAAGTTGGCAGAGCCGCCCGCCTTGACCATCTGCACCGACGATTGGCTGTCCGGGCCTTGGAAGGTTGCTGTCCACCCAGCGGTCTCGTCGTCACTTGACAGCGCGAACTCAACCCTGAAGTTGGTGCCGATGAGCTGCTCTGTGGCGCAGGAGTAGGTGGTCGCGGTGGTGCTGCAGGGCAGCGACGTGCCCGCTGCGTCGGTGATTGTCGCAGTGATTCCGGCCGGCGGAAGCGCTCGATCGC
>JAGNEX010000058.1:2221-10696 GCA_018003035.1 Acidimicrobiia bacterium
AAGTTGGTGCCGATGAGCTGCTCTGTGGCGCAGGAGTAGGTGGTCGCGGTGGTGCTGCAGGGCAGCGACGTGCCCGCTGCGTCGGTGATTGTCGCAGTGATTCCGGCCGGCGGAAGCGCTCGATCGCACGGCGTTACCCGCGACAGGGAGCAGGCTGAGCGTTGTTGGCGGCGAGCCAGTCTCCGAACGCGTTCGTAAGGAGAGCGGCACCCCGATTGTTGAGGTGGTGCGTGTCCCAAAAGTCCGCCGGATCTCGGGTGAGGTTCGAGAAGTCGGCCACGGCAACACCGTGTGCGCTGGCCTGTTCGACGATGTCCGCACGGGCCTGGTCGATATCGGCCTGGCCATCGGGGTGGAGCGCAGCGAACTGAGTGGTGGTCGGAGGAATCAACACTACGGGTGTGACGTTCCGATCGGCGAGGTCCGAGAGCAGCGCTCCAAGCTCGTCTAACTGGGTCGGATCGATCTCCCACTTTCCGTTGAATAGCGACGCCATGTGGAAAGTCGTCATCCGCTGCTCGTCTGGGGTTCCAATCAGCGACGCGTCGGTTTCGGCATGGCCCAGGTCGTCCAACTCGACGGGCAAGGTGTCGTCCCGGAAGCGGGGTGGTGGCTCATCGCCCAGCAGCAGGGCGCGCCACTCTTCAAAGTCGGACAGCCTCGACCGGTCACGGAACAGCGTGAAGCGTTCCGCCGCCCACCGGTCAGCATCGGCCAAAGAGCCTTGGCGGGTGGCTAGGGCATGGTCCCATTGGCGTTGTGACGCTGCGAGAGCCGCGGAGCTGGAACTGAACGAGACCGAATCGGCGACGATTACAACGGTGGACGGGCGCAGTTCGGGAAGGACCTGGTCGATCACCCACTGTCGGTCCATGGACATCAGCGACCCGAACTGAGACGCGTTATACGCGCTCTGGACGCCCGCATCCGAACCCGCCAAGAGCGTCGGATCGATCCCAAAAGCACCCATCGAGTTGCCTGCGATGACCAGGTCGACGCACTGATTGCTCAGAACTTCCATCTGTTCTGACTTCGTTTGAGCGTTGATGTTGTGAAAGGCGACCGGCTCGCTCATCTTTGGTGCCAGCCACCCGGCCACGGCGTTGGCGAGCAACAGGACCAAGGCGACGATGCCGATCTTGAACAGGTAGAACTGCATGGCCGGGTCGGGGATCGACCTCGAAGCCCGCCCACCCCTGTGGCCGCTGGCCGAACGCCGTGCGCGCGGTCCGGCCGGGTCGAATCCGTCCTCACTGCGACCTCGGCGACGAGGTTCAGGCCGTTGCGTTGGTTCGGCTCGCCGCTCGTCCCAAACGGCGTCGGGAAGCACCGCTCGCTTGCCCGCTGTGCTTCGGGCCCTACCTGCCGATGGCGTTCGAGGGTCCGGCTCGAGGGGATCTGCCTCGGGAGCAAGTTGGCCCTCATCGCCCTCGACGTGGCGAGCCCGCGCTCGCCGTCGTTCGGCGCGCGAAAGGTAGGCATCTGACCCTTCGAAGGCCAGGTCGTCGCGTTCTCTGCCGTAGTCGTTTGACGTGCCCATCAGAACTGGAAATAGAGGAACGGCTCGGGCATACCGCCCGAGAAGATGATGATGGCAACGAGGATCATGCCGTCGCGGACGTGCCACGGCCAGGTCTGAGCGACATCTTTGGCCGTTCCCAGCAGACCGCCCGGCCGGTTGAAGGGATGGTCGGCGTGCAGCGCATCGTCGAGCGCCAATTCGTCGCCGCTCGCCATAACGGCGTGACCGACGTCGTAGGAGACGGCCGCCGCGGAGATGACCTCGCCCGCCCGTTCCCGGCGAGCATCTTCGAGGTGGTCCAACGCCAACAGGTGCCGGTCGATCGCCATAACCGCGACCGATGCGTACACGAGCGTCAGAACATGAGCGGTGTTGATCGGCCCAGGCGCGAGCGTGAACAGGCCGTGCCACACATCTATCGCCTGGTCGAACGTGCTGGCCCGGAAAAACACCATAGGGGCGGCGAACGCCACAAACACCCACACCCGCGACAAGGCGCGAACCGCGAGCCGCCGGAGAGCGGGTCCGTTGAGTCGTCCCTCAACAACCACGCCGGTTCGTTGGTCGCCGCCGGGGAGGAGGTCGTAGGGAGGCGGGGGTGGCCAGCCGAACCTCTTGCGGATCAAGTCTTCGGAGAGCACCAGTACGCCAACTAAGAAGCCCCAGATCACAAAGTTCCAGGTCGCACCGTGCCATAGCCCCGACAGGGTAAAAACGATCAGGATGTTGCGGGAACGCTTCCAGTTTCCGCCGCGGTTACCGCCCAGCGGTATGTAGACGTAGTCCCGGAACCAGTTCATGAGTGACGCATGCCAACGCCGCCAAAACTCTGATTGACCATGCGACCTGAACGGTTGTGTGAAGTTGCGCATAAGGTCGACACCCAGCAACTTTGCGGTACCGCGGGCGATATCTGAGTAGCCCGAGAAGTCGCCATACGCTCCGATAGCGAACGCCGCGACGCCCATGGCCAACGTCGTCCAACTATCTGGGGCGGGGAAGACCAACACCCCATCTGCGCTCGACGTCGTCGAAGTGAACGCGTCGGTCACCACCCGCTGGACAACGTCGGCGATCGCGATCTTCTTGAACAGGCCGATCAAAATCAGATCGATGCCTTCGCGGACCATGACCGCCGAGGTTCGGCGTGGCAGATCCGCAAGTTGGGGAAGCAGGCGTTCGGCTCGCTCAATCGGTCCGGCGACCAGCTGCGGAAAGAACGACACATAGGTGGCGAACACCAGCAGATCGTCGCAGGCATCGAGCCGTCGGCGGTACACATCGATCGTGTACGCCATCGACTGGAACGTATAAAAGCTGATGCCGACGGGCAGCGCGACCCGAAGCGCCCAATCGGTCCCCGAGAACCCGATTCGCTGCAGGACGGTCTCAAAGGACCCAAGGAAAAAGTTGAAGTACTTAAACGATCCCAGGATGGCCAGGTTTACAACCACGCTGATCAGCAGCAGGCGTTTCCGGCGGACCGGATCCTCGGTGCGGGCGATCAACCGCGCCATCTGAAAATCGATGACCGTCGACGCAAAGATCAGGATCAGGAATCGCCAGTTCCACCACCCATAGAACAGGTAGGAAGCACCCAGTAGCAGCGGGATTCGCCACCGACTAGGGATGGTCCAGTACAGGACCAATACCACGCCCAAGAGGGCGAAGAACTCATAGCTATTAAACGTCAAGGCTGGCGCTTTGGTTTGCGAGCGATCGCAAACAACACAGGGGTGGATGGGTCGATGTCATCTGCAATGAAGAAGTCCGCGTCGGTGATGCCGGTGGTGCCGCCCGAGTAGCGGTCGCCGAGGACTCGGTAGACCACCTTGAGCCCCAACTCGTATCCCTTGACGTACCAGTTGTGGGGGATCTTGTGGCGCAGGTCCATGAAGTCGAGCTTCAAGATCTTGTTCCCGGTGGCTCGACGAGCGGCGAAGTCGTCCTTGACCGACTGCGACGCGTCCATCCCGAGCACGGTCACCTCATCGAACGCTTCGCTCAGCATGGCAGCCAAGTCGTCGGGTTCAAACAGATACACGTGGTAAGGATTCTCGAAGTCGGCAGGTTTGTTCGGCGTCAAGATGTACGCCGTGCCGTCCGAAGCGGTCAGTCGAGCAAGTTCAGCAACGTGGCCGGTCGGGTCAGTGAAATGTTCGATGATGTGCGACGAACACACGGCGTCCGCGCATCCGGTCGCTAGGCCGCAGCGGGCGCCGTCAGCGGTAACGAAGGAAATCACTTCCGCAGCGCCATGGGCCCGTTGTGCGGCATCGGCCGCTGGCTGGAAGTAGTCGACGCCGACAACGAACCGATCCGCGCCGGAAAGCCTGACGGTCTCGTCGCCGACACCGCTGCCAATGTCGAGCACGACGCCCACGTCGGGGAGCCGGTCGATCACTTCGCGATAGCCAGCGTCGTGCAACGCCAAGAGCGAATCGGGGGTACGACCCTGGATCGGCCGTTCACCGGTGAGTGCCGAACCGGAACGCCGCTTGGCCCGCCATTCGCGGAACCGAGCGGTCGGTGTGGACGGCGTGGCGGTCGTCGATTCGCTCCGCCCCGTCGTGCGATTAAGCCCCTGCATCGGCGAAGCATTCCACAGATTCAAAGGATTCTCAGATCCCTAAGGGCCGCGGTGAGAGCGTCGTCGGTGCAACATATCGTGGCCCGTTGTGGTTGTGTTTCGGCTCTGGCTTTGCCGGATTGTCGGTCGGTCTGGTGGCTGTGCCGGAGAACCCCGGCGGTTTGAGGCCGACAGGTTTTGCCCGATCACAAGCTCGAAGCGGGAGGAGCGACCGATCATGGCAGGGGAACTTTCGTTGCGGGAACGCGTGTTGTCGTCCCCGGTGCGTCGGATACACATGCTCGCCTGGCGGGATCTTGACGACCCAGAGGCTGGTGGATCAGAAATTCATGCCCACGCGATTGCGTCGAGATGGGCCGAAGCAGGTTTGCGGGTCACGATGCGCACGTCGTACGCGGCGGGTCGTGCGCAAGACATCGAGCGTGCGGACTACCGCGTCGTGCGCAAGGCGGGCCGCTACCTCGTCTTTCCCAGGGCGATCGCGTCCGAAGTTGCCGGGCGGATGGGTCCGAGCGACGGTTTGGTAGAGATCTGGAACGGAATGCCGTTCTTCTCGCCGCTCTGGTACCGAGGGCCCCGGATCGTCCTGTTGCATCACGTCCACGCCGAGATGTGGCGAATGGTCCTGCCACCCAAGTTGGCCCGGCTCGGGGAACTGGTCGAGTATCGGCTGGCTCCACCCGTGTACCGCGACACCGACATCGTGACCTTGTCTGGGTCATCGAAATCGGACATGGTCGAGCAGTTGGGGTTTGACCCGGCCCGCATCCATGTCGTGAATCCCGGAATCGACGGGCGCTTTTCGCCACTCGGCGGAGAAGCCGATGTCGCAACGGACGTCGGGCGTAGTGACACGCCGCTCGTGGCAGCGGTCGGACGTCTCGTTCCGGTGAAGCGTTGGGACCTGTTAATCACTGCACTGGCACAGCTCAAGCAGCAGCACCCGCAGCTGCGAGCCGTGATTGCGGGCGAGGGGTACGAGCGAGAAGCGCTCCAGAAGCAACGCTCAGACCTGGGTGCTGACGACTGGATCGAATTTCCCGGTCGTATCAGCGACGACGCGCTGGTCGACCTGTACCGGCGGTCGTGGATGGTGGCCTCGTCGTCGGTTCGCGAAGGCTGGGGGATGACCCTCACCGAGGCCGCAGCGTGCGGTACGCCAGCGGTCGCAACCGATATCCCCGGTCACCGCGATTCGGTCATCGATGGGGTGTCGGGCATCTTGGCGGCCTCCCCAGCGGGTTTGGCCGCAGCGATGGACACGATCATCAGCGACCAGGCCACCCGGCACGCCCTCTCCAAAGGCGCGTTCGAGGCCTCTAAGGCATACTCGTGGGGCTCCGCTGCCGCTGAGATCTTCTCGGTACTCAACTCGGTGAGCGAGCGTAACGACCGCACGTAACGGCGCGGTACACAGAACAACCCGCGTCCGAGGGAATCGGTGCCAAGCTTCGTCTTCCATACCCCTAGGTTCCAAAACGTCGCCGAACGGCTGACCGCTCCCACCTCGGCGGCCAAAGCGAAAGCCTTTCGATTTCGCGGCATGGCGTTGAAGGCAGCGATCGTCTTGACGTTGGAGCTCGGTGGCGTGGCGTTGGGGTGGCACTGGACTCTGATCAGCGAGGTGACGGGCAAACCCACCGAGCCTCCTTGGTACATCTTGACTCCGCTGCTCATGCTGGTTGCTGGCTTGCTCGTCTGGGCCCGCGCCAAATGGGCGAGAGGGTTGGCCGTTCCGACCGGCTATCTGACCGGCCTCTTCATCGGGTCGACGGCGCGTCTGCTCGATCCGTACTGGCTGGGAATCCCATCGGTGGTCGTCCTGGTGGTCACCGCAACCTTTTGGGTCGCTGCGTGGGGATATGCGTTGGGTGGTGGCGGCCGACCACTTGCCCTCCTGCCGAGCCTGGCGGTAGTTGTCGTGGCGCTCGGAGTTGTTTTCGGCGTGTGTGCGCTGGCGGCGGGAACCGTCGACGAACCAGCGTTCTGGGTTGAACGGCACTGGAGCATCTACGTGGCGGCACCGCTGGCAGCAGCGTTTGCCGTGTTCGTCTCGATGATGCCAGCACTGCAGAGCGCGAAGGTGAGCACGGCCCCGCGGCGCCTGGAGTGGTACGGAGCGTTCGGCTGGTCGATCGCACCGGTCACTTGCTACCAGTACCTCTTTGGGCTCCTGTGGTCGATCAACGTTTGAGCATCTCTGGGTGCATTCCAGTTGGCGACCTGATCTCCCGTAAAGGCTTGTTAATTACAGGCCGAAAAAGGTTGCGCGACTGTTAAACGCGCTGCGCGCGCAGCGAAGCGTCCGTACCCTGGGATCCAGATGTCTGACGCCCCCTTGAGCCGTGCCTTTAAAGGCTTTCTGACCGACCTCCCGCTTCGCGCGCTCTGCGTTCAAGCGAGTGCCGGCGACGTCGACGCGTTCGAACAAGTCGTGCGAGCTGCCTGGCCAGATGTCGACGGTGTCCTCAACCTTGTCATCGGGCCCGGTGCGGGAGCGGCGATCGCTGACGAGACGATGGTCGCCCTGTGGGCCAATCGGAAACAGCTCGCTTCACCAGACAAGATGCCTGGGTTCATCCTCGGGCTGGCCAGAAAAGTGGCAGACCAGAACGGATTCACGCCGACGTCGTTGAGTTTTGCCGCCACCACCCCGGCGTCTGCATCCAACGGGGAAGCCGCGCAGGCGGCCGCGGGCGGCGCCACGACGGCCGACGCCAAAGGGCCAGCCGAGCGGGCCTGGCTCGCTTCCGATGTGCGCGAGCGCTGGGCGATGGTCCTTGCGTTCGCGCTCGAACTCGACGACGCAACCCTGTCGGCCGCCACCCACAACACCGCTGGTCTTGTTACCCGTCGAGCGGAACGCGCTGCCGACGAGCTCGATCGCAACGCGTCAACCCTGGACGCAATCTTTACGTTCAAGGCGCTCAAAACGACGGGTTCGCACCGCTCCGAACCTTGTGAACGGCTGCTCGCCCGCTGGGAACAGCACCGTGACGAAGTTCCTTCGAAGCGCCTCGCGGCTGCCAACCGGCACATCCGGCACTGCTCTAAATGCGGTCTCGCCGTCTCCCACATCAACGGGCTGGCGGGTATGGCGGCGGCGTTCCGTCATCCGACATGGGATTCCGCGGCTGCGTGGGCGCGAATCAAACCGCAGCTTGACCGAGTTCCCGCGCCGATCGGGCGTGTCAAAGGGCGCATCACGTCGTTGTACCCGCTGGCGTCGCGCCGGGTCGCCGGCTGGATCCCCGGGGCCGCCGCGGCCGCCACGGTCGTGGCGTTGGTCGGCTTTGTTTGGCTCCGACATGACCCCGACGACCCGTCGCTAGTGGCGATCAACCGGACGCCCGTCAGCGTCCAGGAAGAATCAGCGAGCCCGCTGCAGCAGCCCGCCTACCTGACCGAGGGCACCGGGACCGGGGCGAACCCGGCTCTGACACTGCACCTCCCAAATCTGCTGACGCCAAGCGCGCTCGACGATCTATTGGGCAGTTCGCTGACCGGTTCTCGGCCACAGCTGGTGACACCGTTCGCGTTGGCCGCGACGAGTTCGTCCAAGTCGCTCGATCCATCATCTCTTCGCTTGGCCCTTGGGGTGTCCCAACCCACGTCAACGCGCACTAGTCGCTCAACCACCACGACAACTCGAACTCGGCCAGCCGCGACAGCCAGCGTTTCGGTGCCCGCCCTCAGCTTGTCGACCCTCCCCGGAGTTTGGACCACTTCCAGTAGCTCAACGACGATCCCGACGACAACCGGCTCGACGACCGATCCGTCGACGAGCTCGTCGTCGACCGTGCCGACCGGTTCGAGTTCGAGTTCGACAACAGCTCCGACGACTTCGTCGAGCACCCCGTCGTCGCCGACGAGTTCATCGACGACCACCTCATCAAGTACCAGCTCGTCAAGTACGACCTCGTCGAGCACCACCTCGTCAAGTACGACCTCGTCGAGCACAACATCATCGAGCACGACCTCGTCAAGCACGACAACACCGAGCACCAGCTCGTCGTCGACTACCCCGACCACCAGTCCGACGCCGCCAGCACCTACGACGACCATTCCTTAGGTCGCCTTCTGGAGCGCTCGGGCACCCCAGGTCGGGTGAGTGCCGAGCGGGGAGCTGGCAGTGCCAGCAGTTCTGCGAGGCTGGCCCACAATGTTCCGGCGGCGATACACAACATGACCACGGTGGGGACGTGGAATCGCGGTGTGCCGAAGGTGATCAGGGGCGCCGCAAGCATCGCCCACCCGGCAAGGACCGCGGCGAACGCCGCTCCTCGTCCTCTCTTCCAGACCAGGACGGTGCCGGGGATCGCGCTGACGAGCAGGAACCAGTAGCCGATGTTCGCCACGACGC
>JAGNEX010000141.1 GCA_018003035.1 Acidimicrobiia bacterium
CGCAGACGTCGTCGTCAAACACGAGAACTGCACCCCAACCGGAGCATTCAAGGTCCGGGGCGGCCTCGTCTACATGGACCGCCTGCGGCAGCGACAACCCGCACCGCGTGGCGTGATGTCCGCCAGTGTCGGCAACCACGGCATGTCGCTGGCGTACGCGGGCAAGATCATGGACGTCCCCGTGACGATCGTCGTCCCCGAAGGAACCGAGGCCGATCGAGTATCTGCGCTGCAAGCAACCGGAGCCGAGGTGATCGTCCACGGCCACGATTTCGAAGCTGCCCGGGAACACTCCGTAGCACTCGCCGAACGAGACGGCCTCGAGCTCGTCGCTCCTTTTCAGCCCGATCTCGTCCTCGGCGTCGCCACCTACGCGCGGGAACTGTTCGACAGCGCCGGCCCCCTCGACGCCGTGATCGTCCCCGTCGGCATGGGTTCGGGAATCGTCGGGCTGATCACCACCAGGGATCTTCTCGGCCTCGATACCCAGATCATCGGTGCCGGAGCTGACGGCGCGCCGACGCAACGCCTGAGCTTTGAAGCCGGCCACGTCGTACCGACAGAGGAGGCCAACACGTTCGCCGCTGGCATCGCCACCCGGCGACCCGACCCTCTCGCCGCCGCCATCGTTCGCGCCGGAGCAGCTGACGTCCTCACCGTTTCCGACGACGACATGGCAGAAGCGATCCGTCTGCTCTGGCGAACCACCCACCACCTCGCCGAACCCGCCGGGGCGGTCGCAACAGCGGTTCTCCTCCGACACCGCGACCGATGGGCCGGGCAACGGGTCGGGGTCATCTTGAGCGGATCCATCATGGACACCGCCCTCGCCGCCACAATCCTGAACGACGCGCCCGCCGACACCGCCTAGAACCGGAGCCTTGAGCACCAGGGCCAAAACCAGTAATCGGTCCCGTTGAACGCCGGTCTGAGAGATCCGGCGGTCGCGGTCAACAATCTCGTCGCGATTAGCTCGTCAACGCGGCGCAACGCCTTTCGGCAGACTGAGGGACGGCAGCCAGCGCTCCGGAGGCCCGATGACCGCCGCCGCCCAGCGGACGATCGCCCTTCGGACACCGCTTGCACCGCTGGAATCCAGCCGGTGCGCTCTACGGCCGGCCTGACCCGTCGCGAACGGGTCCCGCTCGAAACACTTGCCGACGTCACCCCTCCCAGCGGACCGGCCAACTGCGCTGTCGACGCTCAAAACCCAGGATGTGGACCGTCTCGCGACCTCGGCGCCAATCCGGTACGGCCGAACGTCGACCACGGCGTTTGCCCACCTCCGCGGATCCGCTGCGGTCATCGCGGGCGAGCTCGGGGCCGATCCCACATCTGGATGGAACGTCCAACTCTGCGGCGATGCCCACGTCACCAACTTCGGCCTGTTCTCGTCTCCCGACCGGCGCCTGGTATTCGACATCAACGACTTCGGCGAGGCGCTGCCCGGTCCGTTCGAATGGGACGCGAAGCGGCTCGCTACCAGCGTGATGGTGCTCGGCGAGGTGCGCGGCTTCTCAAAGAAGCGGCGTCGGATGGCGGCGGAGTCCGTGGCACGTAGCTACCGGCTTGCGACATCGCAGCGACGGACGACCGGATTCGAGTGGACATCGATAGAAGTAGCATTTTTGCTACGATCGTCGCATGAGGTCTGTTGCTTCTCGAGAGCTGCGCAACCACACACGGTCCCTTTTGGAAAGAGTCGAGGCGGGCGAAGAGATCACGATCACCGTGAGCGGGAGGCCCGTCGCACGACTGTCCCCACCCGAACAACGCCAACGCTGGACCAGCCGAGCAACGTTCATCGCTTCACTCACCGGCGCCCAAGCCGACCCCGACCTTCGGCACGAGTTGCGGCGGTTGGCCCCAGATTCGACCGACGATCTTCCACTGTGACTGATCGAGCCGTCGCCGACACATCCATCTTCGTTGCCAGTGAAACGGGCCGTCCCCTCGACACCTCGGTGTTCCCCGAAGAGATCGCCGTCAGCGTTGTCACTATCGGCGAACTTCGAGCGGGCGTTCTGGCTGCGACCGACCTAGCCACCCGCGACCTCCGTCTTCGAACCCTCGCGACAGCGCTTCAAATGGAACCCATCCCCATCGATGTCCGAGTCGCCGAGAGCTGGGCGCTGCTTCGTGTCACGTTGCGGGATGCTGGCATGCGAATGCCGCTCAACGACTCTTGGATCGCCGCGACCGCCATGTCGCTCGGCGTTCCGGTCATCACCCAGGACAATAACTTTCCGCAACTCCCGGGATTGACCGTCATCCACGCCTGAATGGCGGCAGCCCTCGGCGCCTGCCATGAGCAGTTGAACAGCTACGGATGCACGGCGACCGCGCCGAACCAATCCCTCTGTCAGGCGCTGCCCTACAAGATCAGAGCTTCTGCTCGAGGTCTGCTCGTAACGCATCCAGACCCTTTTGCAGGATGCAGGCCGTCGCGTCTGCTCGAGAAGGCGGGCAACTTCGTTTGGGATGTCGAGAACCGGTGCGTACGAGAACCAGGTTCCGTCTGCCTGGCGAACATGGTTGGGCTGGTCCTTGTAGGCCCCCCGGCTCAAGGCTCGCTTCTGAGGCCCGGCATCGGTGTAGTCGACGTAGGTCGGCTGCGACCGGCACACCATCGCGTGCACCTGACGGACCAGCGATTCGGTGCGCTGCTGACTCCCGGTAGCGACATCGAATGCGAGGTCGTATGCCGCCCTCTGGTCGTCGATCAGCGCGGTTTGATCGGTGTTCTTGTGGCGATCACGCTCAACGTCGAACTGCGCAACGCCGTCGAGAACGTTGACCGTCACGCCAGGTTCAAGCTCGTACAGACGTTCCAAGGCTCCGGTATCGAGGGCTGCCGCGTCGCCCGCCCCGTCATCACGGA
>JAGNEX010000142.1 GCA_018003035.1 Acidimicrobiia bacterium
ACGCCGTAAGAGAGGCCTGGCAGGTCCTGGGGGATCCTCACAAGCGCCGCGACTACGACCGCTCATTGGCCCAAAAGGCCGCGGGCAAGGTGCCTAGCGCCGGTTTTCGAGTGGCTCCCCCGGCCAAATCACCGCAGATCAGCACGGATGAGGACGATCTGATCCCCGTCGGTTCCGGTCCGCTGATCATGACCCTGGTTGTCGCCGGTGCACTGGTGGTGATCTTGACGTTCACCTTCGTGGTGTCGGGTCTGGCATCGGCGGGGCTAGACCGTAACCAAGCGCCAGAGGACCTCACGGGACAATGTTTGGGGGGTGACACCCTGGAACGGTTGGTCCCCTGCACCGGACCGCATAACGCTCGGGTGGTTGCAGACCTTGCTGTCGATGCCGAATGTCCGGCAACGAGCACACAGCGATTCATCGCTGGCCGAAGCGAAGCTGTCTGCATCGAAGACCCAAGCTAGGCCCTTGGGGTGTTGAGGATGACCTCGACTTCGTCCCGCGTCCTCTCGATTCGGGTTTGGAGTGTGGTGATGAGGACGTTCGCTCGCCGAAGCTTGTCGCTCAGCACGTCAATGTCCACATCGTCGCGATCCAGGTCGTCAAGGATCCGGTCGAGCTCGTTCATGGCGTCTCGATAGGAAATCTCGTCGACCGGGAGTGCGTCTGCTCCGAGATCTAGTTGTTCAGTCATGGTCGTCTCACCAGCTAGGAAGTCGATCGGGGTCGGACGCCATGTTCGGCGGCTCCAAGGCCGACCGCGACGTCGAAAGATCCGTCGGCAACGGTAACCACGAGCTGTTCGCCCGATCGCACCGACGTGGTCGACTTGATCACTGAACCGTCGCTCGCCTGCACGAGGGCAAACCCTCGCTGAAGCGCACGGAGAGGATCGCGGGCACGCACGAGTTCGGCGCGGCTGCTGACCGCCGACTCGGCCCGCTCCAGACACCTGGTGACGAGACTTGATCGTTTGAGCATCCGCTCGTGCACAGCCGAGCGACCGCGCGTAAGGGTACGTTCGGCGGTTCGAATGAGGCGGGCCTGTCGGTCTGCCAACCGATCCAGTTCGCGCCGGTGTAGTCGGCCCGTCGCCGTCTGGGTTCGGACCGAGGCTGCGGCGACGGCGGCCACTTCTCGTTGCAGTGTCCTGGCGGGGAGCATTGAAAGCCGCTCGCGCTGCCAGTCGACTCGCTGCTGTGCTGCGTCGATTCGAGAGCGCCCTCGGCGCTGCACCTCGCCCGCCTGCACGCTGATCTGCACGGCGATGTCGTCCACCTTCTCGGCGAAGAAGGCAGCACAGGAGGTCGGCGTCTTGAGCGTGAAGGCCGCCACTTCGTCGGCGACGCTCCGGTCGGTTTCGTGCCCAATGCCGACCACGACGGGAACGGGACACGCGGCGATGGCCCTTGCCAAAGTCTCGTCGTTGAATGCCCGCAGGTCGGCGCCAGAGCCGCCCCCGCGCACGATCGCCACCGCGGGGCACCGCGCTGCAGCCGCTTTGAGCGCTCGACTGAGGGTGGCGGGTGCTTCGGCGCCCTGAACACGGGCATCGAACACTTCGATCCGCCAGGCATAGGGGTGCCGTCTGAGCTCAGCGAGGAAATCTTCGTACGCGTCCGATCCCGCGCTGGTGACGAGACCGATGTGCAGTGGGAGTTCGGGAAAGACGGTCAGGGCGTTGGCTCGGAGCAGGCCCTCTGCAGACAGCGCTCTCAACAGGCGGTCCTTGGCCTCGGCGATCTGACCGAAGGTGAACGTGGGATCGATGCTGCGCATCACAAACTGCAGTGCGCCGCGTTCAGCGAAGCTGCCGACGCGCCCAGAAATCCGAACCTCGACGCCCTCGGCCAATTCAAAGGCTGATCGTTTCATGATCCGATCGGCGACAAAGCGACTGCCGCGGAACAGCACCACGGGGATCTTGCCAACGATCTGGGCTTGGCGACCGCGCACGACCCCACCCCGGTGCTCGACCAGATCGAAGTATGTGTGACCCGCTTTGGAATGGAAAAGGCCCTGCACCTCGCCCCGGACCCACAGGTCGTCGGGGAAGGCGCCTTCGAGCGACTCGCGAATCGCTAGGTGCAGTTGGGAGACGCTCAGCGTGTCCAGGGAGTCCATGCCGAGAAGCTACAAGAGGGTTGTGACGGCATCATGAAGGGTCTGGCTCCCCTCCGGCATGCGATGCCAGGAGGACGAGACCGTCTGCGACAAGGAATAGGCTCCGCCTCCATGGAATCTTGGAGCTTTATCAACATTTTCGAGACGCTTGCACAGGCCGTCCCAGACCGCCTTGCAGTCGCATGCGGCGATGAGCGCATCACTTACGCCGAACTTGACCGCCGCGCCAACGCCGTCGCCTGGCACCTCCATGATTTGGGAATCGGCGCAGACGACAAGGTCGGGATCGACCTGGTCAACTCGTCGGCGTACATGGAGGTGTTCTTTGGCGCCCAGAAGGTAGGCGCCGTTCCTTTCAACGTGAACTATCGGTACCAGGCCGAGGAGCTCAAGTATCTCCTCGACAACGCTGACGCCCGGGCGGTGTTTGTCCATCCGGAGTTCGCTGAGCCACTGACCGGCGCGGTCGAACTCTTGGGAGCGGACGCCCCGGCCGTCGTCGGGGTACCCCACGGGGACGAGGCACTGCCCGACTCGCTAGCCTACGTGTCTCTCAGCGACATCCGACGCGACGGCCGAGCTGGCTCGCCGCCACCCCGACGAGAACCGTCGGGCGATGACCTGATCTTCATCTACACCGGCGGCACAACCGGTATGCCCAAAGCCGTTATGTGGCGGTCCGACGACCTGTACCGCGTCCTCTGGATGCACGCTCGACCGGGCAAGCCCCT
>JAGNEX010000059.1 GCA_018003035.1 Acidimicrobiia bacterium
AACGAGGAGACCCATCATGAGTGGCAAAACCGCAGTTGAGCCAGTACGCGATCCCTCAGATGACCATCTGTTGACACCGCAGAACTGCATCTTGGCGCTGATCGACTATCAACCCGAGCAGTATCGAACCGTGACATCGGCGTCGCGTGATCGCATCGACCTCAACGTCCTCGCACTCTGCAAACTCGCCACCCTGTACGACGTACCGGTCGTGCTGTCGACCGTCGGAGTCGATATGGGCAAGAACCAGGGAACTGCGCAGATCATCAAGGACGCACTACCGGGTGTATCTGAGATCGACCGGACAGGCGTCAACGCCTGGGAAGACCCCGATTTTCGAGCGGCGATCGAATCCTCGAGCCGTCGCAACGTCGTGATCGCGGGCCTCTGGACCGAAGTGTGCCTGACCTTCCCGACACTCGACATGCTGCGCGCCGGATACGGAGTGTTCCCGGTTGCCGATGCGGTCGGCGGCATTTCGGCCGTCGCACACGACAGAGCCTTTGACCGAATGATCGCCGCGGGCGCACAGCCTGTGACCGCTCTCTCGTTCGGGGCGGAACTTATGCGCAATTGGGCCCGTGACGATGCCGATAACCTTCGGCAGGTAATGAACTGGTATTTCCCCGAGAAGGCACGCCTGGACGCAGCCGGTTTATAGATCGTTCGACAGACGCTGGGCGAGGACAAATCCTCCTACGCTTGCGAGCATTTCGGGTCTGGATCGAGCCTTGCCCGGCGATTCTTGCCGCCTTTCCTGCTTGGGTTTCTTCGGTCATTTGATGGGAGAAACATGCAGATACATCGAACCAACAACTCTGCGCTTACGCGAAACCGCCGAAGGTTAATGTGGTCCGAACTGGACTCCACAGAACCTATTGGGTGACAGGTGCCATCTCTGGCAGCGGATACTTCATGGCTAGCGCGGGCCGCTCGGCCCAGTTCGGTTGGGTCAGCGGGCTGAACGGACCGCGCAACTACCATCGGCCGCTCACCGAATGATCGGTCACCGAACGATCGGTCACCAGCCGGCCGGCCTCTGACCGACAGCCGATGATCGGTGAGCTACAAGGTCTTGCCGGTTAGTTCCTCGACGCCAGAAGTCGGTCCTTTTGGGTCTGAAACTCGCTGTCCGAGAGGACGCCACGGTCGTGAAGATTGGCGAGTTTCTCCAGCTCACTGCCCACTCCGCCGCCTGAAACGTTGCGGATATAGGCGTCCGTAGCGTCTTTGGCGGACTGTTGCGCCTCAACCTCTCGACGCTGCATATCGCCACCGTGAACGATCAGATAGATAAGGACCCCAAATAGCGGAAGTATCACCACAAAGATTGTCCAGAAGGCCTTCGACCAACCCGAGATAGACGAGCTGAAGATATCGGCAAAAATCCTCACCAAGAGGATGATCCACATTACAAAAAGAAAAAACACCAACATCGACCAGAAGAGATCTAAAAGGGGCATGTTCGACTCCAAAGCGCAACGACCAGCTTGACCCTGGATGGTCGGACGGTACTGGACGTCCGCTGCGATCAAACCACAGAGAGTCGGCACCATGAGTCGGCGTTGTTGCCGAAATGGCTACCCGTTGAGTCGATGGTTAACCCGGGGCCTGACAACGACAAAACGGCCGTGTCGTCGTGATGATCAGATTCGACCTGCTTGGTGAACGAGCCGCAAGAACTGCTGGGTTCGCGGCTCGCGCGGGTTCTCGAACAGGTCGCGAGCCGTTCCCGATTCGAGCACGCGTCCCTCGTTCAAAAAACACACCTGGTCGGCGACCTCACGGGCAAACCCCATCTCGTGAGTTGCCAAGACCATGGTCATTCCAGACGCCGCCAGTTCGCGGATGACTCCCAACACTTCACCGACAAGCTCGGGGTCAAGCGCAGAGGTGACCTCGTCCAATAGGAGCAGCTCCGGCTTGCCCATCAGCGAACGAACAATGGCGGCGCGCTGGTTCTGCCCGCCGCTGATCTTGTTGGGATACGCGTCCGAAAGATCGCCCAGCCCGAAGCGATCCAAGAGCTGTCGGGCCTGGTCTTCAGCTTCTGCTCTTGGCACTCGATGCACCCGACGAGCAGCAAGGGTCACGTTGTCGAGCACCGTCATGTGGGGGAACAAGTTGTACGACTGAAACACGATCCCCACCCGACGTCGGATGTCATCCTGGGAGACTCCACGGGCAGTCACGTCGACACCATCGATCAGTATGCGACCCCTGTCGATTGGGTCGAGAAGATCAACAGACCTGAGCAGGGTGCTTTTGCCGCAGCCGCTCGGCCCGATCAGGCACACGACATCGTGTTCGGCAACGCGGAGATCCAACCCGCGTAGGACGGGTTTGTCGCCGTAAGACTTATGGACATCGACCAACTCGAGCTTTGGCGGAGGTGTCGCATCGGCATGGCCGGTGCTGGTCGCTGGGGCGTTCTCCGTCATTGCTGTTGCTCGCTGCGGGTTGCCCGGTCGCGTGCGGCGTACCAGTCAACGAATCGGGTCAGCGGAATGCTGATCAGTAAGAACAGCACGGTCGCCGCTATGTACGAGGTGTAATTGAAGGTCCGAGATGTGTAGATCTGCGCTTCTCGGACGGCGTCGCGAACCCCAAGTACCGACACGAGCGCCACATCTTTTTGCAGGCTGACCACGGTATTCATCAGCGCGGGGATCACATTGCGGACCGCTTGGGGGAGGATGGCAAAGCGCATCGCCTGGAGCTGCGACAAGCCGAGTGAGCGCGCCGATGCACGCTGGCTCTCAGGGACTGCATCGATCCCAGACCGGAAGATTTCGGCCGTATACGCCGAGTAACTGAGCGTCAGGGCTGCCACACCCCAAAACATCCCCGAGTTGGGCAGGCCGGGCAACTGGAGCGCTGGTAGCCCAAAGCCCAACAACAGGATCAGCAGGATCAGCGGAATCCCGCGCATAACGTCGGTGAACGCAGTGGCCAACAGGCGGAATGGATAAAAGGCGGGACCGCGAAGACTGCGCGCAAGAGCAATTGCGAGCGCCAAAGGCGGGATAGCAACCATCGAAAAGAAGAACATTTCGAGGTTGCGCCAAAAGCCGCGAACGACGTCGGGCCACGACTTCGCGAAGTCGTCGGCATTGAAGAATTGTTCCCGCACCGCCGGCCAGTTCGGGCTCGAAACGATCAGCCATGCGGCAGCTCCGAAGACGATAAGGGTAGAGACCGCTGCGATCAGGGTGGGTTTCAGACTCGGATGAGACTCCCAGAATCCTTCCGTCTGTCGATCGTCGGCGCGCAGAGGCCGTGGGTCGCTCTGGGGCCGGTCCAGGTCATCCCCCTCACCGAGCCGCGAACCTGGCACCGGTTTCGCCGGTGGCCCCGAACCGCCCGGCGAGGACCCTGCCTCTGCCGAACCCGTCGTCTCGGGGCCCCCGAGTTTTGATTGACCGGAACTTCCAGGCACTTACTGGGTGATCTCGGGGATTGCCCCGTCTTGCGCCAGCCAGCGGGTCTGCAACAGGTCGAGCTGGCCGTTCGAGGTGAGCTCGTCGAGCGCCGCGTTGACGCAAGGAACGAGGGGGCTTCCCTCTTCGAACAGCATGCCCAACTGCTCAGGCTTGTCCTCCACCTCTGGCAGGGTGCCGATGATGGTCGAGTCGGGGATCTCTCCGGAAGTCAGGTAATAGGCCGTCGGCAGGTCGACGACGATGCCATCGACCTGTTTGGCGGCGAACGCGGCAGCTGCGGCGGCGTTGTCGTCGTAGACCATCGCCTCTTCTTTGGGTGCGATGATCTTGTCGATGTAGTCCAGGCTGGTGCTGCCGACAGCGGCTCCGAGTTGGGAGTCGGCAAGTTCAGCGATGGTCTTGGCGTCGGTCAGCGGTCCGTCGGCAACCCCGATCAAGGCCTGTTGAACGGTGTAATACGGATCGGAGAAGTCGACAACCTTGTCGCGGTCTTCGGTGATCGAGTACTGCTGAATGTTGAAGTCGTAGTCCTTCTTACCTGCAGTGATGGCTTCATCAAAGCCCGTCCGAACCCAGACGACCTCGCTGAGCCCGAGTTGTCCAGCGATCTCATAAACCAGCGCACTTTCGAATCCGTCGCCGGAACCGGGGTTGTCGTCTTCCATCCAAGGTGGGTACACGGCCTCACCGGTGGCAACGGTCAACACACCCTCCTGCTTCAGCGGAACGGCCGGGCAGTCGGGAGTACCGACCGCATTGCCGGGAGGGGTATTGCGGGAGTCCTCTGCGACCGTCGTGTCAGAGGCTTCGGAAGCTGTGGTGGTCGTGTCGCCGTCATCAGCGTTGTCGTCGCTGTCGCTATCGCTGCAGGCGCTGACGAGCAGGGCGAGGACTAACAAGAAGAGGCCAAGAGTTCGGATTCGCACGATTGCTCCCACAGTTGCGACGACGGACCCACGGAAATGGACAGATAGGCCCAGACCGATCTGAATCAAGTGCCGTGGCATTGCCGCGTCCGATGCTAGACGCCTGAGTTTGTGCGAGCACGAGACGCTCGGCGTTCTGCTGTGCGCAGGCCGCAAGGCTGGTGGAACGGTGGACCAGGCCGCTTTGACTTCATCGGGTCGGCAGGAAGCGGTTAGGGTCCCGAAATGGCAAATTTCGTTGAAGTCAGTCGCGT
This sequence comes from Acidimicrobiia bacterium, assembly GCA_018003035.1. Classification (GTDB taxonomy): domain Bacteria; phylum Actinomycetota; class Acidimicrobiia; order IMCC26256; family JAGNEX01; genus JAGNEX01. Next base: position 4,624 of record JAGNEX010000059.1, read on the forward strand.
CATCAACGCCGATCCCCTGACCCTGTACAGCATGGTCAGCGACGTCACCCGCATGGGTGAATGGTCTCCAGAGACCAAGCGTGCTGAGTGGCTCAAAGGCGCAACGGGTCCCGCTGTTGGAGCGCATTTCCGTGGGGTCAACAAGCTTGGCTCAAAGAAGTGGGCGATCGAATGCGTCGTTACCAAAGCAGAACCCGGACGCGAGTTTGCCTTCAACGCCACGGCCGGCCCCATCAAGTTCGCCACGTGGTCCTATTCATTTGAGGTGCAAGACGGCGGCACCCTCGTCACCGAGTCCTGCGATGACCGCAGAGGCTTGTTGCTGACGTGGGTCGGCGCGCTGATCTCTGGGGTCAAGGACCGGGAAGCGCGCAACAAGGTCAACATCTCTGAGACGCTCGACGCGCTCAAGGCCGCAGCGGAACGAGCCGTACCGGCAGATGGGCCATCCCAGCATGGCGACGACGCCGCAACGTCACAAGATGACGCGTAGCTTTCGGACCTGACGACCAAGTTCGCTGCTGTGGAACGGGACCCAGGAGTACTGAGCCTGACGTGGGCGCGCGTTCTGGTCGCGGCCAGTTCGGCATTGGTGCTGGTCATCGAGATCGTCGCGGGCCGGTTGCTCGCCCCGTATGTCGGCGTCTCGCTCGACACCTTTACGGGCATCATCGGGGTGATCCTGGCCGGCATCGCCTTCGGCGCCTGGCTCGGCGGGTGGCTGGCGGACCGGCATGCGCCTGGGCAGCTGCTCGGCATCGCGTTCGTCGCAGGAGGCCTCCTCACCTGGATTTCTCTGCCGATCGTCACGGCGTTCGGCCCCAACTTGGGGAGCGGACCGGAAGCCATCGTCATGTTGACGGCATTTGGCTTCTTGTTGCCGTCGGCTGCGTTGTCGTCCGTGCCGCCGATCGTGGCCAAGATGCGCCTGCGCGACGTCGCCAACACGGGAAGCGTGGTCGGCGGGCTGAGCGCGGCGTCAACCATCGGCGCGCTCGCGGGGACGTTCCTGACCGGGTTTGTCGTCGTGCGTTTGCTCCCGTCGACGACCACCATTCTGCTGACCGGCGCCGTCGCGCTCGTTTTCGGTCTGGTGATCCTGTTTCGTTTCGGTAGCACGCGGCCCGGCCCGGGGACCGCGATGCTGTCGGTCGCGGCACTCGCGCTCGGTTTCTCTCCGGTTGGGGTCTGCGATTTTGAGACGGAGTACGCCTGCGTCAACGTGGTGGCTGCCGCCGACGACCCCACCGACCTCAGCTTGTACATGAATCGGATGCGGCACGGGTTCGTCGATACCGACGATCCGACGCACCTCGACATTCGTTACATCCGCTTGCTGGCACAGGTGCTCGGGACGGCGACGTCGGGGCCGATCGACACCTTGTATCTCGGTGGTGGGTCCTTTGGGCTTCCGCGCTACCGCCAGGCGGTGGAACCTGGTGGCACCGAGACCGTCTTTGAGATCGATGACGAACTGGTCGACATCAACAAGAACGAGCTGGAACTTGTGACGTCTTCCAGCCTGTCGGTCAAAGTTGGTGACGCCCGCCTGCTGGTCGCGGACTCTTCCGACGAGCGGTACGACGCCGTCGTCGGGGATGCGTTCGGCGGAAGTTCGGTGCCCTGGCACCTGACGACCGTCGAGATGCTCACCGAGATTCGCCGCGTGCTGCGCCCTGGCGGGATCTATGCGATGAACCTGATCGACAGTGGGACGGCGCGGTTCGCTCGAGCGGAGGCAGCCAGCATCCAGAAGGTTTTTGGCCACGTCACCGTCATCGTGTCGCCTGACGGCATTCAAGAGGGCCGCGACACCAACATCATTCTGGTTGGGTCTGCGGACCCGATACCGGGTCTTACAGTCGATGGCGAAGACGGGCGCATCATGAGCGAAGAAGAAACGGCCACGTGGATCGATGGCGAGCCCACGCTGCGCGACGACTTCGCGCCGGTCGATCAGATGATCCGCTAGACCGAGCGTTCGCCAGCGAACGTCCAACTCGGGGCGGATGGCGGGGTAGGACCCGTCTGGGTGCACCGTCGCTTTGAAGCGTGCGGCGACCGAACGAACCATTGAATGCTGGGTGAGGTCGGCACTTGGGTCAGGGCTGGGGCAACGACGGCCGCGCCACCGTGCTGCGTGCACGCAGCCGGGGGGCATGGGTACGCAGGGTCACAACCCCGCGGGCTGGTACGACTGCTTTGGGCGGTAGATTGCCGCAATGACTAGTGAGAATCTTCCAACCGACGGCGCGTCCGCCGAGCTACGTTCGGCTGCCACGGCAACCGCTGGTGTCAGAGCTGCTGACGCAGCCCAAGTGTTCGAGAACTTGACGCCCTCCGAGGTCGTCACCACGTTCCTGTATGCGCTGGCCGCAGACGACCTGGTAACGGTGAACAGCCTCCTTGCCGACGATGTCGAGTGGATCAATGTCGGCCTTCCGACGGTCCGCGGCAAGCGGGTGCGTTCGGCACTAGCCGGGTTGGAGCGTCGGGGCATCAAGTTCGAGGTCGTGTTTCACGCGATCTCAGCTGACGGGTCGACCGTACTGACCGAACGAACCGACGCAATCATCTGGGGACGTTTCAGGTCCCAGTTCTGGGTCTGGGGCCGCTTCGAGGTGCTTGACGGCAAGATCACCTTGTGGCGCGACTCGTTCGATGTTTGGGACATGGTCAAGGCCGGAGCCCGCGCCGTCGCGGGAGCGGTCGTTCCTTCGTTGCGACCGACGATGCCCTCGGCACAGGACGCCCCAGGCAGGGGCTAACCCCCGCCACAGTTTTTGTCCGGTCGGCCCCGCCCCGGGGGACACTCCTGTGTTCCTCCGGGCGGTTCGGCCGCTTGAGGGTCAGCCGCCGGTATAGAAGTCGAGCACAAGACGCGACGGATTCTTGAGCGTGAAGATCCGGTACGGGTGCTCGTCATCAAGGCCGACGATCCAGGTCATCTGCCCTTCGAAGTCATCGATCCGAACGAGGTCAATGATCGATGAAACCCCGGTAACGGCTGGCTCGCCGTCGACGATGAAGTCGGGTCCGCCGGGCAGATCGAAGTCGACTGACGACGCTTGCATGATGACCTCGAGGAAAGCTTCGCCGTCGACGTGGGCCATGGGAGCCTCGGGCGGGTCTGCCTGGCCCATGACGAACTCGCCGTCCGAATCGACGTAACGGGTCAGGTAGAACCACGCGGGCGCACCTTCCCCGAAGTCCCACACAACGCGCTCGTAACAGTCGGTCGAGCCGGTCCGTACCGATTGGAGCAATAGACCTTCGGTCGTGCCGGGTTCTGGGTCGTGGCGGACGTCGATGTTGGTGGTCGCAAAGCCAGCGGCGTCACAGGCGGGGGTGCTTGTTTTGGTCGTTGCCGGAGTCGTGGATTTAGACGTCGAGCGTGGCGTGGAACTCCCGGTTCCCGCGGGGACCGTGGAGGCGCTGGATGCGGTATGACTGCCTTCTTCGGCTTCGTCATCGGTGAGCGAGGTCGCCGATTGGCCTGTGCCGACCGTGGCCTTGGTCGTTGACGTTGCGTTTGTGGGCATTGCTGGGTCGACCTGTGTCGTCCCCGGCACGGCTGACGTAGCGGTCGATGGGACGGACGTTGTGGTGGCCCGCGTCGAAGCGGAGACGGACGCGTCGTCATTGCCATCGTCGCAACCTGCGAGTAAAGCAACCAGGGTGAACATCGCTAACACGGCGACGACAATGCGAGAAGAAGTTGGGTGAAATCGGTGGGAGGACGATCCGGCGGGCGAAGGGGGTACCTCGGTGCCCATGTTCGTTCCTTTGTTCGTTATGTGCGGGTGCACCTGACGGTGTCAACCACTGAATAATTGACGCTAAAGCCGTATTTCTTTGGGAGCAACCGTTTAGTTCGTTGCGGGTGCATTTGGGGGTCACCGTCCCAACATTCCCGACCCTCTTGGCGGCGGTGTCGGACCGCGAGCAAGCCGGAAGTGTTAGGGAACGCATCGGTCGGCCTTCACTCGGGCTCGTCCGGCAACCCATCCTGCGGTTCGTACGTCCCGCCGCAGCCAGGGCACGAACCTGCACTCGCCGTCTGCCGGATCCTGTCTGAGTTGCTCGTCCGATGGCGTTGTCGCTGTCTCGTTGGACAAAGCAAGAGGGGTCCCTGTGCAGGGACCCCTCTCAACCACTCGGCGGGTTGTTTGCACTTTATCCGGTGGGCATCTCGTGTCGTTTGAGCATCAACGAGACTCCCAAGAAGTCATCACATTCATTTGAGATTCGGCCGGTCGACTTCAAGCCTGCCCAGCGTCTAGGACACGGCGGCGCCGGACCCTTCGGTCGTGATTTTGTGGCCTCTCACGGGGCCTTTCACGACGACCGTTGGCGTTGTCTGGCCTGGAGCGAAGAGCTTGATCTTGTAGTAGTCGGTTGCGTCTCTCGTGTCTGACTTGTCGCGGATGGTCAGTTCAAATCGGTAAAGCGTGCTGTCGCCTCCGATGGTTCCGGTGCCCGAAACCACGGTTTCGCCAAAGCGACTCTCGACCCGCGTGAAGTCGTTCGCAGTGAACTTGAGATTCTGGAACTTAAAGACCACCGTCGCGGCCGATTCGTTCACGCGACCACTTTGGCAAGTGAGGTGGGTAGCGACCATCCGTGCCGTTTCGTCGCTCTGGTTGAGGTACTGCGGCAGCACCGACCATGAAGCCGACGGGACGAACGATCCTTGGGCGTCCAGGCTGGTGATCCCCGCACACGAAGCGTTCGTCGATGACGGGCGTGTCGTTGTAGAGGTGCCCGGCGGCCATGTCGTGGTCGAGGTGGGCCGGGTCGTTGTCGAGGTGGGCGGGATCGTGGAACTCGACGGGCGAGTGGTCGTTGGAACGCCGGAGGCCGACGTCGTCGTGGAGGTCGGCCGCGTGGTCGTCGTGGGAAGGGTCGTCGTCGGAAGGGTGGTCGGAGGACTGAAGTCGGGGTTACGGGAGTACGCCGCACGTTGCGGCCTCACCACGTCAACACCCAAGATCCAGTCGGCGTTGATGGACGGGTTGGAGGTTCGCGGCGGCCCGGCGAGACGTTGGTCGCTGTAGCGCCAGATCCAGGTGCCGTCTGCGCCTTGTTCGTAGAAGGATCCGGCGGAGGGGCTGACCTGGCCAGCCGGGGTGGTTTGGACGAGCAGCCCACCACTCTCGAAGTGGGTGACCGCTCCCCAGTTGATCGTCTGGGTGTTGGCAAGTTGCCAGGTGTTGCCCTCGAGGACCCATGTTTCGGTGACGCCGTCGCCGGTTGAGCGGACCAGCTGGTTTCCGTCAAGCAGCATTCCCTCGCTTCGGGGGCCGAGCTGCTGGCTGCGCTCCCACCGGCCGTTAGTGAGGTGCCAGATCTCGTCGATTCCCGCGGAGGTCATTGCGATCCACGGTCCGTCGATGTCGCGCAGGTTGCCGGTGGCCAGTCTGGCGCTTTGCCATGCGCCCCATTGGCGCCATGTCACTTCCACCCAGGCGCCGCGCATCCCGGCGATCGCGCCGCCCGAGAGTCGGGCGCCGGACATGACCGGGAACGCGTCGCTCGCCGCCCAGACGCCTTCTCCGTTGCGGGTGATCACCACTTGCCGGCTCTCGGTGCCGTTGGTGACGGTGACCGTGGCGGTGCCGCCGTCGGCCGAGATGCCGTCGATGCTGGCCCCGGGTTGGGCGACAAGACCAAGCGACGTCACGAGGTTGATGTCACTCACCTTGTTCCAGGCGGTGCCGCTGAACCGGTAGATCGACACGGTCGGATCGCCTAGCGACGACGCGAGGATGTCGCTTCCACCGAAGGCTGCTTGGCCGGTTTCGTCGCCGATCAGGAACGCTCCTGGCAGGGGTGTCTGGACATTCCAAGCCGCCTGGCCGTCCCGTTGGAAGACGGCGGC
>JAGNEX010000060.1 GCA_018003035.1 Acidimicrobiia bacterium
TGTGGTGGTGCCGGGTCGGGTTGTGGTGGTTGTTCCGCAGGGTTGGGTGGTTGTGGTGCCGTGTCCGGGTCGGGTTGTGGTGGTTGCGCACGGCCGGGTGGTGGTGGTTGTTCCGGGTCGGGTGGTTGTGGTGGTGCCTGGTCGGGTTGTGGTGGTTGTTCCGCAGGGTTGGGTGGTTGTGGTGCCGTGTCCGGGTCGGGTTGTGGTGGTTGCGCACGGCCGGGTGGTTGTGGTCGCGCCCGGCCGGGTTGTCGTGGTTGTAGGTGGCCGTGTCGTCGTGGTCGCGCCGGGTCGGGTGGTTGTGGTTGTTTCGGGTCGGGTGGTTGTGGTCGTGCCACGCGGTTTGGTCGTGGTCGTGCCGCCTGCTTGGGTCGTCGTGGTTGTAGGTGGCCGTGTCGTCGTGGTCGCGCCCGGTCGGGTGGTTGTGGTTGTTCCGGGTCGGGTGGTTGTGGTCGTGCCACGCGGTTTGGTCGTGGTCGTGCCGCCTGCTTGGGTCGTCGTGGTTGCAGGTGGCCGTGTCGTCGTGGTGGTGACGGGACCGCTAGAGGAATCGTCCGGGTTTGCCGCAGCGATCGACTGTGGCTGGCCAGGAGGCGGAGGTGGCGGCGAAGGTTTTGCGGCCATTGCAGAAGAGGCGACGACTGCGAGCGCCACCAGGGTTACCAAGAATCCGCCGAGAAGGACCAGATAAGGACGAAGGAGAGATCCCTTGAGCTTGTACATGATGCGTGCTTTCAGATCGGCGACATACGCCCAATGAGGACGAACGACATTTCGGTGTTTAGCGAAAAGAGCTGCGCTCGATGTTGCGTTGGGTAGACGGTTCGGCAGATCTGCAAACTTTTGGGGCGGGTGGGATTCTTCCCCTGCCAATTGTTGCAAAAGTGCTCTAACGTCATGTAGTGATGCTTAAAGGGGACGGTTCGTGCCTCCAACCGAAGGGTTGAAGTTGCAAATATCACACAAGCGAATATTCGTGCGGGGACGGGAAGCGCACTCTTGTGGGGGAGTTGAAGAAGTGTGAACAAAGAAAAGGCGGGGTCAATACTCGATCTCTTTCGAGAACGTGTGGCTGTTGTATGTGGGAGCAAACGATCTGGACAACGTGTGTCACTGATACGACCACAGGCGACAGGCCGGAAGTGTCTTAAGCGCTATAAGTTGGAGACCGGTTGACGGCTTGGCCCGGTGAAGGCTTAACGATTCGATAGTCATCGCGCTCACGGCGCCGGACCCGGCTCGACTCAGTTGCAGATGCGTGCCGGCGGGTCTCCGTCCGACCGACACTGCTTCGCGTTTGCGTTCTCCCGTCGTCGGCACCGACGAAGGCGGCAGAATGGGGACTGTGCAACAGCCCAGCTCTTCCGGCCCATTGGAGCGACATGAACGGTGACTCGATGCGCAAAGCAGATGACGCCGATCCTCAAGTTGCCGATGGCGGCTTCGCTGGGTCGTCGACAGCGTTCTCGGACGCGACCAAGGTGCCCGGCGAGCCGATCGTCATCATCGAAAACGTCAATAAATCCTTCGGCTCGTTCCAGGTGTTACGCGACATCAATCTGCGGGTGGCCCGCGGCGAAGTCCTGGTCATCATCGGCCCCTCAGGGAGCGGTAAGTCGACTTTGATCCGCTGCGTCAATCGCCTTGAGGAACATGACAGCGGCCGCATCATCGTTGACGGCACAGAACTGACCCACAACGTTGAGAACATTGCTGCGATCAGGCGGGAGACCGGCATGGTCTTTCAGAGTTTCAATCTCTTCCCGGAACTGACCGTCCTCGACAACATCACCCTGGCGCCCAAACAGGTTCGTCACATCGACCGCGTCGATGCCGAAGCCAATGCAATGTTGCTGCTTGAGAAGGTTCGCATCCCCGAACAGGCCGGTAAATACCCGTCGCAGCTCTCCGGCGGCCAACAGCAGCGCGTAGCCATCGCCCGTGCGCTAGCGATGGAACCCAAGGTGATGCTGTTCGACGAACCGACCTCGGCCCTCGACCCCGAGATGATCAACGAGGTGTTAGACACCATGAAAGCGCTTGCCGAAACCGGGATGACAATGGTCGTGGTTACCCACGAGATGGGTTTCGCCCGCGAGGTTGCCGACAGGGTGGTGTTCATGGCCGACGGCTGTATCGTCGAAGTCGGTACTCCTGAACACTTCTTCACCGATCCGCAAGAAGAGCGAACTCGGCAGTTCCTCTCGCAAATCCTCTGATCGCTCCCGGCGGGCGCACCCCGACCTCGGACGATCTAACCGGCGATGCTCTCGATCAGTAGAAGAACGGCAACGCCTACGCCGATCCACCCCAAGGCGATCCCGGCTACAGCGAGCGTGTCGCCACCTTCTTTGCCGCCTGATGCGGCGATTTCTCGGCGTGCAGACCACCCGATGTAGATCGCTGCGACCGAACCGACGCCGAACGCCCAAATGATCGCAAGGACAAGTGACGCCACGGCCTGCCGATCGACCGGCGCATCGGCCAGGTCGGCATTTGCCGACCTGGTACTCGGCTGGTTTGGACCTAACTGGCTGGGATCTGGCTGGTTGCTGTCTGGCTGGTTGGTGTCTGGCTGGCGGACCGCCCCGGACGAACGACTCGCGGCCGCGTTGACCCTCGGCCGGTCCTGTCTGGTCGCGCCCGACGAAGGGGCCCTTTGACCGGTCGCGGGCTGCTTGCTGACAGAAGGTCTGGCCCGGGTACTGCTGGGAGGGGCTTGGCTGCGCGGGGCGCCTTCCCTGAGTTGACGGTCGGTCATGATGTTCTCCTGCGTCGTTGAAGGATGGTCGCAAAGAACACGGGACAAGGCGGCCATTGGAGTCGTGACTAGTCCACAAGACGAACGTAGGTGTAGGCCGACGTCGAGTCAACGCGTTCACGGCGATGTGCACGGCGGTTGACCTGCGGGGTCATTTGCGTTGTATCAGGCCCGAAACGGCGCTGAACTTGACCCGCTGTGATCGGCCAAGTCCTGGACACTCCAGCGCGGAGCACTGAACGAGCCGACAGGGCGAACAGTTGTTCGATAGCGTTCCTGGGTATGACGCGAGGTTCCAACTCGAGGAGGTCAGGACTCAGCGACCGTTACGCCGAGCTCCACTGCCACTCCAACTTCTCATTCTTAGATGGCGCGTCTCATCCTGAAGATCTGGTCGTTCAAGCAGCGGAACTTGGGCTCTCCTCCCTGGCGATCACCGATCACGACGGTCTGTATGGAGCAGTGCGCTTTGCGTCCGCAGCGAAAGATGTCAACCTGCCCACCGTGTTCGGGGCCGAACTGACGTTGCGTCCACCGCCGCTCGACTCCCGCGCTCGCTTCAAACCCAACCTGGATGCGTCTCTGCCGGACCCGCTGGGCAGGCATATCGTCCTCCTGGCCGAAGGCGCGCACGGCTATGCCCGGCTGGCTCGAGCCATCAGCGATGGCCAGCTTGCGGGGCACAAACAACGGCCGGTCTTCACCATCGAAGGGTTGGCTGAGGCTGCCAGGGCGCCGATTCACGGTGCTGGAGCAACCGTGTTGAACGACTCATGGTTTGTCCTGACCGGATGTCGGAAAGGTCCCGTTCCGCTCGCCCTCATGACCGAAGGACAAACGGCCGCCCGCCGTGAACTCGATCTGCTCGTCGACGCCTTTGGCCGAGAGCGGGTTCTCGTTGAATTGTGGGACCACGGCCACCCCGACGACCAGCAGCGCAACCTTGGCCTCGCCGAACTTGCAAGCAGCGCCAACGTGGCGGTGGTAGCCACCAACAACGTGCACTACGCCACGATCGACCAGCAGCCGTTAGCTCAGGCGCTTGCGGCCGTTCGAGCTCGACGGTCGCTCGACGCGCTCCAAGGGTGGCTGCCGGCCAGCCCGCTTGCTCACCTGCGGAGCCCTGCAGAGCAAGCGCGACGATTCGCCGAGTATCCCGGAGCGGTCGAGATCACCGCCGAGATTGCTGACCAACTGGCCTTTCCGCTGCGCAATGCAGCTCCGAACTTGCCGGACTATCCGGTCCCCCCGGGCCATGATGAGATGAGTTGGCTGCGAGTACTGGTCGATCGCGGGTCCGCACATCGTTATCCGCCGGAACATCCGCACCACCTAAAGGCGCGTGATCAGATCGCCCATGAGCTCAACGTCATCGAGCTGCTGGGGTTTCCTGGGTACTTCTTGTTGGTGCACGACATCGTCAAGTTCTGCATCGATCACAACATCTACTGCCAGGGGAGGGGGAGCGCTGCCAACTCGGCGGTTTGCTACGCCCTCGGAATCACCAAAGCGGATGCCGTCGGGCTTGGGCTGCTGTTCGAACGATTCCTATCGCCCGAACGAGACGGGCCACCCGATATCGACATTGATATCGAGCACCAACGTCGAGAAGAGGTGATCCAGTACCTCTATGAGCGGTTTGATCGTCGACATGCCGCCCAAGTCGCCAACGTCATTACCTATCGCCCAAAGTCCTCGATGCGCGAGATGGCTAAGGCCTATGGCTTCACGCCGGGGCAAGCCGACGCGTTGAGTAAACAGGTCGATCATCACTGGGGGCCAAGAGGGCGACGGAAGAAGACAGCTTCAGATGCATCCGTCGTGCCTGCTGTCGAGCCTGTCAAGGAAGCGCAGAAGCAGCGTCGTCTTGATCTCGTAACTCCGAAGATTCCTACGGGGGCAGAGAGCGGGGCAGGTGCAGAGGCCAGGACAGGGACAGAGGCCAGGGTAGGGACAGGATCCGTATCTCGGCCTGAAACCCGGTCCCAAGCCGGTTCTGAGGACGACACCGGCCCAAACATTCCCGAACTCGTCAGGTCTCTGGCCGAACAGGTGGAAGGGTTTCCTCGGCATCTGGGGATTCATTCGGGGGGAATGGTGATGGCCGATCGCCCGATCGTCGAGTATGTGCCGGTCGAGTGGGCGCGTATGGAAAATCGGTCAGTTCTCCAATGGGACAAGGATGACTGCGCCGCGGCGGGCCTGGTCAAGTTCGACCTGCTCGGCCTTGGCATGTTGACGATGCTTCACCGCGCGGTCGATCTGATCCAAGAACACAATGGGATAACGGTCGATCTGGCGGTCATCCCACAAGAAGACGAGGTGTACGAACTGCTGTGCAGGGCAGACACCGTCGGTGTGTTTCAGGTCGAGTCGCGAGCTCAGATGCAGACGCTGCCGCGCCTGGCGCCGCGATGTTTTTACGATCTGGTCGTCGAGGTTGCACTGATCAGACCGGGGCCGATCCAAGGCCAATCAGTGCATCCTTATCTGCGGCGGCGTAACGGGAAAGAAGAAGTGACCTTCCTCCACCCGCTACTCGAGCCGTCGCTGCGCAAAACCTTGGGAGTACCGATCTTTCAAGAGCAACTCATGCAGATGGCAATCGATGTTGCTGGTTTCAGCGGGGCTGAGGCCGATCAGCTGCGTCAGGCGATGGGATCTAAGCGCTCACGTGAACGTATGGCGGTGATGCGCGAGCGCCTTCTGACCGGGATGGCAGAACGCGGGATCATCGGTGACGTAGCCGACCAGATCGCCCAGAAGATGGAAGCATTTTCTGACTTTGGTTTTCCTGAAAGTCATTCGGTCAGCTTTGCGTATCTGGTGTACTCATCTAGTTGGGTAAAGCTGCATTATCCGGCAGCGTTTGTCTGTGCATTGTTAAATTCCCAGCCGATGGGTTTTTATAGTCCCAACTCGATTGTGCATGACGGCAAACGTCATGGGGTGATGGTCCATCCACCTGACGTATTCACCTCAGAGATCGATTCGACGCTTGAACCAAGGCCAACAGCAGATCCCGTTGGACACCCGGAAAACGGCTGGCTGGCAGACCCATCGACCCATGCGGTCCGGGTGGGGTTGGGCGAGGTGCGCAACCTTTCCCGTAGAGGCGCGGAGCGAATCGTTGAGCAACGCCGTATCGAGCCATTCAAGGACGTAGAAGACTTAGCGCGCCGCTGTCGTCTGCGCGTACCCGAGCTCGAGGCGCTGTCGACGGCGGGCGCATTGGCCAGTTTTGGCCTGTCTCGTAGGGAAGGTTTGTGGGCTAGCGGCGCTCTGAGAGATGCCAGCCCTGACAAGTTCCCTGGGCTCGTCCAGGGTTTGGGTGCTCCGCAGCTCCCCGGTATGGACGAGTTCGAAGAGATCACTGCAGACCTATGGTCGATCGGTATGGCGTTAGGGGCGCACCCTGTGGGACTGGTCCGTGCAGAGTTGGATGAAGCGGGGATCATCGCCAGTTCGGCGCTGAAAGCGCAGCGAGATAAGTCGATCATTCAAATAGCCGGTGTGGTGACCCATCGCCAGCGACCTTCGACCGCCGGCGGCGTCGTCTTCCTTTCTCTGGAAGATGAGACTGGCCTTTCAAACGTTATTTGCGTAGAGGCAGTCTGGAAGAGATATCGCAAGGTCGCTCGCGATTCGACGATGTTGATCGTCCAAGGGATGGTTGAACGCCAAGACCGTGTGGTCAACCTAATGGCCTATCGATTCCGTTCCTGGCATCCCGCCCAGATCAAAGACAAATCTCGATACCAAGAGGCCCTCAAATCCAGGAATTTTCGTTAACGCAACCGGCCAAGGTTTCCAGGGGTCGACCCGAGGTGCTTGTGGCGGGGCGGTTCGCTAGCGGTTCTCGAAGATGTCGAGTGCTACGGCCACCGATGCGGCGACTCGGTAGTCGAGCTGAGGGTCGTATACCTCAACCGCGTACAGGTCCGCTAGCGAACGTTTACGGTCGACGGAAAGCACCGTTTCGCCCGTCTCGGTGTCGGTAAAATCGAAATGGTAGGCCAGTGCCACGTCGAAAAACCTGCGCAGAAGGCCGCGGATCAGGCTCCGTTCCTGGCCAATTGCAGTCCGGCCTCCATACTGCAAATGCCACGTCGATCGGACGATGCTGGCGGTCAACTTCATCTGAATGGACGCCATTGCATTACCGGACGCGTCCAGAATGTCGGTCCGAGACGTCGAGTCAAGGACGCCACGAGACTTCATCGAAAACAATACGCGTGACTTTTTAGCGTCCCGCGAAAAGGTGACTTCTTCTTTGAGCTTCAGTCGCTTCTGTTCGGCAAAGGCGACCAGACGATTCTCCCCAGGTTCGATGACCTCGAAGCGGTTGACCATCAGGGTCAGCTTTTGCTTCACCAACAACTGGGGAAGAAACACCACCCGTTCATTCGACCGCCGCGGTTCGCTCATCTGCTTCATCGTTGCTCCTCGGTAGGCTGCCGGGATGAAAGCAAACAAAAAGCTATCAGATGAAGTAGTGGGGACGACTATTGATTGCTGGGCGCCAGCCGCGGTGGCCCGTTGGTCTCTTGCGCCTTTGCGTCGACATCACCCCACGCGCACAACCTCAATGGGCAGTACATCTAGCGGTCCAACACCTTATCGATCGGCCTGCCTTTGGCGAGCTCATCGACCAGCTTGTCGAGATATCGGATCTTCTGCATGAGGGGGTCTTCGACTTCCTCTACCCGGATACCGCACACCACTCCCGTGATGTTCTTCGCTCGCGCGTTCAAGGTCGCTTCCGAGAAGAACGTCTGGAAATCGACACCTGCGTCCAGCAAGCCTTGCAGCACGCGCCCATCAAAGCCGGTAAGCCACCCGATGACCTGGTCCAACTCGGCTTTCGTTCGCCCCTTCCGCTCCACCTTGGCCAGGTAGAGCGGGTACACGGAGGCCACGCTTGTCGTAAAGATTCGATGCACGTCGCGATGCTAACGCCAGAGCGCAGGCGCAGGCGCGCCTGCGTCTCGGGCACTCGAATCGCCCATCCCGGTGCGGGAGTTCGGGCCCGATGGAACGGTTATCTTCGAACGTAAACGGAGCCTCCTGGACCGATCAATGCCGCAAAGAGGAGTAACACGACACCCCACAAAATTGCACCATCGAACAGGTTCATAATCCCAAAGATGGCGAGTACTACGGCTGCAATCCAAAGTAGTGCGTTCAACATAGGATCGTCCTCATTCTCTCGGTGGTTCGACCTCTTTTGAGGCTCACACCGCGGGCGCGAAGCGTCAAGGAAGGCTGGGCACTGTTGACGAAATGAGCATCGGCCGTCGATCGATGGCTCGTTGAGGATAGGGCGAACACTGGATCGGCCAGCCCTGGCGCAAAGTCTGGGGGGATGGCGCTACTCGGCTTCTTCGGACTTATTCATCCAAGGGATCAGCCGGGTGGGGTCAGGAATGCGCTGCGCCGCCGTTCGGAGATCGGCGAGCATCTCTCTTGAGAGTTCTTCCCCGCGGCTCAGCCGGTTCGTTTGCGTTTCGATGATGCCGAACAGGTTCGACCGGGCATCCAACATCAACTGGGCCGCATCGGTCATCGCAGATGCAAGCTGGATGAACGCTTCGAGTCCCTTGGTGGCGCGTTCAAGCTGCACCGCCATGGTGCGCAGATCGCCGGGCAAATCCCTGAGCTGCATCAACGTATCGGGCAGCTCAGCGGCTTCGGCAAGCAGCAAGGCCCGCATCTCGTTAAGTTGCTGCACGCTCCAGACCAGGTTGTCTGCGAACGGGATATCACTTGATGAGGACGCCTTGCGTTCTTTCGCCATCACCTGAGTTTTTCACGTATCGCAGGCGACCAAAGTCAAAAGCGCGTGACGCTGGAGCTGACCAAGCGGTTGACGTTGTCAGCGCTTCGGCAGCTTTGGCTGCTTTGGCGGCAGGCTCAAGGTGTAATCGACAGCGCGCGCAACCCACATCCCTAGGTCCTCGTCGGTCGGAACATCAGCGGTTTGAATCCGCAGCCAGCCGCGCATTTCTCTGTTTCGCATGACCATGGGCTCAGCGGGCGACGTGTCGATGAGTTGACCGGCCGTCGCAGGATCGACCCGGACCATCAACCCGCCGGCACCCATCGCGACGACGCACATGTGGCCCCCGAGCAAGAAGGCCAAACCACCGAACATCTTTCTCTCGATGACGTCGCCGATGCCGATCAGGTGCTCGCGTAGACGCTCCGCAAGTTCAATCTCATAGGCCATCGAGACAATCTACCTGGCAGGTGGGCAGGCGGACGTGGTGCGGTGAGGCGCCGGTGACGCCCGATAATGATTCCGAGATCTCAGGGAATGTGGCCGCCTGACTTCGTTGTGTGAGAGCGGCTCAGGCCTCCGTCGATAGGCTCTCGGCCCGTGTCAGACCTCACCTTGGAAACTCGATATGACTGGACCGTTGCCGAGGCGCTTGGCCTCCTCCGGCGGCCGTTCCATGACCTTTTGTTCGCCGCTCAACAGGTCCATCGACAGGCCTTCGACCCGCACGTCGTGGAGAGCGCGGCGTTGTTGTCCATCAAGACAGGGGCCTGTCCAGAGGACTGCGCGTACTGTCCACAGGCGGCTGGTGCAGACACGGACCTGCGACCCGAGCCGCTCATGTCGGTCGAGGACATCCTCGCCGCGGCGCAGGAGGCTAAGGCGGCGGGATCAACCCGGTTTTGTATGGGGGCGGCCTGGCGCGAGCCAAGCGACAGACAGGTCGACGCGGTCGCTGAACGCATCGAAGCGGTAGGTGCCCTTGGAATGGAAACCTGCGCAACGTTGGGGATGCTCACCCCGGCGCAGGCTGACCGCCTGGCCCAGGCCGGGCTGGACTTCTACAACCACAATTTGGACACGTCGCCAGAGTTCTACCCATCGATCATTACGACCCGCACGTATCAAGACCGGCTCGACACTCTCGACGCTGTGCGGAACGCCGGGATTCAGGTGTGTTGCGGCGGGATCGTCGGCATGGGGGAGTCTGAGGATGACCGCGCCGGCCTGCTGGTCCAGCTTGCACGCCAGAATCCGCACCCCGAAAGCGTGCCCATCAACCTGCTCGTCCAGGTGGCCGGGACCCCGCTGCATGGGGTCGAGAACCTCGACGGCCTCGATATCGTGCGGACTATTGCTGTTGCTCGGATCATGATGCCGAAGTCAGTCGTTCGACTGTCCGCCGGGCGGTCGGAGATGAGCGACGAACTGCAAGCACTGTGTTTCCACGCCGGAGCATCGTCGATCTTTTGGGGAGACCGTCTGCTTACCACCGACAACCCTGGCGAAGATCACGATATGGCCCTGCTGAATCGTTTGGGCATGACGACCGGCACGTCCTCCCGCCTGGCGCCGACCGGGGTCTGACCGCAGGCAATCTGCGGAACCAACACCGGTCTTGGTCGCCGAACTAGGCAAAGTGACCGAGGTCGGCCCGGCGCCGAGCTCCTCCAGCCGTCGCGTTCCTCCAGGCGCCGCGTTCCTCTCCGCTATGGGGCCGGCGCCGCCAGCACGGACAAACATCGGGCCGCCCGTGAGAGATTCGGCCAGCACAAAACATTGGGCTGGGAGTCAAAGGTTGGGCCTGCACAAACATAGGGTTTGCGCCCCAACCGCGGCCTAGCACGAGCATCGGCCCGGCGATCAGTGTCGGAGTAGACACCTGCATCACTTCTCGGCGAGGTTCTCCTGACCGGCCTAGC
>JAGNEX010000061.1 GCA_018003035.1 Acidimicrobiia bacterium
ATACCTTCGGGTCCACAACCCTTCCTGTGGTCCTCGGTGTCGGTTTGGCCGGTCCGGACTGCGTCGTCCTTGGCCGAGGTGTTCTCGTCAGAGTCCTTGTCGAACGCACGGTCGGCTTTCCCGCCGGCGTTCGTCGCGTCCGCTTCGTCGTCTCGGTCGCCCGCGTCGGTGCCATCGCCGTCTCGGTCACCGTCGTCGTCGCCATCGCGGTCGCCGGAACGGTCACCGTCGTTGTCGTCGTCGTGGTAACGGGCACGGTCGCCGTCGTCGTCGCTGTCGTAGTCGCGCATCTCGCCAGATGATCCGTCTGGCATCTGTGCACGATCGCCCCAACCTTGGGCGTCGCACGGTTTGGCGCCGGCCCCATCATCCGAGTCGCCCTGCTGGGCCTTGTCGTTGTCGGTCGGGGTACCGGTACCACCAGGGGTGTCGGTGGTCGGATCGGTGTTCGTCGATCCTGACGAGGCAGCGACCGTCGTAGACGTGGTCTCACCGTCGGCCTGTCGATCGGCGGCACCCAAGGTTGCGGTCACCGCAGTTGCACCGGCGCCGAGGGCGACGATCGCCGCGACTCCAGCGGCTGCCAGTTTCTGCTTGGTTACGGGAGCTTTCATCGGTGTTTCTTCCTTCTGAAGTCGGGGACTTCGGTTTGGGATCGATGACCTCTGTAGAGGTCGGAACGGTTCGGCTCGGGCTACTGCAGAGCCATCGAGGCGAAGAGCGAAAAGAAGGCGCCTGTGCTGCCAAGTGCCACCAACGCAATGCGGCGGTTGTGTGCACGGGCACGTTTAGCGGCGGCGGCCGAGACACCTCGGGGTGCTGCCCCCGGAATGCGTTGGGTCCGGTTCGCTGGGCGGGTTCGTGACGGGACGGCGGGTCGGACGCCCGCATCGGTTGCCGGCCCGACGAAGTTGGCGATCCTGGCCGGGGCGGTCGGTGCCGCATGGATCGCATCCGCTGACGCCGGGCGGGACGTCCGTTCCCAAGCGCCCGGCGCGACTGGGGTGTCGTTGCGTCGGGGGTTGCGGGCCGCTGGTCGTGCCGGCTCCCAGAGGGCGTTGCCGATGCGTTGGTGGTGACTCAGTGTTGACGACATCTCTTTGTCCTCTCATCGTCGATGTGGACAGGATGCCGAAAGCTCCCTGAAACAAACCTGAAGACCGTCCTGAACGGGTTTGTCTCTTCAGGAACCCTTCAGGTGGCGCGCTGCTGGTAGGGGTTGTCATCGGTTTCGCCGCGCCATGTCATCTTTCGCTCTGGTGAATTCTTTGGTAAGAAGACCCCAGGTTGGGCTGTTTGCTCCTTATGGACGGGGCGCCTCGACTTGCATGAAAGGGATGCGCATGCGTACAAGCAACTGGGTCTATCGACTCCTCGGAATGATGTTCGTCTTGATGCTGGTCATGGCGGCTTGCTCTTCAGACGATGACGACGACAGCGGAGACGACGTCAAAACCGACGAAACGACCGAAGAAGGAACGTCCGACCAGACGTCAGCGGAGACGGACCAAACCTCAGCTGACGGAGAGATGACCGACTCGACCGACGACGTTGCGGCTCCGGATGACTGCACGCCTGCCGAGCCGCCGGCACCGACCGAGGGTGGCGGCGACGGCGTTCTCAAGATCGGGACCCTGCTTCCCGAAACGGGCGACCTCGCCTTTCTTGGCCCACCAGAGTTTGCTGGCACCGAACTTGCCGTTGAAGAGATCAACGCCGCCGGTGGAGTGCTCGGCAAGGACGTAGAGATTGCCCAAGGTGACTCCGGTGACACCAACACCGAAATCGCCAAGACCACCGCAACGAAGCACTTGGCTGACGGCGTCGACGCCATCATCGGTGCTGCGTCGTCCGGTGTGTCGTTCACGGTGATCGACCAGATCACCTCGGCCAACGTGATTCAGTTCTCGCCGGCCAACACGTCGCCGGACTTCACCTGCTACAAGGACAACGGTATGTACTTCCGTACCGCCCCGTCCGACGTGCTGCAGGGTCGAGTGCTGGCAGACGCGCTGATCGCCGAGGGTGCAGAGTCGGTGTTCATCATCGCTCGTCAAGACCCGTACGGTGAAGGCCTGCTGCGCTACACCCAAACCCCGCTCGACGAGGCTGGTGTAGATGTGCAGACCTTGCTGTACGACCCGAACGCAAGTGAGTTCGCGGCTGAGGTCGACGAGATGACATCCGCTGACGCTGACGCTTACGTCGTTGTTGGTTTCGCTGAATCAGAGCAGATCCTCAAGGAAATGATCACCAAGGGAATCGGTCCCGACGCCAAGATCGTGTACGGCACGGACGGCAACATCGGGAACGCCCTGGGCGAGAACTTCCCCGGCGGTGAGCTTGCGGGTATGAAGGGCACCCTGCCGATGGCAGAGCTGACCGACGAGTTCCGCGACCGTCTGCTCAAGGTCGATCCAGCCCTGACCGACTTCACCTACGGCCCCGAGTCCTACGACGCGGTGATGATCACGGCGTTGGCCGCTGAGGTTGCCAAGTCGGACGACCCGGTTGCGATCGCCAACGAGATCAACGGTGTGACCGAGGGCGGCGAGAAGTGCACGACCTTCGCCGACTGTGTCGAAAAGATCAAAGCTGGCACCGACATTGACTACGACGGCATCGCCGGTCCGTTCACGTTTGGTCCCGCAGGTGAGCCCACCGAGGCATCATTCGCGATCCAGGAGTACGGCGACGACAGCCAGATTGACGACAGCCTCACCAAGTACCAGTTCGCCAAGATTTCTGGCTAAACGGGTGCGGGTCGTAGGCCCGTGAGACAGTGAGTACAACAAGTGGGGGTCAGCTTTTCGGAGCTGACCCCCACTTACTTTGTTTCGACGGTTCGCTCGAGGGCGATCAACCTCGATGCGGGTGTGGAAAGCCCCCATCTTGGAGGGCTGAGCGACGGCCGGCCCATCGGGTCAGTCGGCTCCCACCCCGACGGGGAACGAGCGATTTTTGCAGCGAGAGCGCCTTAGGCTGCGAAGGTCAATGCCGAGCGGGGCCGTGGGTGGTCGCGAGCAGTTTGAGAACGTGTCGTTTCGGGGTGCGCACGGCTGGCGGCCGTGATGCGGACGCTCCCGGTCAGCGTGCCTTGGCGAGTGTTCCCAAGTAAAGGTCGATCACTTTGGGATCGTTCAGCATTTCCTCGCCGCTGCCGGTGTACGCGTTCTTGCCTTGGTCGAGGACGTAAGCCCGGTCACAGATCTGCAGGCACCGCCGGGCGTTTTGTTCAACCATCACGATCGACACGCCGGTCTCGTTAATGGTCTTAGTGCGAACGAACACCTGATCCTGCAGGTTGGGGGATAGGCCTGCTGAGGGCTCATCCAACAGCAGCACCTGTGGCTCCATCATCAGAGCCCGACCCATCGCCAGCATCTGCCGCTCGCCGCCGGACAACGAACCGGCGCGCTGGTCGAGTCGCTCACCGAGCCGAGGAAACATTCCAACAACCCGGTCGAGTCGTTGAGGGAAGGCCTTTGGTTCGAGGAAGCAGCCCATCTCGAGGTTCTCAGAGATGGTGAGTCTGGGAAAGACGTTCTCGGTCTGCGGGACGTACGCAATACCCCGGGACACCAGTTCGTGCGCCCTGAGGCCCACGATGCTCTCGCCGCGGTAATCCACGATGCCTGAGCGGACGGGGATGAGGCCGAACAAGGTCTTGAGCAGGGTCGATTTTCCCGCACCGTTCGGCCCAACGATGCCGATCAGCTCGCCTTGTTGGACGTGCAGGTCGCATCCATTAAGGATGTCGACGTCTGGGACGTACCCGGCGATGACGTTCTCGATCTTGACGATTGGCTCTGACTGGTCGGCGGCCATCATTGCTCTCCGTCGTTGCGAACCAGGTTCGACTCGTGGTCGGAACCGAGGTAGGCGTCGATGACCTGTTGGTTCTGACCGATGGCCGCAGGTGGTCCCTCAGCGATGATGCGCCCTTCGGCCATGACAACCACCCAGTCAGAAATCTCCGACACGACGTCCATGTCATGTTCGACGAATACGACGGTCAATCCTTCGTCGCGAAGCGACTGGATGTGGACCAAGAGGCTCTGAGTCAGAGCCGGGTTGACGCCCGCCATCGGCTCGTCGAGCATCACCAGGTCCGGGTCGGTCATCAAGGCCCGTGCCATCTCGAGGAGCTTGCGTTGGCCGCCCGACAGGGTGCCGGCGAACTCGTCGCGCATGTGATCGAGTTTGAATCGTTTGAGCAGGTCGTCAGCCCTGGTTTCGATCTGAGCCTCTTGGTCCTTCCACAGAGGCTGGATCAGACCCCGAGAGAGCCGTTCGCCGACTTGACCCTTAGCTCCCAACGCCATGTTTTGAATGACGGGGAGTTTGGTCAGCGACTTTGTCAGCTGAAACGTGCGGACCATTCCATGCTGTGAGAGCTCGTGCGGTGAATAGGGCCCTTGGACATAGGAGCCCAGACCGAAGCCCAAGATTCCGCCGATAACCGTTCCGAAGAAGGGCAGCAGCGTCGACCAACGACCGTCCACCTGAGTTGCCCACGCCATCAGGAACCCGAGTACCAGCCCAGCAATCAAGCCGGCGACGCCATACCAAAGTCGCGGCGCTCGTCCGCCGATGAAAGCGTTCTTTGCCGTGGGCAAATTTGGTGACGAGACGAGCCGTCCGCCGATGACGACGATGACCAGACCGAGAACCAGGCCTGCTATTTGACCGGCCAGATCGTTACTTTGGCCGACCGCTCCGCCAACTGCGAAGCCGCCGAGGAGCGCCAAGAAGATGACTCCGAGCGATGCGACCGCTCGGTGGGCCGAAGCCGATCCGGCCCGGCGCGACAGGTGTTGGCCGTTGAAAATGCGTTCGCCGGTGTCGGCCTGATCGAAGCCGGTCATCAGGTTGAAGAACGTCGTCTTGCCCGCGCCGTTTGGGCCGATCAACGCGGTGATCGTGCCGCGTTGGATTTCTAGGTGCTCAACGTCGACCGCTTTGAGACCACCGAACGAACGGGAGACGTCTGAGACGATCAGAATGGGATCGGGTTTGGCAACGCCTGGCTTCTGCTCAATACCGACGAGCCCTGCTGCTGCGCTTTCAGACATCATCGGTCCTCCAGAGCCATCTCGTTGCGGTCGCCAAAGATGCCTTGAGGGCGGAACACCAGCAGTAAGCAGAGCCCGACTCCGACGAGGATGAAGCGAACCTGGCCGACCTGGACACCGCTAATCAACCAGTCGGGTAAGTAGTCCTGGTCGACGGCCTGGCGAAGCACACCTTCGGTGAACGACAACAAGACCCAAAAGATCATGGCGCCGACGACCGGCGACCACACTCGGCCGACACCACCAAGGATGAGCGCGGTCCACACGAAGAACGTGAGGGACGTGGAGTAAACGTCGGGCTGCACGGTCTGGGTGCCGATCGAGAGCACCATGCCGCCGATCGCCCCGATGACTCCACCGACGATCAGGGACTGCACCTTGAACCAGTAGGCGTTCTTGCCGAGTGCCCGCACGGCGTCTTCGTCTTCGCGAATCGCTTTCAGAACTCGACCCCATGGGCTGCGAACCGCCAGCCGAACAAAGATCAGTAGTAGGACGACCGCAATCCAGCCGATCAGCAAGATCCACGCACGGTTACCGAAGAACTTGATGGAGATATTGACCAGCGGAATGTCGATGCCGTACTGGACCTGGGGGTCAAAGGGGTTCCAGGCATAGAAACTGTTGGCGAATCCGTTGATGCCGTTCGAACCACCTGAGAAGTCTCGGAGCGACACGGATCTGAACGACAGTCGCAATATCTCGCTCGTGGCAATGGTGACGATGGCCAGATAATCGGCGCGCAGTCGAAGGGTCGGAAGGCCCAGTATGAGCGCCAAGACGACCGCCGCGCCGATCCCGACAGCGAGGGCCACCCACGGGTTCCAACCGAAGTAGGTGGTTGAAATACCTACGCCATAGGCGCCGGCGGCCATGAAGCCGACCTGGCCAAAGTTGAGCAGCCCCGTGTACCCAAAGTGGATGTTCAGCCCAATAGCTGCGATGGCGAACACCACAGCGTCAAGGTCGAATGCCGCCCGAACCGCACCTTCGAAGATCGATCCCCAATCCATGAGCTACCCGATCCTCTCTTTCTGACCCAGGATGCCTTGAGGTCGTGCGACGAGAATCAGAACCAGGATGAGCAGAGCGCCGACCGTCTTGAGCTCGGGTGAGATGAACAAGGTCGAGAGCTGGATAAAGACTCCAACGACCAAGCTGCCGACCAGCGCACCAAACGCTGTGCCAAGTCCACCGAGCGTCACGGCCGCGAACACCATCAGCAGCAACCTAAAGCCCATGTCCCACCGGATCGATTCACCGAGGCCAAAGAGGATTCCGGCCAGTGCGGCAAGCGCTGCTCCGTAACCCCAAACCAGGATGATGACCCGTTCGACGTTGATACCTGACGACGCTGCAAGGTCTCGGTTGTCGGCGACCGCACGCATGGCTTTACCGATGCGGGTGCGTTGGAGCAGCAGTCCGGCGGCGATCAGAACGATGAGCGAAATTCCGATCGTCCACAGGTCTTTGGGAGCCAAGGTGATGGGCCCGATCTCGACGCCTTTTTGGACGGCCCAGTCTTTAAAGGAACGTGGGTCGCCTCGGAAGACGTAGAGGAACGAGTAGCGGATCGCCATCGACAGACCGATGGTGATGACCAACTGTGCGGTCAGCCCGATGCCGCGATTGCGGAGGCGCCGGAAGATGAGCCGGTCCAAGGCCATACCGGTGGCAAAGCAGATAATCAGGGAAATGGTGGCCGCAAAGACCAAATTGCCGCCACTGCCGATCAGCGCAGGCCCACCAGACAAGAAGCCGAACAGACCGGCGAGACCGTATGCATTGAAGAAGTAAGCGACGAGGGCGCCCCAGGTGACCATCTCGCCGTGAGCGAAGTTGACCAGCCCCGTCGTCCCAAAAATCAGCGAAAGGCCCATGGCTGCCAACGCCAGGATGAGACCGAGTTTGATGCCTTCGGCGCTGAGCTGGAGGACTCGACGAACGGTGATACCGCTGTTGTCGTCGGTGTTGGCGACTGCCGCGTCGTTGAGCGCGAAGACCGCACGCCCGCCGGCTTGTTCTCGGACTTGGATTTGTAGCGGGTTGCGGTCAGGATTCTTGAGGCTCAAACCTTCGGGCAGCGAGTCTTCGTTGAGCGTCACGCTGACCTGACGCTCGTTCGCGCCGTCGAGCGGAACGGGGATCTGGTATGCCCCGTCCTTGTCCGAGACGGCGCTTCCGATTTCGCCGCCGCTGTCTGACACCGTCACTTCGACGTCGGGGACGGGGACCTTCTCACCTTCGGAGTCACGGACGGTGAGCGTTCCTTGGACGATCGGCTCGTCCGTGGGCTCGGATTGGGCTCCCGCCTCGCCGGTGAACAGCACCATGAGGAGCAACATCGGCAGCGCAACCCACGCGCAGAGCCGTGACCAAGAGGGCCCGATGTGACCAAAGTTCGACTTGGCGCTGCTTCCCAATTTCGCTACCTATCGCCGCCGTGACGGGGAAGCATAACCGGTCCAAAACAGGGCTCCGTCCGTACAGATTTGGGTCCACATCGCCTGTGGCGCACGAGTCCAAAGGTGGAACTGCCCTATCGAGATGCCTGTGTTTACAAAGCGCGCCGCGCTCCTCCAGATGGCCGGGTTGGTTCAGGAGACTGGGGTACAAGGGAGCAGCCGGCCGTGCGCAACGCCCGGTTGGGCGCCGGCACGACCGGCCGCAATGGATATCGATTACACGGCAAAGGTGAGAGCTAGTGGGTAGACCTCCGTCGCGTGAAGACAAGCGCCAGACCACCCATGACAAACAACAGGGCTGCCGCCGCCAAACGGAGTGAGTTAGCGCCGGTGAACGCAACCGGGTTCTGACTCTGCCCGGCCACCTGTGATGCAGGGACTTCGATCGAGTCGCTACCCGTGTTGTTGTCCAACGTCTTTTCCTGCGCGGTCGACGACACCGTGGCGGTGTTGTTGACAACGCTGCCTGCGGGTGCGGCAACCTCGGTCGACAAGACAACGGCCGACACTTCACCTGCGGCCAGACCTTCGGCACGTTGACAGGTGACCGTCTGCTGGTCGTTCTGACATGACCAACCTTGACCCGAAAAGCTCTTGAACTTCAGAGTGCTCGGCAGCTTGTCGGTGACGCTGATCACACCGTCGTCATCAGCGCCCAGGTTCGAAACTTGAAGCGTCCAGTTGACGACTCCAGCGGTGTTCACCGCACTCGCGCTCTTGGCGAGCGCCAAGTCGATCAGCGACGGATCGTTGGGCATTAACGTCGCAGCGTCGTCGTTGTTGGCCTTGGTGATCTCATTGTTCTTGCCAGCGACCGTGGCGTTGTTAGTGATCACCGCGCCGGCGCCCGCATTGACGTTGGTGACGATGTCGACCGATATCGATTCGCCCACCGCCAGGTTGCCGGCCTTCGTACAGATGACCTTGGTGCCGTCGAGTTCGCAGGTAACCGCGCCCGAGGCGGCCCTCACAAACTCCAGGCCTGCCGGCAACGTGTCGGTGATGACGATGGGTCCCACGGCGATGCCAGGACCGTCGTTGACAACCTTCAGCGTCCAGACGGCCTCCTTGCTCCCCGGCTTTTGAGTCACGTTCTTGGTCAGGACCAAGTCGGCGACGTCATCGGTGGGAGCCGTTGTCGTGGTGGAGCCCGCCGGGCCTGCAGTCGTGGTGGTCACGCCCGCCGGAATGGTGGTCGTGGTGGCCGGGCCTGTGGTCGTTGTGGTCGGACCGGTAGTCGTGGTGGTCACGACGGGCGAGCCGACCTGGATGACCGCAATGTCTGAGTCGTCTTCGTCCCCGGTTTGGGAGTCGACATCGATATCTGACGGTTTGGTCCGGTCGATCGCCGGGTCGTCCGGCTTGCTGCCCGGAGTCGAATCGCTGTCGTCGCCGTCGTCAGCCGAGATGAACGCGCTGTTGACATACGTCGCGAGGGTCGCGTTATCGAGCCTGACCGAGATCAGGTACGAACGCTTTTGACCGGCCGGCAGCGGAGTCGTTTCGGTCAACGTCGCGGCGCTTCCATCGAGAACCCACGCTTGGCCAGGGACCAGGCTGGTGCCAGGGGCCAACGCGTCGGTGACCTTGAAGGTGTTCGCCGTGATGTCACCCTGGTTGGCCACAATGATCTTGTAGGTGATCGTGTCGCCAGCAACGTACGGCCCTGTTGAGTCCTCCAACTTGATCATCGCCAGGTCGTACTCGGGCGCGACCGTGGTCGTCGGGGTACCGCCGGGCAGGTCGATCGGCGTCGGCACATCGTTATCGGTCGGGTCGCCATCGTCGTTCGGGTCGGGGTCATCTCCGTCTTGACTGTCGTCGGTCACGGTTCGTCCGCCTGGCGACTTTCCGCTGCCGATGGCGGTGTTGAGGAACGACCGGTCAGAACCGGGGGTGACCACCACGGTGACGGTGATGGTCGTCGACTCGCCGACAGCCAAACGGCTCGGGTCGAGCAGGTCGATATCGTCGGTTCCGTCAAACGACGTGTTTGCGATGCCGGGTGCCGTCGCCGCCACCGACTCGACGACGAACGTTCCGTCGGTGAAGGTGGCTGCGAGGTCATCGGTAACGGTCACATTGCTCAGTGGAACATCACCCATGTTGCGCGCAACTACGTTGAACTTCACTCGGTAGCGGCCGTTGCCCAGGTCGTCAGGCTTTCCGACCAGATTCTTGGTAACGCCAATCAGCGGGTTCTCGTCGAGCGAAACGGGAGTCGGGTCGTTGTTGTTGGTCGGATCGCCATCATCGTCGGGGTCTGGGTTGGTCTTGCCGGGGGTGCTGTTCTGGGAGACGTCGGTCACCTTGGGGCCTGGTCCGGGTGTGCCGTCTGGTTGACGGATCGAGCCGCCGCTGCCCTCTCCCAGGACCGTGTTTTCGAACGGGCCGAGGTCGTCGCCGGGGGTGAGTCGTACCGTCAGAGTGACGATGGACGTTTCGCTAACCCTGAGGCGGTTCGTTCCGGTCAACATTTTGGTGTCGGTCGTGCCGTTAAAGGCTGGGTTCACCGATAGGTCGGTGGATGAGACGGTGCGGACGGTCCAGGTGGGAACGTCAGCGAACGTCTTGGCCAGGTCTTCGATCAGCTGAACATCGTGGAGATCAACCGGTCCAGTGTTGGTCGCGGCGATCTCATAGGCGACGTCGTAGGTTCCGTTGCGGTTGTTCGTCACCGACGTCACGGCTTTGGTGACGCCGATTGACGGCACCTGGATGGGGGTCGGGACATCGTTGTCGGTGGGGTCGCCGTCGCCGTCCGGATCAGGATCGACCGTGTCGGGAACTCCGTCGTCGTCGACGTCGTCGGGCTTGCCGTCATTGTCGATGTCGACATAGGGGCTGTCGTTGGATCGGTCGGTCACGGTCGTTCCGCCCG
>JAGNEX010000143.1 GCA_018003035.1 Acidimicrobiia bacterium
CAGAAGGTCGACGCGCCATTCGGACGCAACTCCATCGAGACGATCCGCAACATCGGGTATCGGGTGGTCGATGACCGGGCGGCCGGATCGTGATCGGGCGACGGCTCAGGTCCACTCGTGGCCGCGTGGGCATCACAGCGCTCGTGAGTTTTGGTCTTGTCGGCCTAGTCGTGTTTGTTGTGCTCGATCGGTCTGGCCTGATCACTCGAGCACAGACAGCGTGGGACACCCATCTGATCCTGAACGAACAAGGGCGAATTACATCGCAACTCTCGGCCGGACAGGCGGCAACGCCGACGGATGGTCAAGTGCGCACGATCTTTGTCCCCGCAGGTTCGGTCGTCGCGATCTCGCCGAGCGACTACGAAGTTGAGAGCACCGTGTTGCCGGCTGGGACCGATCTGTCCCCCAGTGGCCTTGACGAGACGCTGTTCACCTCGAACGTCGTGTTCTACCCGCTTCTTGAACAGAGGGGTTGGAAGGTGTTTCTTGGGTCCGACACCGGGGAACCGGTGGCGGTGAAACCAGACGGCTCGATTGCCTTGACCTCCGTAGCTGACGACGCCGTACTCGGCCCGTTGTCACTGCGGCAGGCGACGTTTGCCGTCATCCCCATCGGGGCAGTCCTGTCGGCCGTGCTCTTTGCGGCCGTTGCCGGTTCGAGCCTCCGCCCGGTCAGGCGCATGACGCGCCAGGCCGCCCTGATCGAAATTGGCGAGCTGGATCGTCGACTCCCCATCCCGGGGACCGGCGACGAGCTGGACGAACTTGCAGAAACGCTCAACACGATGTTGGACCGGGTGCGCCAGGGGGTGCTGACCGAACGCCGTTTCGTCGCCGACGCTGCTCATGAATTGCGCTCTCCTGTGACCGCGAGCGCTGCCCTGCTCGAAGTTGCCCTTGGAACGGATGACCCTGAGTGGGAGGCGACCGGCGCGCAGGTACTGAGCGAGCAACGCCGACTCGCCCAACTGGTCGATGACCTGGTGCTGCTGGCTCGCCTGGACGATGCCGCTGGACGCATCGCTCGACCCGAACGGGTGATGCTGGACGATCTGGTTGCAGAGGAAGCTTCGAGACCGTTTCGATCCGCACTCCAGGTCGTTGCTCTCGAACCCGCACCCATCGATGGGGACCGCCGGTCGCTGGAACGAGTGGTCAGGAATCTGTTGAGCAATGCGGATCGTCACGCCAGCAGCAGGATCGACATCTCTCTCCAGGTCAGTGTTGGCGTCGCCATGATGCACGTGGACGATGACGGGCCAGGCATCCCTGTCGAGTCTCGGCGAACGGTGTTCGAGCGTTTCGCGCGCCTGGATGATGCCCGAAGCCGCCACGACGGTGGCAGCGGAATCGGTCTCGCGATCGTCAACGAGGTCGTGGCAGCACACGGCGGCGCCGTCGTCATCGAGGACAGCCCGTTGGGGGGCGCCCGCTTCACCATCACACTCCCCACCCAGATCGGCGGCGAGGCGCCGATCCGCCAAAGGAGCTGACAACACATGGTCGTTCTGAACGCTCGTCCGGTTCTGCTTGTAACCGCCGCCGTGTGGTGCTTGTGGCGATTTCTGGTCTGGCACCGCCGCGGATCTGT
The DNA here is from genome assembly GCA_018003035.1 of Acidimicrobiia bacterium. GTDB lineage: Bacteria > Actinomycetota > Acidimicrobiia > IMCC26256 > JAGNEX01 > JAGNEX01. Next base: position 1,595 of record JAGNEX010000143.1, read on the forward strand.
CGATCTTGCCCGCGAGCCGGTCATCGGACTGCTGTTTGTGTGGGTCCTGGCCGTCATCAAAGTCACGATGTTCCCGCTGACGATCGTCTTCTATGACTGGTATGGCGACGTGAATCTGACGCCATTCGCGGGCATCGCTGGCATACTGAGAAATGGCTCGATCACGTATGTGACCGAGAACATCGCCGGCAACGTGGCGTTGTTCGTGCCATTCGGCTTCCTCTTGCCGGTGCTCTTTAGTCGTGCCCGGGGTCCGGCCGCTGTGGCCTGGCGAGCGGCGGCGGTGTCTGCGCTCATCGAGTTTGCGCAGTACCTCACACGTGCTCGGTCTGCCGATATCGACGACATCATGCTGAACACCGTGGGCGCACTGATCGGCTTCGCACTCTTTGCTCTTGCGGCGGCGGTCGCGGCGAGGTCTCGTTCCGCCCGACACCTCGGCGCGCGTCTCGTCGAGACCTCCGGGCGAGAACCCTTGCTGGCGGGCGCCGTCCCGTTCGTGGTCACCATGGCGCTCGTCGTGCCGATGATGTTGTCCACCATCGTCGGCAACACCCTCAGCGGCGGACGCAACGGCATCGAAACCGTCGCCACGGCCAACATCGAATCGGGCGTCGTCGCAGCGAGAACCGACATCGGCGGACGCACGTTTGTGCTGGTGGAGAGCTCGGCGGACGACGGCCAATCTGGCCGTGCCAAGCTGGCGTTGGCCGAGTTCAAACAGGTCGCTCCAGGCCGTTACACATTCATCGGCAGTACCAGCAGCGAGCCAAACGCCGACTCGTCCGTTGACTACTACTACCCGATGTACAACCCCGCCGCGGGTGAACGCCCAATGGTCATTGCCTGGGGCCGAAACACTGACAGCGCTGAGTCGGTCCGCCTCTCCGGCGATGGTTTCGACACAACAGTCGCCGTCGACCCGGGCGCGGTCTTCGTCGCCGGCACCTGGGTATCGGAGGGTCAAATCAGCAGCGCGGGCGACAGATCAGTTGAGGTGGTGGTCGGCGCCGGCCTGCCACCGACCGAGCGCTGACCACAACTACAAACCGCCTCAAGTCAGACACGACCGCCGCCTCCTCGTTCGTCTTCTCAAAGTCGGAGACGACTATTCCGAGCAGGCCTCCTCGTCACAGCGCTGAAACACATAGGTCGCACCGTTGGCAAGATGAAACTTGATGTCACCGTCAACCAATTCGTAC
>JAGNEX010000062.1 GCA_018003035.1 Acidimicrobiia bacterium
TGTCCGCACGCGCTGGACTGCGCCAGAGCGGTACCAGCATGTAGAAAGCAAGCAGAACGACCAAGCAGGGAGGATCTGTGGTCGAACGTCCACCGCCGAACACGATCCCCGACGCGCCCGGCTCGTACCAGTTCCTCGACAAGAACGGCCGGGTGCTCTACGTCGGCAAAGCTAAGAGCCTTCGCCACCGCTTGGCCAACTACTTCGCGGACCCGCGCCGCCTGCCGGATAAGACACGCCAGCTGGTCAAAACCGCGGCGACAGTGCAGTGGGTCGAGGTCAACTCCGAGGTCGAAGCGCTGCACCTCGAGTACAACCTGATCAAGTCGCATCAGCCGCCATTCAACATCCGGCTCCGCGACGATAAGTCGTTCCCGTACCTGGCGATCACGACCGATCACGAATGGCCGCGCGCCATGGTGATGCGCGGCAAGAAACGCAAAGGCGTCCGCTATTTCGGCCCGTACGCGCACGCATATGCCATTCGAGAAACCCTCGACCTGTTGCTCCGTACGTTTCCTGTTCGGACCTGCACCGATTCAAAGCTCAACCGCCACAAAGCCGAAGGCCGCCCCTGCCTGTTTGCGCACATCGAAAAGTGTTGTGCTCCGTGCGTCGACGATGTGACCCATGAACAGTACGAAGTACTCGTCGGCGAGTTGATCAGCTTCCTCGAAGGGGACAACACCGACATCCTCGACAGCCTCGAATCGCGCATGCTGGGCGCGGCCGAAGACTGCGATTTTGAAGCCGCTGCCCGCTTGCGCGATCAGCTCACCTCGGTCCGCCGAGCGGTCGAACGCCACGAAATGGTCGGCCCCGTCGTCGAGCAGTACGACCTCATCGGCCGGGTCGACGATCCGCTCGAATCATCCGTCCAGGTCTTCCACGTCCGCAAGGGCCGCCTCGTCGGCCAGAAACAGATGGTGATCGACCGGGTCGAAGAGGTGGACGAACCGGCGCTGTCGAGCCGCCTCGTCGAACAGATCTACGGCGACTCCGACCCCGAAGAGATCCCCCGAGAAATCCTGATCCGGCCGCTCCCAGACGAACACGAACTCCTCGAAGAGTTCCTGACCGAAGTGCGCGGTGCGTCGGTCACGATTCGTGAACCGAAGCGGGGCGGCAAGCGAACCCTGATGGAAACCGCCGAACACAATGCCAAAGAGGCACTCGTTCGGCATCGCCTACGACGGAACGCCGACCACAACGCCCGCGCGAAAGCTCTCACCGAACTCCAGGACTACCTGGGGATGGACACGCCGCCGTTGCGGATCGAGGGCTACGACATCTCCAACCTGCAGGGGACCGAAGTCGTCGCGTCGATGGTCGTCATGGAAGACGGTCTGCCGAAACGCCCCGACTACCGCAACTTCACGATTAAAACCGTCATCGGTCAAGACGACTTCGCCTCGATGGCCGAGGTGATGCGCCGCCGCCTCAAGCGCCTGTTAGCCGAACGCGATCAACCGATCGAACAGCGTCGCCGTTTCTCGTATCCACCCGACCTGATCGTGATCGACGGCGGCAAAGGGCAGCTGTCATCTGCGTACGCGGTGCTCGAAGAGTTCGGCCTTGAAGAAGAGATCACGATGGTGTCTCTCGCCAAGAAGCTGGAAGAGGTTTACACCCCGGGGCGCTCACAACCGCTGCGAATTCCGAGGGATTCCGAGGCGCTCTTCCTCTTACAACATCTGCGTGACGAGGCCCACCGCGTCGCCATCACCCACCATCGGCGGCGCCGCGATAAGGCGATGCGAAAAGGTGCTCTCGACGACATCCCCGGCCTCGGCGAAAAGCGCAAGGCCAAACTGATCCGAGAGTTCGGTTCAGTCAAAAGGCTTCGTGAGGCCGATCCTCAAGACATAGTGTCGTTGCCTTGGTTGCCCGCAGGGGTGGCCGCAGCCGTCCTCGAACGCCTCCATCCCGACCGTGACGTCGCGGCGGATGGCAGCGTGAACACCACAGCACCGGACACAACGACCAGCCCGACGGGAGGACACGATGGCGACTGAGGAAGCCTCGAACCCAGTCGACGAAGATGCAGAAGCGGCACCGCTCGCCGTCTGGCTGATCACCGGGCTCTCCGGCGCAGGCCGCAGTGAAGCCGCGAACGTGCTGGAAGACCTCGGGTTCTTCGTCATCGACAACCTGCCGCCGCCCCTCATCACCAAGGTGGCCGAACTCGCCAGGGGCCAGGGGAGCAGGGATCGCGGCTATGGCCTGGTGTCCAATATCACCTCCGACGCCTTCCGAGAGGACTACCTGGACGCGATCGCCGAACTTCGTACCAACGGCGCGGTCGTCAACATGTTGTTCCTCGACGCCTCCGAAGACGCGTTGTTGCGGCGGTACGAACTGTCCCGTCGGCGTCACCCCCTCGATCGGGGTGAAGGGCTCGTCGACGCGATCGAACGTGAACGGGTGCTCCTTGAACCGATCCGCGCCATTGCCGACGTCGTCATCGACACGAGCGAACTAAACGTCCACCAGCTGCGTTCCCGCGTTCGAGAAATATTTGTTGAACCGCATGCGCCTGGTCAGATGCAGGTGGTCTTCACCTCGTTTGGGTACAAACACGGTTTGCCCCGCGACGTCGACTTCGTTTTTGACGTCCGGCTGTTGCCCAATCCGTATTGGGAACCCGAACTCCGCCCCCAAACCGGCCTCGAAGACGCCGTCCGAGACTTCGTCCTCGAACCGGAAGAGAGCCAACAGGTCGTTGGTGCAATATCGCACCTGCTAGACATTGCGCTCCCGGGGTTGCAGCGAGCGGGCAAAAGTTATGTGCCGATCGCCATTGGCTGTACCGGCGGACATCACCGTTCGGTCGCAGTCGCAGAAGAACTCGCAAAGCGCGTCCGTGCGCAGGGTTTCGATGCACGAGTCAGGCACCGTGACGTAAGGCGCGGTTCGTGAACCATCAACCAGTTGTCCAGAGCCGGGTCGTCGCCATCGGCGGCGGGCACGGCTTGGCGGCCACCCTCCGCGGCATCCGGACCTATGCCGCTCAGATCGACGCCGTCGTTTCCGTTGCCGACGACGGTGGCAGCAGCGGTGTTCTCCGGAGCTGGTACGAAACGACACCACCCGGCGATATCCGCCGAGCGATCGACGCCCTCGCCGACCCCAACTCGCCGCTGTCGGGCGCGCTCGAATGGCGGTTCGACCGCGGGGCGCTGCGGGGGCACCCCATCGGCAACCTGCTGATGCTTGCCCTCGCCGAGAACGCAGCAGACTTTGCGACCGGCGTCAAACAATTGGCGGCGCTCGCGGGTTGTGTCGGCAACGTGTACCCCGCAGCGATGTGTCCACTAGTACTCACCGCAGAAGTCCAGGGCGTCGATGCCCGGGTCAGGACCGTTCGCGGTCAGGTCGCTATTTCGACCATTCCCGGCGTCATCCGCGAAGTCGGTATCGAGCCGGCCGATGCGCCGGTGTGTCCGGGGGCGATCGACGCGATCATGCGCGCCGATCAGTGTGTGTTTGCCCCCGGATCGCTGTTTACGAGCCTTCTGCCGGCGCTGCTCGTCCCAGAGATCCGCGATGCCGTCAACTCGACCGACGCCGAAGTGATTTACCTGTGCAACCTGGGTCAGCAGATCCCTGAAACCGAAGGGATGGCGGCGCCCGATCACGTGGAGGCCCTGCTTCACCACGGTGTCCGCGTCGACGCGGTCGTGGTTCAGCACGACGGTGAGATGACGATGTCGGCGGATCGGTTCGCGAGCCGCGGCGTCGAGGTCATCCACGCCGATATCGCCCGCCCCAACGGCATGGCCCACGATCCAGACAAAGTTGCCCGCGTGTTGGCGTCCCGGACGGGCGCTACCCAGGCAGGTTTGGTTTAGCGTCGTACGAGGGTCGGCTTTTAGTCTGAACGCACACGGGAGCGGTACCGAGCGCGGGTTGTTGCAGCGAGGATCGCCACATCGCCCGAACGTAAAGGACGAACACCCAGACTCTGGGGTTCGACACAACGCCTAAGGAGTTGGCAACCAACATGAGCATTCGAGTCGGAATCAACGGTTTTGGACGGATCGGTCGCTCGTTTACTCGTGCGCTTCTCGCCCGGACCGACGACGACCAAGCCATCGAGCTTGTCGGTGTCAACGACCCCTTTGGTGACAGCGAAACGGTCGCGTTTTTGCTGAAGCACGACTCCGTGGCTGGCGTGTTGCGCAACAACATCGCCGTGACCGACGACGGATTCTCGATCGACGGCAATGACGTCAAGTTGTTCACCGAGATGAACCCGGCAGACATTCCCTGGGGCAAACTCGGTGTCGATGTGGTCATCGAGTCGACAGGTATCTTCACAGCGCGTGAGAAGGCTGCAGGCCACCTCGCCGCTGGGGCCCGCAAGGTCGTCATCTCCGCACCGTCGGGCGACGCTGACGCCATGATCTGCATGGGTGTCAACGACGAGATTTACGACGCCGCTACTCAGGACGTCATCTCGAACGCCTCGTGTACGACCAACTGCCTCGCTCCGATGGCCAAAGTGCTGCGTGACAGCTTTGGTATCGAACAAGGTTTGATGACCACGGTTCACGCCTACACCTCTGACCAGGCACTCCAGGACATCGCCAAGGCGTCCCGCAAAGGCTCGCCTGACCTGCGTCGTATGCGCGCCGCTGCGCTGTCCATCATTCCGTCCTCGACGGGCGCTGCTCGTGCTATCGGCCAGGTGCTTCCCGACCTCGACGGCAAGCTCGACGGGATGGCAATGCGTGTCCCCACGCCGACCGGTTCGATCACCGACCTGACCGTTCGCCTGACCCGCTCGGCCACCGCTGAAGAGATCAACGCTGCGTTCCAGGCGGCCAGCCTCGACCCGTCGTACCGGGGAGTGCTCGAGTACAGCAACGAGCCGCTCGTTTCTGCAGACATCGTCGGCAACCCGTCGAGCTGCATCTTCTCGGCTGTCGACACCACGTCCCAAGGCGACTTCGCCAAGGTGCTCGGCTGGTACGACAACGAGTACGGCTACTCCAACCGCCTTGTGGACCTCTGCCTGTTCATCGCTGGCTGACATGACATGAGGCCTGTTCGGCCCAACTTTCCTCGCGTCACGGCCGAGGCCTTCGGGCCCGGCCGTGCGCTGTAACCCAACGCTTTCGACCATGACGGGGCAACGATGACTGCACTGCCGTTCCGATCGGTTCGCTCACTTGAAGACCTGGCGTCCGCCGTCGACCTTGACGGGACCAGGGTGTTTCTGCGGGCGGATTTCAACGTACCGATGCAGGACGGTGTCATCACCGACGACCTGCGCATTCAGGCGGCCCTGCCGACCTTGACGTGGTTGCTCGATCGAGGCGCGAAGGTGATCTGCGCGTCGCATCGCGGGCGGCCCAAGGGCGTCGACCCGGCGCTGAGCATGGGACCCATCGCCAAACGCCTCGGCGAACTCATCGATAACCCGGTCACACTGGCGCCCGGTGTGGTCGGCGAGGGTGTCGAGGCGGCGGCCAGTCTGATCGAACCGGGTTCGGTGTTGGTGCTCGAGAATCTGCGTTTCGAACCGGGCGAGACCGCGAACGACCCGTCCTTCGCTGGCGCGCTGTCGGCCTTGGCCGACGCGTACGTCAACGATGCGTTCGGCGCCGCGCATCGCGCGCACGCTTCGATCGTCGGGCCTCCGGCGATACTGCCGAGCGCTGCGGGACGCTTGCTCCACAAAGAGGTCGAGGTTCTCGGCACCATGCTGAGCAGTCCTCGACGTCCGTTCGTCGCAGTGCTAGGCGGGGCAAAGGTTTCCGACAAGCTAGGCGTGATCGACGCGCTGCTCGACCATTGCGACGACATCCTCATCGGTGGCGCGATGTGCTTTACCTTCCTCGCAGCACAGGGCTATTCGGTCGGTGAGAGCCTGATGGAACCGTCCCACATCGACCCGTGCGCCAAGTTGCTCGAAACCGGTCGGGTGCACGTTCCCGACGATGTGGTCGTCGCCGACGCCATGAGCCCGGATGCGGCGGTCGAACTGGTACCCGCCGCGGCCATTCCGGACGACATGATGGGCCTGGACATCGGCCCAGAGACCACGGCTCGCTACGCACAGATGGTGACCGGCGCAGGCATGGTGTTCTGGAACGGCCCAATGGGCGTCTTTGAGATGGAGCCCTTTGCAGCCGGGACCGAGGGGGTCGCCGAAGCGATTGCTGAGTCCGGTGGATTTACCGTCGTCGGCGGGGGAGACTCTGCCGCGGCCTTGAGTCAGTTCGGCCTCGCAGATGAGGTCGACCACGTCAGTACCGGCGGCGGCGCATCACTTGAGTATTTGGAACAAGGCGACCTTCCTGGCCTTCGAGTCCTGAGGAGCAATTAGCTATGAGCACCCGCAAGCCGATCATCGCTGGCAACTGGAAGATGCACCTGACGCATCTCGACGCGATCCAGTTCGTCCAGAAGCTGTCGTACTTGGTGGATCGCGCAACGACCGACCAGGTCGACGTCGTCATCTGTCCTCCGTTCACCGCGTTGCGTTCGGTCCAAACGACGATCCAGTCAGACAAGCTGGCCTTTGGGCTTGGCGCTCAGAACGTCTTTCCCGAAAAGGAAGGCGCATTTACGGGTGAGATCAGCCCGTTGATGCTCAGCAAGCTCGATGTCGAGTACTGCATCGTCGGTCACTCCGAGCGCCGCCAGTTGTTGGGCGAAAGCAACGAGTTCGTGAATGCCAAGGCGAAGGCCCTCATCAAGGCGGGTATTACGCCGATCGTGTGCGTTGGCGAAACCCTCGAGCAACGTGAAGCGAACGAGACCGAAGAGTGGATCCGCAGCCAGGTGTTCCAAAGCCTGGCCGGCATCAAAAAGTCAGACCTTGCCAACGCTGTGGTGGCATACGAGCCGATTTGGGCGATTGGCACCGGTCGCACCGCCACGCCTGACGACGCCAACTCGGTTTGCGCCTACGTACGTTCGGTCGTCGCCGAGCTCACTGACCAGCCAACAGCGTCGGCGCTTCGGATTCAGTACGGCGGGTCCGTCAAGCCCGGCAACATCGTCGAACTCCTCCGCCAGCCGCACATCGATGGTGCGCTGGTGGGCGGGGCATCGCTCGATCCTGAAGAGTTCGCCAAGATCGTCAGGTATCCGTTCGTCTAAAAAAGGTCCTCGCTCTGATAGCGTGTGCCTAGTTGCGCGCTCTTTAGCGCGTTGGAGTGCTGGATGCGGCTCATGGTGCCGCCCAACAACGGGGTTTCGTTCGAGTGCTGGGTATCAACATCTTCACGAGTATCGCTGTCGTAGTGCACATCATCGCCAGCATGGCCCTGATTGCATTGGTCTTGCTTCACTCCGGCAAGGGTGGCGGTCTGTCAGACATGTTGGGTGGCGGGCAGGCAAGCCAGTTCGGCTCGTCGACGGTGGCCGAGCGCAACCTCAACCGCATTACCGCGGTGGTTATCGTGATCTTTACGATCACCACGATCACGCTCGGAATGACGCTTGAGCCGTAGTAGCGAAATATTCTTCGGGGCCGATCTTTTCCACATTCGGTAAAGATTCAGCGAAGGTGCTCAATCTCACCCGCTTTGACCCGCGAGAATGCCCGCTAGATGACCGACGAAGGTAACTCCACCCCAGACGAAGACCCCTCCGCAGCCGACTCTGGATCCCACCGGAAGAAGCCGTGGCGTCGCAAAAAGTCCGGCGAGCCGGCACCCGAAGCCCTTGTGGTCTTCGACGATGACCCCGGTATTGCAACCGAGGACGAGTTCGCCCTACTCGGCGACTCGGATGCGCCTTCTGGTTCATTGCGTACTGGAGCCCCAGCACCGACTGGCCCATCGACACCGGGAACCACCGATCTTGGTGCACTCAACGCTGCGCTCTTCGACGACGACGTAGAGACCTCCTCGCCTCGAGGAGATAACTGGTTCGGCCCCGACGATGAATGGTGGGTTCGTCGGGCCCAGGCAGAAATGCCGTCCGAAGCCGCACCGACGCTTCCCGTTGAAGACATTTCTCGGGACGCTGTCCAAGAGCCCACCTGGACGGTCCTCAAACCGATGGGTGGCGCTGATTCGGGCTGGGGCGACATGCCAAGGGGAGGCGACCCCGACGGAGAGCAGTCGATGTGGCCCGTTGCGGGCGGACCGGCAGGCGCAGGGCCAGCAGCCCCAGCGGCAACTGGGCAGCTCACTTCGGACCCGGCAGCACCACAGAAGGACTCTCGGGGCGGCGTTGTCGGCTTTATCGCGGACGATCCGCTCAGGGCGGCACTGATCATCATCCCATCGGTATGCCTGTTGATCATCGCAGTCTCGATGCTGATTCTGATGGGGCGCGACTCCAAGAAGGACGACGCCGCTCAGGATGACGGGATTGCTCCTGTCGACGTCACGACAACGCTGTCGGAAAACGAAAAGGTGCTCCGAACCAGACGGCCCGACCTCACCATCGCCGTGGTCAAAACCGAACTGATGCGGCCCGACCCGATCGAAGCGGTGTCGCCAGCCGAGCTGTTGCTGGTCGACCAGCTCTTCGATGGACTGACACAGTCAGACGTCTCGGGCGCGGCGCAGCCGGGGCTCGCGGTTTCGTGGGTCAGCAACGACGACGCCACCCGTTTTGAATTCGTGCTCCGAGATACTGCCGTCTTCCATGACGGCTCGCCCATTACTGCTGACGACGTGATCGCGACATTTCAGCGGATCGCGGCACCCAATTCGCCGCTTCGACAAGCCGCGGGCGTTCGCCTGATCAAATCCGACGATGCTGGCCGCTTGACCGGAGTTTCGGAGAGCGAAAGCGGTGATGTTGTCTTTGAGCTGACCGAACCCTTCCCCGATTTCCCGCTGGTGTTGAGTTCACCGTCGTTCGGCATCGTGCCGGCCAACGCGTCGCTTCCGATGCTCTTCAATACGGTCGTCGGCTCGGGGCCGTATCGGGTGCGGGGCGTTGGGGTCAGCGAGATCCAACTTGAGGCGGTCACGTCGCTTTCGAGCCAGACGGCCGGAGTGGACCTGGGCCGCGACAATGCCGGTGACGCTTCGACAAACCTGTTCTGGATTGTGGGCCTTGAGTCTGACGTTCAGACCTATGAGGCCTTGCGCCTAGGGACCGCCGATATCGCTAGCGTCCCGAACGGGGACGTGCGCGATGCGACGGCGCGGTTCGGCGGCGAGGGATTCAAGCCGTACCCAGCCGAGCTGTACTACGGCATTAATAGCAAGGCAGAAGGCCTGGACAACCCGGTGTTTCGCGAGGCGATCGTCAAGGCAGTGGACCGGGGGAGCATCGTGCGCGAAGTGTACGAAGGTGCGCTCGAGACTGCGACGGGGATTGTGCCGCAGGGTGTTCCGGGCTCGTCGGCTGATGCGTGTGGGGATCGCTGCAAGTTTGACCGGCAGGCCGCCAAAGCATTGGTCGCCGAGGCGTTCCCCGAAGGCGATGTGCCGCGAATGACCGTGTCGTACGACGCCGACGATGGCCGCCAAAAGCAGGTGGCCGAAGCAATCGCCGCTGATCTGGACGCTGCTGGGATCCCGGCAAGGGCGTCGGGGCTGCCGGCAGCGTCGTTAGGTCGAGCGATTGAGGCCGGCGACGTCGACATCTTCCAATTGTCGTGGGTGGGCGAGTATCCAAGCGCCAACGCCTTTCTGGCGCCAATGTTTGAGTCCGGTTCGATCGACAATGTGGTTGGTCTTGAGGACGAAAAGGTCGACGACTTGTTGTCGCTGGCTCGACAGGCCACTAGCAGCCAGGAACGCAATCGTCAGCTGCAGGCGGCCGAGAGCGCGATCCTCGATCAGAACGTGATCATCCCGCTCGGCCAGTTTGTGTCCCGCTGGGCGGCGGGCGATCAGGTCACCAACTTCGCCATGTCGGGCTTCGGGTCGATCAACGTCGACGCTCTCTCATTCGATGCCGAAGCCGCCCAAACAGCAGCTCGAACGGGTCGCAAGGCGGCTGCCGCCACTGCGACGACAACCACGAAAGCCGAGGGCTAAACGCGGGGTTGGCACCCCCGGCCCGACCGGGTTGTTTCGCCGTTCCGCCCAGATGGGACGGGCGACATCGACCGGCTACACTGTGCCACCGCAGTCGCCGCAACACGGCAACTGGCCACGTCGGAGTGGCGGAATAGGTAGACGCGCTAGGTTGAGGGCCTAGTGCCCGATAAGGGCGTGGGGGTTCAAGTCCCCCCTCCGACAC
>JAGNEX010000144.1 GCA_018003035.1 Acidimicrobiia bacterium
ACGACGCGCATGCGACGGCGTTCTTCGCCACGACGTTGGTGATCTTGTTGGCGTTTTGGCACCGCGGCACGATCCGTTTTGCAGCACCGGCATCGATTGCCTTAGCTATCACGGCGTGGCTGGTCGTGCTGCCACCCGGAGCGGACAAGCAGTGGGACCGGGCGGCCCTCCCATGGGAATGGTCGTTCGTTGAGGACACGGTCAAAGGCGTGACCGTCGACCGAGCCGATTTGATGGACACCAGCCGGGAGGCACTGCGCGAGACCTACGCCCTCAGCCCAGAGATGGTCGAACGGCTGACGGGTTCGACGGTTCACATCGACCCACAAGAAGCGACGGTCGCATGGGCCTACCCCGAGTTCGACTGGGATCCGCTGCCGATCTACCAGGAGTATCAGGCATACAGCGCACCGCTCGATGATCTGAACGCCGAACGGCTCGCCGATGACGACCGCGGCCCCACCTACGTCCTGCGCGAGAACGTGACCGTCGACGATCGCATTGCCCGCTTCGAAGCGCCCGCGGTGCTACTGGAATTGGTGTGTGGGTTTACTCGGGATGACGAGACCGAACGCTGGGTGCTGTTCGAGCGGTCAGAAGACCGGTGCGGCGATACCTCTCCGCTTGGCACGGTGGCCACCGATAATGAGGGCTTCGCCGACCTGTCAGAACTCTTGAGCCAAGCCGGCCCGAACGACATCGTGGTCGCCCGCTGGCCCGACGTCGAACGACGTAACCGCGGGCTGGCATCGTCGCTGTGGAAGGCCGACCCGTGGTACGCCGCGCTCACCGCTGATTCGGCGCCTGGGCGGATCATCCCGGCGCTGTCAGGTCAATGGCATACCGTCCAGGTTCCGGACTGTTTGGCCATCTCGCCGATTGCTCTTTCCACCGATCCGATCGATTCGATGACCTTCCTACGGGGTGCCCCACCAGCGCATACGCCGCAGGCGGGCATTCGGGTCGAGCTGGCGACGATCCCGTATCGCTGCCCGTAAATCCGGGTCGGCACCGCGGAGGGCTACGACGTTGAGCCGTCGGGCACCATCGTCAGCGTGACGCCGGTGACCTCAACCCCTGGCTGATCTGCGGGGTCAAAGCGCAACGACAGACCGGCGGGGTAATCGCCCAGATCAAAGGTGACCGTTTGTTCGCCTTCGATGATGTTGCGGGACACGGTCTGTTCGGCATTCCAACCTTTGCCGTCGCCGACAAACACCGCGGCAAAGGTCGGCACGGGACTCTTGATCGTGACCGACAGGTACGCCCGCGCCCCGGCCTGGGCCTGTGTCTTTATCGGCAAGACGAGCTGACCGTCGTCGCCCTTGGTCGTCCAAGTGCCACCCGTCGATTCCATATCGGAGTTGGCTTGGAGGGCGTTGAGGGGAACCTCTTGACCTTGGTAGTCGGGGACGAACGCGTCGTAGAACCCGTTCAGGAACGAGGAGTCGTCTCGGAGGAAGGCGAACGAACTCGGCTCCCCAATCTCGACGACGACATTGTTCGCCTCTTTGAGACCGGTCACGAACCATGGCTCTTGCTGCACTGAGTACAGGTATCCCATCGTCAGATGGGCGAAGTACTCAGGCAACTGGTCCATCGCCATCCACGAAAACGAGTCATGCACCAACAACGTGTTGCCAGGGATGACTTGCTTGTCGGCTGCAGGGATCGAAATGAACTCGCGGACCGACGACCCGCCGAGGTCGTGATACGGCCCTTGCCGGGCAACAGCTGACTGGTCTGGGGCCAGCACAAACGCCGGAAAACGTTCCGCCGCAGGAATCAGGGTTCGGTTGCCGTTCGCCGGATCCAGTTTGTACGCGCTGACCGATTCGATCCCCACACCGGGACGTTGAACGCGGTACCGGGGCGACTTCTCGTCAGCGATCCGCCCGATAACGCGGCCAAGGTTGGCAACGATCGTGTCTTGGCCCTGAACCGACACGGCGTCGGGCTCCCACAATTGCACGCCGTAACTGTTGACCAGCTTTTCGGACATGATGACGGACCCGCGGGTCGTCCAGTGAGTGTCCATTGCGTTGTACAGACCCAGGCCGGCGGCATCTTTCTGAGAACGAAGCGGTCCCAGAAGGTCGACCCCATAGGGCCGACTATCAAGCTCGGACGAGAGATCGTCGGCGACATCAAGTGCGCAGGCAGAATCGTTCTCGACGTCTCCGGGGAGCTGTTCGGGGTAGAGGGACACCTTCGAGGGCGGGACCACCATCCGGAACGTCCTGCCGGTGCCCGTCACCAGGGCATTCAGTCGGTCCAGGACCGACATCATCTCGTCCAGGCGAGCGAACGGGCGCGGCGTGGTGGCAGCGGCCGACCCGTCCTGCATCAGGCTCAGGACCCCCTCGTCCTTGCAGCCGGCAGTTACTTCGTCGCTGAGGAACAGCCAGTTGTCGGCCCCGATGACCACCGCACCCGAGGGCGACTCGTTGAACACGTCCACCTTGACCCACGAGGCAAACTCAGCCGCGGGCTGACGCATCGGATTCTGGTCGGCCAGATACCGGGACCAGTCGCGGTACCAGGCCGGGTCGAGCACGTGCCCGGCACCGATCGACGGGCGGGAGGCCAGCACCCGACCTTCGTTGTCGGCGGCTCGCAGGCCCAAGGTCCACAGCACCAGCGGGAAGGCAATGATCAAGACAAACGCGCCGACGATGACACGTGGATGCCTCGGTTCGTCGTCTTCGACGACCTCTGCCACGAGCGCACCGTCTTGGTCGTCCTCAAAGAGCGGACTG
>JAGNEX010000063.1 GCA_018003035.1 Acidimicrobiia bacterium
GACCGCCGGGCAGACCCCGGCGAGTGAGTCGGCCACGAGCGGCGAGGCCAGGGGATCTGCGGGGTCGGCCTGATAGGTGTCGAAGAAGTAGTCCAGGTCGGTATCGGTCAGGACGAAGCGGGTGTAGCGCGCTCGACTTGGCGTCTGTTCAGCAAACGTTGTGCACGGATAGATCAGCATCTGGACGGATGGCGCTCGCTCGTCGTCTTTCAGCTGCTGAGCAACGACTGCGGACAGGTTGCCTCCGGCGGAATCGCCGCCGACGCCGACCCGTTGAGGGTCGATCCCACATCGCTCTGCGTTTGCGAGCACCCATCGGGTCGCCGCAATCGCGTCGAGTGGCGCGGCGGGAAACACATGCTCAGGGGCTAGGCGGTAGTCGACCGACACCACGGTGGCCTGGGCCTCTGCAGCGAGGTTTCGACAGGCTGCATCGTGGGTTTCGAGGTCGCCGACCACCCAACCGCCGCCGTGGAAATACACGACTGCCGGGCCGCCACCCGGGTCGTTACGGTGGCGATACCAACGCGCGTCGAGTGGTCCGTCGGCGCCGTCGACTTGTTGGTCCCAGACTCGGATGTCCTGTCTGCTGGCGGACGCGAGCGAAAGAGCCCGCTTGATGCGAGCGCGCCGTTGACCGGCGGAGCCTTCCCCCAAGAACGGCTGCCGAAAGATTCGGCTGCTGGCAATCACGACTTCGAGTTCGGGGTCGAGGCTTGTGTCGCCGAACGTCGTGGTCGACTGCAGCAAGACCCGTCGCGTGAGGTCCGGATACTTGAGCGCGAGCTTGGACGCCCGGTACCCCAGACTCTTCTTGACGGGCGGTGGCGTGGCGTTCATCTTGCTCCCGCTGTGTGGGCGACGCTGGTCAGAAAAGGTCGGAAACGTGTCTTGAGCAGTGGTCGGGGTGCGGGTTCGTGCAGGCGGCCGGTTGGCGGCCGTCCGTTGAACCAAGGCGCCTAACGGGTGGCTGCCGCCACGACGCCTTTGACCTCTGCTCGTCCGACCACCATGTTGTGAACAGCATCGGGCCCGTCGGCCAGGCGAAGGGTGCGGATTTGGGTGTACATGCCCGCCAGGGGAGTCCACTGCGAGATACCTGCGCCGCCAAACATCTGGATGGCATCGTCGATGATGGCGCACACCCGAACCGGCACCATTGCCTTAACCGCGCTCACCCACACACGGGCTTGAGCGTTGCCGAGCACATCCATAGCCCGTGCCGCTTGGAGCACCATCAGACGCATAGCTTCAATTTCGATACGGATCGACGCGATCTGTTCCAAGTTGCCGCCAAGCCGGACGAGCGGCCGACCAAACGCTTCCCGGCTGACGCCACGTTCAACCATCAGTTGGAGGGCCACTTCGGCGGCGCCAATCGCGCGCATGCAGTGGTGGATGCGGCCAGGGCCAAGGCGCAACTGCGAGATCTCGAACCCGCGACCCTCGCCCAACAAGATGTTGTCCTTTGGTACGCGGACGTCGGTGAGACGAATGTGCATATGCCCGTGCGGGGCGTCGTCTTCACCGAAGACCTGCATGCCGCCGACGATCTCAACGCCGGGAGTGTCCATCGGGATCAGGATCTGTGAGTGCTGCTTGTAGGTGTCGGCGTCGGGGTTGGTCACCACCATTGCGATCATGATTTTGCAGCGCGGGTCACCGGCACCAGTGATGTAGAACTTCTCGCCGTTGACGACCCACTCGTCGCCATCGAGTACCGCCCGGGTGGCGATGTTTCGAGCATCCGACGAAGCCACATCGGGTTCGGTCATGGCATAACACGAGCGAATCTCGCCGTTGAGAAGGGGTTCGAGCCACTGCGCTTTCTGCTCGGGCGTTCCCACCCGTTCCAACACTTCCATGTTGCCGGTGTCGGGGGCGTTGCAGTTCAGAACCTCGGGAGCGATCGGGTTTTTGCCCAGTTCAGCCGCAATGTATGCGTAGTCGAGGTTGGACAGCCCTTCACCGTTTTCGCCGTCTGGCAGGAAGAAGTTCCACAGGCCGCGTTCTTTAGCTTCGCTTTTGAGGCTTTCAAGAATGGCGAGTTGTTCGGGAGAGTACGCCCAGTGATCGGGCCGCACCTTGCCGAGCTCGAAGAACCGTTCGCTTTCCGGATTGATGCGCTCGGCCATGAACGCTTTGACCTGCTCCAGCAACGGCTGTGCCGCCTCCGACATCTGGAGGTTGTACATCTCGGGGGTTCGGGTCAGGCCAGTGGTCATTGCTTACTCCAGCTTGGGAACTTCAGATTCAAGATTGGCTTTGGACATCTTCGAGGATTCCGCGTGTCCGCTGCGCATTCTCATCTGAGCAGTGGTGCACAAGGGACTCCCAAAGCGGCACCATATCCCGTTCAATCGCAAGCTCACTCAGACCCGTGAGTTGAGCGTCGGACAGGTGATTCACGATGTCGTCGATCACCGCTTTGTCGTCGATCAGGAGGGCGACTTCAAAGAGGTCCTCGGTCTCTGCGATCGCGTCGAGCGCATCGGGAAGGTACGCGCGATTGAGGCACCCAACCATCAAGCCAGCGGTGACGAAATCTTTGCGTCGTACCAGTTCCGCGGCGCCGTTGACAACGACATCTCGGGGTAGGTAGGCCACAAGGTGGCCAACCCGACGCGGGTCTGCTGCCGCCGCAAGATCTGCCAGGTAGGTGATCGGCATGTGCGTGGCGAACTCGGCGGACTCTTTGGGGGTTAAGAACCCTGACATCATCGCCGTCATCGTCGGCGGAATCGCCTTGACAGCGATGCCGGCAGCTATGGGCTTGGGCAACAGACCGGCGGCTTGCATGATCTTTCTGAACCGCTCGCCGTTCTCGTTAAAGAGAAGATCTTCGAGGGCGTGGCGGTACTCGCGAAGTCCGGCCGGACCGACCGAGTCGAGGAAGTCGAGCTGTTCTGGCGTGACGCTGAGGCGGCGGGCGATGCGGAGACGTTCCGCCCGCAACTCGAGGAGGTCCGCTCCGCTATCCATCGGGTCGAGTTTGCTCATGTCGCTGCCCTCTAGATTCCCAGCAACTTCTTGACGGGACGGCGGAGGAGCCGGGGGACGTGCTCCAAAGACTGGGTGACCGCCACGTCGACCTCTTGATTCATCCGCTGTCGGGACGACACGGTGTGTTCGGCCAGAAAGACGAAGTGTTCGTCTGTCAGGCCGGTGAGCGGGGCAGGGTCCCACCCGTCCATGGCGTCCTGTAGTCGAGTGCTGCTCACGAAACTGCGCCTCCCACGGTTCGGCTAGCAAGATGGGGCCGATGCTATGCGTCGGAGCGACTTCGCAGCGACCGGCGGATCGTCGACGACGAAACGTGGTTTCGGACGCAAACATGGTGTGGTCTGCCGTTGAGCCCACCCCGATGGAGGCAGGCGGCTTCCAGGAAAATGCCGCCCGATGAGGCCGAGCGGCTAGCCCCAGGCGATCGAACCGCTGGCGTACGGGCCAGCGACCGGCATCAGCTCCACCATGGTGCGACCGGGCGCCAAACGGATGGGATTTCCGGCAGTGTCGGTGAGTGCCCACGGACTGGTTCCGTCGAGACGCGACCAGGTGCCAGGTATGACTTGGCCGTCTCTAAAGACCCAGGCGCTTCCCTGCCCAACGGTGATGGAGTTGGGGGATTCCGATCCTGCGGTGTCGATCACGCCGGTCCCGGCCGTCGCCACACCCAGGACCACGACGTTGCTGAACGACACCTGCGCGCCCGATTGGGTCACCTCGGGGTTGCCGGCGTTGAACCGCAGGTAGCGGCCGGCCGAACCCTCCCAACGGAAGTTGGTGGTCTGGGCCCGCGAGATCCGAACGGTGACGTTGGTGGCGCTGCCGCCTGTCGCGGTCAACGGCCCAAAAGCAAACGGCGATCGTGCGGGTTCGCCCGACAGGTTGGCTAACGCCGCGGCGTTAGCTGCAAGGTTGTAGGGAGCTTTCCCAGCGACGCGGTACATGGCGCCGCCTGCGGACGTTTCGTTCACCGCGACGATCGGAATGGCGTTGATCCGCGCAATGAACGGACCCGCGCCGCCGGAGTACGCAAAGACGCCACCCACCGACAGCACGAGCTCGGGGTCGGGGCCGCGGACCGACCGGACCGGCTGGACGCGTTCTGGCAGCTGACTGTGAAACACCGCCGCGAAACGTGTCACCCCGCCCTCAACCAGCTCTTCAAAAATGATGTCTGCGTACTCGATGCCGTGAAGGCTGTTTCGGGCCGTCTTGTCGTTCGGCACTTTGATCATGACGGCGGCGCGTGCTGGACCTGAACCGCCGGTCAGGGTGCTCGGCGCCGCGTCGGGGACGAGCGAACCTCCACCCGATACCGCCTGCACATTGCCGCCGACGGCGCTTCCCGACGCAAAGCCGTCGCCGCTTGGACTTTGAACCGCCTGGTTTTGCCCAGCGTTTGAGTTGACTTGGTTGCGGGCGGCAGTTTCATTCGTCGACCGCTGACTTGAGGTCCGGGTGGTGGCGGAGGTTTCGGACTCTCCGTTCTGGGCAGCAAATGGGCTTGGGGAGGGCAGCGTGGAGGTGTCGGTGCCAAGTCCGAGATCGCCGAGGGCAGGTATGGGCGTCAAGCTGGGTGTCGTCGGCATCGTCGGGCCGACCCGGTTCCACGCCAGGCTGGTGTCCTCGGTGCCGTTTGGCTGTTGTGCTGGCCCTGAGGTCTCCGGGGTGATGAGTACATCTGCATCTGCCGGTTGGGTATCGACCCCTTGGCGGTCCCCCGAACCGCAGGCTGAGGCGGCCAGCGCCACCATCAGCAGACATGCAACCAGAACGGTTTTGGGCGAACGCAAACGTTGCGTTGGTTTCACGATGGAACCTGAGGATCGGCCGAGACCCGGCGACGGGGGATTAGGGGGCGGGATCAGCGTAGCCAAAAGCCTGGTTGAGCCAAAGATGATGGCTAAACCAAAACCAAAGCGGCGCCGCCCCCAAATGGGAACGGCGCCGCATGTAGTTGTTGGCGTCGGCGGAGTCAGCTGTCCCCGCTCGACGGTCAGGTTGCTTAGCCAGCCAACTGCTCGGGCGTCAGCTCTGAGAGGATGCTGTTGCCGCCGACCACCTGGGCCAGGTAGCCACCCGCACGGGGAACCAGCTGTTCCAGGTAGAACCGGGCGGTCGTCTTCTTGGCTTCAAGGAACGAGTCCGAGTAGGCCGAGCCGCCTTCGGTCAACAGGCGGTGGGCAGCAAGAGCCTGCTTGGCCATGGTCCAGCCCCCAGCTACCTGACCAAACATGTTCAGGTACGGGGTTGCGCCAGCGGCCGCATCTTTGGGATCGGCAGGGCCGTTCTCGAAAATCCACATGGTCGCCTGCTCAAGAGCTGCAATTCCAGATTCGAGCGTTGCCTGCGCTTTGGCGAAGGTGTCGCCGAGTTCGGACAGCGAATGCGCCGTCGCCTTCAGCTCGCCCACAAAGTCGATCATCGGCTTACCACCGGCCATCGGCAGCTTGCGGCCGACCAGGTCGAGTGCCTGGATACCGTTGGTGCCCTCGTAGATGGGCTGGATTCGAGCATCGCGGAAGTGCTGGGCAACGCCGGTCTCTTCGATGAAGCCCATACCGCCGTAGATCTGGATGCCGAGCGAGGTGACTTCGCACGCAATGTCGGTAGACCAGGCCTTGGCGATGGGGATGAGCAAGTCGACCAGGTTTGACGCGGTCTGCGCGGCGTCCTTGTCGGGGTTGTGCTCTCGGTGGTCGATCTGCTCGGCAACGAGGAAGATCAGGTTGCGGCTCGCCTCGTTGTATGCGCGCATCGTGTACAGCATGCGGCGAACATCAGGGTGTCGAATGATGGCGGCTTGCTGTCCGCGGCTGCCACCGAACTCGCGCCCTTGCAGGCGTTCTTGCGCGTAGTCCAAGGCCATTTGGTAGGACCGTTCGCCCAGGGCGACGCCGGAGAGTCCAACGTAGAGGCGTGCGTTGTTCATCATCGTAAACATGTAGTGCATGCCCTGGTTTTCTTCGCCGATGAGGTAGCCGACGGCACCGTCGGAATCATCGCCGTAGAGCATCACGCAGGTCGGGCTGGCACGGATGCCCATCTTGTGTTCGATCGATGCGCATTTGACGTCGTTCTTTTCGCCGATGCTGCCGTCAGGGTTCAGCACGAACTTGGGAACGATGAAGCAAGAAATGCCTTTGGTTCCGGGAGGCGCGTCCGGGGTGCGGGCCAGAACCAGGTGGATGATGTTGTCGGTGAAGTCGTGCTCACCGAAGGTGATGAAGATCTTCTGACCCGAGATGCGGTAGGTGCCGTCGTCTTGACGCACTGCCTTGGTGCGAACCGCGCCGACGTCGCTGCCTGCTTGTGGCTCGGTCAGGTTCATGGTCGCTGCCCACTCACCGGTGATGAGCTTGGGCAGGTAGGTGTTGCGCTGTTCCTCATCGGCGTGTTCGATCAGGGCCTCGATCGCGCCGGTCGTGAGCCCGAAGACCATCGAAAAGCTCATGTTGGCCGAGCCGATCAGCTCAGACAGGGCCGTTTCGACCAGGAACGGGAAGTTGCCGCCGCCGTACTCAGCCGGAAACCCCATGGTGTTCCAACCGGCTTCGGTGGTCATCTTGTAGGCCTCACGCCAACCGTCGGGGAGGGTGACCTGGTAGTCCTCCCAGCGGGCCCCTTCGACGTCGCCAAGCTTGTTGAGGGGCGCAATCACCTCGGCCATGAACTTGCCGCCCTCGTCGAGCAGCGCCTGCACGGTGGCCGGATCAGCGGCTTCGTATCCCTCCAGCTTTGAGACACCCTCGAGGTCACACATGTGGTTGAGGAGGAAGTCGAGATCGGTAAGAGGTGGACGGTACTCAGACATCGTGGACTCCGTGACAGTGGTTCTGTATTGCCGACCCGTCGGCGCGCTATTCCTTCCCGAACTCGGGGGAGCATCCGGCGACTACCGCACCCAGCAGCGGGCCGGGGCCCTCACTGCGCAGGTCAGCCGTGCAACCCTCCCGTACAGGGTACGCGCTTCCGGCGGGGTTACCCCCGAGTAACAACCATGTTAGGTGTGTCCGTAACGCCGACGTCGAGACGAAGCCAAAGTTCTCACAATCTGTGAGCCCTCGTTTCGGTCCGAGCGGCGCCGGGCTCTCGTCCCAGAGTCGTCACCGGTGGCCTATGTGCAACATCGGCACCACCAGCAAACTAAATAAGTTCTTCTTGCAAACTTTTCAGTTCGGCGCTGAGCTTTGCGACCGTTTCTTCGAGCAGCGCAACCCGCTCGACCAGCTCGTCATACGGCGACTGACGTGGAGCGTCGTTGCTTGAGGCGGCGGCGGTCGAGCTTGGTGTTTGGCTTGTCGACCAGCCTGCGTCGTCCGCCGGTGAGGCGGCCAGCGCGTTGGTGTCTGCCTCTTCGCCGAGGAGTTGGCGGTAGCGAATCTCGCGACGTCCGGGCTGACGTTCCAGCGGTGTGACCAGCGGCGGCGAAAACTCGACGAGTGAATCGAGCACCGCGTCGACGGCTTCCAGCGACGAGAACGCGTGGAGTCGTTCTGTGCGCTGTTTGATCTCGCCCGGGGTTTGGGCGCCGCGAAGCATCAAGACCGCCAACACCGAGATCTGCGCGTCGTCCACGCCGAGTGCCTCGTCGAGGACCTGTCGATACTTGGTGACTCGGTGTCCAGCGCCGCCGATAAGTCGCACCAGACCGCTTGATTGAAGCGACTTCAAGGTGTCTTGGACGATGGACTCTGAGTAGTCGACGACCGGCTCGCGGTTAGACGCCTGATTGCAGGCGGTGCGGACCGAGTTGAGAGTCAACGGGTAGGCGTTTGGCGTGGTGCGCTGCTTCTCGATCAAACATCCGAGAACGCGAAGTTGAGGTGCTGAGAGTTCCACGTGTGGCAGCGTACCGCCCGTGTTGTTGAGGGTGAACCAAATTCTGGTGTCCGGTTCTTCGATACCTGAGTTCTGGTGGGGTGCTTATCGATCGGAGGGCAACTGCTCCATAACTGTTGCGGCGCGGGCGCTGGTGGCGTGGGGGGCCACGGTCGCGATTCTCGCGATGACCCGCACGAGCACAACGGTCGGATCGTCGGCCGCGTTCGGCCAGTGGAGCCCGGCGGCGTCGGCCAACTCAGCAACCGCGGCTGCGAGGTCGGTCTGGGTCGGGGACAGCCGGCTCAGTTCGCAGCGCGAGAGGGCGTCGACAAGTTCGACGGCGGTGGCGACAACTCGATCATCCGTTGCGATCCAATCGGCCAGCATTGGCTCTAGATCGGTGTCGATTCCACGGGTAAGGTCGTCGGAATGGACCAAGGTTGACGGGGTGCGGGTTTTGAGGTCGGTGGTCATGTGGTCCAGTATGAGCCAATCTCGCCGCCAAAAGTAGAGCCAAGGTGATCCAATTGGATGAAGATCGCAACGCCACCCGGCCCAATTCGGCGACATTGGACCCCGAACGGCTGGCCGGTCAGCTCGCAGAATGGTCCGCTCAGCCGGGGGCGTTGTACGCCAAGCTCGCAGACGCGCTGGCCAGTCTCATCACCACGGGTGTGTTGCGTGGCGGTGAACGGCTGCCGCCTGAGAGATCCTTGGCCGCCACCCTGAATGTGTCGAGGGGGACGGTCGTCGGTGCCTACGACCGGCTGCGGGAGCTCGGTCTGGTCGATCGGGTGCAGGGGCGTGGGACCACGATCACCGTCAATCACCAGGAACTCGGTGGTCATATGGAACGACCAACCGCCGAGGCGTTATTTCAGCCTGGTTCGACGATTGATCTGCTCATCGCCGTCCCGGACATCTTGCCGCGGGCCGTGTCGATCGCCCGGGGAGTCGATGTCTGGTCCAACGCTGAGGCGTTGGGCAGCAGCGAGCCGACCGGTATCTATGCGTTGCGGGCGGCAATCGCCGAGCTGATGACCGCGGATGGGCTGCCCTCGACCCCCGATCAGATTGTGGTGACCGCTGGCGCTCAGCAGGCGATTTCTATCGCCGCGTCGCTGCTGGTTGGGGTGGGCGACGTGGTCCTGTGCGAGGAGTTCACGTGGCCTGCGCTAGTCGATGCCATCCGCCGCGTCGGCGGGAAGGTGGTGGGCCTTCCGATGGATGACCACGGCATCATCATCGACGAGCTGGAGGGCGCGATCCAGCGGTTCAGGCCCAGCTTCATCGGGCTGAACCCGCACAACCACAACCCAACGTCGACGTGTCTGTCACCGTCGCGGCGGCAAGCGGTGATGCGTCTTGCCGCCGAGTACCGAGTTCCGGTGGTGGAAGATCGGGTCTGGAGCCGGCTCAACTTTGCTGGGGCGACGCCACCTCCGCCACTGGCGGCGCTTGATCCGGGCGGCTCTCATCTGGTGATCGATTCGATCAGCAAGGTCGCCTGGCCTGGGTTTCGTGTGGGCTGGATCCGGGCCAACCTTGAAGTGGTGAACGATCTGCGGACGACACGGATGCTGTTCGACCTGTTCTCGCCGCCCGCCACCCAGCTTCACGCGACGGGTGTGCTCGCCGACCTTGACGACGTCGTTGCCGACCGGGTCGCACAACTGCGGGAGCGACACCAGGTCGCCGTCAACGCGGTCGCGGAACACGCGCCAACCTGGAAGGTGGGGCGGGCGCGCGGCGGTCTGGTGCTGTGGATCGAGCTGCCGGAAATCGGCTCGCCGGACAACCCGTACTCACAGAACCGGGCATCGCGCTTCGCCCAATTCGCACGGCGTTTCGGGGTGTCGGTCGGCTCCAGCCGAGAGTTCAGCGTTGGCCCCTCTACCGATACCCACATCCGCATCCCGTACACGACGACGCCGGACCGTCTACAAGAGGGTATCGCCAGACTCGGCGAAGCCTGGACCCTCTTCGTCGACGCCAACCAACTAGACGCCTCCGACGACCGCCCTTTGCATTCCACCGTGGGATGAGGCCTCCGGAGTTCGAGGGGATCCGCGGGTCCCCTCGCCGGTTGGCCGTCGTGTGTGCTTTGTCGCCGCGCCTTCCTTGACTGCGTTGCGGCGAGCTTTGCCAGATTCCGTCGGAGGCCTGAAGGGCATTCGTTGGGCAGCGCTGCGCTGCTGCCGAGGGCTAGACCTGTTCGATCTGGAGGGTTGTTGCTGCAGCTTCAGCGAGGTGGTG
>JAGNEX010000145.1 GCA_018003035.1 Acidimicrobiia bacterium
ACCACGATGACCGCCCCAGCCAGGACCATGCGGACCCTCGCTGGCGTTGCCAGCTGTTTGGTAAACCACCCGGTCAGGACGTTCATTATTTGTCTCCAACCAGGTAGCGGAAGACGTCTTCCAGGCTGTCGTCCAAAGGACGGATCTCAAAGAGTTCGGCATTGAGGTTTTGGGAAATGCGGGCGACCTCTGACCGGAACTGGTGCACGGTCGTCGTATCGACGATGACGACGGGACCGTAATCCTGAGGCTTTCTCGGACCCTGGGGACCTTGGCGAGGTTGAAACACGTTGACCCCGTCAACCGCTCCCGAAGCCAGGAGCGCACCAGCGAGTTCCCGCGGACGCGACGTGGCGATCCTGATCTTGTGGGGACGGTTATCCATCAGCCCCCGGATGACGTGGTAGTCGCCTTCTGCAGCGAGCCGCCCTTTGGCGAGCACGACGATCCTGGAACTGAGTCGAGCTACTTCTTCCAGAATGTGGCTAGAAACGACCACCGTCCGGCCCTCGGCCCCGAGTTCTCGGATCATATTGATCATCGAGATCCGCTGGCGGGGATCTAAGCCGTTGAGCGGCTCGTCCATCAGCAGGACCTGCGGGTTGTGCGCCAAAGCCTGAGCGATCTTGACCCGTTGGGTCATGCCCTTTGAGTAGGTAGAAACGTGGCGCTGGTCTGCAGGATCGAGCTCGACCCGCTCAAGCATGGCCACCGCTGCACTGTCCGCATCGGTCACGCCGTTGAGCGCCGCGCAGTTCCGGACGAACTCTCTGGCCGTCATACCCGCAGGCAGACCCTCTTGTTGGGGCACCATGCCGACGTGTCGGAACACCTCTGGGGACTTCCGGGGATCTTGACCGAGGATTCGGACTTCACCGAGGGTTGGCGGGGACAGCCCTGCGATCGCCCTAAAGAGGGTCGACTTCCCGGCACCGTTGGGTCCGAGCAAGGCGGTGACTCCCGACCCAAACTGGCACGTGACTTCGGAGAGGGCGACCACGTCGCCGAACCACTTTGAGACCTGCTCGGCCGTGATCACACCGGTTGATTGGGTGGTCATCGGAGGCTCCTGTTCAGCGTCCCGAGGGCGAGCCCCAGACCGGCGATGATCCAGAGGAAGGCCGCGATGATGAACAACGCGGTTGGAGCCCCCGGAAAGTGGATGGCTTCACAGTTGTCGCCGCCTTCGAACGAGAAGTTGCAGACACGCGGTGCGTCAAAGGCACGCAGCCCCAACTCGGTGGTGATCGAAATCGGCGAGAACATGGCCGCCGCCGTTGCCGCGTTCGATACGTCGTCCCGCTCGCTGAATGTGCGTATCGACCCGTCGCTGCTCTCGGTGAACCCGGTGGACTGCCCTGCCGACGTCGACGCGAGCGATTCGGCAACGCCGACCGACACGAACGCTATGAGCAGCACCGCAACCATGGCGATCCGGAAATCTCGGGTGACAAAGGAGATACCGACGACCAGCGCCGTGAACATAGAAGCGATGAGCGCGCTGACGGCGATGACCGCCCCGACGTCTTGGAAGCCATCCCCCAGCGCGGAGTACCCGTCCTGGAGGAACAGCGCCAGTACCTGTAACAGAGCGGGGCCTGCTGTGACGCCGAAGGTGACAGCGAAGATCCCGAGCAGTTTGGAGCCCAGAAAGCCTTTCGGCCCCAGTTGGCTCGACGCGTAGAGCGAGGCCATGCCCGATTTGATGTCGGCGGTCACGACTTCTGAACCGGCGAAGGCGGAGAAAATCACCAACATGATGGCGGCGGTCCCGAAATAGGACCCGACCGATATGAATGCGGTGTCGTTCGAGATTGCCGATATCCCGACCAGCACGATCGACGGCAGGAAGGTGACCATGATGATGAAGATCGGCGCAATCTTCCAACGGGCAGACCGCCGCAGTCCGAGTGCCCGCTCGATCGAGACTCGCGCACCGGCTCGCATCGCGTAGCCGGGCCCTAGCCGTGGACCGTCGTAGCCTCGGTAGCCGAGGTCGTGGATCTTTGACTGGGTCCCGCCGGACTGGGTCCCGCCGGCATCTGATGCTGATGGCACCGAGCTCATGACGCAGCCTTCTGACCGTGGGTGAGGAAGAGATTCTCGATGGACACTCGCAGCGGCTCCAGTCGGATCAGTTGCGCATCCGCTTCGACGACGGAATCCCTGATGTCGTTGCTGAGCGACACCGAGTTGGACTTGATCTCGATGACGCCTTCGGGGGTCGGCTCGGCGCTGTACCCCCGCTTCGACAGGGCCGCACAGACAGCGGTCGCGTTGTTGGCAACTTGGAAAAGTATTCCGGCGTCGCCCTTTTGGAGTTCATTGAGCGCACCCTGCGCGGCGACCCTGCCACCGTCAAGCAGAACGACGTGGTCACACACACGCTCCACCTCTTGGAGCAGGTGCGAACAGAGCACCACCGACATGCCAAACCCGGTCCACAAGGTGGGGATGAGTTCGAGCATGACGTCGCGCTGCATGGGGTCGAGCCCGTTGGTGGGTTCGTCGAGCAGCACGATCTTGGGGTCGTGGACGATCGTCGCCGCCAGTTTGACCCGCTGTTTCTGGCCGGTCGACATGGTGCCGACAGGGCGGAAGCGTTCTTCGCCGAGTCCGACGTGTTGCAGAACGTCGCTCGCTCGTCCGATCGCAGCTCGGCGAGGAAGGCCGTGGATCTCGCCCATGTGGCGCACGATGTCTTGAGCGCGAACATCGCCGGGGAAGCAGTC
>JAGNEX010000064.1 GCA_018003035.1 Acidimicrobiia bacterium
TGGCGGACGGGTCGGTCCAGGGTGACAACTTGGTGTGTGGACTGCACGGATGGCATTACGACGTGCATTCTGGCGTCAGCCCCTACGACGGCAACGTTGGCGTACATCGCTTCAACGCCTGGGTCGACGGTGACGGAGTGTTCGTCGACGCGGATGAGGTCGCCGCGTGGGAAGGTGAACATCCCCAGCCGTTTGACCGAGACGCCTATCTCGGCCAGTACGCATCGACACACGATGCTCCCGAGGAGACCCACGTCCATGACATTCAAGGGCTTGCTCGGGCGGACCTGTCTGGCGGCCGCGCCGATGGCACGATCGCTGCGATGGGGGTTCCGCTCTATGACCTGCCCGCGTGGGACTCCATTCAGTTCGTCACCGCTCAGCTTGCCCGCCGCCCGCTACTCGACGATGACCCGGTCGACACAGCAACGGTCATCGGACCTCGCGCCAAGTCGCCCCTGACCCTTGCCATCCCTCTGTTCGTGTCCGATATGAGCTTCGGAGCCTTATCAGCGGAAGCGAAGATCGCGCTGGCAACTGGAGCCGAAGGAGCGCATACGGCAATCTGTTCGGGGGAAGGTGGCATGCTCCCCGAAGAGCGTCAGGCCTGTTCGCGGTACCTTTACGAGCTTGCGTCAGGAGAGTTTGGTTGGGATCTCTCCAAGGTGGCCGACGTCCAAGGATTTCATTTCAAGTTCGGGCAGGCGGCGAAGACAGGGACCGGTGGCCATCTGCCCGGTCGCAAAGTGGAGGGGCGGATAGCCGAAGTACGACACCTCGAGCCGGGGACCGCGTCGGTGTCGCCGGCAACGTTTGTCGATCTCCGTACGCCTGCCGATTTTCGGGAGCTCGCCGAGGCCGTGCGGGAAGTATCGGGCGGCATTCCGATCGGCGCCAAGATGTCTGCCCAACGCATCGAAGACGACATTGATGCTGCCATCGAGATCGGGGTTGACTACATCATCCTGGACGGGCGGGGTGGGGGTACAGGCGCTGCTCCACTGTTGTTTCGGGACAACATTTCGGTACCGACGATTCCGGCGTTGGCGCGTGCGCGTCGCCACCTCGATCAGAACGCTCCCGACGTCACACTCGTCATCACGGGCGGTCTCCGGATGCCCGCCGATTTCGCGAAGGCGCTCGCCCTCGGGGCAGATGCGATTGCGGTGTCGAACGCGGCGATCCAAGCGATTGGGTGTCTTGGGATGCGCGCATGTCAGACCAACAACTGTCCCGTCGGCATCGCAACCCAGCAACCGCATCTGAGGGCCCGCCTCGACATCGAAAAGTCCGCGGCGTTGTTGACCCACTTCTTTGAGTCCGCTGTGACGTTGATGTCGGTCCTTGCCCGGGCATGCGGTCACTCGCGGTTGAGCGACTTTGCGGTGGATGACCTGACCACATTTGACCGTGAGATGCACCACCTTGCAGGCATCCCGTATGGCGGTCTGCGCCCGTAGCCCAAGGTGCTGCGGGTGTGCGCTAGCCGACCGGCGCCGGCTGTTGGGGTTCGTATTTCAGGGCGACGACGCCGGAATAGAAGTCTTTGCGCCCTACGAGTTTCAGCTTGAGTGGCTCGGCGAGACCTGCAAACAGGTTCGGACCGTGGCCAGCGATGACGGGATGCACGAGAAACTCGTACTCATCGATCAGCCCTGCATTGGCGAGCGTTACTGGCAGGGTCACACCGCCGACGAACAGTCCCCGCCCCGGCGCACGCCTCAGCCGGGTGACGGCTTCGATCAGGTCGCCGGACAGCAGCTCGGCGTTCCAGTCGACCTTTTCCAAGGTGTTTGACACTACGTACTTCTTGCTTCGGTCGATCGTCTCGGCAAACTCGATATCGGCCTCTTGCATCCAGTCCGGCCAGAGTCCCGAACCGGGCCGTCGCCATGCGTCCTCCATCATCTGGTACGTCACCCTGCCCAGAAGGAGCGCGTCCGCCAGCTCCAGGCTGCGCGCCCAATAGGCATGGGTCTCTTCATCAACAACGCCGACACGGTGATCGACGCATCCATCCAGGGTGACGTTGATTGAATAACGCAGCGGTGGCATCTTCCAAACTCCCCTCGTCGGTTGCGCGTTTCAGCGGCCGAAGATCAGGTGCGTCACGCCGCTCGGTGTGGTTACTACCTCGACGTCGTAGTTCTCTTCGATGCCTTCGAGCCCGTCCCAGAGTCGGACGCCGCGACCAAGCAGGACCGGTACCTGCACGACGTGGAGATAATCGACCAGTCCTGCGGCCAGAAACTCACGCAACATCGTTGGGCCGCCACCAATCCGGATGTCCTGGCCGTTGGCGGCGCGCTGGGCGATCCGCACGGCTTCTTGTGGTGGGGCATCGATGAAATGAAACGTCGTCCCGCCGTCCATCTCTAACGGTGGACGGGGACGGTGCGTCAGCACGAACGTCGGTGTGTGGAACGGCGGATCTTGCCCCCACCACCCCCGCCAATTCGGGTCGTCCTGCCAGCCGGGAGGGCCGAACTTTCCGGCACCCATAATCTCTGCGCCGATTCCGGGGGCAAAACGCAGGGCCATCGCGTTGTCGACGCCTTCGGTGCCCGAGTCTTCGCCGAGGATCAACTGCCGGCCGAACCGCGTTGCAAACATCCAGCTGCTGAGGCGCTGGCCGGCATGACCGAACGGTGCATCGATGGACAGATCGACGCCCGTGCCGAATCCGTCGAGCGAAATTGAAAAGTTGTGTACCCGCACCCGAGACATCGCGCCCCTTTCGGAGTAGTCGCCCGATCAGCGAACCAACGTCAGGCTACGCGACGCCACAGCTGACGAAAGGCGGCAACGACAGCATGCTGCCGACGCCGATCACGGACGCGCTTGCCGAGCTAGGGACCATGGTCGCCGCTAGTTCTCAGAAGCTGGTTGCGCTCGAGACCAGTCGGGCGGTCGACCTTCAATGAACGCGGCCACGGCTTCCCTGAATTCGCCGCCGCTTGCGGTCAGCATCTGGGTGCGATTCTCCAAGTGGATCGCCGCTTCAGGACTGGGCGCGTCGACGTTGGACCAGAACACTTCTTTGGTCATCGCTACCCCGAACGGGCTGTACGACAACAACGTGTCTGCAATGGCCATCGCCCCGGCGACGGGATCGTCGGCGACCTCGGCAACAAGACCCATGCTGAGCGCGTCAGCCGCGTTGATGTCACGAGACGTCAGCAGCAACGTCGCCGCCTGAGACGCGCCGACGAGCCGCGGCAGAAAGTAGCTGACCCCGATATCGCACCCACCGAGGCCGAGACGGATGAACTGCGAGCGCATGACCGCCGATGGCGCAGCGACGCGGATATCGCTGGCCAGCGCCAAAGCGAAGCCGCCACCCACAGCGATGCCGTTCACCGCCGCGATGACGGGCTGGCGCAAACGATGGATGCGGATCGCTAGTGACGCGATGTGGTCTTGGCTCAACAGCGCTGCCGTCGGGCCGGTGGTACCGATCGCCGCGGATGACCCGGTGGTGTCGGTCAGGTCGAGCCCCGCACAGAACCCTCGCCCGGCGCCGGTGAGCACGACCACATGACAGGTTCTGTCGGCGGAGATCTCTTCGAGGGCCCGGTGCAACGCTTCGACGAGAGCGAAGGACAACGCGTTGAGTTTGGCGGGCCGGTTCAGCGTGATGATCGCGACACCGTCGTGGCTGCGGTCCACCAACAGAATCTCTTCGGAATCGGTCATCGAGTCACCAGTCCGCCGTCGGCGTGTATGACGGTGCCGGTCACGTAACTCGCCGCGTCTGACGCCAAGAACAAGGCCGGCCCGACCATTTCGAACGGATCAGCGGTGCGGCGCATCAGACATTCTTGAGCCATGTACTCGACAGCCTCCGGGCCGAGTTTGGTCAACATGTCGGTGAGGACGGTCCCGGGAGCCAGAGCGTTGACCCGAATACCGTCGGCCGCAAGCTCTGCGGCCATCGACTTGGTCAGCGAAAACATTGCCGCCTTCGCCGCCGCATAAAGCGACACCATCCCGGCGAACAGCCAAGCTCCGGCCGATACCACGTTGATGATCGAGGCGTTCTCGGACCTGCGAAGTAGCGGCAGGGCCTCTTGAATGAGGAACGCCGGGCCTTTGAGGTTGACCTCTATCGACTTGTCGAATCCGGCCTCGGTATACGCGCCAACCGGTTCGGCCAACGCGTTCGCTGCGTTGTTCACCAACACGTCGAGCGTCCCGTACCGCTGGTGCGTGGCCGCGACGAGGTTGGCGATGTCGTCGAGCGAACCCATGTGACACGGCACACCGGTGACCTCGTAGCCAAGTGCGGTCAGCTCAGCGGCTGTCTGTGCGCACGCGTCCGCCTTCCGGCTTGCGACGACAACTTTTGCGCCAGCTGAGGCGAACCCCTCGGCGAGGGCCCGCCCGATACCGCGTGTACCGCCGGTAACGATGGCGACGCGCCCGTCGAGTCGGAACTGGTCGATTGCATCAAACATGAACGGCACACTACGCGGCCCCTGGGTCAACCCGGTCCGGTTTGGCTGTGCGCGTCGATGGTCAGTTCGACTGAGCAAACTCTAAGAGGAAGACTTAGAGACCGAGGGCGTGCTCGGATTCGTCGCTGGG
This sequence comes from Acidimicrobiia bacterium, assembly GCA_018003035.1. Classification (GTDB taxonomy): domain Bacteria; phylum Actinomycetota; class Acidimicrobiia; order IMCC26256; family JAGNEX01; genus JAGNEX01. The sequence continues at coordinate 4,588 of JAGNEX010000064.1, forward strand.
CCCCTCAGCCGCAACTCGTGCTTGAGTTCGCCGATACAAGGAGTAGCCGGATGATTCGCATGCTCGCCTGGGTCTGGGCCGGGATTGTCATCGGTGTCTCGTTTATCGCTGCGCCGGTGAAGTTCACGGCCGAAAGCCTCACTCGCCCAGTCGCTCTCGACGTCGGCCGCGCCACGTTCCACGCCTTGTCCTATACCGAATGGGTGCTGCTCGCTGTGCTGATCTTTCTGGCGTGGCGGGAACGCTCCTCCGGCGGCCAACCATCGCGCCGAGCCGTACAGGCGGCCGGAGTCGTTCTCGTGGTGCTCGTTCTCCAGACGGCGTGGCTACTGCCCTCCCTTGACGACCGCGTCGCGTCGATCATCAACGGCGTCGATCCGCCATCGTCTCCCCTGCACACCATCTACGGCGTCCTCGAAGTTGCCAAGGTCGGTGCCCTGCTGGCGCTCGGCGTCTTTGCTGTTCCGCAACTACAGACTGCCAGCACCAGTTCACCCGACCGTGTGAATGTCGCCGCCTAGCCCACCTCTCACGACGGGCGTTCGGTCAAACGACCGACTTCGACGGTCGACCTAAGCTGCGGACAGATCGATCACCCCTGCAGCGAGGATGTTCCGTGGACGCCAGTAAGCCGACTCTTGTCACCCAAGTACCCCCCGCGCCGCCCGAGGTCGCGGCCCGGCACTTCGAGGGGCTCCTCGCCGTCGAAACCGACTGTTGGGATGTACACGAATCCATGGCAGACGGCGGCGCCGACTTCGTCCTCCTCCATGTCTTTGGCGATCAGGCGGGTTTCGACGCAGCGCATGTGCCCGGTGCGGTGTTCCTGCACCACTCGACGATGACCGAGGAACGTCTTGCCCAGTACCCCGCCGACACTCTGTTCGTTGTGTACTGCGCGGGGCCCCACTGCAACGCCGCCGATAAGGCGGGGGTCCGGCTCGCCCGATTGGGTCGACCCGTCAAGAAGATGATCGGTGGTCAGATCGGATGGCTCGACGAAGGCTACGAACTGGTCAGCTCATGATGGCCCGCTCTTGGAGAGGTGGCCAATGACGGCCGAACGCAAACAACAGATCACTTTCGGGAAGTTCCAAAACGTCGACATGCGGGTCGCTCGCATCCTCGACGCCCCGCTGGCAGACGGTACGCGCCACCCGGCACGAGTGATGCGTCTCGATGTTGGGTCGCTCGGCGAACTCACGTCGGTCGGCCAGTTCGCGCTTGTCGATACGGCCGACCTGGTGGGGCGCAATGTGGTGGTCTGTATCAACCTCGGCACTCGCGAGATGGGCCCGTACGTGTCCGAAGCCCTCGTCATGGGCGCACCGCACCCAGAGAGCCCGCCCGATCAAGATCAGGCAACACCGCTGTACGTCGACGACGGCGTCGCGCCGGGGTCCCAGATCTTCTGAGGCGGGATCTCGGCGTGGCGGCGGGTCTTGTCAGCCGTCGAGTCCCCAGCGGTGGCGGACCGCTCGTTCCAAACGACCGAATACCAAGGTGTCGACCAGGATCCCGATGATCAAGATGACGATCATCATCGCGATCAGACCTTCTGCGTCGTTCAGGTTTCTGTTGGTCTGAAGCAGCGAGCCGATCGACTGCTTGTTTGCGATCACGACGATCAACTCGCCGGCCATCAGGCTTCGCCATGCGAAGGCCCAACCTTGTTTGAGGCCACCGACAAATCCGGGCAAGGAACCCGGCAGGATGATGTAGCGGTAGAAGGAAAGCCCGCGGGCTCCCAAGACGCGGCCGGCGCGCAGCAGCGTCGGCGGGATCTGATCGGCCCCCGCGATCAAGCCGTTGGCGATCGCCGGTGCCGCTCCAAGGACCACCACAAACATGATCGCCCGTTCAGAAACCTGGAACATCAAGATCGCCAGCGGGAACCACGCGATCGACGGCATGGTCTGCAGGCCGGTGATGAACGCCCCAACCGCAGACCGCAGCGGTTTGACCCGTGCCACGAGGCTGCCAACGATGACGCCGATGACCAGCGCCAACAGATAGCCCTGGACCGCTCGCCAAAGGGTTACCCCGACCGCATCAAAGACGGTTCCGTCCTTGGTTAGGCGCCACAGTTCAGAGAAGACCTGGCCCGGCCCGGGAAGCACGTAGTCAGGCTTCCAGTGAGTCCACACTACGGCTTGCCACAACAGCAGGCCGATGGCGAGTGCGCCGAGCTTTGGCCAGAGCTTCTGCCAGATCGCGGCGGCCGTTCGCTGCCGAGTTGGCGTCAGTTCCAGGGCGTCAAGACCGGCGAGGTTGTCGTCGATCACACTGGGCTTAGGGGTTTCAGTGACGGTCCAGAGCATGACGGCGAACCTCCTCACGTAGACGCTCGGTGATGACACCAGCGAGCGAACTGACCTCCGGCGATTCGATCCGGCGGGGCCGGTCGAAATCGACGGTGAACTCTTCGGCAACCCTGCCGGGGCGGCTCGAAAGTACGACGACACGGTCGCCGAGTCGGACGGCTTCCCTGACGTTGTGAGTCACGAACACGACGGTGAAGTTGCGTTCGGTCCAGAGCCGTTCCAACTCGTCGTGGAGGATGTCACGGGTCATGGCATCGAGGGCGCCGAACGGCTCATCCATCAGCAGGACGTCGGCGTCTTGGGCGAACGCTCTGGCGAGTGCGACACGTTGCCGCATACCACCCGACAGTTGGTGTGGGCGCTTCTTGGCGAAGTCCTCTAACCGGACCGCTTCGAGGAGCGCTTGAACCTTTGCGGGTCGTTCACTGCGGGGCACTTTGCGGAGTCGGAGCGCAAGGTCGACGTTTCCCGCCGCGGACAGCCAGGGAAAGAGCGCAGATTCTTGAAACATCAAAGCTGTGCGCCCCTGGACGTTGACGCGCCCGGCGGTCGGCTGATCGAGACCAGCGACGATGTTCAGCAGCGAGCTCTTGCCACAGCCCGACGCTCCGACCAAACACAGAAACTCCCCGGGGTTCACGCTCAGGCTGATGTTGTCGATGGCGTGGACTTGACGCCCGCCGTCGACGTACACCTTCGACACGCCATCGAGGCTCACCGCCGGAGCGGCTGTCGGTTCTGTGCGGATCACCGCACTGGTCTCGGTGGTCACGATCCAACCTCCGTCAGGCCGCGTTGTTTGAGTAGGTCATTGAGCGGTTTCAAGTCGTAGATCCCATCCAGATCGGCTTCGTCGAGGAGCCCAACCTCGACGGCGTCATCTTTTGAACCTTCCAGTGAGCCCGGAATCGGGTCGTAGGTGAACGTCAAGTTCGTCCAGGCCCGGTCGATGGTCTCGTCCTTAAGGCGTTTGGTGGTGATGCGCTCGATGCCGTCGTTGGTGATGGCTTTTGCCTCGTCCGGGTTCGCCCCAATGAACTCGAGGGAGTCGAGCAGTCCGGTGAGGAGCCCACGGACGATGGCTGGGTTGTCCTGGACAAAGTCGGGTGCGGCGATCAGCTGAGTGGTCACAAACTCGCCGCCTTCCCACAGGTCTCGCTCGTCGACCAGGACCTTCCCGCCGCCTTCCAGAACGAGCCGACTGGCCCAGGGCTCTGGGACCCACGCCCCGTCGATCTGCCCGTCGATGAAGGTGGCGAGCGTGTCGGCGTTCTCCTGCGGTCTCACGGTCACGTCGCCACCGCCGGCGGTATCGGTCTTGTAGCCCTGGTCAGCTAACCAGGCTCGTAGCGCAACATCTTGGGTATTGCCAAGGGAGGGGGTGGCGAGCGTCGCGCCGTTCAGGTCGTTCGGCGAATCGATCCCGTCTCGAACGACAAGAGCGGCGCCGCCGGAAGTCGTTCCCGAGATGATGCGGAGTGCCCGGCCATCTGACTGGACGAAACCGTTGATCGATGGGTTGGGGCCAACGAAGCTGGCATCGATCCCGCCGGAGAACAGCGCTTCGATCACTTCGGTCCCCGAGTTGAACGTCCGGAACTCGATCTCGACGTCCGGGCCGAGCGCCTTGGCGAACAGTCCCTCTTCGACGCCGACGATCGCCGGGGCGTGGGTGAGGTTTGGCAGGTAACCCACACGGAGCTTCGTCGTTCCAGGGGTGGCGTCTGCGCCGGAACAGCCCGCCAACCCGAGAAGGATGATGAGAAGCACAAGCGGCACTCGTGTGATCTTGGAAAAGGTGACGATCATGGTCGGCTTTTCTACATTGTGCAACGGACTTTCACAAAGTAGCCGAGCCGCCTTTCACAATGCGAAATCTTTTTCCATTGTTGTGCTTCGCGGAGTGGACCTTGTGGCATCATCACCCCATGCCGAAGACCGCTCCAGATACCCGCTCAGGTGCCCAGGCCGTTGAACGCGCCCTGGCTGTTCTGCAAGCATTCGAGGCCGAGGGTGGTGAACTTCGTCTGAGCGAACTGGCAAGTCGCACCGGACTTTCGGTCAGCACGACCCATCGGATTGTCCGAGCGCTGTGTGCGGGTGGCGTTCTCATGCAGAACCCCGAATCGGAGCGCTACGCCCTGGGGCCAGCATTGGTCGTGCTTGGCCAACGGGCTCAAGAAGGCCTGGGTTACGACCGTGCGCTGCCTGCACTAAGCGCTTTGTCCGAGGTGACCGGCGAGTCGGTCAACCTTGGGGTTCGCTCCGGTAGCGATGTGTTGGTGGTGCTGGACGTCGCGTCGAACGCTCCACTGCGTTTCGACCAGCCAGCGGGCACCCGCGTCCCCGTTCACACCTCGGCCATGGGCAAATGTCTCCTTGCCTTTGGTGAACTAACCGAACAGCAAGTCGCCGAACTCCCCGAGCTGGCGCCAATGACCGACCGGACTATCACCGTTCGGGCACGACTCCTCGAAGAACTCGACCAGGTCCGGTCGCAAGGTTGGGCCGTTAACGACGAAGAGCGGACCCCCGGTGTGCGCGCCATCGCTGCTCCGGTCCTACGTTCAGATGGCACCGTCGTTGCTGCGGTCGCCATCCAAGGCCCCGCTATCCGCATCGACGATGCCCGTCTCGCCCAACTCCGCGACACCCTCCTCGCCAGCGTGTCCGATCTAGCTGCAGTCCTCGTCTCCGCCCGCTAGATACAGCGCCTCTACCTTCCAACGGCTCCCGCGGGCTTGTGCGGCTCTCGCGGCGAGACGTGCGGCCAGGTTGCTGGCGCGCTACATCTGTACTCAAGGCAACCCATCCAGATGTACACTTTGACTATGGATGTAGCTGTTACCGAGCTCCGTGCGAACCTCGGCCGCTGGATTGACGCTGCCCGAGACGGCACCGATGTGGTGATCACCGACAGAGGTACGCCGGTTGCCCGAATCGTGGCCATCGACGCCACTGCGACGATCGAACGACTGACCGCCGAGGGCATCATCAGCCGGCCGGTCAACGTTGCGCGTCCTGTCGCGGGTGGGCGTCGGCCGTCACC
>JAGNEX010000024.1:0-22231 GCA_018003035.1 Acidimicrobiia bacterium
CCCATTCCCGGCCGTTGAGAACCTTGGCCGGGGAAACAGATCGCGACCTTCACGAGCGGGTTTTGTTGGGCTGGTTGAAGGGGACGTCTTTGTCGACGCGTGGCTCTGGGGGAAGGCCCAGAACCCGTTCGCCAAGAACGTTGCGTTGCACTTCATCTGAGCCGCCGGCGATCCGAACCGACACCGCTTGCAGCCATTGACGGACCCACAGACCGCGTTCGCGAGCATCGGCGCCGTCGAGCATCGCGTCGGCTCCGTCCATGCCTAAAGCGAGGTTGGTCACGTCTCGAAGGTGCTGGGCAATGAAGAGCTTCATCACCGAACTTTCGGTACCGGGCCGCTCACCCTTCGACAACGCCGTCTGGATCCGGTATCGCAAAAACTTCATGATCTCGAAGTTGGTATAGGCGCGAGCCAGCGCCTGGCGAAGCAGCGGATCGTTTTGGCTGTTCGTTTCCCGGGCAAGCCGTTCTAGCTCTGGCCACTTGAACGATCCGGCACCCCCTCCGCCGATGAGCCCGCGCTCATATGCCAGCGTGGTCATGGCGACTCCCCAGCCGCCGTCCACCTCACCGAGGACTGCCGAAGCCGGCACCCTCACCTCATCAAGGAAGACCTCAGAGAAATGAGTGGCGCCGGTGATCTGAACCAGTGGCCGAATGTCGATTCCAGGGCTCGACATGTCGAGCAGGAAATAGGTAATTCCCCGATGTTTCGGCTGGTCGGGGTTTGTTCGCGCCAGGAGGATTCCAAAGTCTCCGAACTGCGCCGACGAGGTCCAAACCTTTTGACCGGTAACGACAAACTCGTCACCGTCGCGCACCGCCTTAGTGCTGATGTTGGCCAGGTCGGAACCGGCCCCAGGTTCGCTGAAGAGCTGCACCCAGAACTCTTGGCCGCTCAGCATTGGAGCAAGGTACCGCTCTTTCTGCTCGTCAGTGCCGTGCGCCATGATGGTCGGACCAGCCATACCGATGCCCATGGCGAAGCTGCCTACGTTGACGTCAAAGTCGGCGACTTCCTGATTCCAGATCGAACTCTGGATCGAGGAACCGCCCCTTCCCCCATATTTCTTTGGCCAGGTGATTCCCGCCCAGCCGTCTTCATACAGTTTGAGCTGGGTTGCTTTGGCGTCGGCGATCCATGCGCCTTCATCACCTTCGTGGTAGATCCGGCCACCGCCCGTGCCAGCCGCCCGCCGTTGAAAGGTGCTCTCGAGGTAGCCGCGGACGAGCAGCCGGAACTCGCGTTCATCTCTGGTGTCATCAAAATCCATCGTCACCTCACAGCCCGAAGGCCCGTGCAGTTGTTAGGTACCCGCCGGGCCCTGAGTCCGGGGGACGACCGCATCGGCGAGCATGCCCGGTCGTGGTTGGACGAACAAACCCAGGGCACGCGCCGTGATTGTGTCGCCGACGGAAATAGTCCCCTCGACAAACAGCTTCCGCCCATCGAGAGACTGACGTCGCGCGGCCAACGACAGTTCGGTCATGAGCGGCGTGGGCGCTCGATAGTCGACCTCAAGGCGAGCGGTCATGCCCAAATGCTCGAGGGAACAGTTGGCAAAACCGAGGAGCTGATCGAAAATACCGGCGACGATCCCGCCATGAACATGTCCGGGGGGACCTTCGTAGGCCGCGCTGCAGGTCACCGTTCCCCGGACCTCGGCGCCGTCGAAATGCAGATGGGCGGGGGGTGCGATCGGGTTGTATCGCCCCATGAAGGGGTCGAATCGAAAGAAGGTGTCAAAACCGGGCTGCTTATCGGTTCGCCACTGTTTGGGGCCCAGCGCCTGCCCGCGGTCGAGAAGACTCGCCACCTCTTCAAACAGAGCCGTGGCCCGCTTGAGATCTGCCTCGGTTTGTGGCGCTTCGTTCAGATGGGCGATCGCCCGCCGCGCTGCCTCTGCGACCTCGGCCCGGGCCTGGTCCATATCGACCGGATCGTTCGGCAGTGCCTGGGCTCGGTCTTCGGTGTGGTCTGACATCCGAAGAATTATGACACCGATGTCAGGTTTGAGCGACAAGCGCCTAGCGCAGCAAGATCAGGTGTCGGCCGCGGGTCGCGTAGCAAACGCCTAGCGGTCACCGCGGCCAATCTGAGCTATTCGTCGCGCTCGGCAAGCAACGCCTCAATACGTTCCAAGACCTGAGTCTGGCGTTCGGACTGGATAACGAGTTCGGCGTTCATGGCGACCACCCAGGCGCGCACCGTGACAAAGCCGCCCATCAGGATCAACGCCAAACCGCCGATACCGCCCGAAATCAAATAGGGGATGTGCTCGTAGGTCTCGTTGGTTCCCGAAGCGCCCCAGTACCCAAGGAAGATCAGCAGTAGCCCGAGGCCGCTAGCGAACACCCCGCTGAACCGAAGTCGACGTTCGGCGTCGGGGCTCCGTTCGCGGATGCGCAGCTTCTCTACTTCTTTTTGTAGATCCGCGTAACGCTGGTCCGCTTGACCCTGGTCGCTCATCGCTTCGCCTCCCCTTGTACGGCCATCACGGCCAGTCGACAATCGTTAAAAAAACATGCTTCCGGCGGGCAGCCCATCAGTTCCCCGCCCCCAGATACGAGGCTTGGAGCTCTGCTTCCATTTCCTCGGGCCTCCCCTCGGAAGTCACCCGACCGTGCGCCATGATGTAGGCCCGATCCGCGATCGCCAACGCTCGATGGGCGAACTGTTCGACGACGATCACCGAAACACCCGACCGGGCAATCCGTTCAACATAGGTGTAGAGCTCGTCGACGATGATGGGCGCTAGACCCATCGAAATCTCATCGAGGATCAACAGCGCTGGGTCGGTCACCAAACCCCGAGCGAGGGCGAGCATCTGCTGCTCACCGCCGGACATGGTTCCTGCTGGCTGGTCGCGCCGCTCTGCCAGTCTGGGGAAAAGTTCGAACGCTTTGGTCCGAATGGAATCCGCTGACCGGCCGCCGTAGCTGGCCATCAACAAGTTCTCGGTCACGGTGAGGTTGGGGAACACTCCCCGTCCCTCCGGGATCGTGCACACGCCGATACGGGCCAGGGCTTCAGGCGCGGCGCCGTTCACCCGTCGGCCCGCCAGCAAATAGTCGCCACCAGTGGGCGCCATCTGTCCCGCAATAACCGAAATGGTCGTGGTCTTGCCGGCTCCGTTTGCGCCGAGCAACACGACCGTTTCGCCGGGCATCACCTTGAGAGAGACGCCGTGCAACACCTGAATGCGGCCGTACGCGGCTCGAATTCCAGAGAGCTCCAAGATGGGCGTGTGGGCTTGCACGTCGGCTAAGCCGGCTGCGGCCAGCCCGGCGGGTGACACCTGGCCGTTTGTGCTCGCTGGCGTATCCGTCGCTCGTTCCTCTGGGTTCATGTCGCCGCTCCCTTCGAGCCGAGGTAGGCCTCTTGAACATGGACGTTCGCCTGAATCTCGGCGGGTGTTCCCGAAGCGATGACAATCCCCTGATCAAGAACGTGGACCCGAGCACAGATCTCCATCACCATCGGCACGTCATGTTCGACCAGCAGAATGCCAAGGCCTTCCTGGGCGAGTTCCGTGAGCAACTCGCCGAACGCCGCCGATTCGCGTTCATTCAAACCTGAGGACGGCTCGTCGAGGAGCAGCAGGGACGGGCCAGTGGCGAGGGCGCGCCCTAGCTCAACCAAGCGGAGATGCCCGGTCGGCAGAGCGTCGGACTGTTCGTCTGCCACTTCGGTCAGCCCCACCCGTTCGATGATGAGGTTGACGAGGTCGCGAACCGACCCCTTGCCCGCGGCGTCCTTGCGCCGTCGAGCGGCTACCTCAGCCGCCACGCGGACGTTGTCGCGCGCGGTCATCGACCCGAACACTTCGAGGCGCTGAAACGTCCTGGCCATGCCTCGGCGAGCGCGGATGTGAGGTTTCATCGACGACACGTCGACACCGTCAAGGATGACCGTCCCTTCGGTGGGCGTCTGGACGCCCGAGATCACATTGAAGGTTGTCGTCTTACCCGCGCCGTTCGGACCGATGAGCCCAGTGATTTCGCCGGGCTCGCACTCAAAGGTCACATTGTGGAGAACGTGAAGCCCTCCGAAACGGACGTCGACCCGTTGGACTTCGAGCAACGGCATCAGACCAACCCCCCGGCGCGAACACCTGCAGGCCGAGTGACATCGGCCGGCGTGACCTCGGCGACCGGTTCTTCCTTGGCCGCTGGACGCCCGGGTAGGAACGCGAACCGCCGCGACGTTGGCACGATGCGGGTCACCTGATCGGCCAAACCAACTCCCCAACCTTCGGGGCTGCGAGACAATCCAACCGCCGCTACGCCTGTCAGCAGCAACTCGAGGTTGGAGATGTCGACCTGCTTGCCGACCACGCTCATCAACCCGAGGGCCAGACCACCGGAAAACGCTGACGTCACCATGCCGACCCCACCGACGACGACGATCAAGAGCACCGGCAAACTCTGAACGAGGGCGAACTGTTCTGCTGCCGCGCCTTCGTTCGCCATTGCCATCAACGCCCCACCGACACCTGCGATACCTGCAGAGAGAGCGAAGGTCACCAGCTTGACCGCCCGAGGGTCGACGCCGAGGGTGGCGCTGGCCAGCTCGGAGTCGCGCATCCCCGTCAGGATCCGCCCGTAGCGCGATCTTCGTAGGGCTAAGACGCCGATGGCCAGGAGACACAAAACGACTACCACCGTCACTAGGTAGGTCTTGTCTCCGTCGGTCGACATGCCAAAGATCGAGAGTCGCCCCAAGGCGTTGGACGTGGATCCAAATACGTCCTCGTGTCGAAAAACGGTCTCGTCCATGAACTGAGCAAACGCCATTGTGGTCAGCGCCAGGTAGAGGCCTCGAACGCGCAGGGCAGGGATCGCCACTAAGGCTCCGACCGGCGCTGCCAACGCAAACGCCGCGAGGAGGCCTAGGGGGTTTCCGGAATCGCCCCCGACCTTGAGCATCGCAAAGGCACCAACTCCAGCGAATCCCATCTGGCCCAGCGAAACCTGTCCGCCGTATCCGGTGAGCACGACCAGGCTCAGACCGACAACCCCGATCGCGAGGCCCAGCTGCAGACGGTTCAACGTGTCGTTGCTGAGGAACTGGGCAACGACGATGGTGAAAAGAATCACCGCCGCGGACGCGAGGACCGACTCCATCAGCGTCGGGACCCGCATCGTCCTGGCCCTGTTCGGGCGGGCGCCCCGCAGGGACGAGTCTTTGATGAGCATGAGGACGATGAACAAGAACACCGCGGGGAGCGCCGGCTGGTAACGCCAGCCCTCCAACGCCGAGGACAGGAAACCAATGTGCTCGACGACATACGGCACCAGGTTGATGAACAGGCCCAGCCCCACCGCTCCGACGAAGGTCATCGGCAACGACTTCAGCCGGCCGACAACCGCCGCCGCATATGCGTTGATGACCAGGAACGTCAACGCGAATGCCTCGAGCTGCAGCATCGGGCCGATCAACACGCCAGCAAGCGCCGCCAGACCGGCCCCGATCGCCCACGACAGTTGCGAAACGACGTCAGGGCGGATGCCATTGAGCGATGCGGTCGCCGGGCTGTCCACAACTGCCCGCATGGCTGTTCCGATGCGGGTGCCGAACAGGAAGAAACGCAGACACAGCGCGACGGCCAAGGCGCTGAAGATGACGATCACCTGGTGCACGCTGAGCGCCACGTCGAGGAAACGGACCGGATCGGCGTTGGGGAAGAAGCCCGGCAACGAAGCCGACTGCCCTTCCCAAATGTTGGTGGCCAAGCCCATGGCGAAGACCATGAGAGCGATCGTCACCACGATCCGGGTCGCCAACGAGGAGCCTCGCAGACCCCGGACGATCCCCCATTCGATGAGCGCACCGACCGCAGGGCCGAAGACGACCACTACGAAGATGACTGCGATCCAGACGGGCCAACCGTTTTGAACCGTGAGCTGCCAGTACAAAAAGGACGACAGCATGCCGATGGCACCGTGAGCGAAGTTGAAGATTCCCGACGTTGTGTAGGTGACGACCAGTCCGCTCGCCGCGATGGCGTAGGCGGATCCAATCGCAACACCAATAACGACGAGTTGGAGGATCTCTTTGAAGTCCACCGCGCTACCGCCCGTTTACAGGTTTGGCTGGACTTCGCGCAGGGCGCCTAGTTCACATTCGAAGGCTCCCGGCTCCTCGGGATACACACGAACAAACTTGCCGTCTTGAACCTGCATCAGCGCAAAACAACGCGATGGAGTCCGCGTCGACGGACTGGACGTTCCCATAAAACCGTCGGCGTTCCAATCGATGAAGTCTTCTGACAGCGACTTCAAGACGCCGGCCCGGGTCGCTTCGGGACCGGAATTGCGGAGCGCTTCAACGAACATCATTCCCGCACCCCAGGCGTAGACACCGAAGATGTCGGGTGTGGCCCCCGGATGGGTCTTTTCGAGCCACTCTTGGTACAGCGCCATCTGTGGGTTGGCGTCGGCTTCTTCAAGCAAGGCGAAGTTTGCCCACACATAGCTGCCGTCGACCGCGGCGCCGCCAAGGTCGACGAAGCTCTGCGAATAGGCCTGCGGCATGAACTCGATTACCTGCGGTTCAAAACCTTGGGTCTTCATCGCCTTCAAGAAGTCGGCCATCTGAGCATTGTCCGCAATCATCATCACGTACTGAACACCCTTGTCCTTCATGTCCAAGATGATCTTGGTGAAGTCGATCTGGACCACGTTGGTCAGACCCTCGTAGACGAACGTGAACCCTTCCTGGGTGTAGGCCTCAACAAGCTTGGCAGCGTTCAGTTTTGGTGACGCCTGATCGACCGTGATCATCGCTGCATTGCTGATTGCGTCGGGGAACTGGGTCTTGAGGTAAGCGCCCGGCCCGGTGGTCCAAAAGCCTGGGGCTTGCGGCAAAGGCGAATAGTTCGTGGGGACGCTTTGACGTTCGAGGGTGAGTGCAGTCCCGCTGATATCGGGGATACCGCACTCCTCGATCGTGGCAGCCGCGTCGCCGTCTTGGATCGACATCGAACCCACCAGAGCGAAGAGCGAATCGCATGCTTCTTTGGCCGTCCGGCGGACTTCGTCACCGTTCAATTTGGTGTCGAGGGGGACGACCTCGATCATCCGTCCGTTGACACCGCCGCTGTCATTGACGTATGCGGCGTAGGCATCGATGCCTTCGACAGCGGTTTTAAACAAGCCGGGGCGGGGGCCGGTGACGTCGGCTTGGATGCCGATCTTGATCGAGTCGGCGGTCACACCGACATCGGTCGCGCCGCCGTTGTTCTCGGCGGTGGCATCGTCGTTAGGTGCTGATCCCGATCCGTCTCCGGTCGTACCTGACGGCGTGTCTGATCCGTCGGTCGCCTTCGGATCTGATCCCGCGTCGACCGCGACGCCGTCGGGCGCGTCGACTCTGGAGCCACACGCCGCGGTGATCAACAGGAGTGCAATCAGCGAAGCCAACCATCCCCGTCTTGCAAGTGTCATGTCCGCTGCCCTGGTTGTTCTCAGGCCGCCACGGCACCGCTCCCCACGGTTTCGCGATTCGGCCTCATTCGTGGCGGCGATGGTAACGCGGCTGGCCAGGTTGTGAAATCGGCGACGGTTTCATGTGTTCTCGTCACTCACGACGCCGGAGCGCCCCGGCCGCCTCCGTGAGTGACGTGACATCGGTGATCAGCCTCATCGAACGCATCACCTGGCGGGGCTGGTTGACACCGAGAACGGCGGTTACGCCAGAAGCGAATGGTGGCGCCTCATGACGGCCATCAGTTGACGAACCGGCAGCGACGTCGTTTCCGAAGAGAGCGAAGAACGAGCCGCTCTGAGGCTCACCATCGATCACTTCCATGCGGTCACCAGGTCCGATTCGGCCCGCTAGCTGCCATTTCTGGTCGTATTGGTCGGTCCAAAAGAACGGCACTGGAGCAAACTCCTTGGCCTCACCTGGGTGCAGCAGGTTGAACATGGCAGCGACTGCCTGTTCGGTCGCGTTGGTCCAGTGTTCCAGGCGCACGTGCTCGCCGTAGCCCACGTGAAAGAAGCGCGATACGTCACCCACTGCGGCCACGTCCGCCCCAGACGGGTTGGTTGCCAGGCTAAAGCGATCGCAGACGACCCCGTTGTCGACGTCGAGGCCCGATCCGTCGAGCCAGTCGACGTTGGGTTCGGCCCCAACGCCGATCAAGACGACATCGGCCTTGACCCGATCTCCGTCTGAACAGACGACCTCCGCTGGTCGCTCGTCGCCGGTCACCTCAAGGACCGATGTCCCGAGCTTGACGTTGACGCCTCGACGCCGGTGGAGGTCGACGATGTGGTGCCCCAGTTCGGGTCCAAGACCGCGCACCAAGGGTGTTGCCAACGGTTCGACGATCGTCACCTTGCATCGGCGCTCGACGGCAGACGCAGCGACTTCGGATCCGATAAATCCGGCCCCGATGATGACCACGTTCATGCCCTCGGCGAGTGCAGACTTCAGAACTCTCGCATCCGCGAGCGAACGCAAGGTGAGTGTTCCGGCCGGCTTCTGAAACGCGGGAATTCGGCGCGGTCGCGCCCCCGTCGCGATCACCAATTTTGTAAACGGAACTTGTGCGCCGTCGTCCAACGCGACCCGCCGTTCCGCGAGATCGAGTCCGACGGCATTGACACCGAGTCGCCATTCGATCTGTTGGTCAACGGCCTGATCGGCGCGCCGCAACTCGAGCGAACTCGCCGACGCGTCCGAGGTCAGAAACCTCTTGCTGAGTTCAGGCCGTTCATACGGCATCTCGGTTTCGTTGCCCAGGACGGTGATCGATCCCGAGAACCCGTAGGTGCGGGCCACTTCGGCTGACCGAAGCCCGGCAAGTGAGGCTCCGACGATTACCAGACCAGGCTCGTTCATGACGATTGCTTCTAGTTGCCGCCCGGACGCGACGCCAAACCGAAGTCGATCGGCCAACCAGTGACTGGCTGCTGGTTCTCCAGCTGCCGGGTATCAGGTGAGCTGGGCGCGCCGCTGTTGGTCGTCGAACTACAGAGCTTGAGGCTCTGCGATCTGGACCGTAAAGGGTTGCGCGCGGTCCTCACCAGGCCCGCACCGCCATTCAAGCTCAAGGCTGCCTTGCGCATCCGACCCCCCGACATCATTCGCCGCGGGCTCCCGGTGCTGCGCACCGCCCGCTGCATGGTCGTCGTCCCCGTTACCGCTCGCGTCGATGGCGACCTCGGTAGGGGCGGGACCGCCGGGCGCCACGTCGGTCTGAGCCGATTCCGAGGTGACCCTCAACGAGTTGTTCAAGTCGACGGTGGCGCTGTGAGCCTCAAAGGGCTTCGCCGCCGACGTTGCGGACTGCTTGGCATCGAGCCACACATCGAGGACCGTGCCGGTCACCGAGTTACCAAACGATTGAACGACTTCGGTTCGGTCGACAACGACATGTGAGTCTCGACCGGTTGTAACGCGAGCAAAGTCGATGTCTGACGCTGTCTTCAGTCCGATGTGCCCAGAGAACTCTTCAGAGTTTGGAGCCACCAGGCGCACGATCGGGCCCGACCAGCCCTCCTCGACCGTAACGACGTCATTTGCTCCGAGACTTGACAAGCCATAAGTGACCTCAACCATTTCGAGTTCGGTATCAGACGCCAACTCGACACGGACCGCCAGACGATCCGCTCGAAGGTTTGCGGGAACGGAGAAGCGGGCGTCTTGCCCCGACCCAGGCTGCGTGGTCGTCACGGCCTCGAGGTACGAGTTGTCACCCGGTGACAGTTCTCGAGAGAGGTAGATGGCGCCCCGGACCTTGCCCTCGGGCAAGACCGCGACCGATGCACCGTCGAGGTTTTTTCCGTGGAGCCGCACGTCGCCCCAAACGCCGTCCGTTTGAAGGACGGTCGGCGTGGTCCAGGTCGGGCTGGTCGCGCCGGGGAGCGCCACGACGGTCGACAGCTCACTCAGCGCCGCATCATCGAGCGTTCCTGCCCCAAGCGTTCGGCCGCCGAACTGGGCGTACTGCGCCGACGAGTAATCAAAGAGGCTCGGAAGTACGTCGGTGTTACAGGCCGCATCCGCGGGGGCGCGCCCGGACAGGACAACCCCGCCCAGTAGCAACGCGACAGCCCCGGTGGCAGCCATGGCAAGAACCACCCGAAGACCCCGCGCCGACCTTTGCACCCGGTCCGCGAACTGCAACTACCGCACCTAACTCGTAAACAACCTGAGGCAACAAGGTGCCTCAAAGACAACACCGGTAACCAATTATTTTTTGGTTCAGTAGTTCCCGCGCAGGTGTTCTTGCGGGCTTTATGGCGGCGAGCGGCGGCTACCATTCCGCGATGCCATCGATTTTTGCGCGCTCTCATCTCGGCTTAACCCTGAGAAACGGTATGAAGAAGGCCACGATTGGGGCCTTCACGGGCGTCCTCGCTGTGGCCGCAGTCGGCTGCTCCGGCGACAGCGACGACGGCGGGTACAAGCGTGCGTCGGCCACCCAACCCCCCGCCCAGGGCGAAGCGCCAGGCGTGGGGCTCTTTGACCCCACCGGATACGACTACGTCGCCGTCCCCTACAACCTCAACGTCCAGACCGCTGGGGACGACCTAGGAGTGATCGCTATCGCTCAGCGGGGTGTGATCCGAGAAACGGTCGGCGACCTGCAAGTGAGCTCCGAAGATTTGGATCTAGGCGTCGATGTCGAGATCGACGACGCCGACGGAGCGCTGAACAGCACACCCGCCGACCAAGTTGCGCCGCCTATCGTGCTGGTGTGGAGCTACCTGCTCGACCCCGGTTCGGCCGCGGTGCCGGGTTACGCCGATGCGCAGCTTTCCGGTTTCACAACCACGTATGGGGAGCCCGAGGACGCCGACGTCGGCGGTCACCCGATGAAACGGTTTACGGACGCTGAGAGCGGGCGGGAGATCCTTTATTACGCGGACGACGCCGTCCGCATGGTCTTTTCGAGCGATCAAGGCGCTGAAGCGCTCGACTCCGTGACCACCGCAGTCATGCAGGCCTATGACGAGAACGGCGGGCCAACCGACGCTCCGGCGGCGACCCCGCAAGCCACCCAGGTCCAGTCGACCCCGACTGCGGGTGGCAACAACCCAATCACTCCTCCTCGCAACTAGCAGCTCCGATTCAGGACCGGTCCGGGAAGGTCACACCGAATTGGATGTGACCTTCCCGTGGTCCAGTGAGGACGTGTTGAGAGCAGACGACGGTCGGTTTTGGGGGCCGGGCCGCCGCTGGTTGGCAGTCCCTCTGGCTGTCAGCGTGCGAACGACACGAGGGTTTCGGCCAGCTCGGCAGGGGTGTTGACGATGGAGTCCGGGCGAGCCCCTTCCAGTTCGGCCCGATCACCGAAACCCCACGTCACGCCGATTGACAAGATGCCGTTTGCCGTTGCCGCGTCAATGTCGTGGGAGCGGTCGCCGACCATGATCGCCATGTTCGGGCGAAGCTCCTCGAGCGCACGTCGCAGGGTTTCGGTCTTCGGCTCGGATGGCGAACGAAGCGACGGGCCGTAGACATCGATCGTCCCCACGAGGTTCTGCACGATGTCGAGCGCCACCGGCTGCGCCTTTGAGGTCACGACAGCTACGTCGGCGTCGGTCACAAGCTCGCCGCCTATGAGGGACCGGATCAGTTCCGCGACGCCGTCAAAAGCCGGAGTCCGCTCGACACAATGCGCCCAGTAGTCGCGGCGATACACCTGGACGAGGTCGGGTGCGATCGTCGGCGGCAGACCGCGCTGGAGACACAACCGTTCCCACCCGACCTGAAGCGGCGGCCCCACAAACCAACCGAGCTGGTCGCCGGGTTCGGACGGCTGGCCGATCTCGGCGAGCGTGTGGTTGATCGACATGACGATCCCGGCGAACGAGTCGGCGATCACTCCATCTAAGTCAAAACAGATAAGCACCAGGTGCCCGGAGGGGGATTCGAACCCCCACGCCCGTAATTGGGCCGACGGGTTTAAGCCGTCTGCGTCTGCCATTCCGCCATCCGGGCATTTCGGCTTAGGAGGCTAGCGCCGTGCCTGGCTCTTGGGCAGCATGATCGGCTGGACCGGGCAGCGAGCTTGCAGCCGCAGAACGACTGCGACGACGGACGCGCTGCGAGCTCGGTGGGTGCAGGTCGACGACCGACGGCGTAGGTTCGGCGAAGTCGGCGTCATGAACCAGGTGATCGGCGGCAACGTCCCACAGTTGGGAACGGATCACGGCCGATCGCGGGCCGCTCAAACGGTTGGCGATGACAATGCCTTCGATCAGGTCGCACAGGATCTGCTCGCGTTTGCGGCCCCGTAGCCGCACTGCGACGACGCACCCGCCGGTCCCCGTGCGGATCGTTCGCGCCACCCCGGTGGCCCTGGGTGGAGAGATGAAGCTCGGTGCGGTGAGCCCCAAGCGTCGCGCCTGATCAGCAAGCCCTCGACCGGTGCGGGCAAACCAGAGCGACTGCGGTTCAGGTACGGGTTCTTTCACTCCGACAGTGTCGCTTCAGGGTGTGACAGCGAAGCAGCCAAATCGCTCGGCGCCACGTCGCCCGGCGCCAGGTCGCCCGGTGCCAAATCCTCGGTCGCTGAACCCTCCGGCGCGTCCAGGCCACCGGAGAACCCCTTCAGCATGTACATGGCGATGCCCGCAAGCAACAGCAGCGCTCCGCTCACGCCAGAACTCATCCGAACCCCAAAGGCCTCGGCGGCGACCCCCATCAGGGGCGCGCCAATGGAGAGGCCCACCATCAAGCCAGCGATATAGACGGCGATGACGCGGCCCCGAAACTCGTCACCCACCACCATCTGAATGGCGGTGTTGAGCGACGACGCGATCGCCAAGTACCCCGCCCCCATGACAAACATCGCGCCGATGGCCAAAGCGACGGTTGGCGATAACGCCAACATGACGATCGCTCCCCCAAATAACGCTACGCCGCCCGAGGCGAGCAGTCGTCGAGAGGCACCGTCCGCCCATGTTCCGATTGCGACGGCGCCGAGCACCGCACCAAATCCGAAGGCGCCCGTCATCAACCCGGCAAAGAACTCATGATCCGCCAACTCGAAGACATCTCGCGCATAAACCGGCACGTAGAAGACCGTTGGGCTCCCCAAAATTCCGACGAACGTGATCGAAACGACCGCCGTCAACAGCCCTGGCGATCTGCGAACGACTTGCCAACCAGACACCTGGCTG
The DNA here is from genome assembly GCA_018003035.1 of Acidimicrobiia bacterium. GTDB lineage: Bacteria > Actinomycetota > Acidimicrobiia > IMCC26256 > JAGNEX01 > JAGNEX01. The sequence continues at coordinate 13,146 of JAGNEX010000024.1, forward strand.
AGCCGCTGTTTCGAAGAGCGGTTTGGATCGGGCCGATAAGCGATCCCCGCTAACGCACCAAGCACAACCAGATAGCTGAGTGCGTTGATGAAGAACGCCCACCCAGGACCGGCGAGCCACAGGATCACCCCACCGATGGCAGGTCCAACGGCGCGCGACGCGTTGAACTGAGCTGAATTGAGCGTGACTGCGTTCAGCAGATCAGCCCGCGGAACCAGTTCGGGAACCAACGTCTGCCAGGACGGCACCTGGTACCCGAGGATCAGCCCGTTCAGCGCGACCAGGACGATCACCGTCGACGGACCCATATGGCCGGTCCACCACAGGACGGCGAACGCGACGGCGATCACCATCATCAACGACTGCGTGACCATGATGACCCGACGCCGCTCGCGCACGTCGGCTGCTCGGCCTCCCCACCGGTTCATCAACAGCGCTGGAAGGAAATTGGCGAAGGCACCAAAACCGATCCACGCCTCCGAATCGGTCAGCTCCAGCAGAACGATCGGAATCGCAATGCCCTGCATTTGCGAACCGATATTGGAGATGAGCGCGCCCACCCAAAAACGCCGAAAGTCTGGGTTCCGCAACGCTTTGACTGATTTGCGCAGACCCGCACCAGCCATTCCACTCCTCAAAGACGACACCCCTACTACGGCGAGTTCGCCCTGCTACGACGTGAGCGCCGGGCGCTCCTCTACCCCATGCCCTAACAACGGCGGCGAACGGCACGGCTCCGCACCCTATCGACAACCCTGCCCTCGCAAAGACTGGGCTGAGGGCGCTAAAAGGCTGGGTCTGTCCTTCGAACCGGCTGGCCGGTACGGTGGTGGACCGCACGCCGACCAACAGGGCCCGGCAGCGCTCGGCGATCGCATGTTCGCCAGGTGCCCCCGACAGAGTGCGCTCGAAGGAGAGGTAATGGCCGACCAACGAAAAACTGGGTCAACAAGGTCAAAGAAGATGGCTCGGGACGTTCCCTCTACGGCGACTCCAGTCGAAGATCTCGCCGAAATCGTCGCCGACGCTGCGACGGCAAACACCCAGGCGCTCGTCCGGATTAACCAGCCTGAACTCGGCGATGCGGACGCTCCGCCGGCCTTCGGCGTGCGCACGACCGACATCGATCACTGGGGCCGCTCGGAACGTGCCCGCCGGTTGGCTGGTGCGATCTATGACCCTTTCTATAAGTACTACTTCCGCACCGAACTCGAGGGGCTCGAACACATCCCTTCAGATGGCGGCGCACTGCTCGTGTCGAACCACTCAGCGGCAATACCGTCCGACGCCCCAGCAATCATGCACGCCATCGAGACCGAACTCGGTCGGCCGGTTTACGGACTCGCCGAATACCTCTTTCGCAGATTGCCTGTGGTCGGCACCTACTGGTCCCGTCTCGGCGGAGTCACCGCCCACCCGGATAACGCCTATCGGCTGCTGCGGGATGAGCGGCAACTAGCGCTCGTCTTCCCCGAGGGCACCAAAGGCACTTCGAAGAATTTCCGAGACCGTTACCGGGTCGCACGGTTCGGTCGGGGCGGCTTTATCGAAGTTGCGATGCGCGCTGGCGCTCCGATCATTCCGGTCGCCGTCGTCGGCGCCGAAGAGTCGATGCCGGTGCTGTGGCAGTCAAAACGCCTGGCCAAGATGATCAACCTCCCCTACGTGCCGTTGACAGCCAACCACCTGGTGTTCGGACCGGTGCTCGGGACGTTCATGTACTTCCCCGCCAAGTTCCGCATTCGGTTCCTGCCGCCGGTCGAGTTCGACGTCGAACCCGATCTGCCTCGCTATTCCCGTTCGGTGCTGATGGAGTACTCAGAACGCGTACGTCGCAGCATTCAAGACGCGCTCTACGACATGCTCTCAGAGCGCAAGAGCGTCTGGTTCGGATAGGAGTCACAGTGCGTATCCTCGTTACGGGTCTCAGCACCTTCTGGGGCGGGCACATCGCCCGGGTCCTCGAACAGATCGACGAAGTTGAAGTCATTGTGGGCGTCGACACCCACGACCCTGGCCTCCCCCTCGAACGCACCGAGTTTGTGCGCACCGAGGAGACCTACGGGATCCTTCAGCGCATCGTCGAAGCGGCTCAGATCGACACGATCGTTCACACTCACCTAATCGTCGACTCGTCGCGGGCATCTTCGAAGAGGATCAACGAAACGAACGTGATCGGGACGATGAACCTGTTGGCGGCCGCCGGGGCGTCTACCAGCCCGGTCCGCAAGGTGGTGGTCAAGTCGAGCACGCTGGTCTACGGCGCGAACAACAAAGATCCCAACATGTTCCGCGAGTCGGCAAAGCGCTCGACTGGACCGGTGTCGCCGGTGGAACGAAGCCTGTTAGAAGCCGAGGCATATCTCAAGGACTTCGCAACCGATAACCCGCATGTCTTTGTGTCGCTACTTCGGTTCTCGAACGTCTTGGGTGACGACCTCAGCACCCCGCTCGCCCGCATGCTCCGAATGCGGCTCGTGCCCGAGGTCTTTGGTTTTGACCCTCGGCTCCAGTTCACGCACCAAGATGATGTGCTCTCCGCGCTGTTGTTCGCGGCGACGTCGGGCAGACCCGGCATTTTCAACGTCGCGGGCGACGGGCTGCTCCCCTGGAGCGAGGTTTGTGAGATCGTCGGTAAGCGTCGGATTTCGCTTCCGCCCTTTGGAACCGAATCGCTCATGAGGTATGCCGGCAGCTTGGGGGTGGACATTCCGCCCGAGACCGTCCGGCTGCTTAAGTACGGGCGCGGGGTGGACAACTCGCTGTTCAAAAAGGCGGGCTTTCGCTACTCCTACACCTCGGCAGGCGCGGTCGACGCGTACGCCAAGGGACAACGGCTCCGTTCGACGATCGGCGCCACCCAGCCGGTCTACCGCTACGAACGTGATGTCGAGGCCTTCTTCCGGCACTCCCCAGCGATCGTCCGGACGCACCAACGTTCATAGGTACATTCCCAAGCTCCGTGGCGTCCCCTGTCTAGCGACGGGCGGACGCCCGGGTCAGCTTTGACCAGCGGTGGAGGCGTATCAGTGTGGACCGTGACCCTCCGGCGCGAACGGTCCGGCGACAAGGTAGGCAACCAGACATGTCCGACTCTCCGACTCTGCACGTCGACGTCAACGACGGCGTTGCACTCCTTACCCTCGACGACCCGACACGCCGCAACGCACTGTCACCCCAGCTGGTCAGCATGATCGTCGCCAACCTCGAGCGACTCGCGTCGGATGACTCGGTCGGCTGTGTAGTGGTCACCGGTGCGGGCCCAGCGTTCTGTGCAGGTGCCGACTTGTCCGATTTGGCCAATGCCGCCGACGAGGACGACAACGATCACGCCGCCAAAGTGCTGACCTCGATCTATGAGGGCTTCTTGGCCTTTGCTCACTTCCCGAAACCGACGATCGCAGCGGTGAACGGAGCAGCGGTCGGCGCTGGCATGAACCTCGCCCTCGCATGTGATGTCCGCGTCTGCTCGCCAGACGCCAAGTTCATCTGCCGCTTCCTCGAGCTTGGGATTCACCCGGGCGGCGGCCACACGTGGATGCTGCAGCGGACCGTTGGCCGCGAACGGGCGGTCGCAATGTTGGCCCTCGGTCAGCAGGTTGTTGGCGACGATGCTCCGACCTGGGGTCTGGCCTTGGAATGCGTTGACGCAGACCACCTGGTCGACCGTTCGCGTGAACTGGGGCGACATGCCGCCACCTTGCCCGCCGAGTTGCTCATGCGGACGATGAAGACCCTCGACGTCACGTCGAGCCTGGACGAACACACCGCTGCTGTGTCGGCGGAACTCACGCCGCAGGTCTGGTCGATTGGCCAGCCACACTTCGCCTCCAGTCTCGCGAAGATGCGCCAGACCGTGAGCTCGTCGAAGGGCGACGGCGACCAAGGCAACTAGGCCTACCGGTTACGTGCGCCAGTCAGACAAACCGGGTTCGGTTCAACGATCCAAGTACGAGGTGTCGGATCGCGTGTTTCAACCGGCTGGTGTGGCGCCGACTCGGTCGATAAAACGCCGTTGCAGGTCTGCTCGGCGCTCGATCCATTCGTCACGACAAATGCCGTACCGCACGTGGTCTTCTCGACGGCCCCGGATTTGAAGATACTGGCGGGCAATGCCCTCGTCGCGCAGGCCGAGCTTGGTAGCAACCCGTCGAGACCGGTCGTTTCTCGGGACGATGGCAACTTCGAGGCGTTCAAGTTCCAGCGCGTCGAACGCGAATCCAAACACCATCACACAGGCCTGCGGACACCAGCCGTGTCCCGCCGCACGCCGGTCCACCCAGTACCCAACCGATGCAGACTGGTAGGCCCCACGCTGGACGTTTGAGAGGTTGATCTCGCCGATCAGGTGAATGCCGTCGGAGAACATCCCGAACGGGTAGTCAAAACCCAGGCGGCGCTGGCGTCGCCAGACATCGCATCGGTGGCGAAAGGCCGCTGTACTGGAGGTTGGGTCCGCTGCACCGGGGGGTAGCAGGGGCTCCCAAGGGAGCAGCCAGTCCGAGTTTGTCGTCCGAACTTCCTTCCAAACCCGGTAGTCCCGGGGCTCGAGCGGACGCAGAACCAGCCGTCCTGCCTTGAGCGGCGCGTCGATCGGATCGCGGGTTCTAAACACGTTCCGAAGCGTACCTGCACCAGGACCGGACCGTTGCCCCGGCCGAGATCCCGAAGCGGCAAACATGCCGAAGGCCAAAGGGACCGAAGCGCTTCGTTAGTTAGCGGAGTGTCTTGTAAACGGCCGCCCGCTGGTTTTGGTTGGTATGGTCAGCCGCAATGATGAACGACCGCCTCGCATGGCTTGACCTAGAGATGACCGGCCTTGAGCCAGAACGGCACGTGATCGTCGAGATCGCTGCCCTCATTACCGACGCCGACCTCAAACCGCTCGACGATGGCATCAACATCGTGATTCACGCCGACGAAGAACAACTCGCCGAGATGGACGAAGTTGTCACCCGGATGCACACTCGGTCAGGGCTGCTCGACGCTATTCGCCTGAGCACGGTCGATGTGCCAACCGCGCAGGCCGCGGTGCTCGAGTACGTCAAGAGCCACGTGCCGTATCAGCGCAGCGTGCCGCTCTGTGGCAGCTCGATTGGCACCGACCGTCGTTTCCTCGCCAAGTACATGCCCGATCTGGAGGAATACCTCCACTATCGGTCGGTCGATGTCTCTTCCATTAAAGAACTCGCTCGCCGTTGGTACCCAGCAACGTTTGCGAACCGTCCCCAGAAAGAGACAGCGCACCGAGCCCTGGACGACGTGCACGAGTCGGCCCACGAACTTCGGTTTTATCGCGACACCCTGTTTGTGAAGGAAGATCCGGCAGCCGCAGTCAAGATCGATCACGGCGGTGCCGCCGAGACCGGTTCGACCGACAGCTAAGACGCCGGGGTTTCGCGACCAGCGGCTGAATCTGGAGCACAGCTGCCCGTGGCGAACATCGCATGCAACATGGCTGGAGCGGGGCCGATGTCTCCGGCGACGATTGCGGCGATGGCCGCCGCAATCGAGTTGGAAACGGCGACCGATGGCTACGCCGCCCAAATGGCCCGGCCGCCCGGCGACACCCGCAACGCTCTTGGAGCATTGCTCGGTGTCGAAAGCGATCAGATTGCGCTCACCGACGGCGGGACCGACGGGATGGTCCGCCTCCTCACCTCGATCCGGTTCGAGCCCGGCGACCTGATCTTGTTGTCCCCGTCAGAGTTCGCGACCACGGTCGCCTGTGCCGCCCAGTTGCGTGACCGCGCCGGGATCGACGTTGGGGTTCTAGCTCACGACTCCTCTGGGTTCCTCGACCTAGATGGCTGCGGAGACCAACTGGAGCGACGCTCGCCTCGGCTGGTCGTTGCGTCCGCCGTACCCGCGCATCGAGGAATGCGTCAGCCAGTCGAAGCCCTGACCGCCTTGTGTCGATCCGTCGACGTGACGGCCATCATCGACTGCTGCCAGAGCATCGGTCACGTTCCTAGTCGCTGGGACGATTTCAACGGTGCCGCAATCGTCGGAACCGGACGCAAATGGCTTGCGGGGCCCCGGGGCACCGGTTTCTTGATCGTGCCCGAGACTTGGGGGCATCGGGCCGCCCTTGGCGTGCACCCGCGCCTGATCGGCCGGGAGAGCGACCTTGAGCCGTTACCTGGGCCGGCGAAAGGGGCTTGGTTCGAACGGGGCGAGTACCCCGTCGCCGGATATCACGGGCTCGGCGCTGCGGTAGCCGAGTTGTTGACGAACGCCTCGACCGAACAGCCCCCGTTGCCGTCGACAACGCTGACCGAACGGTTGCCGTGGACATTGCAGACCGCGAGCTTTGAGCATGCCGAACGATTTCGCCAGACGTTGACCGAACAGGGCTGGACCGTTCTCGACGACTCAACAGGTGGCCCGACGGCGATCGTCGGCGCTGTTCCACCGGATGGAATCGACCCTGCGCAGCTCGTCGTGGAGCTCCGCGATGTTGGTATCGCCTGTTCATCCATGACTAAGGCCGATTCGCCACTCGACCCGGGCTGGAGTGCTCACGCCGCCGTGCTCCGACTGTCTCCCTCGGGGTCACTGACCGAGGAGGACATAGCGTTCGTCGAACGGACCCTGCTCTCTTTGGCGGACTCGTAACGCCGCACTTGGCGCCGCGGTATCTAGCCGTCTTGAGTGCATTGCCCGCACGGCGTGCCGGGGCGGCGCACCATCTCACACACGCAGCTACGGCGCTGGGGCATCGGGTGCGGTGAACACCTGGGCCCAGTCATCCCGCATCGAGACGACCTGCCAGCCCGACTTTCTGCCGACGTCGACAATGTCCCTTGTGTCTTTAAAGGTGGCCGCCACGCTCTTGTAGGCATACTCGCGGTGAGCGTCATCGTGGTTGATCAACAGGGCGAGGGTCGGGCCGTCAGCTGCTTGGCTGTAGTTCAGCATTGACTGATCGCCGGCCGAGTTACCAGCCGCTAACACCGGTCGTCGGCCGATCATCTGCTGAATACGGATGACCTTCTCGTCGCCTTCGTCAGGTGCACCAAGCAGGTCGGCGCCCCTCGTCAGAGCGTTCCGGGAGGGGTCATACCGGTACTTGACGAGCGAACCGACCACCTGTTCTGGGCCGACACCATAGAAGCTGGGTGAGATCGCACGAACAAACTCGATCCCCCCGCCGGTGACCACAAAGACCTGGAACCCCCGACGCTTGAGCGCTGCGATCAGTTCGATCATTGGCTGGTAGCGGGCGGCGCGAAGTGGACCTGCCTTGGGGTGGGTCCATTCCGCAGCGAAGCTCTGTGCAAGAGCAGTGAACTCGTCGGGCGTCAAACCTTCGAACACTTTGTTGAGCGCTTCGGCGGCACGAGAAGGCGACATTCCTTTGACGGCCTGTGCGCCTGACTGTGCAAGTCGCTTCATATCGCCGGTCACTTTGAACAAGGAGTCGTTCTTTAGTCGCCGTTTCACCGCCCAGACTATGAAAGAGAGCTGTACATAGCGCGGCTTTTCGCACCAAAGTGTGCCGTCGTTGTCGAACATAGCAACGCGACGGTCTATTGGTATCTCAGTGGCAGCATCTAAAAAGTGTGTGATGGCTTCAAGAGACGGGCCAGCATTCCAGCTGGCTAGCTCGTCCACGCTGTCGTGTTGAACCACCCGGCCAAACATAGTTGTGAACCTACCGATCCGGACAGTGTTGAAGATGTTTCCCAAAGACTGTTGATCTCGGCGTTGAATAGAGAATATTAATGACCTCCAGACCCCCTGATTAAGGCTCCGGACCCAGCACTGACCGGACGGGCCCGTCACTCGGGAGCCGTCCGGTCCACGCGCTGAACAGCGGAGTTATCCGGCAGAGCCACAAGCCAGACCGAGCCAACGGCAACGGCACGCAACATCAGACGCAGGGTCAAATATTTTGGTTAGCCCGTTGTGCGATCAAGTCATAACGGCGAAACTGTCGCCATGGACATACTGGTTGGAGTTTTGTCAATCGCTATCGGCTTGCTGTTTTGCTTTCAAGGCTTCGTAGCAGCACGTCTACTCATGACGATCTGGGGCTTCTTCATCGGCCTTCTGTTTGGAGCTGGACTCGTCGCCCTATTCGCCGATGGCGGCTTCCTTGGTGACGTCTTCGGCTGGATCGTCGGCATTGGATTTGGGTTGCTTTTCGGATGGCTTGCCTACGCCTATTGGGCGATTGCCGTCATCATCACCATCGGCTCTTTTGGCTTCACCCTCACCGGGGCTTTTCTGACCTGGTTGGGTGTGGACTGGAACTGGCTCGCCATCATCGCTGGCCTCGTGGTGGCATTCTTCCTCGCCTATTGGTCGGCAACCGCCGCCATTCCAGCTTCGATCCTCATGGTGATCACGTCGTTATCGGGAGCGGGGGCTGTGGTCTGGGGGCTGTTCCTGATCTTTGACCGCGTCAGCCTGGACAGCCTTGACAGCTCCGCCTCAGCAAACGCGACCGACGGGGAGTTCTGGTGGCTGCTCGCCTACTTGGGTATTGCGATCTTTGGCATGGTGTACCAGGGCGCCTTCACAGGACGAGGTCGTCGCAAGGCGTACGACTCTTGGGTCGCCCAGTAGATCGACGGGGTGCGACCCGACCAAGACGAGCGTTGATCCTGACCCCCTGGCCGGTCGAACTGACCGGTGAAGAAACGTCGGACAGTCGGCCGCTAGCTCAGCAGGCACGGGCCAAGGTCAGGCCGAAATCTCCAAATTCATCGGTCCAAAAGGCGTCCGTTTCGAACCCGGCGGCCACCAGTTCGTCGGCGATCCCCGCAGGGGCGAACTTCGCCGAGATCTCGGTACGGATCGGCTCGTGTGCGCCGATCTGGATCTGTTCGCCGAGGGCAGCGATGGTGACCAGCTGATCGGTTTCGCTGATGAGCTGCATCTCGATCCACCGGTTGTCCGGATCGAACCAAGCTCGATGCTCAAAGGCGTCGACGTCAAAGTCCGCTCCCAGTTCGCGATTGAGGACAGTCAGCACGTTTCGGTTGAACTCGGCGGTGATTCCCCGGTCGTCGTTGTACGCACGCTCGATTCGACTCGGCTCTTTAATCAGGTCGGTGCCCAACAGGAACCAATCCCCG
>JAGNEX010000024.1:22331-36619 GCA_018003035.1 Acidimicrobiia bacterium
GCCTCATCGAAGAACGAGGGCGACAGGAACACCTCGACCGTCGGGTTCGTCATGGTTGGGTCTGTCTCCTGTTGTCGGACCCGCCGGGTTTAGGTGTCCCTGGCGAGCCTCAGTCCGCCGAACATCCAGCGTGAGTGAGGTGGGAAGAAGTTGCGATAGGTCGTGCGGATGTGGCCGGGCGGCGTAAGAGCGCTTCCACCGCGCAACACCATCTGGCCCGACATGAATTTGCCGTTGTACTCACCGATTGCGCCGTGCGGCGGCCGGTATCGCGGATACCCAATGTATGGACTCGACGTCCACTCCCAGACATCTCCAATCAATTGTTGGAGAAGCTGTACATCTTCCGCGGGACGCGGTTGCAAGTACCGAAAACCGATATTCGGCTCAGAAGATTCCGTTCCGAGTGAATCTGCGGCTCGCTCCCACTCAAATTCGGTCGGAAGGCGTGCCTGCGCCCACCGTGCAAAAGCGTCGGCCTCATACCCGCTGACGTGAACCACCGGACTGGACTTGAGCACCGGACGCGGCCCGTTCAAAGTGAACTCGTGCCAACGGCCCTCTCTGCGGAACCAGTACAGGGGGGCCGACCAGCCCTGAGCGCAACGTGTGGCCCAGCCGTCAGACAGCCACAGCTCTGGCCGTTCGTACCCGCCGTCCTCGATGAACGACAACCACTCACCCGAGGTGACAAGCCGGTTCGCAAGTTCGAAGTCGCCGATGAGCGACACATGTCGGGGACCCTCATTGTCGAAGTGGAATCCATTCGAAGCGCCGATGAGGAACTCGCCGCCGTCGAACCCCGTCCAGCTGAAGGGCGGCGGTTCCACCTCGGTGGTACTCGACCGGGCGCCGCCAGCAGCGTCGCCGTCAGCGCCAGGCGCGTACGTTGGCAACAGCGGGTTCTCCGAGAAGACATGCTTGATGTCCATCAACAACAGCTCTTGATGCTGCTGTTCGTGGTGCAGTCCGAGCACCATGCGGTTGCTCAGTTGGTTCAGCACGTCATCGGAACAGGTCTCGACGAGAGCAGCCATGCGCTGATCGACCTGCTTGCGGTAGCGGGCGACGTCGGCGCAGGTGGGGCGTGAAAGCAGCCCTCGCTTGTGACGAGGAAACTGTGGTCCTACCTGTTGGTAGTAACTGTTGAACAGGTAGGCGTAGGACGGCTCGACGGGCTCTGGCATGTCCTTCGGATCTGACCAGAACGCTGGATCGCCCAGAATGAAGGTCTCAAAGAACCAGGTGGTGTGTGCGCGGTGCCAGCGTGTCGGGCTGACATCGGGCATCGATTGAATGACCTGGTCTTCGGGTTCGAGCGGGTCGGCTAGTCGCTCGGTGTCGCCGCGAACCTGCGCAAACGCTTCGGCCAGCACCGCCCGGTCAGGCCCAGAACGGTCGCCCTGCTCCGCGTCCCAGGCGGCGATCGGGCGGTCGCGGCCCGCGAGCAGATCGCGCGTACTTGTCGAGATTGACCCGAGCGTTCCCAAGTGACCTAGCTCCTTGTCGTCTTTCCTCCACCAGCCAAATCAGCCACGGTGCCATCCAGAATGTCGCTCTCTGACACCGTCAGCTCTGAGAAACCAAAAACACGAAACAGGTTGACCAGCACACACATGCCCCCGACAATCACGTCGGCACGTTCGGGTTCAAGACCGGGATTGTGCAGGCGATCGGCCAGGGGCTCGGTGGCGAGGGTTCGGAACACGTCTTCGGCCGCGGCCCTCGTCAGAACGAAATGATGAATCCGGTTGCGGTCGTACTCCGCCAGACCTAACTCGACCGCTGCCGCGGCCGAAACGGTTCCCGCCAGCCCGATCAAGCGCCGGCCGTCTGCCATACCGGGGTAGGCAGCAGCTATTTCGATGAACTGGTCTTTCGCGTCGCCAACGGCGTTGGCTAACTCTTCGGGTGCTGGAGGGTCCGATTCGAGGTAGCGCTCGGTCATTCGAACGCAGCCGATATCGAGCGATACCGACCCTTCGGGCTCGTCGGTTCCCCACACCAGTTCGGTCGAACCACCCCCGATGTCGGCGACGAGGTACCGGCCAGGCGAGAGCTCTGACGTGGCACCTTTAAAGCTCAGGCGTGCTTCTTCCTGGCCGCTGATGGTTTCGGGACGGACGCCAAGCACGGCTTCGCTGCGGTCGAGAAGCTCAGAGGAATTGCTCGCGTCTCTGGCCGCTGACGTGGCGGTCGCACGAATGGCGTCGACGCCCCCGACCGAGTCGATGATCGACCGGTAGTAGCGCAGACAGTCGACGGTTCGATCGATCGCGTCGGGGGCCAGCCGTCGACTTTCGTCCACGCCAGCACCAAGCCGAGTGATGCGCATTTGCCGATCGAGGGTGGTGCCCGACCCGTTGTCGAACTCAGCGATCAACAGGCGAGTCGAGTTGCTCCCCATGTCGATCGCGGCGTATCGGCCCATCAAGTAATCCTCGACTCATCGGGATCCCGGTCGGGAAACCGGACCTCATCAGGAAGAGGGTACCCGTTTGCCTCCAAGAATTGTCGGGCGTCCGCTTCAAGACGGGCGACCGTCCACACGCCGACGGGGTCGTCGCGACCGACCATCCAGTTGGCGACGTGCGCGTGTAAACATTTCACACCCCGCCGAGTACCGCCGACGCCGCCGTAGGGCCGGGGACCGTCATAGTCCGCCGGCAACGCAGCGTCCCGCTCGGCCGCATAGGCATCGTGGGTCGCGCTCAACGCGACGGGATCAACCTCAACGTCGGCCGCTCTCACGGCACCCGCAGACTCGAGGCGGGAGACAGCGGCAACAAGCGTCGGGTGCACCAGATAGAACCTGGTCGGCATCGGCGAACCGTCTTCAAGGATCGGCGAGGTTTTCAGTACGGCCGGTTCACTGTCGGGACCCAAACGCACGGTCACCTCATAGGGACCGCGAGGCGGCCGTCCGATGGCCTGGGTGAGCCAGTGATGGTCGTCCATGAGTTCGATCAGAAGATGAAGAACTCAGACAAGGCGTTGAGGATTCGCCGTGACTTCGGTAGCGATTCGGGCCCAGCGGCCACCGGTTCTGCGGCGGCTGTGAGGCACGACGATGCCACCGGTTCGGGAAGGTCGGTCGTCGACCGAACCACGACGTTTCCGGGCTCGACCATGCCGAACCGTTGGCGTGCTTCGAGGGTCAACGAATCGCCTCGTTCGAGCTGGCCGACAGCGTCTTCCAAACAGGATCTCTGGTTCTCGAGCGCGTGTTGTTCGGCTAGAGCGCCAGCGATCGACTCGCGCATCGCCAGGTAGTTCTGGATGGGATACACCAGGACTCCCAATCCGAGCATGACCGCAGCGATGGGACCGAGCCAGAGGAGGGGTCCGCGCATTCGTTTTGGAGACCGGTCTCCGCGGCCCTTTTTGCCGGGTCCGCGAGAACCTTTGTCCGGCCCACTTACCGAGCCGGCCCTGGATGGAGTTCGCGACTTGTTGAGGTCGGCGCCACGGGTGGAGTGCGGGCTCAGGCGCCGACCCAACGTTCCCAGCGGCGAGGCCAGCGGCCGCGATGCATCCGCGCGGGGAGTCATGTCCCCCTCCGTGCGAGCGGCCTGCGACCTCAGAGGTTGCGTCTCGACGCCTTCGCCGAGCGGCCCACGAACCGGCCGCTGTTCGGCAAGGCGCCGGTCAACGGGACGCCCCGCACGGGGACGCTCGTCTTCGGCGATGGCGGTTCTGAACGGGTCTCGACGGCTCGGCGGTTCGGGCGAACTAGCCCGTTGCGACCCGGGTGGCGGCGTTGGCCGACCGACCCGGGCTGCAATCGGGTTTCTGGGATCAACCTGGGGTGCGGTGCCTGATTGATCCCTCAAACCGCGGTTCGGCGCAACCGCGGCGTCGCCCACCAGATACAGGTTTGCTCTGCGGGAGGTTGCAGAGCCACTGCTGTACCCAGCTGCACGGGGGGAATCCGACCTGCTGTCGTCGTTCATGATCTGTTACCTACGAACCGGCCAGGGCGTTCGCACCGCGGTATGCGGCCGTGTTCCCCAGGGCTTCCTCGATGCGGAGAAGCTGGTTGTACTTGGCGACCCGGTCACTTCGAGCGGGGGCGCCGGTTTTGATCTGACCAGCGTTGGTAGCGACGGCCAGGTCCGAGATGGTGCTGTCTTCGGTTTCGCCTGAACGGTGAGAAATGACCGTGGTGTACCCGGAGCGGTTAGCGAGCTCGATGGCGTCGAGCGTTTCGGTCAGGGTGCCGATCTGGTTGACCTTGACGAGGATCGAGTTGGCGACGCCGTCCTTGATGCCCCTGCTGAGGCGTTCGACGTTGGTGACGAACAGGTCGTCGCCGACGAGCTGTACGCGCCCGCCGACCTTGTTGGTCAGGTACGCCCAACCGTCCCAGTCATCCTCGGCCATACCGTCTTCGATCGAGATGATCGGGTACCGGTCACACAGGTCGGCGAGGTAGTCGGCAAATTCGTGTGAGCTGAACTGACGGCCTTCACCGGTGAGGGTGTAGACGCCGTCGGCATAGAACTCGGTCGATGCAACGTCGAGGGCGATCGAGATGTCTTTGCCCGGTTCGTAACCGGCGGCCGACACCGCTTCGAGCAGCAGCTTGATGGCATCTTCGTTAGCGGGGAGGTTGGGGGCGAATCCGCCCTCATCACCGAGAGCCGTCGCCAGTCCTTGCTTTCGCAAGATGCCAGCCAGGGCGTGGTACGACTCGGTCCCCCAACGCAGACCTTCCGAGAACGAGGCTGCGCCGATCGGCATGAACATGAACTCTTGGAGGTCGACCGACGAGTCGGCGTGTTCCCCGCCGTTAAGGACGTTCATCATGGGGACGGGCAAGACGTGCGCGTTGGGGCCGCCCAGGTACTGGTACAGCGGTTGTTCCAGTTCGGCCGCTGCGGCCTTAGCCACGGCAAGCGATACGCCGAGGATGGCGTTTGCCCCAAGGTTGCCTTTGTTCGGCGTGTCGTCGAGCTCGATCATCGCCGCGTCGACACCGCGCTGATCGAATGCGTCGAGGCCCAAGAGCAGGTCCGCGATCTTCGTGTTGACGTTGGTGACGGCCTTGAGTACGCCCTTACCGTTGTACTCAGACCCGCCGTCACGAAGCTCTACAGCCTCGTGGGCGCCGGTGCTTGCGCCCGAAGGGACCGATGCTCGTCCCGACGCACCTGTGTCGAGGACGACCTCAACCTCAACCGTAGGGTTGCCCCGTGAGTCGAGGATCTGCCGACCGTGGACGTGATCAATTGCTCCCATGAATGCCTCGCCGTGCGCACTCGCAGCCGTCAAAGGATGACGGTGTTGTCTGTGTTGAAATAGTTAACAGAGGTACTGCCGTTAGTGGAGTTACCCGTGTTACCAGAGTGGACCCTAACAGCACCGCGAGTGGCAATGCGAGAATTACACGCATGGAACTTTCACTCTGGGTGGAAGTGCCCTAGCGAAGTTGGTCGAACTCACCCCAGGCGGAGTCGCGTGCCTCCCCAGGTTGGGAAGGGTCCACGCCCCGTTGGGCGGCAAAGTCTTCGAACGAGCGAACCCGCTCTTGGATCGATCGGACCGAAGCCATCAGGGCGGTCTCCGAATCGACGTCGTGGCCGCGCCCCCACATCACGATGGATAGCAGCGCCCGAGCAACGGCGTCGGCCGTGCTCTCTCCATCGACCGACGCCTCTGCGGTGAGCGCCGCGACGACCGGCCCATCGGCCGCAAGCGCGGCCGGGTCTCCGACCGCAGCGGCCTTGCGGATCACCTTGGCAGCGGTCAACAAGGCAGGCAGATTTCCCGGGATGCCATCCATCACCGACGGTCGTCGGTTGGCCTCGCCGTCCTTGGGAACTCCCCGTTCCTGCTTCTTGATCTCTTCCCACTGCGCTTCAACGCCGGCAGAATCTGACTGCGTGACGTCACCGAACACGTGGGGGTGCCGTCGAATCAGCTTGGAGCTGAGATCGCTCATCACATCGCCGATCTCGAACGCACCCGCTTCTCGCGCCAGCTCGGCGTGGAACAGAACCTGGAACAGCACATCGCCCAGTTCGCTCTGTAGCGGACGGTAGATGTCAAGGTCGACGAGGAACGGCCCCGACGGTCCTGCATAGTCGCCTGACCACGGCGGAATCGGCGGTGCTGGCACCGGGAGACCGCCGATTGCGTCGAGCACTTCATAACTCTCTTCCAACAGATACCGGGTCAGGCTCTGGTGGGTCTGAGCAGCATCCCATGGGCATCCCCCCGGTCCTCGGAGGCGGTGCGTGAGCTCAACGAGATCGGTAAAGCGCCGTTCGGCACTCGTATCGAGATCGACGAACAACGACGTCAAATGATCGGGATTGCAACGTTGCGACAGCTGTCCGAGGGGCATCGTCATCACCCGTTCGTCGGACAGACCGAGGCCTTGCAAGATGGTCACGTCACCGTCGTCGTCCAGCAACAACGACAGCATGCTGATCACGTCGTCGAGGACTCCTTGGGAGTCGACCTGAGCGATCAACGTCGGCCCACCGACCGACTGCAGGGCAGCCTCGTCCAGGGTGTGACCGTCGAGAACGGTTGCGCCCTGCATTGGATCGACCATGACCCTTGCCCAGGCGAGGTCGGCGAACGACATGCCCGGAACGACGTGGAGTGGTCCGTCGTAGTGGCGGCTGAGGAGCGCAACGGTGCGCTCAGCAACGACGGGGCTGCCGGGGACGGCATAGACGACATCGCCCGCAGAGGCGGCGGCAATCAAACGGTCGACGATCGTTGCGTATGCCTCATCGAGGGAGGACGCACCGTCGTAGACCTCGTCAAAGCTCTGCCAGATCATGCCCTGTCGAGCGAGCTGCTCTGCAGCAGGATGTCGCTCGGTGCGAAGGAATCGACCGGCCTCCGGGGCCGCTTCGAGAACGGACAACGCTACGGGAAGGACGTACTCGATCCCTGCGGGACCCAAACCGACTACCTGGATCATCTGGTTCCTCGCAGCGTCGACAGCTCAGGGCTGGCAACACTAGCGAGCGGGCGGCTTGAGTCTCGTCGCCACCAGACCCGGCGCTGTCGACGAGCGCTAAGGAACGCTCGTCGGTGCCGATGACGCGGTGGTCGGCGGCGGCGGGGCCGTCGTCGTGGTCGTCGTAGTCGTCGACGTGGTGGTCGTGGTGGTCGTGGTGGTCGTCGTAGTCGTCGACGTGGTGGTCGTGGTGGTCGTTGTCGTCGTCGTCGTCGTTGTTGTCGTCGTCGTTGTTGTCGTCGTCGTGGTCGTGCTGGTCGTCGTGGAAGTCGTCGACGTCGTGGTCGTAGTGGTCGATGTCGACGTCGTCGTGACGGGCGCGAAGTCCGGGAAGCGCAGCGGCGACACGTAGGTAACCCGAGACCCGGTCGGGTAATAGCCACCTACCCAGCCGTGATAGGCAATCCACACTCCCCCGTAGGGCACCGAAAACACATGCGGGCCACCGGGCCCAACGACCGAACCGCTCGTAGTCATGAACGGCCCGTCCGAACTACGAACGCACGGCCCCGCGGGGCCTTCACAGACGGCGTGGCCGATGGAGTACCGGCTCGACTCCCACCAGTTAGCGCTATAGAAGAGATGCCAACGATTGCCCGCCTTGATCATGGTCGGACCTTCGATGAGGTCGCCTTCCCATGAGGCAGAGGCCCACAACAATTCGTTGGGCTGGCCGGAGAACCCCAGGCCGTTGGCGGCGAGCTTTCGACTCCACAGACTCGTCGGTATCGAACAGCAGTTACCGTCGTTCTTCCAAATGAGCCAGAGAGAGCCGGCGTCGTCCCGAACGACATCGGGGTCGATTGCTCCGCCAAGCTCTCGCGGGCAAACGATCGGGCGCGTCTCAGCAACGAAGGGGCCCTCGGGGCGGGACGCCGTGGCGACCCCGATGCACTGCAGCCCAGAGGTGCGCTCTTCGGCACCGAAGTACAAGACCCATCCAGACCCGGCCTTCGCTACAGCAGGCGCCCAGGTCTGGAGCACTCCCGAGGCAGCCCATGGGGGCAGGACGGGAAGGGCGTCGCCCATCGTGGCCCAAGACCGAAGGTCTCCGCTGCGGTAGACCGGCACGTTGGCATAGACGTTGTTGGTGGTGAACAACAGGTAGTTGCTCCCCGAGACCAGCACGAATGGGTCAGGTGATTCACCGGGAAATGCCGGCGTAGAGGACAGCGAAACACGAGGAGGCGTCGTTACCAGTTCGGCCTTGGGCTCTTCTGGTTCACGGGTATCTTCGGCGGTCTCGTTGCGCTTTTCGGGTGGGGCCGCAGGAATGGTCGCGAGAACTTCGGGAGCGATGGTGGGCTGAACGGCAAGGTTTCGAGGTGCGGGCGCAAAAGATGTCGGCACAGTGGGTGGCAGCGTCGGAACCAGCGGATCGGTCTCTTGCGGCTTGAGCGTTGGCGCCTCAAACTCGGCGAGAGCGTCGATGGTGCCCGTTGTCTGGCTCGTGACGGACAACTGAGTCGGGGGCACCCCAGCGGTGATCGGCGTCGACGTCGACGCCACGGGCTGTTCCGCTGACGCTACCGCCTGCACCTCGGCAACCTGCGCCGGCTCCACACCTTTGGCTTCCGCGGATCGCACCTCAGATCCCGGACCCGATTGCGAAGCAACGGCCAACGCCATGAGCAGGGCCAAGAGCCCGGCAATCATGACGAACCATACGGCGAAACGCCGAGAGCGGTTGTCCTGGGGGTCATCGGGGATGTGGGGTGTCACAAGAGCGCCTTCCAGAGCGGGGCAGTTGGCGTAAAAACCGGATGCCGCAATCTGACGTGTGGCAGACCACGCACGGTTCCGTCCGGTTAAGCCAACGTTTACACGCCGGGACACACGACGCTGTCAGCCAGTGACTAACCCGCGTTTCTACATCGGACCAGGAGCAATAACGAAAAACCTTTGCGATCCTTGGCGTTTCCTTATGTCGGTTCAGGGTTCAAAGATCGATTAAGGCTCACGACCTTTACCAATCCTGCGTCCACACAAAATCGCTCTTAGCTACTTGGTCTACGTGTCGGGCTAACACATGTGCGTGCCGCCGTTGAGGTGAATCGTCTGACCGGTCATCCACGACGATTCCTCGCTCGCCAAATACAGCACGGCGGCAGCGACGTCCCGAGGAGTGCCGAGCCGTCCGACGGGCACGGTTCGCGCCAGCTGCGCGGACAGCTCTTCACCGACGTTGTCCATGAGCCCAAGTGCGAGCGTGTTTGCAGTCACACCGCCACGAGCCAGTTCGGCAGCGAGGTTTCTGATGAATGATTCAGAAGCCGCCTTGGCCGATCCGTAGATCGACACTCCAACATGGGTCCCGATGGTTCCCGCGAGCGACGAGATCTGGATAATCCGCCCCCAGCCCCTTTCCACCATTCCGGGCGCAACGGCGGATACACAATTCATCGCGCCAAACAGGTTGAGTTCGACAAGGGTCTTCCACTGTTCGGGTGTAGAACGCAGAAACGGGCCGAGGGTCATATCGACCGGAATGCCTGCGTTATTCACCAGAATATCGACGGGTCCAAACGACGCCGCAGCACCGGCTACAACTGCGGAAACCTGATCGGGGTTCGTCACATCAAATGCGGTTTCGGCCGCCAGATAGCCACGATCAGCGATGTCATCGGCCACCTGCGCGGCCCGCTCGGACACCAGGTCGTTCACAAGGACTCTCGCTCCCCTTTCGGCGAGTCCGTGAGCGATCCCTTCACCAATGTTGCGTCCAGCACCGGTTACCAATGCGACTTTGCCACTCAAAGAAAACACCGGGCCGACCCCTTTCATGTCTTACGAGCAAAGCGGAGTGCGATTTAACAACTGCCTAGATCCGTCATCGAACGTCATTGTGGCCAGGTAAATCCTGTAGTTGGGGTTTACCATTCGCCCCAGGGTTCGAGGGGGGTTCTGACCGATCCGGCATGTTTGCTCGCCAGATCGCAACAACCCTGACAACGACAAGAAGTTGTACACCACAGACTTGTCGCTCGCTGTCTAGTCCATCATGATCGCATCACTTGCGCGACGGCTCGGCCCAGAAACTCCCCGCACGCTGACCATTTCGTTCCCTGCGAGCACCGGGAGTGCACCACCCGCTCATGTTGCCCTTCGGTCAGACAGGAACCGACACGTCAAGTTCCTTGGCGATGGCCCACCACGCAGGCCTCCTTGGCCGCGGGGTCGATGTGCGCGTCCAAGCCACCGACCCGGTGGCCGCAAAGACCGCCCTCGACTCGATCGTCGCGGAGATCATCCGGCTGGAGCGCACCCTGCTCTCGGCAGGGGATGACACAGCGTTCCACGCATGGTTGGCGGGTACTTCTGCCAAGACAGACAGCGACCTGGTGCACCTCCTTGGCTTGACCGACCACTGGAACCGAGCGACCGGCGGCTGGTTCAATCCCCGGATCGGCGTGCTGGTGGAACGCTGGCGTCAGGCTGAACGAGATGGGGCGCCACCCGACGACGATGAACTCGCCTCGCTTGCCAGATTTGCGCGTCGGCCCGCCATGGAGATCGTCGGCGGAGTCCCCGTTCCTACCGAGGACATGGATGGATTCGGAGTCGCGGACCTAACCCGCGGCTTTATCGTCGACCGTGCTGTCGACTCTGTAGTGAACGACGAGGGTTTGACCCATCCCGAGCTCCTCGCCAATGGAGGCCATGTCCTCTCGGCGTTGGTGTCATCCGGAGGACGAGTGACCGGCCGAGGCTCGATCAGCAACCGGGTGGGTATTGCCAACCCGCACCGCCCGTTTCGCGATGAACCGCCCTTGGGAATGATCACGCTCAACAACCAGGCCATCGCAACGTCGACCGCTCACAACGACGGTTTCAGAGTGGGTCGTCAGTGGTTCAGCACCCTGATCGACCCCCACACAGGGAAGCCCAATGAGCACACCTTCAGCGTGACGGCGGTCGCGCCCGATCTGGTCGCAGCGGAGGTCATCGCAACAGCTGCCGCCGCCCGTCCTCCGGAAGAGGCGATCCAGTGGCTCGAAAGCTTGGATGACGTCGAGGGCCTCGTCATCGACAGAGAGGCAGCGAGGCTAACCACCAGCGGCTGGCAGGGAACGTTCAACTAGTTCTCAGCAGACACTCAGAATCCTTTGAGATGATTGCCCCATGACAGGCGAAAGATTGTTGGTCGTAGATGACGAGGACAACCTTCGGTCAATGCTTCGGGCCGCGTTGTCGTACCACGACTTTGAAGTCACAGAAGCCACAAATGGCCGCGAGGCGCTCGACCTGGTCGACCAGGTTCGCCCCGACCTCATCATCCTCGACGTGATGATGCCCCAGCTGGACGGTTTCGCCGTCTGCCAACGGCTCCGTCGGCAGGGTGACAACACTCCGGTGCTGTTCTTGACCGCACAAGCCGATACTGCAGACAAGGTGCGCGGCCTCACGATCGGCGGCGATGACTATCTGCAGAAGCCGTTCAGTTTGGACGAGCTAGTGGCTCGGGCCCGTGCGATACTGCGCCGCCGCGGCGCTCTCATCGACGCCAGCGTCATGACCTGCGCCGACCTCGCGATGGACGACGACGCGCATCGAGTAACCAGGGCAGGCGTCGAGGTGGCGCTGTCACCAACCGAGTACAACCTGCTGCACTATCTCCTGACCAACCAGGGAAACGCCCTCTCCAAGAGCCAAATTCTTGACGCGGTGTGGCACTACGACTTTGACGGCGACTCTGGGGTGGTAGAGACCTACATCGGATACCTGCGCCGCAAGATCGACCAGAGCGAACCGAAGCTGATCCATACCATTCGGGGTGTGGGTTACTCGCTCAGAGTTCGCTGAGACCGGCCGTGTCGCTTCGTAGTCGGCTATTCGTTGGGCTCGCTGCAGCGGCCATCGTGTTCATCGTGGTCTCGGTCGCGATCACTCGCACGACCGAAGCTCAGCTGATCGCTCAGATCGACGATCAACTGATCGCGGCGGCGGGCCGCCCCATCCCAATTGGTTTTCCCCGAGCGAACGGCGCGGTGGCTGCCCCGACGCCACCGCTGGGTTCCGGAAGCGACCTTGGCGTGGCCAACCCTTCCGGCGTCGCTGAGGAACGGCTCGGACCGATGTTCGAAGGGATTGTTTCGCCTGAGGGTGAGATCACGACCGTCTTTGCCTCTGACTCAGACGGGACCGCGCTGGCGTCGCCGAACGTGACATTGAGCGACCTAGAGGGCCTCGACCCCGGTGAGGTCTTTACGGTCAGTTCCGCCGACGGATCGGTCCACTACCGAGCGGTTGCCGCCTTGAATGGCGGACGTTGGGACGTCCATGCGTTGCCGACAACCGATGTCGACGCTGCTGTCAACACGCTGATCCGCTGGGAAGTGGTCGGCCTGATCCTCGTCCTCGCAGTTCTCGGCGCAGTGGCGTTCTGGGTCAACCGGCTCGGTCTGCGGCCCGTCAAAGAGATGACCGAGGTGGCATCCCGGATCGCTGGCGGCACGTTGAACGTTCGTATCGCCGACTCGCCGCATCCTCGGACTGAAGCCGCAGCCCTTGCGACCGCGCTCAACACGATGCTCCAACGGCTCGAGACGTCGACGGCGTCTCAAGTCGCGTCCGAGACCCGTCTGCGGCGGTTCGTCGCCGACGCGTCGCACGAACTGCGAACCCCAATCACCACCATTCGCGGGTACACCGAGTTGTACCGCTCTGGCGGCCTGAACGCCAGCACGGATCTGGACGATGCCATGCGGCGGATGGAGCAAGAAGCTCACCGGACCGGCCGGCTGGTCGAAGACATGCTGACCCTCGCCAAACTGGACGAACAACGCCCGCTGCGCCACGAAAACCTCGATCTAGCCTCGATTGTCAACGACACCGCCCAAGACGCCCGCGTAACGCTGACATCGCGAGCGAACAGCGCCGTGGACGGGACCGACGCCGACGACAGCAACGCGTTGGGCAGCGACACGGACCCCGGTCGTGACGGCACCGATGATGCCGGCCAAGGGCGCTTGCCGGGCGTCGAACGCACCGTCGAAGTCGTCGGCTGCGCTCGGCCGGTGCCCGTATCGGGGGACCCCGACGCACTGGCTCAGGTGCTCGCAAATGTGGTGGGCAACGCAATTGTCCACACCACCGGTTCCATCCTGATCGGCCTCGATACGGCCGACGGAATGGCCGTCGTCACTGTTACCGACGAGGGCCCAGGGATGACCTCCGAAACAGCTGAGCGAGTGACCGAACGTTTCTTCCGAGCCGACCCGTCGAGGGCACGCCACGCTGGAGGCTCCGGTCTCGGACTCTCGATCGTCGAAGGTGTCATTGCCGCCCACGGCGGCAGCGTCTCGATCGAAAGCAGCCCCGCCGCTGGTACCACTGTGACCCTCCGCCTCCCGCTCGCAGGAGAGTCAACCCGCTAGCTCAGGGCACCGGGTCAGTTCCTGCGGTTCTTGAGGCGCTCCCGAGCGCGTTCGCGGGCCCGGGCAGCGCGCTGGTCGCGGGCAGATGTGCTGGGCTCGACCGCCCTCACCGGCTCCGGCGTAGGCAGGGCGTCGTCGCTGAACAGGAGCTCCAAGAACTCGACAATCGCAAAGATGTCCTCTTCGGGAGTTGGCTTCTTGGCTCCTGCCGCTGCGGCTTTCCCGCGCCGCTCGGGCCGGGGTACGGGCATCGCCAACTGACCGTCCGGTTTAAGCATCGCCTTCGGCGACAGGCGCTGCAGCCGAATCGAACGCGAGGCGCTCAAGTGCAGCGGGCTCATCCGCACAGTGTCGCGTTGGATCGACAACTCCCGGATGTCGACCTGCCGAAGCGTGAGGCGAAGGCGGGCAACGATCAGCAATGCTTCGGCCGCAGAGGGCAGCGGCCCATACCGGTCTTGCCATTCGGCCCGCAAGCCCTCGATGTCATCGGTGCTCTCGACCTGGCTCAGACGTCGATATGCCTCGACTCGCAGGTCTTCACGTTCGATGTAGTGCTTGGGAATATGCGCATCCAACGGGAGGTCGAGGGTGATCTCCTCGTGCTCCTCGATGGGCTCACCTTTACGTTCGGCGACGGCCTCGGTCACCAGTTGGCAGTACAGGTCAAAGCCAACCGCTGCGATATGGCCCGACTGGACCTGCGACAAGAGATTGCCGGCCCCTCGCATCTCAAGGTCGCGCATTGCGATCTTGTAGCCCGAGCCGAGGTCGGTGAACTCGCCGATCACCTTCAGCCGTTCATAGGCCTCTTCGGTCAACTTTCGGTCCCTAGGGTGAAACAGATATGCGTACGCCCGCTGCCCAGAGCGCCCCACCCTCCCACGTAGCTGGTACAGCTGGGCAAGCCCCAACGCGTCGGCGCGATCGAC
>JAGNEX010000065.1:0-6969 GCA_018003035.1 Acidimicrobiia bacterium
GCGGGGACGACTCGAACGTGATAGATGACGGGGTGCGGGCACGAGGACCTCCAGAGACGGGCGCCAATGTTTGCCCGTACTCCACCGGGGCTTCAACACGGCGCGGACCGTGAAAACCCGGAGCGATGACGCATTTATGCAGGTAGGTCGCTGTGAAGGCTCACGGCCTGGCAGTGGGTGGGTCACCGAACGGACGTTGGTCGAGGAGTTGGTCCCGTCTGCAGGCGTCAGCTTGGCGGGACGGTGCCTGTCGGTTCCGTGAGGGGCATTTGACCCGGCGCGGGACAGGGGCGAGAGTCGTCTGCGGTCTCAACGGCTTGCCGGCGGTGAGTCGAGCGGAAATCCAACCACGCTTCACCCGTGGCAGGTTGTAGGTCTGCGGCGACGGTCGTCAGCAGGTCGGTCAGAGAGCTCTCGGTTTGGGGTTGGCCGATCGATGCGATGCGCACCGTCGAGTCCCCCATGT
This sequence comes from Acidimicrobiia bacterium, assembly GCA_018003035.1. GTDB lineage: Bacteria > Actinomycetota > Acidimicrobiia > IMCC26256 > JAGNEX01 > JAGNEX01. Next base: position 467 of record JAGNEX010000065.1, read on the forward strand.
TGATGTACAGGGAGCCGCCCTTGGGGCCGCCCGTGACAACGCTCGGCTGACCGTTGATGTCCAGGGACTGGGCGGGGAAACCCTCCTCATCGGACATCGGGTCATTCAACGGGTCTTGGTCAGCGTCTTCGCTTGTCGCGGCCTCGGCCCCGGAGTCGTCGCCAAGGGCTGCGGCGTTGGGTGCCAACTCGTCGAAGGCGGCCAAGAGTTCCGCGTCGGCGACCGAAAGATCGGTCGGGCCAACGCTGACCATGTGTGCGTCGGAGGCTGTGACCACCATCCACGCTCCATCGAAGAAATACCCGACGTCCGTCGGCTGGATCAGCGGTTCGAGGCCCGTGACATCGAGCGTCAACTCGCCGTCTTCGAAGCCGATCGAAAGAGCTATGTCGATCGCCGTCGCCTCATCTGTTCCGAGCACGGTCAGCGTGACGACAGCGTCTTCGGCGGTGGCGACCGGCCGGGTCGTCTCGGAGGCAGAAGCTGTGGTGGACGGTGTCGCACTCCCGTTCGCCCCAGACTCTCGAAGGCTTGCGGAAAATGTGGCGGTGACGTTCCAGGCTTCTGCCGATTGGGCCGGAACCGCTTCGATCGTCGGTTGCGTGTCGTCCGGCACGAGGACCTTCGAGGGCGCAGGGGAGCGGACGAGTACGGCGATGCCCGAGAATGCGTCCTCTGGGGAGCCGTCGCTCCAGAGAGATACCTGGCTCGAAGGGGCCGGGCCGACCGGCTGCCCGGTCAACGCGGTGGCCAATTCGAGGTCTTCGATGTTGCAGATCCCAAACCCTGTCGGGAGGGGGCTCAGGACAAAGCGTTCGCTGGGGACCTTCTTGCCGACAGGGGCGTTGCAGAGGTCTTCATCGGCAAACGGCTGAGCCAGGTCGGTGAAATCGGCGGTCTCGACACTTCGCCGCATCTGATCGATGTAGTTGACGTAGTCGGTCGGCGGCGCGCCACCGGCCTCGTCCGCTGCAGCCAAGATCGCGCGGAGTTGGTCGGCGGTTGCTTGGTTGGCGTCGTCGTCGGCCAAGCTGTCGAAATAGTCAGCTCGGGTCGCAAAGTCGATGTAGCCGTCGCAGAACGTCTCGACCCATGCCTCGGGATCTTCTCTGGTAGCGCTCGGCTGGTCGGATGAGCAAGCTTGGACCACCAGGAACATCGACGCGACCAAGGCGATGGCGCTTCTCCGGTGCCGGCCGCACCTGGATCGGTTGCGGGAGGTGGCCGCTTCGGCCGTCGGCCCCTCGTTCGGGTCGGCTTCATGGTGCATTTCTCGTACCTCTCAGAGGTGTTTCGCAGTGGTCAGCATGGTGCGCTTGGGCGCCGGTCGCCTCGGCGGCGGGAAACGTTCACGGTGACTCCCGGAAACAGGGCGACGCCGTCTCCAAGGCGGCGTTTGCGAGGGATGATAAGCCATGACCTGGTCTTTGATTCCGCAGATTTAACAGGTGGGGGCCGCTAGCAGATAGTCGCCCCACTGCTCCGGCGTGGCGGGGACGACTTGCTCCGCAATCGGGACCAAAAGGTCGATCGCGGCCGCGCGATCGGCGTCTGACACATCGAACGGGGCCACAGCACCGAAGCCTCCGCTGAATAGCTGGGTGGCAATCTGAGAGTCATCGGGCATGAAGACCAGTGACAGCGCGTTGCCGCCTACCTCGAAAAGGATCCCAACGGTTGTGGCATCACCGAACTCGATGATGGCATCCCCACCGTTGACCTTCACCGGTTCAAGTTCGGGGAACGTCGGTTTGCCGGCTCGCTTCAGCTCAGCGGTCCACTTGGCACTGATGAATCGTTGACCGTCGATGTCCACGGGCGATTTCGACAGCAGAAGCTGGCCACCGGCGCCCTGGAAGACGACCCCCCACGGCATACCCAATTGACCGCCAAAGAACGGTTCTGATTGCAGCTCCAGTCCGGCGCCAGAGAGATCGACCTGGCCGTCGACAATGCGGACCGATTCACCAACTTTGGTTGCTTCTGCCTCCGAGGGCGCGAACACCGACATGCCGACGGTAGGGATGGCCTCCGCTGAACTCTTTGAAGCGCCTCCCACCTTGACGGAACCCTCGGGGAACGTCGCAACGACCAGCCAAACATTCGAGGCGGCGCCGGGAGCGCTTTCAACTTCGGGTTCTGCGCCCGGGGGGATGTCAAAGGCGGCGGGATTGGCTGACGATGACATCACCCAAAGTCCCCCCGCCGCTCGATTGCCGTCTTCCGGTAGCCAGAATGAGGTCACTGTGGCGACATCATCATCGGATGTCGCAGGCCCGAGCTCGCCGGTGAAGACGGCCTGATCTTTGAGGTTGAGCGTGGCGCACAACTCAAACTCGTCGGGGATGGCATCAACGACGAATCGGGGATTGGCAGCGAGGGACGCTTCAGTCGGCCAGGTGCAGATCCCCAAAAGTCGGTAGGCGGCGTTGAGCAGGTCGAGGTGGGTTCGCTCTAACGATTCGCGGATGTCCTCAACGGGCTGCACGAACTGTTCAGGCGGCGTCGCTCCCGTCGAGTCCGCAGCGTCAAGGGCTTTGGCGACAGAGGCTCGGAAGTCGTCGTCTTGGCTCGGTTCGAGAGGTCCCGCAGCGCTGGGCTGCCAGGCCGTACACAACTCGGCGGTCCATTCCCCGGTGGCGCTTCCTGGCGGAACCGCAGTATCGCCTTCGGCAGGAGTCGGCGCGGCGTCGGTGGTTCCTGGGCCGTTTGCTTCCGGGTCGGTCGCTTGCGCTGTTGTCGAGTTTGGTGCCCCGGCGGCCGGGTCGGCGCTCGTCTGACCGGCTGACTCGGGTGTGGTGAGGCCGTCGTCTGAGTCGTTTCCACAGCTCGCGGCGAACAACAACATGATCACCGCCAGGGTTAACAGGCCGAGGCGGTCGGCGGGGCTGCGGCCTGCGGAGCGAAGGTGCGGGGAAGGCATATGTCGGGGCTTTCAGAGAGTTGTTACAGGCGATCTAGACGCCAGCAGGGCAGTCAGATGGCTCCCACAGGAGGTCGTTCCACTCGTCGGCGGTTACCGGGCGCAGGCGTTCTGCGACTTGGCGGATCATAGGTTCGGGGGCACGTCCAAAACCGATGTCCGAGATGGCCACGGTAGCCCCACCGATATCGACGAACGCCGACCCATCTTGTGCGCTGATCAGGGCCCTGTTGCCGCCGAGGGTTGTCGGTTTGGAGGATTCGATCTCACCTCCCGAGGTGAGACGGGAGAATTCGTCGAGCATCGACATATCTTCAACCGACGACGCAGACGGCGACAACCAGACCGTGGTGGCGCCGTCTGTAACGTTCAACCACCAGGGAAAAACCGAGGTGAACTGGTCTAACGAGTCGTACACGCGCTCGAGGGACGGTGCGGTCAGTTGGAAACGTTGGTCGTTGAACTCGAGTGACTCAGCGATTTCGCGTGCTTCGCTTTCGGTCGCTCCGAGCGTGGTAATCCGCACGTCGAAATCGATGAGTTCAGGTTCTTCGGATTCATTGTGGGCTTCGGAGCTGGCGGTCGAGGCACGTGCATTGTTTTCAGCGGCCTGGTTGGGAGTGCCGGTTTCGGAGTTGCCGGAGTCATCGGCGCCGTGGGTGTCTTCGGGACGCATCTCATCGGCCTCAACCAAGGCCGGGTAGGTAACCACCGCTTCGAACGTGCCCGGGGCGATGCCCTTCGAAACCTTGATCGCACCTTGAACACCCTGGGAGGCGTGAACCGCCGTTCCGGCCGGGGAATTGACCTGAGCTGCGATTCCGGCCAGCGGATCTTCGGGGGTGTCGGACCACAACGTGACGTCGAACCAGAATCCCTCAGACCGGGTTTCGTCGGGTCCCGCGTTCGAGAACGCAAGGGTGTCAAACACGCTGCAGACCGAGTAGCCAGCGGGCATCGGGTCGACGATGAAACGGGGTGAAGCCTCAATCAGCTCCGGTGTGACCGCCATGCAGAGCGCCAAAAGCTGATGAGTTTGGCTGGCGAACGAGCCGTCGGCCAGCACTGTCTCCAAGGTGTTTGAGTCGACGGCTCGGCGAACATCAGCGATCGTTCCCGCCGCCCGCTCCGGCGGTTGGCCGCCGCTCGAATCCGCTTTCTCGAGGCCAGATTCGACCAGTTGGGCGTCCAGTCGGACGGCCTCGTCGGCAACGATGCTTTCGGCGTCGCTGCTGGCGAGCATCTCGGAGCAGAACGCGGACGTCCACTCGCCGTAGGGAGAGTCGATGACACCGTTATCGTTCGAATCGTCACAGGCCGCCAGACCAGAGATCAGCAGGACGGCGACGATCATTCGGGAGAGGTAACGCAATCTGTGAACCAGGTTCCTGTCGTTCAGTTGGGATCCTGAGCGGCGTTGATACATGTCTGCGGTGGGGAAGTCTCTAACGGCGGCCTCGTCGTTGACGCTTCGAGACAACGCAATGACCTCGAGTTTTGAGTGCCGTCGGTAGCGTAGACGGGGGAGCGCAGTGACTAGTCCGTCGTCCGGTTCGCGGCCGGCGGGCTGTCGGGTGTGGGGTCGCCCAGTGCTGGGTTGGTGCGGACGGGCTCGTCTCCGGCGGGATCGCCGCCGACCGAATTGTCGAGTGCTGGCTCGTCGAGTGCTGGATCGTCGAGTGCTGGATCGTCGGGGCTTAGCCCTGTGGGCGTCCACGCCACGTTCTGGGGCCGAAAGATGCTTGAGAAACGGCTTGGCTGTCCAGAGCTCGCCCGCAGCTGTCGACGCCGACGGATGTAGGTCATCAGCATGATGAGTAGGCCGGCAGCGGTCGTCAACGGAAGCAGCAACACAACGATGACCAGTCTGGTCAGCAGCGACTGGATATCAAGTTTCACCAGTCCCAAGCCTTCTGGCACCGGGATGGGGGCGACCAACTCGGGTTTGCTGAGCGTCACGGTATAGCGGCCGCTCTCGGGCACGTCGACGGTGCCGACCGTCAAAAAGCGGTAGGTGTCGTTGGCGAAACTTGCGATGTCTAGGTTGGGTTCGACGGTGAGTTCGCTGCCGTCCGCTCCGGTCACGACGACGTCGATGGACCGCCCCCATTTGTAGGGGCGCTCCAGGTGCGAACCTTCGACATCTTTGGAGAGGACGATGTCGAATCCTGAGGTGTGGGGGATCATGACCATGACGTCGTGGTCGCCGGCGTCAAGATCCATTTCGACGCTGGTTCCGGCCTTGATCGGGACCGCATCGCTCCAGCCGTCGACCGTCTGCACCATGGAGCGGAGGATCAGGGCTGACACGATCATCCCCGACAGGATCACGATGGCTCCGACGATGTAGCCGCGCCGAGAGACCGGCTTTCTCAGGGACAAGTCTCCGTCCGCGTCGTAGTCGTCGTCGCTGACCAGTTCGTAGTCGCTCCCGTCTCCCCAATCGTCGCCGTACCAGTCCGCTGTAGGTGGTGACGTGCCGAGAGACACAGGCGGCGTGAGGTCCCCGGAGGCCGGCTCAGGAACGCTGGTTGAGGCAGCCTCGCCGGCGGGTGCGCCGGCCTGCTCGACGGACGCGCGAGGCGCCGTACTTAGGTCGCCTTGCCGCTGCGTCTGGGGATCGTCGGTCCCCGAATCACCCGTGTCGGGCTGTGTCGATTCGTCGTCCGACGTCATGTACCGCTCTTCCGATCGATCCGGTGCCTCGCTGACACGGCTGCGCCGAGGGCGTTCAGCCAGAGGGATGGATGAGTGTTACGTGTGCTTCCCATCCGCCCATTGCCGTCAGAGTTCGGGTTGTTCCCGGGCGATGTTACGTGCCAGCACCCTCGGCTCTACGGCCACGTCGGACCGAGTCCGATCACTGGGCGGGTGGAGGCGGCCACGTCGGGTTCGTCGGAACGAAGTATTGAGGCATCTTTGGCTTGCGCTGCCGACGCCTACGAACGAACGTCACGATCAGCAGGACCACCCCGGCGACGAACAGTAGGAACATGAGGGCGCCCAGGGTCACCATACGTTTGACCAGCGCCCCGACGTCCATCTGCATGAGCCCGATACCTGCAGGCTCAGGGTTGAGCCGGGAGCCCAACTCGGTGCGACCAACAGTCACCTCGTACTCGCCATCGCGGGGAATCTCCGCCTCCCCGACGGCAACCGACAGGTACCCGTCGGCGGCCAGCGATTTGCGATCGTTCACGGGCGTGACGGGTAACTCTCTCCCGGTTGCGTCGGTGATGGTCACGTCGACGGAACGACCCCAGTCGTAATAGTCGCCCTCGTAACCGTCGGGCCGGACGTCGCTGATGTTGAAGCTCACGCTGTCCTCGGAGGGGCTCATCGCCATGACGTCGTAGTCGCCCGATTCGAGGGTAAGTACGGCTGTCGTCCCGGGGGCGATTGGGTCGGCGCGCCATTTGTCGATGGACTCGCTCAATTGGTTTCCTGCCATGGCCCCAACGAAAAAGCTGCCGACGATCAAGACAACCCCGAAGACATAGCCGCGCCGAGTGACCTGTTTTCTGGGTTTCTGGGGGGTGCTGCCTGGCGGGTAATTGAACGATGGGGGCGCTGCGTTGCC
>JAGNEX010000065.1:7069-9689 GCA_018003035.1 Acidimicrobiia bacterium
GCTGTCAGTTGATGCGTCGGTAGCAGCAGTTGCGTCTGCGCCGCCGCCTGACCAGGGGGCAGCTGCGGCAGCGTCCCCGAAAGAACTCGCCGGGCTCTGCGGCTCGGCATTGCCAGGAGCAACGGCTGCGGACTCTCCGACCCCGTCGGCAGACACCACAGGTGGATCGCTCGGTTGATCGGCCGGGCCGCCGGAAGGATTGTTCGAGTCAGACATGCCGCTTGCTCTCGTTCGAAAAGGGGAAGACATTAAGGACTGTACAGGGCAGACGTGCCGGTCGAACGAGCCCCCGGGGGAGCGCTCCCATACAAGCCGAAAATTGCTGCGGACGAGACGCTCGGCCTGCGAGTTCGGACCGGGCTAGAACGCTCCCGAACGGACGCTCAGCCTGCGAGTTCGGCAATGTCGAGGCGCCTTCCGGCGGTCAGACCACCGTCGACGACGAGGGCGTGACCGTGTACGAACGACGCGTCGTCGCTGGCGAGGAAGAACGCCGCACTGGCTATCTCAGACGGCTGCGCAGCGCGCTGGAGTAAGTGAAGGCCGACGAACTGGTCGTGAATTGGCTTTAACCAGTCTTCTTTAAGGGGGGCGGTCATCGGCGTCTCGACGAGACCAGGACAAATGCAGTTAACCCGGACGCCGGACGGGCCATAGTCGGCAGCCATGTTGCGGGTGAGCAGAACGACGCCGCCCTTGGACGCGTTGTACGCGGCCTGTGAAGCGAAGCCGACGAGCCCTTCCACGCTGGCGAGGTTGATGATCGAGCCGGCGCCTGCCGCAACCATGTGCGGCACGACGTGCTTGCACACGAGGAACGTGCCCTTCAGGTTGATGTCGACGACACGGTCCCATTCGTCGGCGGCGAGTTCGTGTACGGCGCCGAAGGTCGACACACCCGCCGCGTTAACGAGGATGTCGATCCCGCCGAGTTGGTCGACGAACTGTTCAACGGCGGTGATGACGGCGGCTTCATCCCGGACGTCGCCGATGTGGACCGGACCGAGCTGGTCGGGGGCGTCTGGCAGGTGGCCTCCGCCGGGCGGGATGGCCTGGACGTCGAACCCGCCAACGACAGCGCCCTCGTCGAGGAACCGCTTTGCGCAGGCAAGCCCGATCCCTGAGCTGATGCCGGTGATGAACGCCTTCCTCCCCGCGAGACGGCGTGACGAGTCGGTTGATGGAGTGTCCATAGCTGATCCATTCCTCTGAGTGCGTTGCCTTCGGTGGGGACATGCTTTCAGATTTCGCCTCCGCGTAGATCCGGGTCGCCGCGCCGGGTGAGGAGCCTGCCGAATCGTCAACGTCCCTGGTTTCTTAATGGTTACTCGCCGGCAACCAGGTGGATATTGGGGGGCCTTGTTATTGTCGCCACTTAGAACGCGTTCTATTTTTCGGGCTAGTCGTGCGGGGTGACGATGTCGGGGTTTAGCCATGACGATTTTGACTCGGTCGCAAAGGTGTTCCGACGCCAAGTCGGTCGGACCAGCGGCGGGGCAGCGGTGGCGGTGTATCACCGAGGCAAGCTGGTCGTAGACCTTTGGGGCGGTCAACGGGTCGAAGGTGAGCCGTGGCAGCGAGACACCGTGGCGATGTCATTTTCGACGACCAAAGGCGTCGTCTCGACGGCGGTTCACATCCTGGCTGACCGCGGGTTGATCGACTACGACGCTCGGGTGGCCGAGTATTGGCCCGAATTCGCTCAGAACGGCAAGCAGGATGTGACGGTCCGCAATGTGTTGACGCATTCGTGCGGTCTGCACCGGATCCGGTCGCTCGTCGACCGGGCGGAACGCATGCTCGACTGGGAATACATGACCAACGCGCTGGCCGCAGCAGCGCCCGCGTATCCGGTTGGAAAGCGGAGTGGCTACCACGCTTTGACGTATGGCTGGTTGGCGGGCGAACTGGTTCGCCGAGTGAGCGGGCAAAGCGTTTCGGGCTTTATTCGCGACGAGATCGCCAAACCGTTGGAGGCCGACGGGATGTACGTCGGTTTGCCGTCGGAGGAGCGCGGCCGGATGGCGCCGCTCGGCCCGATTGCGATCCCGCGCACCAAGCGCGGAAGCAACTTCAAGGTTGTCGAAAAGACGGTCGGGCGGACGATCGGCAAAGCCATCTCTGCGTCACCGGTGCCGGTCAACACGCGGCGGCTGGCAAACGCGTTGGCGCCGCGGGGCGTTGAAGACGTGCTGATTGGTCCTGATGTGATGGACGCCGAGATCCCGGCCGCCAACGGATTTTTCACGGCCCGGTCGCTTGCCAAGATGTATGGGATGTACGCCGGATGGGGCGAGGTTGACGGGGTCCGCCTGCTGTCGGAGGAAACCATCATCAAAGTCGCAACGCCCGCTAAGCGTGGTTTGGACTTGGTCTTGTTCGCGCCGATGGATTGGCGTCTCGGGTTCCACCGGATCGCTACGACCAGGGGCCCGCTACCCCGGGCGTTCGGGCACTTTGGGTTCGGCGGTTCCGGGGCCTGGGCGGACCCGTCTCGCGATTTGGCCATCTCTATGGTGTGTTCCCGAGGTACCGGCACTCCGGTCGGCGATCTCAGGATCCTGGCTCTCGGGGCGGCTGCGGTAAAGGATGCGGACGCTCGCGATCGCCGAGACCAGAA
>JAGNEX010000146.1 GCA_018003035.1 Acidimicrobiia bacterium
GTCGGACTGGGCTCTGGCCTTGGGCTCGCCACCGTCTTTGGCATCGTCGCCCAGAACAACGGTCATCTCGAGGTCTCGAGCGAACCCGGCGAAGGTAGTTCGTTCATGGTCTTCCTGCCCCGCCACCACGACGAGGCCGGCGACAGCGATCACCACTCCCCCGACCATGACCGCCGATCTCTGTCGGGGCATGCGAGTGGGACCGAGTCGATCTTGTTGGTAGAAGACGAGCCGAACGTTCTCCAGGTGACGACGGGGATGCTGAAACGGCTGGGCTACGAGGTGTTCGGCTTTTCCAGCCCCGACGAGGCCCTCGCTGCGCTTCCGGGACTCGGCTCGGTCGACCTGCTCCTCACCGACGTCGTCATGCCGGGGATGAACGGACGTGAGGTGGCCGACGCGGTCACCGCCCTCAACCCCCAGATCCGATGCCTCTTCATGTCCGGCTACACCGCGGACGTCCTCGCACCGCACGGTGTCCTCGACGACGAGGTCCACCTGATCGACAAACCATTCACCCTCCGCACGATCTCGGAAAAGATCCGCGAAGTCCTCGACTCCCCCGTCTGACCCAGCAAAAACGTTCGGGTGGTTTCGAACCCCAGCGACGCCGCGAAGTGTGGAAGCCCCCTTAACCTCGAGCCTGGGGATGGAACGAGTTAGCTGTGAGCGTGTCAGACATAGGGCTGGGCTATGCAACGTCGCGGCGGGTGGTTCGGATGTAACCGGTGGCGAGGGGGACCGCGACCCAGAAGAGGATTGAGAAAGCGATGTTCGGGACGTTTCCGGCCCAGTTGTTTTCGAGCACGTCGTTCCACACCGACATGTCGATCCAGTCGGCTAACAGCGGCGATGCCGTGGCCAGGATCGCGACCGTGGCGGGAAGAGCGAAGGACGCTGCGATAGCCGGGGCGGAGTTCTGTAACAGCGCCCCGAGGGCAACTCCGGCCATCACGTTGAGCAGCACGAAGACGAGGTAGCCAGCTATGACGCCCGGGCTCAGATTCGCCTCCAGAACGCGACCAGACGCCGTTGCCACACCGATGCCAGCGGCCGCGACCACCCCACCGAAGAGGGCTCCGAGAGTGCCGAGCGAGATGGCCACGGCGATCTTGGCGTTGACGACTCGCAGGCGCCGCGGTTCTTGAGTGAAGGTCGTCATGATGCTGCCTTGGCTCCACTCCGCGGTGAACAACAAGATCGCCACCACCGGTAGCAGAATCGTCAAGCCCAGGGCCGCGACACGGAGGTAGCTGGCGTAGGTCTGGTCGAAGGTTGTTGGGGCGAGCACGGGCACCAACATCATTCCAACGGTCGATACGGCGGTCAGTGCGAGAAGCCAGCGGGCGGCGCGGGTATCGGTGGCCTTGACCCACTCGGCATGGACGAGCCGACCAAACGGAATCCCTTGTGTGGGCGGCGCGGCGACGGCGCCGCGGGTGCGAGGGACGGCGGTTGTGGTCATGCTGCTGCCTCCTGGTTGGACGCTTGTTGAGTCGGGTGGTTCTCGTTGGTCGAGGCGTCGGTGGTGAGTGAGAAGAACAGCTGCTCCAAACCGGTCGTCTCTGACTGACGCAGCTCGGTCAGCAACACCTGATGTTTGAGAGCGACACTCGCCAACAACTCGGCCGTCACCCGACCTGCTCCGGTGTCGACGGTGAACGCCTCCCCCGGTCCGGCGACAAAGTCGATTCCTTCCGCGTGCAGCGCGGCCGCAAGCGCCGTGGCGTCGGGACTCCGCACCAGGATCGTCGAACTCGCCAACAGGTCGTCCAGGCGGCCCGCAGCAACGACAGCACCGCCGGCGATGACGACCAGATGATCGACGGTGGCCTGCACCTCGGCCAGCAGATGACTCGACAACAACACGGTGCCCCCACGGTCGGCAAAGTCGTGGAGGAGCGTCCGCATCCAGGCGATCCCCTCAGGGTCAAGGCCGTTCGCTGGCTCATCAAGAATCAGCGCTTCCGGTTCGCCGATCAGGGCCTGGGCGATGCCGAGACGCTGCCTCATACCGAGCGAATAGGCGCCGACTCGTTTCTCCGCCGCGCCGGCAAGGCCAACCAGATCCAGCAGGTCATCGACGCGCCGCGGACCGACACCGGACAGCAAGGCAGCGATCTGAAGCGTCGACCGTCCGGTGCGCCCCGGATGCATCGCCGACGCGTCGAGCAGCGTGCCGACCGTCCGCGTCGGGTTCGGAAGTTCGTTGAACGCTCGGCCGTCGATGGTCGACGTGCCGCTATCGGGGCGGACCAGTCCGAGGATCATCTTCAGCGTGGTCGATTTGCCGGCGCCGTTGGAGCCGAGGAATCCGGTGATGGTTCCCGGTTCGCAACGCAACGACACGTGCCGGACAACCGGCGTCTGTTTGTAGGTCTTGGTGAGGGCGGTTGCAGTGATCATGCAACAAGCATGCGCCACGCCGATACGCCGCCACATCGGCCAAACGGCCACGATCTGACTGCCGATCAGACGCTTGACCGCCGCGGGATTTCCGTCTTTCGGAGGGTGGAAATGTCGACTTTCGTCGGTGTTGTGCGCCAGCGAGGGCCTGTACGCTCGGAACATGTCCTGGCTGTACAGATGGTGGGCGCAGACCGCTCCCTCGGCGATGCTGGCGTCCGACGACCCGGCCCCGCC
>JAGNEX010000066.1 GCA_018003035.1 Acidimicrobiia bacterium
GCCGGTCTGGTGCTGTGCTGGGCGCGGGCTCTGGGTGAGTTCGGTGCGACCGTGACGTTCGCAGGCAACCTTCAAGGGCGTACGCAGACGCTTCCCCTCGCCGTGTTCGTGTCGCTCGGATCTGATCGAAGCGTTGCCGTTGCGATGAGCCTGCTGCTCGTCGCTCTCTCGACCGCAGTGCTGATGCTTCAGCGCGATCGCTGGTGGGGGCAGATGTGACCGAAGGTCTGACCTCCACCATCGTGGTGCAGCGATCGAAGGATTTTTCGGTCGACATCGAGCTTGCGGTGGGGCGGGCTCAAGTTCTCGCGCTTGTCGGACCCAACGGTTCCGGCAAGTCAACGGTGGTCGCTGCTCTGGCAGGCTTGCTACCCGTCACAGCGGGGATCATCCAGGTCGACGGCAACGTGCTGGACGACCCGGTGAGCGACACGTTTGTTCAACCGCGTCATCGGCGATTCGGTGTCGCGTTCCAAACCCCACGCCTCTTCGGTCACATGTCGGTCCGAGCCAACATCGACTTCGCCCACGCCGCTCGGCGAACCAATTCGGGACACTCGGCGGCCAAGACGGCGGAGCTGATCGAAGCATTCGGTGTCGTTGATCTGCTCGATCTGAAACCAGGGCAGCTTTCGGGCGGGCAGGCACAGTTGGTATCACTGGTTCGCGCGCTCGCGTCCGACCCCCGACTGCTCTTGCTCGACGAACCGTTCTCCGCGCTCGATGCGGCTTTGCGCGGGCAGGTCAGGGAGGCGCTCCGCAGGTGGCTGGACAACTTTGACGGCCCGACCGTGATCATCTCTCACGACGCCGTCGATGCGTTTGCGTTGGCCGACGAGGTTGCCGTACTCGAACGTGGTCGTCGGACGCAGCTCGGCCGGCCGGACGACATCCGACGGCGCCCGGCCACCAGTTATGCGGCGTCGCTTACCGGGACGAACCGTTTCGAGGCAGATGCCGTCGCCGGGGCGCTCCAGATGTCGGGGTGCCCCATTTCGATCCAAACCTGGAACGTCGAAGTGAGCGGCGGCGTCATCGCATCGATCCCCGCTGAGGCGATTGCCCTCTACAACGATCGGCCTTCGGGCAGCCCGCGCAACACATGGCACACCCAGGTCGAAACGGTGACTTCGATGGGTTCGACGGTACGCGTGACGGTGGGTGCGCCGCTGCCGCTCAGCATCGATGTGACACCCAGCGCCGTGACCGACCTTTCCTTGAAGGAAGGGTCGCCCGTGTGGGCATCGGTGAAGGCAACCGAGGTCGACGTCACCCTCGGGCGGGTTCAGCAAGCCTGAATTCTGCCCACGGCCGCGCCAGATGAGCCGGTGTTCGACTCGGCGCGCCCGGGTCCTAAGCCCGCTACGACCTGGTGGTCGAGCCGTCGAGGTCGACCGCTGCGCCGACGAACTGTGCCTGGTAGAGGCGGTAGTACGCGCCCTTTGCGGCGAGCAGTTCGTCGTGGGTGCCCTGTTCGGCGATCCGGCCGTTCTCCATCACGATGATCAGGTTTGCGTCGCGGATGGTCGAGAGTCGGTGAGCGATGACAAACGACGTCCGGTCGCTCCGCAACGCCTGTGTGGCTTCTTGAACCAGGCGTTCGGTGCGGGTGTCGACCGAGCTGGTGGCTTCGTCCAAGATGAGCAGTTCGGGGTCGCTGATAAAGGCCCGCGCGATCGTCAGCAGCTGCTTTTCGCCCGCGCTGATGTTGCTGGCTTCGTCGTCGAGCAAGGTGTCGTACCCGTTGGGCAGGGAGTGCACGAAACGATCGACATACGTGGCTTCTGCCGCCCGGTGAACCTCGTCGATCGTTGCTCCCGGTTTGCCGTACGCGATGTTGTCAGCGATCGAACCCGCAAACAGCCAGGTGTCTTGGAGGACCATGCCTATCCGGCTGCGCAGCGCCTGGCGCGACATGGTCGCGATGTCCACGCCGTCGAGCAGGATGCGGCCACCGTTGAGCTCGTAGAAGCGCATGATCAGATTGACCAGGGTGGTTTTTCCGGCGCCGGTCGGACCGACGATCGCCACCATCTCGCCGGGTTCTACCGTCAGGTTCAGGTGCTCGATCAGTGGCCGATCAGGCACATACGAGAACGACACGTCCTCAAACTGCACACACCCGCGAGAGACCTCCGCGGCCGGACCGTCGGCCGGTTCGGGGCTTTCTTCCTTTGCGTCCAACACGGCAAAGACCCGCTCGGCGGAGGCCACACCCGACTGCAGCAGGTTGGCCATCGAGGCGACCTGGGTGAGTGGCTGCGTGAACTGTCGTGAGTAGATGATGAAGGACTGCACGGCGCCCAACGTCATGGCGCCCACCGCCACCCGCCATCCACCCACAACAGCGACCAACACGTAGTTGATGTTGCCCATGAACATCATCATCGGCATGATGACGCCGCTCGCGAACTGAGCAGAACGGCTTGCCCGGTAGAGCTTTTCGTTCGCCTCGGCGAACCTGGCATCGGCTTCTTCTTGGTGGCCGAAGACTTTGACCAGGCTGTGCCCGCTGAAGGACTCTTCGACGACCGCGTTGACCTCACCGGTCGAGGCCCACTGCCGCATGAAGTATCCCTGGCTGCGCTTACCGATCTGGCCGGTCAACAACATCGCCGACGGAATCGTCACCAGGGCGATGACCGACAGCAGCGGCGAAATCCAGATCATCATCGAAACCATCGCGACGACGGTGATGAGCGCGGTAAGTAACTGGCTCATCGTCTGCTGCAGAGACTGGGCGACGTTGTCGATGTCGTTGGTCGCACGACTCAACAACTCACCGCGCGGCTGGGTGTCGAGGTAGGGGAGCGGGAGACGGTGCAGCTTGAGTTCGATGTCCTCGCGCAGCTGAAAGATGACCCGGTTGACGGCGCCGACCATGATTCGGTTGGCGACCCAGGCGAGGAGCGAACCCGCCGTGTACAAGGCCAGCGCCAACAACAACACATTCCCGATCGCTCCGTAGTCCATACCTTGGCCCGGCACGAGGTGCGGCATGTTGGCGACCATGTCAGCGAAGTCGCTGTTGCCCGACGCCCGAAGGTTCTCGGCCGCCTGAGCGGCGGTTTCACCCGCGGGAAGCCGTGATCCGACGAATCCGGCGAAGATGTAGTCGGTAGCGCGGCCGATGATCCGGGGGCCCACCGCCGACAGGGTCACGCTGACAACGGTGAGGAACAGCGCAATGCTCATGACCTTGCGCTCGGGTCGCATGCGGCGCAGGACACGTTTGGCCGTTCCCGAGAAGTCCGCCGATTTTTCGGTCGGCATCCCAACCCGCATGACCGGTGGGCCTTGTTGGGGGCGACTCGCCGGCCCCCTCCGGTCCGCGGCTGCCTTTTCTTCGTCGGAGAGAACTTCGGGGTTGCTCATCACGCGGCCTTTACTTCGGTCAGGGCCTGAGAAGCGACGATCTCGGCATACGTCGGACAGGTATCGAGCAGTTCGTCGTGCGTGCCTTTGCCGACGATCCGCCCGTCCTCCAAGACGACAATCTGGTCAGCTTCGACGATGGTCGAGACTCGCTGAGCGACGATCAACACCACGGAGTCGGCCGTGATGGGTTGTAATGCCGCCCGAAGGTTGGCGTCGGTTTGAAGGTCTAACGCCGAGAAGGCGTCGTCGAAGATGTAGATGTCGGGGCGCCGGATGACTGCCCGTGCAATGGCCATGCGCTGACGTTGGCCGCCGGACAGGTTGGATCCGCCCTGCGAAATCGGCGCTTGAAGGCCGTCGGGATTCGCTTCGACGAAGGCCTGTGCTTGCGCGATGCGGAGCGCGTTCCACAGTTCGGCTTCGGTTGCGTCGGGCTTGCCGTAACGCAAATTCGATTCGATCGTTCCGCTGAATAGGAACGGCCGTTGCGGGACCAAGCCGATCGTTTGCCACAAATCGTTGAGGTCAGCGTCTCGAACGTCGACGCCCCCAATCGTGACGCTGCCGCCTTTGACGTCGTATAGCCGAGGCACCAGGTCGATCAGGGTGGTCTTGCCGGCCCCTGTCGAGCCGATTATCGCCGTTACCTGGCCGGGTTTGGCAAGGAAACTGATGTCTTCCAAAACCGGTGAGTCGGCCCCGGGGTAAGTGAACGTGACGTTGTGGAACTCGACCGACGCAGGGCCTTTAGGGAGCGCCGCCGGGTTGGGTGGTTCTTCCACGGTCGGTTCGGTGTCAAGAACCTGCATCAGACGAGTGGCCGAAACGGCGGCTCGGGGCACCATCATCGACATGAAGGTCGCCATCATGACCGACATCAAGATCTGCATCAGGTAGGACATGAATGCCGAGAGGGCGCCGACCTCCATATCGCCGCCCGCAACGCGCCGCGCACCGAACCACAGAACCGCCACGGTTGATGCGTTGAAGATGAACATCACGATCGGGAACGCCATTGCCATCAGGTTGCCGACCGAGACCGCTGATTGGGTGTAGGTGGTATTGGCGTCGGCGAACCGAGTTTCTTCGGCCGTCTCACGCGTGAATGCACGCACCACACGGATGCCGGTGATCTGCTCGCGCAGGATGCGGTTCACCTTGTCGACCGAGGACTGCATGGTCTGAAAACCCGGGATCATTTTGCGGGTCAAGATGCCGACCGAGATGGCGAGCAGTGGAACAGACACGGCGACCAACCAGCTGAGCCCCGGGTCTTCTCGGATAGCCATCGCGATTCCGCCGACCATCATGATCGGCGCGCTCAGCGTCATGGCGAGCATCAGGTTGGTGACCAGCTGGACCTGCTGGACGTCGTTTGTCGTGCGAGAGATCAGGGTAGGTGCACCGAAGCGAGCCACTTCCTGGGCGCTGAATGAGCCGACCTTGTGGAAGAGGTTCTTGCGGACCCCGAGCGCCATTCCGGACGACGCCGTGGATGCGAGCCACGTCGCCACGATCGACGCCGAGATCTGAATCAGCGAGACGAGCAACATGATGCCGCCGGTGCGGATGATGAAGTCGGTGTCGCCTTGGGAAACGCCGTCATCGATGATTCGTCCGTTGAGGCTGGGGAGGAACAACGAGGCGATGGTTCCAACCAACTGGAACACGATCAAGGCGAGAAGCAGGCCCCGGTACTTGCGCATGTGAATCCGGAGCAATCGGATGAGATCACCCAACATCGAGGCACTGTCCTTTCGACACCCGCGACCGGCTCCACCACGCGGGGTCCGGGATCGGTTTGGGCGGCCCAGCATATGACGTGCCCTCCGATCTGGTTCAAGTAGGAACAGAACGATTTCGTCCTACTTCGGGCAAGGGTTGGGGGTTGTCTCCTAGGGTCCCGTTCGGCGGGTTGCGTTGGATTCCGAACGAGCGGGAAGGGTCCCGGTGGCAACCACGCGCGACGCGTCCCAGACAGACCAGGACACTCCGGCGTCGGAGCTGTCGCCGCGGACGAACATCCTGGCGGGGCTTGCGGTTTTCGCTGTCCTTGTTCCGACGGCTTTGGCGTATTCGTCGATCGTCGGGGTCGAACCAAACGTCGGACTTATCGGAGTGCCGCTCGCCATTCTGGGTTACACGCTCTTTGGGGGGTCCAAGGTTGTCGTCGTCGGTGCTGACGCAGCCGTGTCGGTTTTGGTTGGAACCGCTGTTGCGTCATACGGCGGCGGGTCGTCCCCAGCAAGTGTGGTGATTTCGCTGAGCGCGATGGTCGGAGCCTTCTACTTGCTGCTCTGCATCCTGCGCTTTGGCTGGATAGCGGATCTGGTGCCGACACCGGCGCTCAAGGGGTTCATCCAGGGTCTGTCGTATGTCACGATCCTCGGCCAGCTTCCGGCGCTGCTCGGTCATCCCGACTTTGAGAAAGATGGCTTCTTGCGCCGTCTGGTTGAACTGGCCGGCTCACTCTCTGAGATCGACGGCCGTTCCGCGGCGCTCGGAGGAGCCGCACTGGTCGTCGTATTCGCGATTCAGCGCTTTTCCCCAAAGCTGCCAGCGGCCATGGTCGCCCTCGCTGCCGGCGGGGTAGCCGTTGCGTTGTTCGATCTGGCGGACAAAGGCGTTTCGGTCGTACCAGAACCACAGTCGCTGTTCAGCGGTTTTGGAGGGGACCTCTCGATCGATGGATCGTTGATTGGCAGCCTCATCCCAATCGCCGCTGCGATCGTGGTGCTCGGCTTCACCGAAAGCCTCGGTGCATCACAGATTGTGCAGGACGCGACGGGGGAGCGGATACGCCCAAACCGTGAACTACTTGGTTTGGGTGCCGCCAACGTCAGCGTCGCGATCGGGGGCAGCTTTGCCGTGACGGGCGCGCTGTCCAAGACCGCGGTTGCCGTGGCCAGCGGGGCCCGAACCAGGGTGGCAAGCGCGACTGCAGGCATCCTGGCATTGCTCGCTGCGGTGTTTCTCCGCCCGCTATTTGTCTACCTCGCCCAGCCAGTCCTGGCCGCGGTGGTCATCTGGGCGATGGTCGGCATGATCAACGTGTCCTACTTCCAGGGCCTGTGGAAGACCGCTCGACTTGAGTTCTGGGTCGCCGTTGCGGCGTTTCTCGGCGTGATCTTCTTCGGCGTAATGCCGGGGGTTCTCATCGCCACCTTGCTCGCATTCGGCTTCTTGGCGCGCCATGTCTCAAGACCGCCTGTCGAGCGGCTCGCACAAGGTGATGGCGGGCGCTGGGTTCCGGTCGATGACAGCGAGCCCGCGTCCACTCGCGGGCTGTACGTCGTCCGGTTCAGTGGGCCGCTTGTTTACGTCAACGCACGTGTCGCCAGCGAACGCCTGGCGGCGCTGAGGCGTCGATCCGATTGCAAGGCGGTCGTGTTGGACGCGTCATCTATCACCGCCCTTGACTCCACGGCAGTTCGGGAGTTTCAAGGTGTGGTGTCAGAGATGGAGCGGCGAGGTCAGCACTTCTGGGTTGCGGCCGCCGATGAGCGGATCAAGCAGGCCTATGAACGACTTTCGGCCGAACATCGAGTTCGTTTTTTCGCTTCATTGGACGAAGCGCAACGTGCATTTAGTGCGTTGCCTGTGCAGCATTGAGTAGCTAACTACTACTGCTCGTTCTCTCTCGGTCATCGAGAGCACAACTTTGCGGTTGCCCGTGGCGAGGTCGAGCGGGGTTTGTAAACGTCCCTGCTGAACGCTCCGCAATCGGTCTGTGGTCCATGCCTTCCGCAGCCTACCCGCTGGGACGTTCTTTTCAAATCCCTCCCTACCGCCCGCAGTCCCGAGGAGCACCACGTGAGCAAGAAGCAGCCCAATATTCTCGTCATTTTCGGTGACGACATCGGAATTACCAACCTGTCGTGTTACAGCGACGGCCTCATGGGGTACCAGACCCCCAACATCGACCGAATCGCCGCCGAAGGGATCCGGTTTACCGACTACTACGGCGAGCAGTCATGTACTGCTGGCCGAGCAGCATTCATGACAGGGCAGTCGGTGATGCGGACGGGCTTGTCGAAGGTCGGCATGCCAGGGGCCGACGTTGGGATCAGTGACAAGGATCCCACCATCGCCGCAGCCCTCAAAGAACAGGGCTATTCGACCGGCCAGTTTGGGAAGAACCATTTTGGAGACTTGGATAAATACCTGCCCACTCAGCATGGGTTTGAAGAGTTCTATGGTGTCCTGTACCACCTACCGGCAAATGAACTGACCGAGACGCCCGACTACCCGACCGAACTCGCAAAAAAACGCGGCTTCTACCCGCGTGGAATTGTTCACAGTTTTGACGACGGTCGTGTTCAGGACGTCGGGCCTCTCACCACGGAAATTTTGAAAGACTTCGACGACCAAGTCGTTGATAGGTCGGTCAATTTCATGAAGCAGGCGGTCAGCGATGACAAGCCTTTCTTCGTGTGGTGCAACACGACTCACATGCACTATTTCACGATCACCAAGCCCGAAAGTGTCGGTCAGGCGGGACGCTGGCAGTCGAAGTATCACGACACGATGATCGACCACGACAAGAACGTCGGGACGCTTCTCGACTACCTAGAAGAGGCCGGGATCGCGGAAGACACGATCGTCATCTACACCACGGACAACGGTCCGCATGCAAATGCATGGCCAGACGCTGCGACGACTCCGTTCCGCAGCGAAAAGGACACCAACTGGGAAGGTGCCTTCCGCGTCCCCTGTGTCGCCCGTTGGCCGAAGACCATCACACCTGGCCGGATCAGCAACGAGATCGTTAGCCACTTGGATTGGTTCCCCACGCTTCTCGCCGCGGCGGGGCGTTCCACCATCGCCGATGATCTAAAGAAGGGGGCCAAACTCGCAGGCAGGGACTACAAGGTGCACCTCGACGGGTGCGACCTGACGGCCCATCTTAAGGGTGACTCCGAAAGCAGCGGTCGCAACAAGTTCTTCTACATCTCTGATGACGGAGATGTGCTGGGGATGCGGCTCGACAACTTCAAGATCGTGTTTCTCGAACAACAAGCGATCGGGACGCTCTATGTTTGGGCCAACCCCTTCACCGAGCTTCGAGCGCCGAAGCTGTTCAACCTGCGGACCGATCCGTTCGAGCGGGCCGACTACCAGTCCAATCAGTACTGGGAGTGGGTGATGGCGCACGAATACATGGTCGAGGTTGCGCAGTTCGAGGCCAGGGAGGCGCTTGCAACCTTCGACGACTTCCCCATGCGGCAACGTCCGGCGAGCTTCTCGCTTTCCAACGTGGTCGACAAGCTGTCCTCGGGCGTCGGCAGCCACTGATACGTCCGCACTTGCCGTCACTGCTCCGGATGTTCGCGTCCGGGGCAGTAGCGCGCCTACGCCACCTGGCACGAGCAGTAGTCGCTGTCGATTCGCGTCTTTTGAGTCCACGAGACGGCGTTGCGCTACATCGGTCAAGATACGAACGATGACCTCTAGACGTGCATCTCGCTGCGCGTCTCTCTCTCGGACCTGCTGCCGGGGCCGATCCCCGCTACTCAAGGAAACATGAGCATGGCTGAGCCCGTTGCACTGACCGAACTCGTCCCGATCCCTGGCGGCGAGTTCATCATGGGGTCCAACGACCACTATCCAGAGGAGGCGCCCGCGTTTCGGGTGCAGGTCTCACCGTTCATGATCGAACGGCATCAGGTCACGAACGCTCAGTTTGCGCGGTTCGTCGACGACACGGGGTATGTCACCGTCGCCGAGCGGCCGCTCGATCCGGCAATGTACCCGGGGGCCCCGAAAGAAAACCTGGTCCCCGGATCTCTGGTCTTCTTTCCGACGCCGGGGCCCGTCGATCTTCGACACCTGTCTCAGTGGTGGGCGTGGACGCCTGGCGCGTACTGGTCCAAACCAGAAGGGCAAAACAGTTCACTCGACGGCCGCGACGATCACCCTGTGGTCCATGTCGCTCACGAGGACGCCGAGGCCTATGCCCGTTGGGCCGGGCGACGGCTCGCAACCGAAGCACAGTGGGAGTTTGCGGCCCGAGGAGGGCTCGAGGGCGCCGCGTACACCTGGGGTGACGAGGAGCTGGTCGACGGCAAGCGCATGGCCAAGTACTTCGAGGGTGCCTTCCCGTGGAAGAACCAGGCGTCCGACGGTCACCTTCGGACCGCGCCCGTCGGCACGTATCCCCCGAATGGGTTCGGGCTGTCCGATATGGCGGGCAACGT
>JAGNEX010000005.1:0-12655 GCA_018003035.1 Acidimicrobiia bacterium
GCGGGTGCATCGATCGCCGCTGTCATGGCTGATTACCTCAGAGCATGTGTTGCCGCTCATGGGCAGGTGGACCGCATGCCGTCTGGGCCTTGGGACCTTTGGGCCGAGCGAGAGTTCCGTGACCGCGTCAACGTCGAACGGGCACACCTCTTGGCCAGCGGCATCGACGCCATCTCACCAACCATGCTCAAGGCCCTCGGTGTCGCGTGAGCGATCAGCGACCCTCCCACGACCCCGAAGTACGTGCCCTGCTCGGCGTTCTGCAGCCGACCGACCTGAACGCGCATTGGCAGCTCAACGCCGATCCGGACGACAGCGGCGAAGAGGCGGCCGAACTGCTCTTTGACCGCTGCTTTCCCGAGGAAGCCAATGATTGGCCACTGATCGCCAGCGCCGCCAGCCCCATTGCCTCTGGGCCGGATGAATCGATGCTGTTCGGCTTCAGTTTCGTCTTCGAGAACGCTGAAGCGGCGCGCAGCCCGTTTGAGTTCCTGAGTGGGCAGGTGTTCACCGCCTGCTTCATCCAGTCCATCGCCGATGACCTTGCGCTCGACGAATCTGGAGTCACCAACCTGGCCGCGGTGATCTCCCCGGGTAAACCGCCTGTCGACATCCCCGCCGAATGCTGGACGTACTACTCGGGCTCTCTCGCCGAAGATTCCTATGAGCCGTTCGCACGCCTCGGAGCGCTCGTGCTGCGGGACCGCGATGTTGTGTCGCTCCACCTGGGGGCGAGTGGTCCCGTCGCCATCGACAACGACGTGTTCGATCGACTCGGGCGGGCCGTGCTGGCACGGCTCCAGTCAAATGACGGCCGATTCAACTGAACTGGGAGCGATCATGCAAACCAACCCTTTGAAGAAGCGCCTCACACATCTGTTGATTCTCGCCGCTGCGGTCGGCCTGTTAGCGGCCTGCTCCGACGTTGAAGACGCTGCGGACCGGTCCTCGGGTACCCAGGCCCAACGTTCGAGCGCACAGGCAGTTGACAAACGCTCCGCAGCGAACGTCAGCGGTCGCGATACCTCTGAGTGTCCAGCGACGGACCTTTCCCTGACGATCCCCGATGCTGGCATCGAAGGAACCTTCGATGTAGCGAGCACGCAGGCCATAGCCGTCGCTGGCGGCGCCGGCTACACGATCTGGGTGACCGACTTTCCCGTCGACCCCAGCTCGATCGACGGGTTGTCGTCAGCGCCGACGACCGCCGATGGGACGACCTTTAGCGTGTTGCTGACCGTCTTTAACTCACCCGGTGATCCCGCCCCGATTGAGCCGGGTGACACCGCACCAGCCAGCACCGACTTTGGGAAGCTCGTGTTCAATACGCTCGCTACCGTCGCGGGCGTCGACTTCAACAACAACTCGGGGATGAACGGAGAAGTCGTGGTCGATTCGGTGGATCAGAACCGAATCTGCCTGAGTATCGACTACTCCGACGACCAGAAGACCGCGTTCGGCACGATCACCGCCGACATCGTCGCCGCACTGCCCGGTTAGGCCTCGGTTTACCCGGAGTCCGACGGATTCTTTGGCGCCGCGAGCCCCGGCGGCACTGACGCATGGGGCCCGCGATGAGGCCATTCGCCCCCTGGACGCGGAGCGATGTTCACAGTGCGAGGTCCGGCCTTTCGGCTGACTAGACATGTCCAGCGCAATCACCGGCTCCCGAGGACGTGCTAGTGGTCTTTTCGAGCATTCCCTTTCTTTTCGCGTTTCTGCCGATCACGGTTTTGCTAACCGCTCTGGCCCCGTCGCGCGCCCGTAACTACGTCCTCCTCGCGGCAAGCATCGTCTTTTATGCATGGGGCGGCGGCGGTTTCCTGCTCGTCCTGGCACTGTGTATAGCCATCAACTACGTGGGTGGCCTTGCGACTCAGGCAGCTCTTGACGCTGGTGACGCCGAGCGACGCAAACGGATCGTCGCGTGGTCGGTCGTTGCCAACATCGCCATCCTCGGCTGGTTCAAGTACGCCAACTTCGGTATTGCCCAGCTCAACTCGATGAGCGGGGCGCTTGGGATCGGCGAGATCCCCTGGGACGGCATCGCCCTGCCGATCGGTATTTCGTTCTTCACGTTCCAGTCGATGAGCTACGTCATCGACGTGGGACGAGGCCGCGGCACGGCGCTCAAGAATCCTCTCGACTTCGCCCTATTCGTCGCGCTGTTCCCGCAGCTGATCGCTGGTCCGATCGTCCGGTACCACGAGATCGCCAAGCAGATGCTCCACCGGAGCATGAACCGAGAGCGCTTCGCAGCCGGATCCATCCGCTTTGTTTGGGGTCTCGCTAAGAAGGTTCTGGTTGCCGACGTTGTGGCAACCGTGGCCGACGCGGCGTTCTCAATTCCTGCCGATGAGCGGACGTTTGCGACGGCCTGGCTTGGGCTTTTTGCCTATTCGGCGCAGATCTACTTTGACTTCTCGGGCTATTCAGATATGGCGATCGGGCTCGGCACGATCTTCGGTTTCGACTTCCCCGAGAACTTCAAGCGACCGTATTCGGCTCTGTCCATCACCGACTTTTGGCGGCGCTGGCACATCACGTTGTCCAACTGGTTCCGCGACTACCTCTACATACCACTGGGCGGCTCGCGAGGCAGCGAGGCCAAAACGCGCCGCAACCTGATCATCGTCTTTCTGGTGACGGGACTGTGGCATGGCGCCAACTGGACCTTCATCATTTGGGGCGCCTATCACGGCGTCTTCCTGCTACTCGAGCGGGCAACAGGTCAGCGCGCTTTGGTCCCCGACCGCACGGCGTGGTTCCGGCGGGCATATGCGTTCTTGGTGGTCTGTATCGGCTGGGTGTTCTTCAGGTCGCTCAACATGACGGACGCATGGAGCTATCTGGGGTCGATGGTCGGTTTGCACGGGTGGACCGGACTTTCGGCCACCGTCAAGTTGGTCGCCGACCATCGGACGGTCGCGACCTTGCTGCTGGCTGCGTCAACCCTGGCGTTCCCTCAGGACTGGGCGACCGGTCTGTGGCTGACCAACTCCCGGCCAACCGTTCAGGTGACCGTGGCGCGTTTTGCGACCGTCACTGTGGTGTTTGTGCTGGCGATCGTCGCGGTGATGAGCTCGTCGTTCTCGCCGTTCTTGTACTTCCAGTTCTGACCTAGCCCGCAGAGTCCCGACCGAACGCATCCTCAAACAGGGGTGCCGTCGAACTGGGCAGCGGTCACCGGAAAGGGGCTGAACCAGCGTCAGATCTGGCACACCTCGGCGGAGTCAGTGCTGACCGGTGGGAACAAGCCGGCCTTGGCGAGCATTCCGGGTGCGGCATGGCCGACGACCCCTTCGAGCCACCCGGTCAACGTGATCAAGGCCCCAAGGTCCAGGCCGGTACTGATGCCCATACCTTCGAGCATGAAGGCGGTGTCTTCGGTGGGGATGTTGCCGGTCGCGGCGGGGGCAAACGGGCAGCCGCCGATCCCGCCGAGCGACGCGTCAATAACTGACACGCCCGCTTCGACCGCGGCGAGAACGTTTGCCAACCCGGTGTTGCGGGTGTTGTGAAAATGGCAGCGCAGCTGGACGTCGGGCGCGACGTCACGGGCGATAGCTAGACGTTCGCGGACCATGTTCGGGGTTGCCGCGCCGATCGTGTCGGCCAGCGCAATCTCGTCGGGCCCCGACGCCGCCACCGCTGCGATCACGTCGCGGACCCGATCGGCCGACACTTCGCCCTCGTACGGGCAGCCGAAAGCTGCCGAAACGGTCACCGAAGAAAACAACCCGGCGTCGCGCGCCGGCCCTGCGATGTCCGCCCAGGTCTGGACAGACTCCGAGGTCGGCATGCCCTGGTTCTTCTCCGAAAAGGTGTCCGTGACCACGACGACCGAGTTCACCTCGTCCACACCGGCGGCGAGTGCCCGGTCAAAACCTCGGCGGTTCAGCACCAGCCCGATGTAGGACACGCCGTCCTTGCGCGGCAGTCGGGCCATGACCGCTTCGGCATCGGCCATCTGAGGCACCCGCTTGGGATGGACGAACGACACCGCCTCGATCCGGGTCAGACCCGCGTTGACCAGGCGCGTAATCAGCTCGACCTTGTCGTCGGTGGACACCATTGCATCGTCGGACTGCAACCCGTCGCGGGGCGACACCTCGACAAACGTGACCTTCTCTACGGTCCCCACCTTCGAATCCCCCGTACATCGCGCCGAATGTTCTGAGGCATTGTACGGGGACGCCCCCGACGATCGTGGCCAGTTCCCGCCGGCCCACTAGAACGTTTCGATGCCACGGCACACAAGCCTGGGATGGCGCTGCGCTGGCATACTTGGCGAACGACTTGGGCCGACACACCGCAGTCGGCCGATCGTCCTTTGAGACCACCCGGCCTTGCCGCCGACCGA
The DNA here is from genome assembly GCA_018003035.1 of Acidimicrobiia bacterium. GTDB lineage: Bacteria > Actinomycetota > Acidimicrobiia > IMCC26256 > JAGNEX01 > JAGNEX01. Next base: position 4,364 of record JAGNEX010000005.1, read on the forward strand.
GACCCGACCGCCAGCCGACAGAACCGGACACACAGACGATGCAGCCCTTAGACGACCTACGCGTGATCGAGATGGGCCAGTTGCTGGCCGGCCCGTACTGCGGGCAGCTGCTCGCCGACTTTGGCGCCGAAGTCATCAAGGTCGAGCAACCGGTCGTCGGCGACCCGATGCGGGAGTGGGGACGCGAGAAGTCGGGCGGTCAGTCACTGTGGTGGCCGGTCGTGGCACGCAACAAGAAGTCGGTCACGGTCAACCTGCGCGAGGCCGACGGTCAGGCGCTGGTGAAAGACCTGATCGATTCGGCCGACATCCTGATCGAGAACTTCCGACCCGGGACCCTAGAGCGTTGGGGTATGAGCTGGGAAGAGCTCTCGCACCGCAACCCCCGTCTGATCATGGTGCGGGTGACTGGATTCGGACAGACCGGTCCGTACTCGTCGCGCCCGGGTTACGGTGCGATCGGCGAGGCCATGGGAGGCCTGCGGTACGTCGTCGGCGACCCGTCGACGCCCCCGAGCCGCATGGGCATCTCGATCGGCGACACGCTCGCTGCGACCTTTGCCTGCGTCGGCACCTTGACCGCATTGCATGCCCGTGAGCGGACGGGCCGCGGCCAGATCGTCGATTCCGCCCTGTACGAAGCCGTGCTCGCCGTCATGGAGTCCCTCATCACCGAGTACGACGCCACAGGTTACGTGCGGGAACGCTCCGGGGCGATCATCCCCAACGTCTCACCGTCCAATGTGTACCCAACCCAGGACGGCGGCATGGTGCTGATCGCCGCCAACCAGGACACCGTGTTCAAACGCCTGGCGTCATGTATGGACCAGCCCGAACTCGGCGACGATGAGCGCTACGCCACACACACCGCTCGCGGCCTCAACCAGGCAGAGCTCGACAACCTGATCGCTCAGTGGACCGCCACGCTGACCACCGAAGCACTCGAAGCCCGCCTCGACGACTTCGGCATTCCCCAGGGACGGATCTATCGAGCGCCGGACATGATCGACGACCCGCATATGACGGCACGCGAGGCGCTCATCTCGATCGTTCACCCCGAGCTGGGCAAGCTGCGGATGCAGAATGTGGCACCGAAGCTGAGTGAAACCCCAGGTGTCGTCAAGTGGGTCGGACCAAGCCTGGGCCAGCACAACACCGAAGTGCTTGAAGGAATCCTCGGTCTGGACGACGACCGAATCGCCGACCTCGCCGCCCGCGGCGTGATCTAGCCCCCGGCCGCGGTGCGGCCACGACGGACACGGCCGGGCCCACCGCGTCACGTGTTGGCGGCCCTGTGCGCCGCATTGCCGGACGCGACCGGCCCTGCGGTTAGGGCTCGACGATGCGGACCGTTTTGGAGCACATGTTCATCGGGTTGATGTCGTCAAACCACTGAACGTTCTCTTGGACGAGGGTGATGCGCAGTTCGTACTCACCCGCGTCGGGCGGCGTCTTGACGATCATCCGCAGACGTTGCTCTTGGAACGGCGCGAGCAACCCGTTTAGCGCAGTGCGGTACTCGTCGTGCGGATATGCGTACTCGCCCGACTCGACGTCGAACCAGCGGTAACACAGGTTGACCGGATGCGGATGCTGCGTCGCGAGCACCACGTTGGCCCGGTTGAGGACCGTCGCGTCAAAGGCGAGCTCACGGCTGGCAGGCATCTCGTTGGGGATCACCGCGGAAATCAGCACATTGCACTCGTCGGCGGGGACTGGGTCCCCGGTCGCCCACTGCTGGCTTGTCCGATCGTGCGCGGCCAGGATCTGGGCGGTCGTGGCCACCTCGGAGATGCGGAATGGGTTGGTCATGAACCCGGTGCGCACACCGTGCATGAAGCCCTGGGGCATCAATTTGATGGTGTGGACGCCGCGACACGGCAACTCGATCCGGTCGACCTGGTTGAGCGAGCCCCGATCTAAAATGACCAAAATCGAATTATCAAACGGCGTGTCAGAATCGGGCGCCTCGGAGATAAAGACAAAGTCGTCGCTGACCTCAAGACCCTGAGGTACACCGACGCAGTCGTAGGCGTCCACGAATGTGCCAGCCTCATCAAAGCGGGCGAGGCGGCGTTTGCCCTGCTCACACACCCACCAGAAGCCGTCGGCCTTACCAAAGGTCGTCGGGCGTGCCAAACCAGACACAGCGATCGTGCCGTCGCCGACCGCCATGATGAACCCTTCGGCGCGGTTGGAATCCTTCCAGTCCTGCGACTTCTGGAAACGTCCGAACGCCGAGACGTACAGCCCTTCGGGTTGCAGATCGAGGCTATTGACGTGCCATGCGTCGGCCACGTTGCTGGCCGACCAGGTCTTGACCAGTTTGCCGTTGGCGTCGACCCAAGCAACGCCGTCGAGTTCGAACGACACGTAAGCCACGAGGTCGCCGTCGTTGGCGATGTCCCCCGGTTCTGGGATGCCATCGACCCGGAAGTAACGCTTGACACCGATGTCGTCATACTCATACGTCTCGGCGCCGGCGGAATACTTGCGGTACGACCACAGAACCCGGAACACGCGCCCCTCGGCGGCGCTCAGTCCGGTCGTACCCATCCCGTCGATGCGAGCAATGGCGTGACCGTCCCATTCGTACAACCCGCCGGTCTCGTCACCAAAAGCTGAAATGACCAGCGCATTGTCGACGCGATCACCCGCCGAAAGCGTGTACCAGGTACTCATAAAGCCTCCTGTTCGGGGCCAAAACGTAGCTGTCCTCGACCGCACAAACCGATCGTGGCTACGGAGTTGGGTTGTGGAAGGGCGTGTGCAACGGCGACCGCTTGCCGGCGAATCGTCACGGATTGAGGACTGCTCGAGCGACCAGGTCGGTCCCAAAACCGGTCAGGATCGCAAGGTACAAAAGCCCCGTAGCGGCCATAACCGCCGAGTATTCCCGTTCGCGAAGGACCAACTTGGTCATCGCGACCAGTCCAATAGTGGTCAGGGCACAGACGACCCACACCCAGCCGAGCAGACCTCCCCAGCCATCGTCGATCGAACCGTTGAGGACCTGGACCATTCCCGTTGGCCAGAGCATGAGGGCCACTTCGAACGGCCAGATGAAACCGATCCAGTTGGTCAGTTCTTGGAGCGGGTCGCGTCGCAGCCCCGGCTGCACCAGGTACCAATGGCCGAGCAGCATTGCATCCGAAATGACGCCCATGAACGCCCCGCCGCACAGCAATCGAAGCGCGGTCTGGACGGCGGGACCCCCGACAGAGTCGACCGACGCTAAGACTGCCAGAGTGCCAAAGAACGGAGCGATCAGGTCGAGCGACGGCGGAAACTCGGGCGCTTCGAGATCGATCGGGAAATCGGTCGCGACCACGTCGGCCGTGTCGTCGGCCCGACCTTCGAGGTCACCGTCACCGAGCATTGCGGCCACGCGTGCCTTGCGTTCGACGCGCCGATCCTTTTGTCCGCTGACGCCTGCGGCCCGCCGGAGGATCGACACGACCAGGGCGAACGCTCCGCCCAGGATCATCGCGATCGCCAGCCAGTCGCGCAGTGGCGCGTCACCGGCCCGCATGCCCGCAATCACACCTATGGCACCGATCGCCATGTAGATGATCCGCATGGTCCAGCCGTAGCCGATGCCAAGTTCACGTCGGCGCGTCGTCACCCAGGTGAAAGCGAATCCACCTGCGGCCCACTGCACCATCACGGTGGCCAGGTCCAGCTTCATCTCAAACGTCGCCCTCTAGCGCCGCCACCGACGCTTTGGCGTGGTAGCTCGAACGCACCAAGGGTGCCGCCTCGACGTGGCCGATTCCCAACTGGCGGCCCAATACTGCCAACGCTGCGAACTCATCGGGTGACCACCACCGAGCGATCGGGAGATGCGCGGTGGTCGGCCGCAAATACTGGCCGATCGTCACAATGTCGACGCCGACGGCCGCCATGTCGGTCAGCGCTGAGCGCACCTCGTCGAGGGTTTCGCCAAGACCGACCATGACACCGGACTTGGTGGTCAGGCCGGCGTCCTTAGCGCGTGCCAGCACGGCGAGTGAACGGGCATAGCCAGCAGAAGGCCGAACCGCTCGCTGGAGTCTGGCGACCGTTTCGAGGTTGTGATTCAACACGTCGGGGCGAGCTTGGAAGATTGCGTCGAGCGACGCCCGGTCGCCTTTGCAGTCGCTGATCAGCACTTCAATCTTGGTGAAGGGCGAAACGGCTCGGATGGCGTGGATCGTTTCAACGAAACCCGACGCGCCGCCATCAGCCAAATCGTCACGAGCGACGCAGGTGATCACCGCGTGAGCCAGTTTGAGCTGCTGGACGGCCTGAGCGACACGGTGAGGTTCGTCCGGGTCCAAAGGCAACGGTTTTTGGGTATCCACTAGGCAGAACCCGCAGGCCCGGGTGCAGCGCTCACCGTTGATCATGAACGTTGCGGTGCCCTGCGACCAGCATTCGTAAATGTTTGGGCAGCCCGCCTCTTTACACACCGTAGTAAGCGACAAATCGTCAACCATCTGGACCATGGCGCGGTAATCAGCTGAGTAGGTCGCCTTCACTTTCATCCAAGGGGGGCGCTGCCCGGCGACATTGACCGAGAGATCTCCGCCGGCCTCGGCAAGGCGTCCGAGTAGTCGAACCGGCGCCGTCCTGGTTGCGGACCCGGGGCCGTCTGCGTGAGTGGTGCCGACTGAGGGTGCGGCGGCCGCGCGTAGTGACTGCCCTGCAGGTGCTGCGATCGTGCCGGAGTCAGGGCCCGCGCTTTTAGCGCCGATCGCCTCGGGGTGGACGATGCCTTTGGCCGCGTCCCGAGAGAACCGCGATAGGTCGTCAGGCCGATGCTTCCATGCCACATCTGCCCGGGGGGCGTTCGCAGCTCCGAACAGGGCTATCGCTCGACCGACCAGCACGTCCGCTACCTGGGCCATCGTGGGCGGATCGCCGAGGAGTTCTTCGAGCGACGTCACGGACTTGTCCGCGATGCCGCACGGAACGATGTGACCAAACATCGCAAGGTCGGGATTGACGTTCAGCGCCAACCCGTGTTTGGTGCGGCCGCCACTGACCCTTGATCCGATCGCCGCAACCTTGGCGTCGCCGACCCACACGCCGGGATGCTGAGCATCTCGGGCACCGACGACCCCGAAGGCCGCCAGCGTCTCGATGACGATCTGTTCAAGGAGGCGGGCGTAGCCGGAAAGGCCGCCCACCGAGGCGATGTCGGCCAGGTTCACGATGGGATACGCGACGAGCTGGCCAGGCCCATGGAACGTCACATCGCCGCCGCGATCAGCCTGGAAACTGTCCGCGCCGACGGCATCCGGCGAGGTGAGCATGTGTTCGCTCCGCGCCGACGACCCGAACGTGTACACCGCGGGGTGTTCGACCAGCAGCAGGTAGTTGCCCGTCGACCGGTGCAGCGCGTTTTGCAGCACCAGCGCTTCGTCATAGGGGACCTGTCCCAGCCACCTGACCTCAAGCGACCAGGGTCGGACGCGAGGCGTTAGCTCACCCTCTGATGCAACATCGATGTCGGTACCGCGGGCGAGTCCGTCAATGGTCACGAATTCGCCACGAACTCTTGGGCCCAGTTGTGTTGTTCGAGAATCGACTTCAGCCGGGTCAGGAACGACGCCGAATACGACCCGTCGATCGCACGATGATCGAAGGACTGCACCAGCATGCCGGTCTTTCGGATGCCGATCGCTCCGTCCACAACGGCCGGGCGAGGCTCGATGCCATCCACCGATAGCACCGCGCTCTGTCCGGGGGCGATGATCGCCGCGGTCGAGCGAGTGCCGAACGATCCGTTGTTCGACAGTGTGTAGGTGCCGCCCGAAATCTCGTCCGGCTTCAGCTCGCGGGCTCGTGCTCGGCGCGCAATCTCAGAGATCGCCCGCGCCAGCTGCGGGACGCGCATGGTGTGAGCGTCACGAATGACCGGAACGATCAGCCCTTCAAAGTCGAGGTCGACAGCGATGCCGAGGTTCACGTATCGGGGCACGATCAGGCTGTCACCGTCCAGATGGGCGTTGACCAGCGGATACTCGGCAATCGACATGCACACCGCACGGGCGATGAACGGCAAATAGCTGAGCGAGAATCCTTCCTCAGCCCGCCAGCTGCGCTTGATGCGCTCCCGCACCGAGTCGATGCGTTCGTAATCGATGTCAACCGACTGGCTGACATGCGGGATGGAACGGAACGACTGTTCCATGTTGCGAGCGACCGCCCCGCGCATCCCGGTGAGGGGAATATGGGCGAGCCCATCGGTGAACTGGAGCGGGGCCGGGCGGGGCGCTGTGCGACCCGCTGATGGCTCCTCGGACAAGAGCTCGGCGACGCTTGGCATGCGCAGCGCGACCGCTCCACCACCAGCGGGTTGGCTGGAGCTGGTGGAACCGTCCGCAGAGTCGCTGCGGGGAGCGCTGTCGGTCGACGCCGAATCTTGTTCCTTGGCGTCTTGTGGAGCGGAGGACGCTGCGTCGGCCTGCTGGGGATCGCCAGCGTTCGACGCTGTCTGGTCATCCTTTGCTGAACCTGACGTGTCATCTTCGGCGCTCGCCTCGGTCCCCCCTTGAGGCGAATCACCTTCTCGGCTCGTCGACTCGGCGAGCGCCCCACCTGGGAGGTCAAAGGTCAGCGAGTCCGATGAGTGGCCGCTGCCGGGAATTGGGCCTTCGGGCCCGCTGATCCCGGTTTCGATCGCGGACGACGGGGACGGATTCGCAGGGTAGGGGGGATCGACGAGTTCTAGATCGCTCTGAGCGATCCGGCTCTGCTCAGGGCCATCGGCGTCGGCATCAGCGCCGACCGGGCGACCATTCGCGTCGATGACCGATAAGACGTCGCGCCTGGTGATGCGGCCGCCAACCCCTGATCCGGTCATCGTCGAGGGATCTAAGCCGTGTTGCCGGATGAGTTTGCGCACGACAGGCGAGGTGATCAGGCCCTTGACATTGGGCGAATCAGCCTTGCCGCCGTCTGAATCCGACGTGTCTGAGGCAGCTGCGTTGGCATCGCCATCGCCATCGCCGTCGCTGGAACCCTCGTCGTCCTCGGAACCCTTGTTGTCGCTGCCGGCGTCGGAGCCTTTGTCGCCGTCTGAGTCGTTACCGTCTCCAGCGGGCGCGAACTTTGTTTCTGCTTCGTCTGCGGCCATGGCGTCGCTGGGCGACAACGTCCCGCCGTCGGCATCGCCGGCCTCGACGAGTCCGACCGTGTCGATCGAAATGGGCGCGGTGATCTGCGCCGCTGGTTCGTTTGGCGCCGGCAACATGCGGGTGCCATCAGAGTCGTCGATTCCACCGGAAGCGGCCGCCTGTTCGACCACTCCCCCGATGGCAGCGTCGCGGTCGGCGGCGTCGGCGTCGGTTTCGATGTATGCAACGACGGACCCGACAGGTACCTCGGAGCCTTCACCGGCGATCACTTCGACCAGAACTCCGGCGACCGGCGCGGGAATCTCGGAGTCGATCTTGTCGGTCGACACCTCGAGGAGAGGTTCGTCCTCGGCCACCGCGTCACCGGGCTGCTTGAGCCAGGTCGTGATCAAGGCCTCAGTGACCGATTCGCCAAGGCTTGGCAGTACCACTTCTGTTCGCGCCATCGTCGGCTCCTTTGAGGGGTGGTTCAGCCGTGCAACGAGCGCCCGGTCAATGACAGGGCGGTCTCTCCGATTAATTCACCAAGGGTTGGGTGGGCATGGATCAGGGCGCCCATATCCGCGGGGGTGGCTTCCCAGTTGACGGCCAGATAGCCCTCGGTCACCAGCTCTGTGGCGTACGGGCCGACCACGTGGATACCGAGCAGCGCGCCACCCTTCTCCGCGATGATCTTGACCATGCCATCGGTCTCGCCCATGATCATCGCTCGGCCGTTCCCGGCGAACTGATGCTTCGAGACGATGACGTCGTAGCCAGCTTCTTTCGCGGCGTCCTCGGTCATCCCACAGAAGCCGACCTCTGGGTGGCAGTAGATACCCCACGGCACCTTGCCGTAGTCGACGGGGGTCGGCTCTTCGTCGAGGATGTCTTTGATCGCGACGATCGCCTCGGCGAAAGCAACATGGGCCAGCTGCGGCGTCGCCGTCAGGTCGCCCACGGCGTAAATGCCGGGCACGCTGGTGCGCATGCGCCCATCGACCTCGACAAAGCCACGAGAGTCGAGGGACACGCCATTTTCGGTGTAACCAATGCCTTCGGAGCGGGGCTGGCGACCAACGCTCACCACACACACGTCGGCGTCGAGAGTCTGCCCGCCCTTACTGGTCTCGTACTGAATGCTGACACCGCCGACAGCCGGCCGTTGGCCGGTCACTTTGACCCCGGT
>JAGNEX010000005.1:12755-74573 GCA_018003035.1 Acidimicrobiia bacterium
GTTGACCCAGAACAAGGCGCCAGCAATCGACCAGGACCTGTTCATGGTGATGTGACAGCGGCGTTCGATCTCGGGGCGGAACCTCGGCGCAACGACCGGCAGGCCGTCGCCGTTCCGTTCCCAAAGTCGCCGGTCAGGAGGCTTTGGTTGACGTTGTCGCTGGCGGGGTGACGGTGAAGTCGGTCGGGCCGAGCGGCATGCCGCAGTCTGCGGCAACGGCCAGGGCGTCGAGGGGTCCGCCGTCGCTTTTGACCGAGACGGTGACCGCCCCGGCGGGCACGATCGACCGACGAACAGCGACGAAGTACGTGACCGGCGAGCATTTGGGTGAACAGTCCCGAGCGGCGTCGCCGTCGACGTTGAGGTCGATCACGAGGGTTCCGGCGTCGGCATCGCCACGAACGCCCGTCACTTGCGGATCACATTCGGGCGCGCTGTCGGTTCCCCAGGCGGTGACGTTTACCAACACTTCGCTGTCGACCCGGAGCGCGGGTGCTACCTGAGGCAGCCCAAATTCGAGGAGCCTGTCGCCCATGGAGGTCTCATCGGACGTCAGGCCGATCGGATCCTGGCCCGGCTCGGGAGCCTGATTCGCCCGCGCCATCACCTGCCAGCTGTTGCCGTGTGGAAGAGGGCTCTCTTCGCCACCTCCGACGAGCAAGACCTGTGCGGCAAATGCCAACAGGATCACGACCCCACTGACCAGAGCCATTGCGACAAGCATCCGTGTACTCACGCCGTCATGGTGGCACAAGTCTCTCGGGGGAAGCGCAAGACGCCAACCAGGGCCAGGGCGTCCACGCCGGAGCGCCCCCAAAGGGCCCTGTGGCGGGCAGACCGCTACGATCGGCCGACGCCGACCTTTCTGCATCGGGCCGGACAACCCTGCAGCGCCCCGCAAACCACCAATCGAAACCGCTCCCGAGCGCCGTTTGTTCGGACTGGGAGGGTCCGGCCTGGGTGAGACGCCAGTGAACCGTCGTAACAACCCGCTTCCCCCAGGCACCTTGACCGTCGCCGCTGGCTTGGCCGTCAACGGGATTGCCGTCTACGCGTTCACCGTCCTCGCATCGCGAAACCTGGACGATTCAAGCGGCGTCTTGACCCTCTGGTTTCTGGTCTATGTGCTGGGTCCCGGCCTGTTTTACCCGGTCGAACAAGAGCTGTCTCGAGCCGTCACTGCCCGCATGGTCCTTCACGAGCGTTTCGGACCCGTCGCTCGCCGGGCAGCGCTGCTGACCGCGGGCCTCGTGTCGGTCTTGGTGGTCCTTGCCGCGGTCGGCGCCGGTCCGGCAGCAGACGCGTGGTTCGACGGCCAGACCAGCCTCGTGCTGGTCGGTGCGATGGTCGTCGCCTCGTACGGAGCCCTGCATTGGCTCCGAGGCGTCCTCGGCGGCACTCAGCATTTCGGGGTTCTCGGCCAGCTCCTCGCTGCCGAAGGGGGTTCTCGGCTGATCTTTGCCGCGGTGCTGGTCGCTGCGGGGGCGGCGAGCACCCTTGGCTTTGCATTGTGCATGCTCGCCGCCCCGCTGTTCGCGTGGGTGGTCGGCTGGTTGCAGCGACCTGCCGACTCGGGCACGCAGTCGCACGGTTCATGGCGAGATCTGTCCGAGCATCTGGGGTGGCTCCTGATTGGCGCCTTGTTGTCCCAGACTCTTGCCAATGCCGCGCCCCTCGCGGTTGCGCTGTTGGCAAAGGATCACGAAAGTGACGTCGTCGAGGCATTTTCGGCTGCGGTGTTTGTGACCCGGGTTCCGCTGTTTCTGTTCCAGGCGGTGCAGGTGTCGCTGCTGCCCCGGCTGACCGCACTCGCGACACAGGGGCAGTGGCCCGGGTTCCGCCAGGGGCTGCGCCGCCTGATGTTGGTAGTCGGCGGGATCACCGTGCTGGGCGTTGTTGGTGCTGCCATCGTCGGCCCATTTGTGACCAAGATCGCCTATGACCAGGACGTCGACCGAGGGGAACTCGTCCTGCTGACCGCCGGGGTGGGTGCGACGATGGGCGCTATTGCCTTGTCTCAGGCTCAGGTCGCGCTGCGTCGCCACGCGCGAGTGGCGCTGGGATGGGGCGTCGGCCTTGCCGCCTTTGTCGTCATGATGGCGCTGCCAGGTGAGCTGATCATGCGGGCAAGTCTGGCTTCGCTCGGCGGCGCCGTCTGCGCCTGCCTTGCGCTGTCCTGGGGCGCGCTCCCCCTGCGTCCGCCGACAAGCGCCGAAGCAACATCGGGCACCGACCACCGTGCCGACGACCTGGGCCTCTGAGCGAGGAGCGGGCAGGCAAACCCCCGAAGGCCGTCCCGCTCCGAACCCGTTCCGCTGCCAAACCTGTTCCGTGGGGAACCTGCTGCGTTGGGAACCTGTTCCGGCTAAGTATCGGTCGGCATGAAGATGCGGCTGAAGTATTCGATCAACACGGCTTCGGTCAGCGCGGGTGGAGCCTGGTCGAGCAGCGCGTTGATGTCGGCGGTCTGATCGGGAAGTCGGCCAACTTCGTCGCCCATTCCAGCGCCCGCTAACAACAGGTCGAACGTGGCCTTATCGAGCGACGAAGGATCGATCGACGACAGCAGCGCCCCTAACTCGGCGTCGGGACGCGGAGGTCCCTCGCCTCTGACAGCGTCGGTTTCAAAGGCGAGGTCGGCAAGCATTTCGGGGACATGGTCGAGGCTTGACGGCCCGACCGAGAAATGGACGTTGTGCCGGCTCCCCGCCATCGAAAGCTGCGGCTGGATGTACCAGCCTTTGAGCCTCATCCGGTCGGCCAGCCGAAAGACGTTGACGTCTTCAGAGGTCACCGCCACCAACGATGACTCCGGGTTGCCCATCACTTCGAGCCCGTCGATGAGGCCAATGCCTTCGACGATCCCCCGGGTCGCTCGCAAGGTCCGATCGAAAATATCTAAGTAGCCGTCGTCGCCCACGTGGTTGAGAACGGCCCAGCATGCCGCTACCGGGCCACCGGATTTGGAGCTCTGAAAGGCGGTGTTGATGATGGTGTAGCCGGTCCAATCTGCGCACGCGAAGAACTGGTGCTTGCGAACCTCGGCATCCCGATACAACACAACCGAGGCCCCTTTCGGGGCGAAGCCGTACTTGTGGAAGTCCATCGACATCGACGTCACGCCGGGCACCGTGAAATCGAAATCGGTCACCTGGGCGCCGAGCCTACGGAAGTAGGGCAACACAAAGCCGCCGATGCACCCGTCGACGTGACAGAGGACGCCCCGCTCCGCGGCGACCTGCGCGATCTCGGCGATTGGATCGGTCACGCCGTGCGCGTAACTCACCGCCGAACCGACCAGCATCACCGTCTGATCGTCACAGGCATCGGCCATCGCCTCGACATCCGCCGTCCACGACGTGGTGTCAACCGGTACCGTCCGCGCCTCGACACCGAGGTAGTGACACGCCTTATGGAAGGCGGCGTGACCCGTCGTCGGTAACACGATGTTGGGGGACTTCACCCCTTTGGTTGCCTTACCCCAATCACGTGCGGCTTTAACCGCCAAGACGATCGATTCGGTACCGCCGCTCGTGAACGTTCCACACGAGCCCGCCGGCCCATTCAGGTGAGACAGCGCCATCGCGACGACGTCATTTTCGAGGCGAAGCAGCGACGGAAAGACCGTCGGGTCAAGACCGTTTTCGTGTAACAGGGCCGTATAGGCCTGTTCGCCAATCTCGGCGACCTCGGGGCGTCCCGAATCGAACACGTACGCCCAAACCTTGCCCCCTTTGGCGGCTAAATCGTCAGATCGATAGGAACGAAGTGTCGCGAAGATGTCGTCTTTAGAACGGCCGCTGTCTGGTATTGAAAGCATGGTTGAGGGTGCCCCTTTTTGCCTCGGCTCACCCAGACCTTCCCCCATGCACCGGTACCAGCACAAGCGAATGGCTAAGCGGGCGGTGGGTTGAGACTCAAGGCAGACACCTACAATGCCCCGCCAGGGCACCGCCGATGAGCTGGGCGGCGTGCTGAGCTCAGTGAATAGCCATCCGAGGGAGACCACGATGGGCTACGTAAACGATGTGACGTCCTACATGAACCAGGTGGCGGCACGGGCGCTCCCCGACCCGCCCCCGATCGACGAACTCCCCGCCGAAGTGTTCACCCCTCGCCACGCTCGCGTGTTCATCGACGCTGCGGCACCCCACACCACGATGGGGTCAGACCTCGAAGGCCAAACCCGCTTCCGCTTCCCCAAGCGAGCGATCTACCGAGTGTCCCGGCTGTTCATCCACCGCCAAGTCATGTTTAACGAGGCGACGTTGGGCGCGCTGCGCAGCTTGGACTTCTCGGTCATGAAGGTCGAGCAGAAGGCAAACCGCGCCGCGACCGCCATGGCTGCGGTCGAGATCGCGCTGCAGGACACGATCAACGACCTCGAAACCCGCATCGAGCACCTTGAGGGCGACAACGACCAGGCCGCCGCCGAACTCGATGCTGTCAAAGTCCGCCTGACCGAACTGTCCGACAGGGTGGCAACAATCTCAACCCAGTCGTGACCTACCGGACGGATATGACGGACGCGGCTCGCGGCCCAGGCCCGAGCCCCGGCCCCAAATTGACCGCACCGACATCCCCCGGCTGTAGAGGGCGAAGTACCGCACCATGCAAATAGCGATCGTTAAACCGGATTATGGGATCACCGGCGGCTTCGAACTCGTCCTCGGACACGTCGAAGCGGCGTTGATACGGGCGGGGCATTCGGTCGAGCGGGTGTCGGTCGACATAGCGCAAATGGAGACCGACCGGAACGCCTTCGGGGTGTACATCCCCTACTGGGTCTACAAACAAAGCTTTGAGTACTTCCGTTACGCGGGTTTCATGCACGCGTTCGAACAACTCGACGTGTCCCGTTTCGACGCGGTCATCCCGACGCAGCCACCGAGTTTTGCGGTGCAACACCCCCGCAAATTGGCGTTGTTCTACCACCACCAGCGGATCTTCTATGACCTGTCGAGCGTCTACGTCGAGTCCGGTCTGGGCGACCCCGAAACCCATCAGTTGGCCCGCTATTTGGTGCACAAGATGGACCAGCCGCGCCTCGAAGGGGTCACCGCGTTTCTGACTCCATCAGATACGGTCCGAAACCGTCTGGCGGGCTACAACCGCATCACCGAGAACGTCTTTCCGTTTCTTGCCGGGCCGGGTTTTGATTCGGTCAGTGTGGCCCAGGCAGCCGGCTACACGTCGAGTGATCCCGCCGAGCGCGGCCATGTGCTGCACGTCGGACGCCAAGAGTTCACTAAGCGCCACGAACTGCTGGTCCACGCCATGCAGTACCTGCCAGATGTGACCTGCCGGATGATCGGGGATGGCTCTCGCCTGCCGTGGGCGAAGTACCTGGACGCGGCTTTTAAGAACGGCGAACTCGACCCCGACCGGGTTGGACCGTACGACTTGTGGCTCAACCCGGGCATCGGGCTTCCACCCTTACCGCCGCACATTCCTAACCGTGCCGACCCGCCCGAGGACTCAAACGTCGTCTTCCACTACCGGGTCTCAGACGCCGACCTCAAGCGTTGGTACAACGATGCGCTGTGCGTCGTAAGCCCTGCCTACGAAGAGGACTACGGACTGACAGCAATCGAAGCAATGGCGTACGGCAAACCCGTGATCACATGTGTCGACTCTGGCGGTCTCGCCGAGACGGTCCAACACGAGGTGAACGGCCTCATCGTCGAACCGACCGGTCAGGCGATCGCCGCAGCAATCGAGCGCCTCCATAAGGACGCCGATATGTGCGCGGAGCTCAGCCACAACGCACGGCGACGAGCGGCCGAGTACACCTGGGAGAGAGCCGAGCAGCAGTTCCTCTCCGCTCTCGACGCGGTTCTGGCCCAGTAACGGTGACCGGTCCACTTTCGATCGGCATTATCTGCCCGGCCGATCCGGGCGGAGCGCGTGGAGGCGCCGAATCGGTCTGGGCGGGCCTGGCGGAAGCCATCGAAACCCACACCAAGAACCGCGCCGAAGTGGTGGCGTTACCGTCGCCAGAGTCGAACTTTGTCGAACTGATCGATTCGTACCGCCTGTTCGCGCAGTTGGACGTATCGGCCTTCGATGTCGTCATCACGTCGAAGTATCCGGCGTGGATGATCCAACATCCTCGCCACGTGCTCTACATGTTTCACCCGCTGCGGGGCCTGTACGACGAGTTCAACCGCATCGATCTGATGACGCGGGCCTTGCATGGTCTGCCCCGCTGTGACCCGCGCCCTGAGCCAGACCTCGCAGCGCTCCAGCAACGAGCGGCGGACCTGGCCGGCCACAACGCAGCCATCGAACTGCTCGACGACCTCGCCGATGCCGTTCGGCGACACGGCCCCGACCACGACGCCTTCCGCTTCCCCGGCCCGTGGGTCCGAGACATCATCGTGGCGCTGGACCGGGTGGCCCTGAGCCCACAGGCCGTCGTCAAACACGCCTGCATCTCACGAACCGTCGCCGAGCGGGTTGGGTACTTTCCCCCGGCCGTCGTGCCGACGGTCATCTACCCGCCGTCCGGTTTGACCGGTTTTCACTGTGAGCCCGGGACCGGGTTCTTCACAGCGAGCCGCCTTGATGCCCCCAAACGCCTCGACCTGCTGATCGAGGCAATGGCGGTCGTCGAAGCCGACATTCCGCTCCGAATCGCTGGAGCAGGGCGAGAAGCCGACCGCCTCGCCGAACTGGCCGCGGACGATCCGCGGATCCAACTGTTGGGCCCGCTCGATGATCGTGCGCTGGTCGACGAATACGCCTCCGCTCTTGCCGTGCCGTTCATCCCGATCGATGAAGATCTGGGGCTGATCACTCTGGAAGCAATGGCATCGTCGAAACCGGTGATCACCGCGGATGATTCGGGCGGCCCTCTCGAGTTCGTCGTCAACGAAGTGAACGGTCTGGTAAGACAGCCATCTCGTTTCGCCCTCGGAACCGCACTCGATCGCGTCGCTCAGAATCCGGACCTTGCCCAGAGGTGGGGGCGAGCAGGTCAGCTCCGTGCCCGTCGAGTGACCTGGGCCAGTTGCGTCCACAAACTGTTGGCTGGCGTGGTCGAGCAGCGAAGCGACGCCCGCGAGGTCGAGGCCGCCTCCCGCCGCATGGCCGACCGGAGATCGGCGTCCGGTGCGTTGTCCAAACGGCCGCTGGTGATGCTTCAGACCTTCCCGGTGTACGACCGAGCAGGCGGCGGCAAGATCAGGGCGCTTGAGATCGCCCGCCATCTTGCAGATGACCGGCGAGTCGACCTGGTCACCCTCGCCACACCACATATGCGATCCGGGACTTTCAGGCTCGCCCCCGACCTGGTGGAGTACGCCATCCCCCAGAGCGAGGAACACTTTCGAGCCGAGATGGAGGTAGACCGGCAGGTGCCGATGCCGATCACCGACATCATGGCGGCCGAGTTGATCGATCTGACCCCCGCCTACCTGGAGCGCCTCAGCGCGAGTCTGGACGGAGCCGGTGCAGCGATCCTGTCGCATCCGTACCTGTTGAGCGCGCTCGACGCCGTTGGGTGGAGCGGACCTGTTCTGTACGAAGCGCAAGACGCTGAAAGCCACATCAAAGATTCGGTCCTGCCAAAGACGGCGATCGGAGATCGGCTCCGGGAGATCACCCGCGAGGTCGAATCGGCGACGGTCGAACGCTCGGCGCTGATCACGACACCCTCCGACGCCGATCTGCGAGCGCTCGATAAGAGCTACCACATCCCGCCCGGTAAGGCGGTGGTGCTCCCCAACGGGGTCAACTGCGGCGAGATCGACTTTGTCACCGGCGAGGATCGACGCGACCGGCGGCGGATCTTCCTGCGCCGATGGAGTTCGGTCAGCCAGGTGCTTGCTGGCGATCCAAACGGTGAAGAGCGGGCACTGGCGGTGTTCATGGGGTCCTGGCACGACCCCAACATCGAAGCGGCTCAGCACGTGTTCAACCTCGCCGCCCGCATGCCTGACGTCGTGTTTGTGTGCATCGGCAGCCACGGCGACACGTTCAACCAGTGGCGCACCCCACCCAATGTCGTGCTGACCTCGACGGTCCCCAACGTCATCAAAGATTCGCTCCTCTCGGCGGCCGACGTTGCCCTCAACCCAATGTTGTCGGGGGCTGGCACCAACTTGAAACTCGCCGAGTACATGGCCGCAGGGGCGCCGACCGTGTCGACCCGGTTCGGGGCCCGCGGCTTTGCCGTCAAGGACGGGGTCCATGTCCACCTCGCCGATATCGACGGGTTTGCCACAGCCGTGCGCCGGATCCTCGACAACCCGCCGGAGGCCGACGCTCTGGCGTACCGGGCGCGCCGCCTGGTGGAAAAGCGGTACGACTGGTCTGTCGTCGTCGGCCAGTACGCCCAAGCCGTCGACCACATCATCTCGTCGCAGTCGCCAAGCCCGTAGCTGCGAGAGCCGCGCCTCGGCCGGTCTAAACGGTTGCCAAACAGGGTCCCGTCCGAATGCCCGCGTCCATTGGGTAAGTTGCGCTCATGCTGCGTGTACGACCCGCCGTTGACTCTTCATCGTTCGATGATCATCTGTCCCGCGACCGGTGGATGATGCGCCGGTTGTCGTTTGCGGTCACGTTTGCAACGCTGGTCGCCATGACCGGTTTGGGGCTAACGCATGCATCGGCCGCTCCTGCCGACCCATACCCGAGGGCGACCCTGGCGGCGGCGGTTCCGGTTGCAACCATTCAGACCTTCGCCGACGCTGGGCTCCAAGGTGAAACGGTCGCGCCCATCGAACTTGACCTGCCGGCGTTGTTCACCGACGCGGCCGACCACGTTCAACGCTCTGTCGACGAATGTGGATGCGGTTTGGGAACTCCTGATGCCGCCAATCATGTGTACGGAACAGCGGTCATACGCGCTATCGATTCGGTCATCGCCGGAACCGCGGTTCCCGACCTTGCCGCGCTGTACAGCGGCCTCTTTGGTTCGGGGTACTTCGGGGGGCTGTTCCTCAAAGCCGGTTTGTCTGGCGATGGGAACGGCGCGTTACTTGCTACGCCGATCGCACGTTTCGCGCAATCGGCAGGAGTCACGACCGCACGCTTGATCGAGGAGGCCATTCAGTCTCTCTCGGGGCTGGCCGTCGCCGGTTCCGACAGCGCGGTCCGCCAAGCCGCGCAGATATGGCTCCCCATCTTGAGCGCGATCGGCGGATACAACAACGGCTATGTGGCGGTGGCGCTCGCACACCCACCGGGGGGCGCGCCGGGCGGCCCACCCTCACAAGTCGTCGTCTGCGAAGGCACATTTCGTTGTCTGTCTCCGTCGTTTCCGATGACCGCCGATACGGTTCTTGAACCGGGTCGCCAGCAACTGTTGGCCGGGAACGACCCGGCATCGGTCCAACTCCGCAGGCTCACCGTCGGGGTCGAAAAGGCGGCATATTCGTCAGGCGCGGGAGTGTGGCAAGCGATCCTGAGCGGGCAGGATTTTGGGGCAGCGACCTACGACACGATCATCGATCTGTCCATCGGCTTCCTGAAGGTCGTTCACGGATCGATCCTCGCCCTTGCCGGAGGGCTGCTTCGGGGCGACATGAACCTGGTTCGGCGTGGCCTGCTGAGCACGGCATCGTTGGTGACGTGGGCGGGTTCGTATTTCGTCGGGCTGGCGTCGCCACAACCGCCCGCTGGCACCCCTGGAGTTCCGCCCGCCCCACAAGGCTGATCGGCGAAAGGTGGGGGTACGTCCAGAGCGCCGGCCACGGGCGACCGGTGCGGGAGTCGGGAAGTGAGCCAACCCAGTCTGACCGAGCCGCCCGCCGGTCAGACTGGGGGATGCGCGAACTAGGCCGACCCGTCCGCCGTCCTGAGCGCAGTTAAGCGCTGAGTCGCGTATCCCAGATCTTGCCGCCGCTTGTCCAAGGCGTCGCGCAGTTGGCTGAGCGACTGCCCACCGTTCGACCCCTGCGACGCGGCCGACGAAGTCGATTCGACCCCGCCCCCGCTTCTGAGTTGGGTGCCCGAAGCAGCAGTTTGAGCGTTCTGAGCCGCTGTGAGGTAGGCGCTCAACGCGCCACGAAGACCGGCGAGAGCGCTCCCAACGCCACCGAGGGCTTTGGCCGTATCGTCATCAGGCGCCGAGTCGGCGAGCTGTCCCGTCGATGTTTCGAGTTGGGCGAGGTGCCATTGCAGTGTCGAATCGACCGACGCGAGCTGATCGGGGTGTTGGCTGGCCAACACTTTGGAGACCTGCTCGTCGGCCCACTGAGCTTTTGTGACGACATCGTCGATTCCGCTTGCCGTCTGATCGGCTCGTTCGTCGTTGACCTGGCTCTGACTTCGACGCCGATCGTTGGCAGCGGCGATCAAAGCGATGAACCCCAGGATGATCGCCCCGACGATGAGGAACCCCCACACCGGAAATCCACTGTCCGATGAGCTTGAGCCGCCCGAAGAGTCGCTAGAGGAAGCGGAGTCTGACGAGGAGCCGGTAGCCGGCGGTGCCGTTGCTTCGTTGTTCGAGCCGTTCGATCCGCCGCCCGTGCCGTTCGATCCGCCGCCCGTGTCGTTCGAACCGCCGCTCGGCAAGGAGACATCTGGTAGCGACACGTCCGGCAAGGAAACGTCGGGCAGGGAGACATCTGGCAGGCTCACATCCGGCAGCGAGACACTCACGTCGGGCACGGAGACGTCCGAGGAGTTGCCAGTACCGCTATCGGAACACGCGCCAAGGGGCGCTATTGCAAGGACGCACCCAACGATGAATCCAAACTGCCGTCGGCTGGGCGGCCACGCATGTGTCGGCCGAGCCGAGTGACTTGAGTCAGCGGCCGAGGCGGCCCGCAGCGACCTCATGACGCTCTGCCCTCGTCGAAGCGGGATGCTTCGTCCCAACTGCTCTGAGTCGGACGGTGTTGAGGCGCGCCTGGGGGTGCGCCGTTGGCCATAGCCGCCGTTCGCCCCTGGTTGGACTCTTGCATTCCGACCACGTCGGGAAGCGGCCCAGCGTCGCTCTGAGTCCACGAAGATCGGGCCTGTTGGTAGGCCCGCTGTCGGTCGGCGACCCGGTCCTCGGCATTCATGACGCGAATCCGTCTATTGATCCAGTGGAGCAGCGCCGCGCATCCGGCAAGGAACAGTCCATACACGACCATCGCAAACAGAATGCTCGTATCAAAGACCGACGAGACGACTCCGGCGCCGCCTTCGCCCAAATCAACCTGATTGAACATCCCTCGGAACGGCTCCATCGCTCGGTCAAGACTCCGATACGCCCAACTCACAAACGAGGAATCCGGGTTGGCGCCAGCGAGCAACAGGAGAAAACCGAGCAGAAGGATTACTTCTACCGCAACCAGGTACCAATAGATAACAAGAGTGACCACTTTTGAGATAAGCCAGGCCATACGGCTGTACTCATCGTGATCCGTTTGATGTTCCGACATCGCCGTCAGCCTTTCGCCACGTTGCCGGAATGTAGCTAATCCGCAACGCCGCAACCAGGGGCTGACGGGTATCTCAACAGAGACAAACTCGCTGATCAACGGGGCATTTCAGTCGCCCCAGTCGACTCGAGCACCGATCGCCTTGAGCTCGGGACGAACAACCTCATAGACCTTTTGGTAGCGGTACCAAGGGATCGTGTTCCAAGCGTGATGAATCAGATGATAGTTCTGCCCGAGCAAAGCGATATTGAGGGCGCGGCTCGGCAGCGCACGGGTATCGAGAAAGCGTTCCGTCGAGTCATAAGGCTTATGTGGCAATAGATCAAAAGCGAAAGTGAGAAAGGCGACAGAGATAAAGAGCGGCAGAATCCCAAGTAGAAACACAGAGTGCCCATGACCGGCCGCGAACGCCCAGATCAATCCCACTACTAGCGCCACATCGATCGAGATTTGAAACCACAGGTGACGGCGAGTTTTTGCCCAGCCCATCCGGTAATAGCGCCCGCGGTAACTCCAAAGCGGACTGATAAGCCAAAAGATCCGCAGCACCGCAGGCTGGCGACCCACCTCGTAGTCGGGGTCGACATGTGGGTCATTCGTGTGCGAATGATGTTGCGCATGACACGTGCGAAACGTGTGCGGGGAAAGCGTGAGGCTGACGGCGGGAAGCCAGGCCAGGCCGTCGTTCAGTCGAGCGTTCTTATGCGCCACTCGGTGTGACGATTCATGCATCACCGTAAAGCCGATATAGCGACCGATGACGCCAAAGAGCACGGCAAATGGCGCACTGAGTACACCGGCCAGGTAACCACCGATCGATCCGGCCATCAAAGCAACGAATGCCACAAAGAGCCACATGGTGGGATTGACCCATACGGCGAGGTCTGGCGCGCCCCGAAGCTCCCGGGGCGGCTTGATGACAGGTTTGACGGATCGTGCAGATGACGACCGCCTCGAAGTGAGCCGGGCGGCGACGGCCGCTTCGGCCACCGAAGAGGCTTCAGAACGGACCTGCTGAGAGGACACCTTGACTGCTGATGGCTGCGATTGAGTCATAGCGCCACTTTACAACTCTGTCCATACTTGTCAAGTGGAAGTTGGGGTTTCCTGTTGATCGCGCACGGGGTTTCGGCGCGTTGCACCGTCCTTTCGAAGATTCCGTTACCTCCGCCCCCTTGACACGGTCGTACCAATGAGACGCAGCAGCACAAGTTGGCATCGCCCGGTGCTCTCTCGCTGTGACCCGGACGTGTTTCAAACATTGGGCACCTTGCCGACGGGGCACCCATCGCCGCGTGGCGGCGCTGCCTCTTCGTCTCAGAGAGTTAGGCACTCAAATGAACGTCGCAGAAATCCTTCGGTCATTAGAACCAACGGTCGAAGTGCTGATGGAACGTCACCTTCGAACAAGCAAAGAGTGGTTTCCTCATGAGACGACGCCGTGGAGCCTCGGAATCGATCTCGACTTCACCGAGGACTGGCGCGCAGAGCTTTCGCCCTTTAACCAGGCCGCCCGCAGCTCGCTCTATGTCAATCTGTTGACCGAAGACAACCTGCCTTATTACTTTCGCGATATCGACGCCATGTTCGGTGCAGATGGCGCATGGGGGGCATGGAGTCGGCGCTGGACGGCCGAAGAGGGCCGCCACTCAATCGCCATGCGGGACTACATGATCGTTACCAAGGCGGTCGACCCAACGCAGCTCGAACGCGCTCGAATGCAGCAGGTCGAACGCGGCGAGGTCCCCGCGCCGGATAACGCCCTCGAAGCGCTGGCGTACGTCGCGATTCAAGAGCTGGCGACCCGCATAGCGCACTTCAATACCGGCAAGATCTTGGACGACCCAGTCGGCTACGAGATGCTCAAACGCGTGTCGACCGATGAGAACTTTCACCACCTCTTCTATCGCGACCTTGTCACGGCCGCCTTGGACATCGATCCGAGCGCGACGGTTCAGGCCATTTCGTCGCAGGTTCAAGGATTTGCCATGCCCGGCACGGGAATCCCCGGATTCGACGGACACGCCCGGATCATTGCCCGCGCCGGTATCTACGACTTAACGGTCCACGTCGAACAGATCCTGAAGCCACTGATCTTTCGTCAGTGGAAGCTCGACACCCTGGGCGGCCTGACTCCCCAAGCCGACCAGGCTCGGGTCGATATGTTCACCTACCTCGACGCGGTCGACGAGTTCGCCGCGAGCCAACGAGAACGATCGGCGGCCCGCGCCCGGACGTAAAGCCAGCACCCGTACGCCACACCGGAGTGCGGCCCGCGAGGTCAGACCCCCCAAGACACGCCGGATGCAGGTAGCCGGTTAGCCGATGATCCGATTGGTCAAACGCCCGACCAGTCCGGACCTGCCGGGGATGACGCGGGTGATGCCGCTCACCACATGCGCGTCCGGTCCGATGACCACTCGGGCCCGTTCGCGGCGGATCCCCTTGACGATCGCCCGTGCAACCGAATCGGGGGAACGCATCAGAATGGGAGCAAGCCGCGAGCTGCCCAGCTTGGCCAGCCGCGCCCCCTCAGATCCGCGGGCGCTGTTGGTGATGTTGGTGTGGATACTGCCGGGAAACACCGCCGTCACGCCGACGCCCGACGTCACCAACTCGGCCCGCAGCGCCTCGCTGAACGACCGGACCGCGCCTTTCGTCAGCGAATAACTGGCGTTGTGCGGTAGGCCGAGCAACCCAACCATGCTGGACAGGTTGACGATGTGTCCTTCGCCTTCGGCGAGCATCTGGGGCAGAAAAGCTCGGCACCCGTTGACCACTCCCCAGATGTTGATGCCAACGATCCAGTCGAGATCCGCATCGGACTCGTCCATGAATGCGCCTGCCGAGGTGACCCCGGCGTTGTTGATCAGAATCGAGCACGGGCGAAAGTTGTCCCGGACCCACCCCGCCATATCGGCAAACCCTTGACGATCGGCCACATCGAGGGCGAGGGCGCCCGCCACCCGACCGAACGTTTCCGCAAGATCGGCAGTCTGCTGAGCGCGGGAAAGATCGATGTCGACCGCGACGATGTCGCAACCCGCTTGCGCCAGTTCGAGCGCCGTCGCTCGCCCGATACCGCTTCCGGCACCGGTTACCACCGCCAATTTGCCGTCCAGCTGTTTCACGATGGCACCCTTCTGCGCAGACCTCGTTGCACTGTGGCCCTTCAGCGTAGGTCGCTCGCCCGAGCTAGCCCGGTGAGCCGTATCCAGGGTGATCGATCGCCAGGTGGTCGGCGGTCAGGTCCCAGAGAGCAGCGATGTCGTCCCCGTCTGTTTGGTTGAGCTCCAAACGCCTGCACCACTGCCGTTCGTCGCTGACCCCGAGTGCCCGGAAACGAGCGGCGGCACGTTCGTTGATCGTCGGTCCGAGGATCCGTTCACGTTCAGCGATCTCAAGAGCATTACGAGCGATACGCAGTTGCCACCTGTCACCACCAGAGACGCGCTCACCCAGGCCTTCCAGGTAGTCGCCGACGACGGAGACCAAACCAGCCTTGCCTGACGGGGTGGAAGTGCCGTCGCTTTTGGGTAGACCTGCGAGCTCGACAAAGGGCAGGGTCGCATCGTCTGAGTTGCCCGTCCGCCAAGTTTCGGCCTGAGAAATGGCGGCGAGGGTGTCGTATTCGGCCTCGGAGAATCTGCGCCCGACGACGCTCAGCTCGAGGGCGCCACTCCCCGCGAACGGCGCGGCGAACCCCATCTGCGCGCAGATGATCCCCCACCGCACGTTTGCGAGCACTTCCCACCAGAGCAGGCGCTGCATATCGATCGGTTCCCCGCCGGCGTCGCGGTACGCCTCCAGCAAAGCTTGGCGGGAGCCCAACCCGCCCGCCGGCTGGTCCGAACCGAATCTCCACGGCGCGGCGCAGAACCAGCCGAGGTCGAGCGCCGGATCGCCCGTATGTGCAAGCTCCCAGTCGAGTACGGCAGCCAACCCCCGTTCATCGACGATCAGGTTGCCAAGCCGGAAGTCACCGTGGACCAGCGTGGTTGCGGAGTCGGCTGGCCTGGTGCGTTCAAGCCACGCAAAGGCATAGCTGAACACCGGTTCCAGTCGATCGAGCGCGTCCCAAAGTTCCCGTTGAGCGGCGACCGGATCTGTGACGCGCGGAAGAAACTGAGACACCGTGTCCAGTGGGGTGCGATGGATCGCGGCGAGCGCCTGTGCGCAGTCTGAGACGGCCGAAGCTCGCGCCGCTTCGAGGTGGTCGTCGCGAAGGATTTTCCGGGCGATGGTCTCGCCTTCGATAGCCCGGGTGATGACAAAGTCCCGGCCCAGCGGCGAGTCGGCTCCCCCCATCGCAACGACGGTCGGAGCCAGGGTGTCACCGCCCGCCAACTGTTCGAGCAGCTGACCCTCCCGAAGGCACGACGACAACCGCGGGTCCGCCCCGACGCGGGACCGCTGCAGAATCAGACCGATGGGCTCATCTCCGGCGCCGACATCGCGTATCCCAGCAACTTTGAACGTCTCACGGTTGGTGCCGGCACTCAACCGCTCAACCGCCGAGATTGCGGTGTTCTGCCAGCCAACGGCTTCGAGAATGGCCGCCAGTTGGTCGGCCAGATCTGTTTGCGTCACGGCACGTCCGGGCCGGTCGGCCTGCCATCGACGATCTGATCGAGGTACTCGCTCATCCCCAGACCCACTCTTCCGTCGCAGGTAAACCTCGTCATCGCTTCGGTGATTCGAGTGTGGAGTTGGTTGCCGTCCGGGTCGGTTCTGCGATGACGAAGCGGGATAAGCGACAGGACTTCGCCGTCGACGACGTACTCGCGATGATCGGTCTTCGCGACGCAGTGCATGGATGTTTGGTAGTAACGGTCGTCCCATTCGGAGTCGATCGTGACGTCCCGGACGATGTGGTACTCACCGTTTTCCAGCACCATTCCCGTCGTTCCGACGTTGCCACCGCGCCCCTGAGTCGTCAGCATCATGGCGAAGTCTTCCCCAAATGAAATCGGCAACCACCGGTACCATTCGATGGCTTGCCAATGCCGGGGTCCCCACGACTTGTCGCGAAGCCCCACGCCGTTCATTTCCAGTGTGAGGCCTTCGACGGTGATCGAACCGGTCGTCGCGATGTGCTGTTCGTAGTGGGCGCGAGCAAATGAAGTATCGGGATCGGTGTCTAGGTCGGAACCGTCGGCGTTGACCGTCTTCCCGCCCCACATCGGCGATACCCCGCGGATATCTAGTGTGACCTGGGCGGTCACGAATGGGTTCGTCGTGAAGGCTTCCCGCGGATTTGCCATTTGGCTGGGGTCGTCAAGCAGACAGACCTGACCGTCATAGGTCAGGCGAAGTTGCTTGAACGGTTCGATCACTTCGATCGTCAGGCCGCCCGCATCCATCGCCATGTTGGTGGTGATTTCGGGCCGACCAAACATGAAGCCAACGCGTCCGTCGGGAAGGTAGATGCAGACCGAGACCTCGGCGTAACCCTCGTTGATTCGGTTTCCAATTCGGAACCAGGCCCCGTAACGCTGGGCGAGATCGAAGGTATTGAGGTACATCGATTCGTTGTAGTTCGATGCGCTCTCGGGTTCGTGCGGGTACTCGTCTTCAGGTTCTAAGACGAATTTGGTCTGAGCGTTCGGCTCCATACCGGCGACCTTTCGTGCGGTTCGGGTCACGGTCGGGCGTATCCAAGACACACGGGCACTGCTGCGCACCGCATGCTGGGTGGATGCTGATCGTGACCCTGTCGGCCAGTGCCGATGAGCACGGCCTGCCTACGTTATCGAGCGGTCGTCGCAGCTCGCTCCAGGTAGCCTCGGTCAGAGATCGAAGGCGTGGTCATGGCGCCTGGAACCCGCTGGGCGGAGGCCAACTCGGCAAGGTCGATCTCGCCCGGTGCGGTGACGGGCGACGCTGCGTTCAGCACTCGATAGGACGCGGGAACCACCGCTCGCAGATAGGCACCGAGACGGACAAACGATCGGCCCGTTCGTCGAAACCTGTAGCGGATCGGAACCTCGCGATACCCAAAACCCTTCATCACTAGATCGAGCGTGAGCACCTGTGCGTAGTTGTAGTCGTGGGCCACGACAGCGGCGCGGGCCGCGTCCGAAGACAGCGCTCTATATCCCGACTGACCATCGGTAACGGGAAGTCTGGTCATGTACCGAACCCACAAAGTCAGCAATCGGTTTCCCGCTTTGCGATGTGGCCGCATCGAAAGGATCTGACCGGCGAACCGGCTTCCGACGACGTAGTGCGCGTCCCCAGACAGGATCGGGCCGACGATGTCGCCAAGTTGGCTGGGATCGTATTCGCCGTCCGCATCGCAGAATGCCGCCGCAGCAGCTCCGAGGCGCACCGATTCGAAAAGGCCCGTCGCCACCGCCGCGCCAAGACCACGGTGTCGGTCGTGATGTACGACGATCGCGCCGGCGTCGCGCGCCCGTTGAGCGGTCTGATCGGTGCTGGCGTCGTCGATCACGATGGTCAGTACCCGATGGCCACCGACGTTGCTTGGAACGCTCGCGATGACCGAACAGATGCGCGCTTCTTCGTTTCGCGCCGGCAAAAACATCACGATCGGAGCGGGCGCGCCCGCCAAGTCCGCTGCACGGGGGCGCCCGGGCAGGTTTTCCAGCGGCCGGTTTGGCTGCGGCAAGGCGCGCTCGGGAAGGTTGAGCGGGACCCGACTCCGTCCAAACATTCCCGGGTCGGGAACGAACAGGGCGGGAACCCCAACAAGGAGGCTGTACGCGGTTTTGACGGCGTGCAACATGACCGCCATCGCAAGTGCCACGTCAAGGGGTACACCGACGAGCCCGAGCGCGCTGGACGCAGCGAGTTCGTAGGTCCCAACGCCCGCAGGGGTCACGGCAAGCATCTGCGCCGAGACCGCAACGGCGAGCACAAAGACCGAGTCAGCGGGCGAAAGTTCGGCCCCGAACCACCGGGCAACCATCCAGACGACCGTCGCTTCGGCCAACCAGGCAGCGGCAACCAGTGTCAGGGTCCGCGGACGAGCCAAACCTTGGCGGAACTTGTTCAAACCAGCATGAACATTGCTCACGGTTTCGCGGTCGAGGCCGGCGTTGCTGTCCGTTCCACGCGGAGCGTCCACGCCCGCTCGGTTCGGCTCGTCGTGTAACAGCCAGAACGTCGCTACCGCAGCGGCGACCGCAGCGACTCCAAGGGCCGCACCCCACCAGCCGACACGGTCGGCCATGAGCGACGGGGCGGCAACCAGCCCAAGCAACAACAGCGCCACCGTGTCAGCGGCACGCAGGCCGACGCTAGAGACCGTCGCGTCCCTCACAGAGATCGGCGAACGGCGAACGGCGGAGACGACGCGGAGGGGTTCACCCATCCTCAGAGGTAGAACATGGTTGCCCAACAGGGCGACATGGATTGCTGCGAGAGCTTGGCTGAAGGAGATCGACGGGCTGACCGCGCACCAGGCAACGGCTCGCAGGGAAAAGGCGGTGCCGAGGGCACCGAAGACGACGAATACTCCTGCCGGCTGCTGGCGCACGCGTCTCCACGCGACATCCATCAAGTGCCAGTCGACGCTTCGAAACAACCAGACGACCGCCACCACGCCGAGGGCAATCGCCAGCACAAGGGCGGGTTTGCCGAACCGTTCAAAGAGTCGCCGTGCCATAGAGTCAGATGTTAAGAAGGCTAAACAAGTCGATGCAAGGCCAGTTCCCAACCGTGCCCAGGGGGGTCCTATCATTTGCCCCCCGAACGCTTCTCACGTCAGCGGAGAAGCGACGCATCTGCTGATGGTTTCCACTGCAAGGTTCAGGAGCTCTAATGGGCAGACGTCTGGCGGCGAGTGTCTTTACCGTGGTGGCCGCGGCTACCGCGCTCTTTGGCTGCGGTTCCGACAGTAAGGGCACGGTCGTGGTTTATACCGGCCGCCACTACGACGTCGAGAAAGCCTTCGACCAGTTCGCCAAGGACACCGGCATCTCGGTGCAGTTCCTTCCCGGTAACGACGCCGAACTCCGGGAACGGATCGAGGCCGAAGGTGAGGAAACGACCGCCGATGTGTACCTGACTGTCGATGCGGCAAACCTGGCAATCGGCACCGAACAGGGGATCTTCCGGGCCATCAAATCACCAGTGCTCGACGCTGCTGTGCCCGAATCCCTCCGCGACCCGGACGGTCGTTGGTACGGACTGAGCCTCCGAGCCCGCACGATCGTGTTCAACCCAGAAGCGATCGACCGCGAGGACGTCCCCACCACCTACGAGGAGCTCGCCGACCCCAAATGGAAGGGGCGGCTGTGCCTGCGAAACTCTTCCAACGTCTACACCCAATCCCTCGTCGCCAGCCTGATCGCCCACGACGGCTACGACGAGGCGCTCAACGTGGTGAAGGGGTGGGCGGACAACGCAGACATCATGGCTAACGACGTGCTGATCCTCGAGTCGATCGCCGAAGGGGCTTGTGATGTCGGTATCGCCAACCATTACTACCTGGCTCGCCTCCTCCAAGACGATCCTGACTTTCCCGTAGAACTCCTCTGGGCCGACCAAGACGGGTTGGGTGTCCACGTCAACATCTCCGGCGGCGGAGTCACCAAGTACGCGGATGACCCCGACCTCGCCCAACAGTTGCTCGAATGGTTGGCGACCGATGGCCAGAAGGTCTTCGTTGACGGCAACCACGAGTACCCCGTCAACCCCGACATTGAACCGGACGACCTCATCTCGGAAAACTTTGGCGCCGACTTTCGCCAAGATGACCTGAACGCGCAGACGTTTGGGGAACTCAATGCCGAAGCGGTCAAGTTGATGGATGAGGCCGGGTACAAATAGCGGTGGGTGCGTTGAGAACGCGGGCGACGGCAAGTCCCCTCCCATCGGGACGGCCGACAACGTCGTGGCGAGACAAACTCAGCCGCCTCGGCTGGCCCGCGGTCACCCTGGGTGCGGCACTGGCGGTGCTGGCACCGCTCGGGTTCGTCGTGTTCAGCCTGTTCCCTCCGTCAACCGACGTCTGGCGCGAACAGTGGCAGACCCGGCTACCGGGGCAGCTCTGGGACACCGCCGTTCTGCTGACCGGCGTCGCTATCGGAACGGTCACCCTCGGCGCATCCCTAGCCTGGCTGACCACCGCATATCGCTTTCCCGGGTCGAAGGTCTTTTCGTGGCTGTTGATCGCGCCGCTCGCCGTTCCGAGCTACGTATTGGGGTTCATTACCTTGTCGGTGATCGGCTACACCGGTCCTGTCCAAGGTTGGTGGAGGGACGTCTTTGGACAAGACGCCTGGTTCCCTGAGGTCCGCTCCATCTGGGGCGCGATCGTCGTGTTCACCCTCGTGTTGTACCCGTATGTCTTTCTGTTGGCCCGGGCCGCATTGAGCGACCAGGCGGGCGGCGCCTATCAGGTAGCTCGCAGCCTGGGCGCGCCACCTTCTGAGGCGGCCCGTCGTGTTGTGCTGCCACTCCTTCGCCCCGCGATCGCTGCGGGCGCGGCGATCGCCATGATGGAAACGCTGACCGACTTCGCAACGGTTCAGTACTTCGACATCGAGACCGTTTCGGTCGGTGTCTTCCGCATCTGGCGCGGCACGTTTGACCGTAACGCCGCGGCGGAGTTCGCCAGCCTCGTCCTGGCGTTCGCTCTCATCGTGATCGCCATCGAACGCGTAGCACGGGGCCGCGCACGGTTCGACCAGTCAAGTGGCCAAGACGCGTTCATTCGCCCCATCGTGCTGAGCGGCCGATCGAAGTGGTTGGCCTCCGCCGGCTGCCTTTCGGTGTTGCTACTGGCGTTCGGCGCACCCATCGCTCAGCTCGTCTCCTGGGCAACTTCGCAGCTCGCCGACGGCGATGTCGGCCGGATTTGGGAACAGTTCTCCGGGTACCTCAAAAGTTCCGCCTCACTAGCAATCGTCGCGTCGGCGTCGTGCCTGATCGTTGCATTCTTCGTCGCGAATGCGGGTCGCTTCAGCGATTCGGTACTCGTTCGCGCCACTACCAGGCTCAGCGCCGCTGGGTATGCCGTCCCGGGACCGGTCATTGCTATGGGCGTGTTGTTGAC
Source organism: Acidimicrobiia bacterium (assembly GCA_018003035.1). Lineage (GTDB taxonomy): Bacteria > Actinomycetota > Acidimicrobiia > IMCC26256 > JAGNEX01 > JAGNEX01. The sequence goes on from JAGNEX010000005.1 coordinate 34,161, forward strand.
GACGATCGCGCTCGACGACGCGCTCGAATCGATCGGTTTGGACCTACCGGGGGCGGTCGCCACCGGGTCGTTTGTCGGCTTGGTGTACGCCTACTCGGTTCGGTTCCTTGCCCCTGGTCTGCAGGCGATCGAGTCTGGGCTGAGTCAGATCCCTGACGAATTGACAGCATCTGCGCGCACTCTCGGCTGGCGCCCCGCCCGAATCGCGGGACGCATCCACCTCCCGATGGCGCGCACCTCGATGGTAAGCGCCGCCGTACTGGTCGCCGTAGACGCGATCAAAGAGCTGCCAATCGCCTTGTTGCTACGACCGTTCGGTTTCGACACCCTGCCGATCTGGACGTACAACTTGGCGTCGGAATCCCGATACCCCCAGGCGTCGATCCCGGCCTTGGCGATCGTTCTGGTCGCGATGGTGCCCGTCGCCGTACTTTCGCTGCAGCTCAGACGTACCCGTCGGGCTCAAGAGGCAGGAACGCAGTGATGAAGGACCCGGTCGCCACGACAGGACCCGCTCCGGATGGGAACGCAGAGCAAGAGGTCCGTGGAGCCCCCGCCGTGAGTGTCGAAGATGCGCGCAAGAACTTTGGTTCCACCGTGGCCCTCGATGGGGTGAGCCTTACCCTTGCTGCCGGTGAACGCTGCGCCCTCGTTGGACCGAGCGGGTGCGGCAAGTCGACCCTGCTTCGGGCCGTCGCCGGTCTGGGACCCCTGGACGGAGGTCGTCTTTTCATCGGCGGCGAGTGCGTCGATGACGGATCCCGAGCGTTGCCCCCTGAATCGCGGCGGATCGGCCTGGTCTTTCAAGAACATGCCCTGTTCCCGCATATGACGGTCGCAGCCAACGTGGTATTTGGGATCCGCAACCAAAAACGCTCCGCGTCCGACGAACGCGTTGCTGAAATGCTGAACCTGGTCGGCCTCGGCGGCTATGCCAACCGCTACCCGCACGAGTTGTCCGGCGGTGAGCGACAGCGGGTCGCGTTGGCACGAGCACTTGCCCCCGCTCCACAGCTGATGCTCTTCGACGAGCCGTTTGCCAGCCTCGATACAAATCTGCGCGGCCAGTTGCGATCGGCGGTGATCGATGCCCTGGCCGCCACCCAGACCCCTGCGATCATCGTGACCCACGACCAGCAAGAAGCGCTCGCAGTCGGGGATCGCGTGGCGGTCATGCGCAGCGGCAGGCTCGTGCAGATCGACACCCCGTACGCCGTCTTCCATCGCCCGGTCGACCGCTTTGTCGGAGCATTCATGGGAGAAGCGGCGTTCCTGCCGCTCGCTGGAACGCAAGCTGCCCCGGAGACGTCGCTGGGAACGCTCGACGCTCCGGTCGACGGCCTGGACGGGGCGTTGGCGATGGTGCGTCCGTCGGATGTGACGTTCATCGAGCGGTCAGACGGCACCGCCGCGATCGTCGACGCCGAGTTCCAGGGCGCGCGTTGGAGTTACCGGGTGCAGGTGCCAGACGGGTTGATCTCGGTCGAGATGTCCCACACAACACCCTTTGAAATCGGTCAGCGTGGCGACGTTGAACTGCTGCCGGGGCACCGCCAAGTGGCCGTGCGCCCAGACCGTTGATCCGCAGACCGATGACACCGGACAGATGAACCAAGAACGGCAACGGTCGTGACCACTTCGGTAGACGTTGCAGTGGTCGGCGGAGGTCCCGCAGGCCTCACGGTGGCCGACGCTGCGGTTCGTCGCGGCCACTCGCTCCTGCTGATCGAGGCCGCCCCAACGGTGGGTGGCATGTCGGCCAGTTTTGAGGTCGCCGGTCAACGGGTCGATTACGGCAGCCACCGTCTTCATCCTGCCGCTCCGCCCGAGGTCGCACAGTTGCTCGCGGACCTGCTGGGCGACGACCTGCAGATTCGACCCCGCAGGGGACGTCTTCGAGTGGCGGGCGGCTGGACAGCGTTCCCATTGCAGCCGAAGGCCTTGGCGCGAGACCTCCCGATTGGCATCGCTGCTCGTGCCACATCAAGCGTTGCCGGCTCGGCTCTGCGACGCGCTGCGAGGCGTGGCCGTGTATTCGACGGGCCAGACACCTACGAGACGGTCATTTCGTCGGGGCTCGGGAGCTTTGCGCTCGAACGCTTTCACCGACCGATGTCCACCAAGCTCTGGGGTGTCGACCCCAGCGAACTCGACGGTGAACTCGCGAGGCGACGGATCAGCGTCAGATCGCCGGGGGCGCTCATCTCGGCGCTGCGCCGCGGCCCGCAAGGCACGTTTTGGTACCCGCGGCTTGGCTTCGGCCAGGTCGTCGAAGCCCTGGCCGCGCGAATCGTCGACGGAGGAGCGACGATCCTGACCTCTACCGAGGTGGCAGGAATTGCCTTTGGTGATGTCACCAGCAAACCAATGATCACCCTGGGCGACCGCCGCCGCATCGAGGCTGGGCGCATCTTTTGGACCGGAACCGCCGAATCGCTCATGTCAGCTTGTTCGACGGCGGCCAACTCTGGGGCGAGCCGGACGGACGGCACGGTTGGGGAACCCGCCACCAGCGACTCTGCCCCGACCCGTCGCGGCGTCCTCCTCGTGTACCTCGCCCTTAAACAGAACGAGTTCAGCAGCTTCGACGCGCACTACGTACCCGACCTCGACGTCCCATTTCACCGTTTGTCCGAACCGAAGAAGTACCGAGACGGACCCGACCCGGTCGGCCAGACCGTCCTGTGTGCAGAAATTGCGTCGACACCCGGCGACGTCCATTGGCAGGCATCCGATGCTGAACTTGAGACGCTCGTCATCGAGGCAATGAGCCGGATCGGCCTCGCGCCCAGCGGACCGGTGGTGCACTGCGAAACTCGCCGGATCGCCTCGGTATACCCGGTGCTGCGACCAGGTGATCAAGACCGCAGGGCATGCCTTTTGGCCTCGCTCGACGATCGAGCTGGAGTCACGCTCCTCGGCCGACAGGGGCGAATCAGCGGCGACAACATCCACCACGTCATGCAGATGGGCCTCGACGCGGCTGCCTGCCTCGGCGTCGACGGCGCATGGGACCGCAACCGGTGGGCCAACGCGACGCAAGGCTTTGAACGCTTTGTGGTCGAAGATTAAGTCCCAGAGCGCGGCACCAACGCCGAGCCAGCTCCCGATTCGTTCATGGCTTTTGATCGTGGCGGTGGCGGTTCTCCTGGCGAACCTTGCGGGCCTCAACGCGCGGGCGACGTACGGTGCTCGGGTCAGCGGCGACGAGCCGCAGTACCTCCTGACGGCGACGAGCATTGGGGAAGATGGCGACCTCAACATCGCCGACGAGCTCGCCGAAGAACGCTTTCGCACGTACCACCGAGCAGATCTGAATGGCCAGACGTTCAGCCTCGACCCGCAGGGAACCCAGATCAGCCCTCACGACCCCGGTTTGCCCGCGCTTTTGGCGGTCCCTATGCGTCTCGGAGGCTGGCGAGGGGCAAAAGCGGCGCTGATTGCGTTCGGGGTTGCGTGCGCCGTCGGGACCGCATGGATAGCAATCCGAAAGCTGGGCGTCGCCCCTTCAGTGGCGGCGACGTCATCGATCGCGGCTGGCTGCTCGCTGCCGCTTGCCGCGTACTCCACCCAGGTGTACCCCGAGATTGTGGCCGCCTGTCTGCTGCTTGTCATCGTCGGTGCGCTGCTGACCCCGGCGAGCGACGATGCCTTCCAGTGGTGGTTCTGGGCGGGGGTGTTGGCCGTAACGCTCATGCCGTGGCTCTCGATCAAGTACTTACCGGTGGCGGCAGCGGCAGGTTTGGCGCTGGTGTGGACGCGGCGAGACGACGGAGCGCTGCTAGTGGTGACCGCCTGCTTTGTCGCGTTGTGTGGCGTCGTCTACTTGGTGGCTCACCGCGAGATGTTCGGCGGTTGGACCGCGTACGCCACGGGCGACCATTTCATCCAGACCGGCGAGTTCAGCGTGATGGGAAGCTCCCCCAATCCGGTCGGGCGGACGCGGCGACTCGTCGGTCTGCTGCTCGACCGCACGTTTGGCATCGCCGTCTGGCAGCCATTTTGGCTGCTTCTCCCCGTCGGGCTGGGTGCTGCGGCCGGGGCGCGACGCTCTGGACTGCGCCTCTTGCTCTTCATCGTTGCCAGCGGTTGGCTCACCGCCACCTTTGTGGCGTTCACCATGCACGGCTGGTGGGTGCCCGGCCGCCAGATCGTCGTCGTCATGCCAATCGCCACCCTGCTCATCGCCGTATGGCTGGGTAGGTTTTCGCGGCCGGCAGCCCTAGCCCTGGGAGCGATCGGAGCGATCGGGATCGTCAACTGGCTGTGGCTCGCATTGGAGGCCAGCAATGGAGCCCTCCGGTTGATCATCGACGCGCCAAACACGGCGAACCCTCTGCCCCACGCGCTCATGGCGATCACGCCCGACGGTATGCGCGCCTCGGCAACAGATGACGTCTTGCTGGTTGCTTACGGGGCGGTGCTGCTCGCCACGGTCGGATGGGGCTACGTCACAGCACGTCGGGCCGGCCAGCAGGCGTGACCGACTCACGCCCGCCAACGAGCGAAGTCTCCACGACCGCTGGACGGTTCAATCACCGACCTAGACCCGCCTTGGCACTGCTCACGAGCCCGAACCCTGTGACCCGTCGGCCTGGTATCGGTCCTCGAGGATCGTTCGAAGATCGACCTTGATCGACCGTCCCAACTTCTGGCTGAGGTCATCGGCGAGTTGTTGCACGCTCGGCACGCCGGACTGTGTTCCCGTGATGACCACCGTTGCCTGATCGTCAGACAGGATGACCCGCTCTAAGCGATGGTTCTTTGACTGATCGACCCACTCCTGCGCCACCTTTTCGGCCCGCGCCTGCCCGAGGAGGTTCGAAGCCGAGCGACTTCCGTTCAACATCAGGATGCTGACCACCACGGCAGCAGCGACCGCAAACCCGACCGCAGCAGTTCGCATTCGATTCTTTGTTTCCGACACTCGGTGAAGTGGCGCAACCCCGGTCAGAACGAACGTGAAGCCGCCCACAAGGATGATCGCCAACGCGTTGGTCGCGAACAGCAGCAGCGCTCCGGTGCCGCGGCCCCAGTCGGACTGGGACCAACAAATGCCGGTCACGGCAAGGGGCGGAACCAACGCAATAGCGACGGCGACCCCCGGCAGCGACCCGGAGCTTTCCTTGCGGGACAGGCTGAATGCGCCGGCCCCACCGGCAGCGATTGCAATGAACAGGTCGAGCAGGGTGGGGTTTGATCGCGAAGCGATCTGAGAGTTGTTCACCGTATCGACGACGGTCGGCGACATCAGCGACGTCAGCGCTCCAATACCGATACCCACCGCAATACCGCCCAAGACGAGCGTTCCCTCACTTCGCAGGCGCTTGGGCCAGCCCATGGTCAGGCTCACAGCGGTACCCATCAACGGCGTCATCAGCGGAGCGATCAACATGGCCCCGATGACCACGGCCGTCGAATCACTAAGAATCCCGAGAGACGCGATGACCGACGCAAAGCCCATCAGCACATAGAACTGCCGCGTCCGTCCGACCCCGTCATGCCCTTCGAAGATGACCTTGTCATAGACCGAACGGCGGTCAGCGGCGCTTTGCGTCCGGGCATCGAGCCACTGTCCCACCAACCCCGCGAGGGTCGAATAGCGCACGGGCACGGACCGGCTCGGGTCGAGCAGGACGACGAGCGAGAAGAACGCCAAACCGGCCCACGCAAAGGCGACAGCCCGCAGCACGAACAGAATCAGATTGTCGGCTAGCAGCAGGAACATCAGCCCAATGGCCAGCGACGCAAACCCCAGCGCCAACGCCGACAACATGCCCGACGTCTTGTAGAGCGAACGGATGCGGAGGAACCCAAACAGCAGGACGGCAACCCCGAGCACCCGGGCCGCAAACGCTGGAGAATCGCTTCCCCAGACAAACAGCACCAGACCAATGGCGATGACCGCCAACCCCATGACGAGCGCGCGCCGCTTGTCCCGTTCGGTGAAGGACAACAGCACCGATCCGGCGCCCATCCAACCAACGCCCAGTCCGACGATCCTTGACACAACGGTTCCGGTCGGCTGCGGCCACAACAAGATGCCGCCAGCCAACACAAAGATTCCCGCGCAGTACACGAGAATTCGTTGACCCCACGGGTTCTTCCACAGCAGCTTCAGCATCTGCAGCGTGCCGTTCAGACCCGGAAGTGTGTCCTTGGAAGCGATGTCGAAGAGCTTTTCGCGCAGGTCGGTCGCGGCGCGGCTACTCGTCCGTGCAGCGCCGCGACGATCCTCGCCGCCCGTAGACCGTTTTGAGCCGTTGTTCCGGTCAGAATCGTCGCGGTCGTCGCGGTCGTCGCGGTCGTCGCGGTCGTCGCGGTCGTCGCGGTCGTCGCGGTCGTCGCCGTCGGAGCTATCGCCAGCGGTCGGGTCATTCACTTCGGGCTTTGCGGGATGGTCCGACTTCGATTTCTCTGACACTGACAAGTCCGTTCCAACGGAGAACCCCAAGGAGCGAGAGCCGCTTTCACAACCAACCGTCGCGCCACTGGTTGCAGCGCGCTCCAGTCTCGAAGCGGGCCACGCCCTTCGGCACCCGGTGAGCTACTCGGCTGTTCGCCGTACCCTGAATGCAGCGACCATGAACATGGCTCCCAAAATGATCAAGTACAACGCCGAAACCCAAGCGATCACGCCGATGCTCGGTGTCGGCCACACCAACACAGCAATCCCGGCTGCGATGCTGAGGACGGCAAGCACGGCTTCCCAACCCCTGTTGTCGGTGTTCTCACCGTTGACCGCGTCCGCAAGGTCGATGATTCCTGAGACCAACCAGGCGATCCCAATGAACAGCGTCAGTGCACCAATTCCGGTGAACGGTCGCCGCAACACGATGATGCCGCCTACCAACACGATCACTCCGCTGACGGCCGCGAGGATCCGATGGTGCTCTGCCCGGTCAAAGGACAGAAAGATTCGGTAAATGCCCGAGATCAGCATCTGGATACCGAGCAAAACGGCGATCGCCACAAGGGTCGGTCCCGGCCAAAACATCAGCAAGATGCCGCAGCCGACGGAGAGCAGACCGACGGTCAAAGCACCGACCCATGCGCCGCGCGCGATACTCCGGATCAGCGGCTGGATAGGGATGATGTCCTCGTCGTACGCCATGGCTCAAGCCACCTTCGAGTCGTGATCCGCCGCGTGTCAGGTCAGACTGAAATCACCGAGGGTTGACTCAAACGAACAAAGTCACCACGCTGAGTCACCACGGTGAGGCCATCATAGGCAGGGCCTTTCGCCGCGTCGACCAGGTGAAACGACGTTGATATTGGGAGTTCGGAGTACCGATTGCCCCCGGTCCCAGAGCTGGCAAAAACCCGTTTGGAGCAGGTCGTTCGCCGTTATCCGTGGACTCGATGCCACCCTGCCCAACCGGGCGGAAGGGTCACCACGATCAACGGCACATCGACCCCGCGCAGCAGCGTTTCCACAGCCGGCCCGACACTTCGCTGCGAGCCATGTTCGCGAAGCGTCGTCCCCACGATCACCATGTCGACATCGCCCAAGGCGATCAGCCGAGCGACATGGTCGGAAAGTCCCCGCCCTCGCAAAGCGAGCGCTCGCGCACTGACCTCGTAGGACTCCATCGTTTCAAGCGCGTCGAACAGAGCCGGTTCGGCGCGACTCAATGGTGTGGTGTCCCCCATGCGGCGTTCCGTGTAGGGCACTCGCTGGCGGGTGTCGACGTTCAAGCAGATGACCTCACTGCCCGTCGAGCGGGCGAAGTTGGCAGCCAACTCCTGGGCAGCGCGGGCCGATTTGGTGCCTGCGACCGGCACAAGCACCTTGCGGCTCGTCGAGAGGTCTGACGGACCCGCGGAGGAATCGCGTACCAACACCATCGGGATCTGGGTCTGATCGAGGAGCTTGCCGATTGGCGCTGGAAGCTGCGAACTGCCTGACCCCGGCGGCAAGCCGGTCACAATCGATCCCGGGCCACGCGCGGCCTCGGTCTGCAGGAGGTTCTCGATCGTGTCGTCCTGGCTCGTTCTTTCACGCAGGCGTCGGCCCTTGAAGCGCTCGGCAAGACCGACGAGCGGTATCGACGCGTCCGACCCGGCGGTGACGACCGTCACGTCCACACCAGGTGGCCAGGTGTGGTGCAAGAACTGTGCCGCCGCGCTCGACGCGTCTCCTCGTCTTGTCGACAGCACTGGCGGTCTGGTACCGATGACGAGGCGCTGCCGGCGCTGCTCCTCTTCGGCGAGTCGCTGTTGTTCCGCGGCGTTGCCCGGCCAGTTGCGCAGTGCGATACGCAGCGCTGGTGGTGCGATGAGGGTGGTGATCAATGCCATTGCGACGACCGCGCCGTAGGAGGCTTCGTTGAGCACACCGATCGACAGCCCGACCGAAGCGATCACGATCTCGAGCGCTCCACGAGCATTCAGGCCGGCTGCCAGCGCCATGCGTTCGGGTCGGGGCAGACCGACGATCGATGCCCCGCCGGATGCTCCGATCGCCTTCCCGAGGGTCGCGACCACGACCAGGGCCGCGGTCCAAAACAGCACGGTGCTGTCAGCGAACACCGCAAGGTCGATGCGAAGTCCGGCGGTCGCAAAGAAGACGGGAGCTAAGAAGGCCCCTGCCGCCTGTTCGATCAGCCGCGACGCCCGCTCATCGCGCCACGGAGACCCGCCGATCACCAGTCCGGCAACGAACGCACCGAGGACCGCTTCAAGATGTAACGCCTGGGTGAGCGCGGCGCTCATCACCACCATCGTCACGAGCACGAACGTCGGCGTCGTCGACATCGCTGCCATCGTGGCGGTTCGCTGCAGCACGCGGTCCACGAGCACCCGCCCGAGAACAAACATGCCGCCGAGATACAAGATCAGGTACAGAACGGTTCGCAACAGATCAGAAGGATCGAGCGCCCCCGAATCGGCGAATCCAACCACCACCCCAAGCAGGACCCACCCAACGACGTCGTTGGCTATAGCGCACGCGAGGATCAGCTGACCCACGTCGCGCCGGATCATGCCCATCTCGCTCAACACCCGCACCGCTACGGGTAGCGACGAAATCGACAAGGCCACGGCGATAAACAGCGCAAAGATCGTCGTCGTGGTGTCGATCCCGCGAAGGTCAGCGACGGTCACCATACCGAGGGCGAATCCAGCGATCATGGGCACGACCAAGGAGGCGACGCTGATGATCGCCACCGGTCGGCCCAGCTTCTTCAGCACACCAAGGTCGGATTCAAAACCGGCCGCGGAAAGCATCAGAACAAGCCCCAGCCACGCAACTGCATAGAGCATTCCGCTCTGCATATCGCCGTCTGGGAAGAGCCAATCAAAAGCTCCCGGAGCGATCTTGCCCAGCACTGACGGTCCCAAGACGACGCCAGCCAATAGCTCACCTACGACTGCGGGCTGCCCAACTCGGTGGAGTAAATACCCGAGGGTCCGTGCGACGAGGAGTATGGCCACCAGCTGAGTCAAAAAGACGAGCACCTGATGGTTGTCTGGAGCGGCAACCGCCATCGGGGGATTCTACGTGGAGTGGTATCCCTTTGGACGTTTTGAAGATTCAACGTCTGGTCGTTTGAGGTGGTTCAGCAGCCCTTCGGCGCGCCGGTTGCCGGCCAGAAACCGCCAGTGTTCAGGTGTTCGGCGTCGAGCTGGCCGCTTGCCGACGGGCGATACGTCGCAACGGCGGTTCGCTCGTCGGCGGCTGACGACGTTCGGGAAGGTCGTTCAGCAGCTCAAGGGTCGCCAAAGCAACAGCTTCGACGGCCCGGTCGACGGCAGGCTGGTTCGCTGCAGACACCTGCTGCAGGCCACCGACCTTACGTACGTACTGAAGGGCCGCTGCACGCACTTCGGTCTCGGTTGCTGGCGGCTCAAGGCCGCGGAGAATGGTGATGTTTCGACACATCGAACAAGTGTGTCATCCGTCGCACGCCTACCCACAGCAGGACTTTCTCATTTCCCAACCCAGACACAGGAGTGCTAAGCAATGCGCTGGGTTCGGCATCCCCGCGGCTAGACCCGGACGCTGTCGCCGTCCGGCGGCGGTGCAGCAATTCCCGCACCTCGTGGCAAAAACGGGACCACTGAGGGGCGGTTTTCGAATACCTAGGGGGAAAAACAATGCTTGACGCAATCATGCCTTTTCTGATGGACCTTCTGATGCAGATCATCGAAATGCTCCTCGGCGAGCTGATGGGACTGCTGGGCGGCCTCTTCTAAAACACGTTTGACCTTTGCAATAACGATTTGTGAATGGGGTGCGGGACGGCTTTGGCCAGCCCGCACCCTTCTTCGTTGAGACGCCCCCCGTAGGCAGCGGCGTGTCACCATGTGGCATGGCTCGCTGGTACACCGCCGACCTGCACCTCGGTCACGCCAACATCATCCGGTACTGCGATCGACCCTTCAGCGATGTCGACGAGATGAACCGTGCACTCATCGACCGCTGGAACAGCGTGGTGGCGGACGACGACGAAGTGTGGGTGCTCGGAGACGTAGCCCTCGGCCCGATCGCCCAGTCACTCGCCCTTATCGACGAACTGCACGGCGACAAGGTGCTCGTCGCTGGCAATCACGATCGATGTTTCGACGAGTTCCCCACCCCCGGAAAATGGACGGCGGCGTATCGAGCTGCAGGTTTCTCTTCGGTCGTTTTTGGCACGACCACCACGGTTGGCGACGTGACGGTCAAGGCGAGCCACTTTCCCTACCGAGGTGATACTCACGCTGAACCCAGCTTTGAGGCACACCGCCCGACCGACGATGGAGGCTGGTTGGTCCACGGTCACGTCCACCAACGCTGGTTGACCAACGAGCGAATGATCAACGTTGGCGTCGATGTGTGGGACTTCTATCCCGCCTCCGAGAATGCCCTTGCCGGCATCATCACAAGCTCTGGCGATTGTCTCCAGCACAGGTGAGTCGAGCCGTGCTGGAGGCGAGAGCGAGCCGGGATTTTCAGTGAACCCGTAGCGTCCGAGCGGGGACAACCCGTGCGTTCGCTCCGAACGAGATGGGGTTGATCAGTGAACGAACATTGATGAACCCGCGCGCATGACCGCCGGTATCGAGCCAGTTCGGGTGTTCGCTTGCCCCATCGGTAACCACCAGTTGCACGCGGCCCTCCGCGCTGGCGCGGGCCTTGGCGTAGGTCACCGAACTATGTCGCTGACGGGGCTCGACGCACTCATGCCAGATGTTCTCGAGGCTGACCGACCAGTACGCATCGGTCGGTGCCTCAAACTCGACGACCAAGGCTTCACCCGGCCGGAGGCGGAACATCGCCATCAGATAGTGGTTGTCTGGCGTGCTCTCACCTGCGCCCAAATCGGACGACGACGCCGCCACGAGCTGGTTAGGCATCTGGAGAAGCTCTGGCTGAACAGTCTTGAACATGGTTGCGAGTCGAGCGATCATCCACGCCATCGTCGTGAACTGTTCCGCCAAGGCGTGGTCTTCAATCGCCGCTGGCGAACCCGCTGGACCGACCGCCGTGATGTCGAGCGACGAAACGACATCGACCTCGCGGTCCGCGAGGTAGTCGCGTACCAAGACCGCAGACACGTCTCTCGGAACCTCGATGAAAGGTTGGTGTCCAGTCTCGGCGGGTTTGGTCTCTTTAGGGCCCAACAAGAAGCTGAATGATCGGTCGGCTTGTACCGCAAGGTCCGCGTCGGAGAGATAGGCGGCCATGCGGCGGGGCTCGACACCCTGTCCTGCCAGGATCTGGAAGGACAGGTACGGACTCGAACCCCGAACGCCGTCGATTCGGTAGGCACGGGAGCCGTCGATCGTCGCAACCCGATAGTCGATATCGGGGCTGCCGCCGCCTACAAAACGAGACGGCGTGTTCATCGTCATGAACCACGGAGAGTGAGGCTCACAGTCCAAGGTGAGTTCAGATGCCAGCGCCATCGCTCGGCCGAGCATCCGCTGACCTTCCAACAACTCTTGTTCGGTCTCTGCGCACTCGACGACCATCTGCGACAGTTCGCCGATCATGTCGCGCACCGACAGCATCGCCTCACGAGAGCGTGGGGCAAGTCTGGTGCGTCCCATTTCGTCTCCAAACACCTGTCGAGCCGTGCGGTCGGCCCCGCTGCCCCATCATGGCCCGTGTTGGACCATCGACGCAGCCGCCCGCAACCCCATTAGCATGCACCATCTGACCGTCACAACCATGACGTGTGGAGAACCGGTGGTCACACTTTCCGATATTCAAGTCACCCTAGATGGGCATCTCGCTCTGAGTGTGAATCGGCTGACCCTGAAAACGGGTACGAGCGTCGCGCTCATGGGGCCAAACGGATCCGGAAAGACCACCCTTTTGCGCTTGCTATCAGGCCTTATCTCGCCATCGAAGGGCACGATCACCGGGACGTTACCGGCCGCACACGTCACACAGCACCACGATCAGCGTCATTGGATTCCGATCACCGCGGGTGAGGTGATCACGATGGGCAGATATCAGCGCCGCGGTCTGTGGGGCCGCGTGCGCCGCAGCGACAAAGAGCTGATCCAACGCTCCGCCGAACGCCTGGACGTCGCATCACTGATGCGGCGACCTTTCGGCGACTTATCCGGCGGACAGCAGCAGCGGGTTCGAATCGCTGCCGCGCTCGCCCAAGACGCGGCCTGCTTGTTACTCGACGAACCCATCACCGGACTCGACCTTCCGAGCCAGCAGATCATCCTTGAGCTCATCGACTCAGAGCGGGCCAACGGCCGACTCATCGTCATCTCGACACACCACGTCCAAGAAGCCCAGCACTGCGACGAAGTGGTTCTGTTGCGAACCAGCTTGGTGGCCGCCGGACCACCTGAACGAGTCCTCCAACCTGGCCCCTTGGCCGCAGCCTTCGGCGAGCGCATGTTGGCCGAAGACAATCCCGACGTAGCGACCGCAGTCCTCGTCGACGCTCACGGCCATCACGGCGACGGTGACCACACTCACACCCACAGTCACAGCCATGTTCAGGGCCAGGGTCAGGGCCAGGGCCAGGGTCAGGGCCAGGGTCATAACCATGCACACACCGAGCCCGGTCCGTCAGTGAAATCCACCCCCACCGAGGCTCCGGGCGCGCCGCCATTCCCAGACGCTGGTTCAAAGCGGTGACGGACGACGTCCACGAAGAGGTCCGTCGGTGGTTGGCGCGTTCCAACCAGCGCTACACGACCGGCCGTCGACGCCTCATCGAAACGATGCTCAAAGCGGCCGAGCCACTGACCTTGCCCGAAATCGTCGAGCTCACGCCCGACCTCCCACAGAGCTCTGCCTACCGGAACCTGGACGTGCTCGAACAGTGCGGTGTCGTCCGCCGCATCGCAACCCCGGCGGATCACGCGCATTTTGAGCTGGCCGAACCGCTCGGCGAGCACCATCACCACCTGGTCTGTCTCGGCTGCGAGAAGGTCGCAGACATCGTCCTACCGGACGGCTTTGAAGACCTCGTCGATAACCAGCTGGATGTGGCCGCTCGAGCGGCAGGCTTTCAGCTCACCCACCACTCGATCGACCTGTATGGGCGCTGCACGAACTGCAGGGACGTCGATTCGGCCTAGTTACTCGCCGCCTTTACCGTGTTTTGGGTTGCTGGTTCAAGGTCGCGGGATTCCAGGTAGGAGTAGGCGGCCGTCGCCTCGCTCGACCCAAGGACATCGACCTCGCTATTGAGACGGGTCATCGTTTGAGTATCCAGTCCAGCGAGGGCCTTGTCGATGACGCCGGCAGCGGCCGGGTACTTCTTCAAGACAGCCGCGTCCACGGTCATAGAAATGTTGTAGGGCTCAAAGACATCTGCCCCGTCGACCACCGCCAAATGCATCGCAACCAGTCGCCCGTCCGTGGTGAAGACCTCGCCGACATCGCATTCCTCGGCGGCGAGCGCCAGATAGATGTCAGAACCCGCAAGCTCTTTGATCTGGCCTTCGGGGATGGCAAAGCCGGTCTGTTCTTCAAATCTGGCTAGCCCGTCGACCCGCGACCGAAAGTCGGGCTCCATACAGACCACAACGCTGTCGTCGCTCTCGATCCACTCCACCAAGTCGTCGGTGGTAGCGATCCCATCGAGTTCCGCTGTCGCCTGTCGAACAGCGAAGCCGTAGGTGTTGTTGAACGGGGCGAAGCCCACCCACTCGATCCCGTTCTCGGCCTTGTCCCGTGTATCGAGAAGTTTGGTGAGCTCGGTGCCCTGAGCCGGCGGCTCATCTGTCTCCTCCCAGATCACCGACCAAGCGGTCGCATTGAACTCTGGGTACATCTGGATGTTGCCGTCGAGCAGGGCTTCGCGGAGCTCTGGGGTGCCGCCCATGTTGAACTGACGCTCCACCACTGCGCCTTGGGCCTCTAGGGCTTCGGCGACGATCTCGACGAGTATCCGCTGTTCGGTGTAAGCCTTCGAGCCGATCGTCACCGACATCCCCGACAATGCTTGACCTGCGTTTGCAGACCCGCCCTCTGAGTCGTCGCCGCCTGAGGTTTCCGATGCGCCAGCCTCTTCGGCTGCGCCGGCGACGACCGAGCCTCGCCGGCTCGACGGGCCATCTTCCCTGGTCAGGACGATCAGCCCTGCGATTGTCGCCACGACGGCCAACGCCGCCACCAGCCAAGGTTTCGACGGATTGGGCGGCTGCGGTCGGCGACGGTCCTTCCTGCTGACATGGGCGTCTGCGTCGTCGTCAGCCTCATCCTCGTGGCCGAGCGAGCCTCCCAACCGGTTTGGTTGCGGCGTCCACAGCACGTTGGTCGCAGCGCTCGGTCCGCTGATCGTCGTCAGGTCGACGTCATCGTCCGATCTGCCAGCGCCGGTCGGCGTGGTGCTGATCTTGATCGGACCCGACGCTCGGTAGGCCGGGATGTCCTCGGTTCTCGTCCGAGGCAAACCGTCGAATCCGATCGGCACGATCGTGGTCTCGTCCAGTTCCTCCGGCTCCTCAGCCCACGGGCTTTGACCGGGCTTCGCACCAACCTCGCGGCCGATGAGATCGGGTTGCGCGGGTACGGCCATCGTCTGCTCGGTGTCGTTGACCGTAGAACGAGGACGTGGCGCCGCGGCGGGCCGTTCACCGCCAAAGCGGTGCAAAACGGTCAGGCCAGCAGCACGTTTTGACGGCTCGGGGCTGAGGAGCCGGGGCAGCGAACCTCGAACCGAAGTCGGAACTGCAGCGCCCAAACTTCGCAGCAGCTCTGATACGGCACCGGGTTCCAGATCTGCTGGCGACGGTTCAACGCCGGTCACTGCCTGGTACATGGCCGCGCCGAGCGCGTAGCGATCGGAAGCCGCTGTGGGTTTATCCCCAGCAGCGAGTTCGGGTGCTCGCGCTCCGGCACGCAAACCCGCGTTAAGCGCCTCGGGTCCGTCGGATCGCGCTTCGAGATGCCGAATGGTGCCGAGGCCGCCATGGGCCAGTTCGCAGGTGCCATCGGCTCGCATGTGAAAGCTGTCAGCCGAGATCGCTCCGTGCACGATCCGTTGCTGGTGCAGTGCCTCCATCGAGCGACCGATCGACCGGACTAAACGGTCAAGGCTCGCCGCCGAGTCGAATCCCTCGTTGAGGGCCACGTCAGCGACAGTGTCCTTCGTCTCGACCTCTTCAAGCACCCAGAGCTTGCCGTCACGTACGCCTGCGTCGATGACGAGCGCGATTCCTGGCTTGGCTTCCGGCCGATACCGCAGCGTCATCGCTCGTTCGTCGAGTTCGTCCAGATCGACGTCTGGAAAATGACGCCAGGTCAGGATGCCCAACCATTCCCCGTTGCGCATATAGCTCTGCCATAGCGAACCAAAGCGGTTGGACGGGCCATCCACCTCCCAGTCATGGATCACAGGGGGTTTATCGGTGGGCGGCACGTGCCGCCCAGAAACATGGGGGCCTAGTTCAGAAGTTGGTCGACTTTCAGACATGGCGCGCTCCACAAACGTGATTCGCCACGTTCAGTGGCTCATCACGCCGTTTTCGTCATGCCGCACCTTTCCCCGCTGCAACATTCTGCAGGTCATTGGAGCAAAGCGCAATATTCAACCACTTATCAACAACCGCTCCGAGTGCCTCCGGGCGGTGCGTTGACGGAGCGTGCGGTGGCTCTCAACGTGAGGGCAACGTCGAAGGCGCCGCGAAGGCGTTCGATGACCGCCTGCCACCCGTAGTTCTGCGCAACGTAGCGAGCTCCGTTCGCGCCAAGTGCCGACGCGACTTGGGGTTCGCGCACCAGCAGTCGAGCAAACGCAGCGAAGGTGTCTGGCGCATCAAAACTGATGCCGCCCTGAGACCTGCGAGCATGAGCCGTGGTCACGTCGCAGGCTTCGTTGACAAGGACGGGACGCCCGACCTGCCACGACTCCATGATGGCGAACGAGAAACTTTCGTGCGGGCTGGGTGACACCAGCGCCGCACAGCCGCGGAGCAACGCCCACTTTTCGTCGTCGCTCACCGGCCCGAGGGTGACAAGGCCGGGGCCAGGCTGGGGTTCTTGTGCAACCGGACCGGCGTACACCAGCGACAGGCCGTCATCGTGCAACCGCGCCGCATGAAACATGCGTGCCAACACGCCAGCGCCCTTCCCGTCGTCCACTCGTCCGAGGCACAACAGGTACGGAGCCTGCACCGGCAAGAGCGTCCCCGTTCCCGGCCTGACATCTGTTGCCGGAGGGGGCGGATCAACTCCAAGGCCGACGACCGCGACGTTGCGGTGGGCGAGGCCAAAACGGCGGAGAACGAGTTGCGCTTCGGCTTCGGTGTAGCAGGCCACCACATCGGCGCTGGCGAACACCGCGTCCATCATCGGAAGGGTGAGCGCTGGCTCCCGGTGTGCGGCCGGTAGGAGCACGGTGGGCACCTGAGCCCGTTCCAGACCTAGAACCGTCGGTTCGTAAAGGTAGGGCGAGAAACAGAGGAGATCGCCATCCCAAGCCTCGATCGCGTCGAGCAGGTCAGGACTCGTCGGTCCTTGTGCGCGCAACCAGCCGAGCTGGTCGGCCGGCGATGCCGCCCTCGGCGCGCTGAGGACCGCACCCCCGATCCGGTCGAAGTCCGGGTGACGGCCCGACGCGACCGCAAAGCGTTTGACCGCTACCCCGTCTTCACGCGTCTCACCGACGGGAAGCGTGGGTTCCCACGTCCGATAGTCGGTCGAGTTGGTCGTCAGCACCGTCATGCGGACACCGGACAGCGCCAAGTGACGCGAGAGCGACCTCACGGCATGTTCGGCCCCGCCGATGACGTCGGCACCATACCGAGGGACCACAACACCAACTCGAAGTGTCACCGGCTGCTGAGCGCTTCCACTCGTGGACCGAACCCGGCGGGCAGCGTTCCCATCTCGATCATCCGTTTGACGAACTCCACCCGACTCTTCCGCCAGTCCAGGTTGGTGACCCGATCGAACCCCCGCAAACGCATTGCATGCACTGCCTCCGGGTTCGTGCTCAGGGTGTGCACCGCCGCCGCCAACGTTTCGGGATCGTCGTCGGGCAGCATCAGTCCGGCATCGCCCACCGTCTCCGCTACAGCGCCAGCATCGGTCGCGACGACGGGCAATCCGGTCGCCATCGCTTCTACCAGCGGGATCCCAAAGCCTTCATGCTGGGAGGCGCTCACAAAGACGTCGGCAAGGAGATACAGATTCGCGAGTTCGGTGTGCCCGATCGAACCATGAATTCGCACGCGGCCCGCCACCTTGTGACTCTTGGCCACCTGTCGGACATAGGCGCCATAGGACGCAGGCGAAGGCCCTCCGACAAGGTCGAGTGACGCTTGGTCGTCGTAGCGAGCAATCGCGACCGCCAGGGCTCGCACCAGACGGTCCTGGGCCTTGTTCGGGGTGAGGCGCCCCACGAACAACCATCGGGCTCGACGCGTGCGGACCCCGAGGTCACGGTGGACGGGTCGGATCTGGCCCGTCGCTTCGGTCGTCATTCGGTCGGCGAGCACCGGGACGACCGCGACGGGTGAGGCGCCCAGAGCGGCGAACTCCTCGGCGTTGAAGGTCGAATCGGCGATCGTCGCATCTGCCCGGGCCGCCAATCGGCGTGCCTGGCGTTCGCCACGCTCCAGCTCGGCGACCATCGCGTCGTCCCAGCCGACGAAGTACTTGGCAGGCGTCAGGTTGTGATAGTTGACCACGAGTTTTTCGGGTCGATGCGACACCGTGTCGGCAACCGGCGAACCCGTCGCCAAGTGATAGATGTGCACCCGCTGAGCGGCCGGTCCCTCAGGCGCGTATGAGAGGTACGGACGAGCCTGGCGGCCGAGGCCACGCCCTATCCGGTCGGCATAGATCTCACTGTCGAGGCCGAGCGCACGAAACGTCCGTTGCAAAAGCTGCGCGTGTCGACTGACCGCGTCGCGGGCCGTGAACGACGCGACGAACTGATGCACGGCGGCGACCGGGCCGGCATCGTGCATCGGCGCCGTCACGCCGCGATCAACCTGATCAGGTCAAACCCGGTGTGGTGCTCGACGTCTCGGACCGACCACCCGACCTGGGGAGCGATCGCTCGCCACGTGTCGACACGCCACGGCCGGTGCGCAGCAAGATCTTCGGCAAGTACCCCTGCCGTCGCCGCCCACACGGTGCCGTGCCACACCACCACACTGAGCGGAGCCGCTGCCGGCACAGCGCGTCGGGACGCGTCCAGGATCTGCAGTCGATCCGGCGGCGCAATAACGTCGAGGACGCCCAACATCACGATCCCGGCGAGTTCGCCGCGTTGGATGTGTCCCAGGTGCGTTCGCAGCGACCCCCGGCGCCCCGGGGTTTCCAGGGGGAGCGCAACACCGTCAGCAACCTTCGCTGCGGTTGGCGCCTGGACGTACCAATTGCCAAGCCGTCCCGCCGCAGTCGCATCGGAGTCATCGAATTGGTCGGCACGACATGCGGCCACGAGAGTCGGATGTGCCGACGGAGCGTGGGCCTCTACAACCGTCGCCCAGTCTGACCGGTCCAGGCCAGGGCTGACGGCGGCCAACACCGACCAAATCTGGTCAGCTCGGGTCTGTGCCGCCTGCAGTCGAGCGAGCTGAGTTTCGAGTTCGTCGACGCTGTCTTGCGTTGCCAATCCGTAACGCCCGGCCTGGCGGCGCGCAGCGCGAAGTTGCAATCCCACACCTCGCTTGGCCACATCTTTGGCCCGGCCTTTGAGCGACCGCGGGTTGCCGATGGTCAGTGCGTCGGGATCTGTCGGGTCGAGGTCCGGGTCCCGCCACCATGCCGTCGAGGCGTCTTCGGACGCTCGGGCACGGCCCACCTCGTCCTTGACGGCTTGCACCAACGCGTCGAGGTCGACCTCGGGCGAAACCTCGTGTGGCGGGGCGTCGGCGTTGGGCTCGTCATCGCCGTGACCGACACCCGTCTTCGGACCGTTCTGTGAGGTCATGTGCGTGCCCGTGGTTAGTTCGACTGCAGCTCTACCTGCATGGGGATATCCACCAGTCCCGGGCGGGACTCTTGGTTATGGACATTGAACTCGTACTGCTGTTCTCGCCAGTCATAAATCTCGCTCGTGTCGGCAGTGTGCAGACCGAGGGACACAAAGTACCGTCCGTCTCTCAACGGAATCGAGGGAAAACGGACATTGAGCTCGCCGCTATCGGGCAGTTTGCCGAGGGGCGCGCCGACGTCCTCGTTGGTGGCCTGAAACAGGATCTGGCCGAGCCCATCGTGGACCTGAACGGTCAACACGGCATCGTCGATCTCGTACCGGCAGGCGAAACGCACCTGTAGTTCGAGCCACCCGCCCGTTGTCATCCACCGCTGCGAGTCAGACTTTTCGTGTTTGGTCGCCACCGAGGTAAAGCGAGCACGCAGGGTCCGCTCGGCAACCCGGTCCGAGTCCTTGGTCGCTTCGATGAGGGCATCCAGTTCGGGGTCCAGACTGCCCGTCGTCTGACGGCGCCGAAACAGGTGCTCACGAAGGACCTGAATACCGTCCTCAGGCGGTCCGAGAGCGATCAAGTTGCCGTGGTCAAGCACGGCCACCCGGTCACAAACCCGGCGCACCAGGTCCGAGGAGTGGGTGACCAGAACGATCGTCCTGCCTTCGGCCTGGAACTGGCTCACCTTGTCCAAGCATTTGGCTTGGAAGGCTTCGTCACCGACCGAGAGGACCTCATCGACCAGAAGAATCTGGGGCTCGATCGTCACCGCAACGGCAAAACCGAGACGGACGAACATCCCCGAGGAGTAGTTCTTGACTTGGTTGTCGATGAATGGCTCGAGTTCGGCAAAGTCGACGATCTCGTCGAACCGATCGTCGACTTCCTTCTTGCTCAGGCCCAGGATCGACGCGTTCAGGTAGACGTTCTCGCGCCCGGTGAGTTCGTGGTGAAAACCGGCACCGAGTTCGAGAAGAGCCGCCAGACGCCCAGCGGTCCGGATCTCGCCCTTGGTTGGGCGCAGGATCCCCCCGATGCATTTGAGCAGTGTGGATTTTCCCGAACCGTTGTGCCCCAGGATGCCGAGGGTCTCGCCCTTTGCCACGTCGAGGGTGACGTCGCGAAGCGCCCAAAACTCCGAAGTCGTTTGGCGGCGGAACGAGAGCATCTGTTCCTTGAGCGAAGCCGACTTTTCGTGGTGCAGGGTGAATCGTTTGGATACGCCCCGAATCTCGATCGCCGCAGCCACGTCAGATCTCCTCGGCGAAGTCGCCACTCGTCCTGCGGAAATACCGCAGTCCGCCGTACAGAACCAGCAGCGACACAACCCCTGCGAGACCTAGTTGGATGATGTACCAGGTCATAGGTTCATTCGGCAGTACCTGTTTGACGTCTGGGCAGTTGGTGATGTCCACCTCGCCTGTGGACTCACAGAAGTACACGACGTTGTGAATTGCCCGCTGGAACGTGATGATCACGGCGGTGATGGGGTTTCGTTCAAAACCCCAGCGAAACAGCGGTGAGATCCGTTCCGAGTAGATCGTGCCGAACGGGTAAACGATCGGCGTCAGCCAGAACCATGCCAGTAGGCCGAGCTCAACGAAGTGTTCGGTGTCGCGCAGACGCACGTTGAGGCTCGACGTCACCAGGGTGATACCGGTCGCCATCGCCACCGCGATCAGTAACGCCGGCGGCAACAGCAACATGAATCGGAACGACACGTCGTGCCAAACGATCACCAACGTCACGAGCAAGACGATGCACTGCAGGAAGAAATGTACGATCGCCGCGCCAACCTGGGCGAGCGGCAGCACCTCGCGAGGGAAGTACAACTTCTTGACCAGGGAAGAGTTCGCAAGGACCGATCCCGTCCCAAGCGCGATCGAGTTGGAAAACAGCGTCCAGACCAGGTAGCCGGACAGGAAGAACACGAAGAACTGCGGCACACGGCTGTCGAGCAACACGTCAAACGCCAGCCAAAACACGACCAGATAGAGCGCCGGATTCAGCAGGGTCCACATAAATCCGAGGACGCTGTTCTTGTACTTAACCTTGAGTTCTTTGCGGACCAACCCGCCGAGTAATTCTCGGTAGGTCCAGATCTCTTTGAGTTGACCACGAATTCCGACGTTGGAAGATGCGTTCACCAAGGTCGGAACTGAAGATTCGGGTGCTGGTGCGGTCAGTGTGACACTCCCCGCTCGCTTGTCGTTTCATCACGACGTCACGGCGCACCTGTTGCGCCGGAACGGGGCATCGTACCGGCCATAACATCGCTGGGCGATTCGCAGCGGTGTGCCGAACAGAGTGCTTTTCGGTCACCATTGGGTATGCGCATCGCCATAGATGTCACCCCGTTAGCCCATCCCAACAGCGGAATCGGCCACTTCGTCTCCCTGTTGGTCCCGACGATGGAATCGCGCGGTTTCGACGTCACCCAGTTCGCAGTCTCGGGTAGCGCCACCGCTGGACGGTCGCATTTTCCCGGTGCCGAACTTGTGCGGGTCCCCAGCGCAACGGCCGCGTTCCGGTTCTGGGGCAGTTTCGCTGGACGGGTTCCCGACGCGTTGAAACACGTTGATCTGGTGCACGGAAGCAACTACGTAACACCTCCGCCGGGCGGCTCTCCCTGCGTTTGTTCGGTGCACGACGCAAGCCCGTGGCTGGCCGATCGGTGGGGCGAGCGGCCGAACAAGACGGTCACCCGACTGATCGAGCGGCGGGTCAAACACGGAGCCTGGGTCCACACGTTGACCAACGCGACCGCTGCGGTTCTGTCCGATCTGCTGGAAACCGACCGCGTTAGGGTCGCCCCCATTCCCCCAGCCCGAGTGGCGGACGCCAGCAGAGACGACCTGCCAGTCCGCCTTGCCGGTCGCCCGTACATCCTGTGTCTTGGTGCTGAGAAGCGACGCAAGCAACTCGACGCGGTCGTCGCTGGCTTTCGCGAGTTGGCCCATATCGAACCTGACATCGCCCTCGTGATCGCCGGAGCCGAAGGAGACGCATCGGCGTCGCTGACCGAGTCAATCTCTCGGCTCGGCGGGCTCTCAGAGCGCGTCTACCGGCTGGGACAGGTAGACACCCCCAAGCGCAATGCCCTGGTCACCTTTGCCCGAGCGGTCTGTTATCTGTCCCACCACGAGGGGCAAGGCCTTCCCGTGCTGGAGGCCCAAAGTCTGGGCGTACCGGTCGTCATTGGACAAGACGCCGCTGTCGCCGAAACGGCCGGCGATGGCGCTGTCCCGTGTGACCCGAGCGACGTCGAGTCGGTGGCCAGCGCACTCCAAACAGCCGTTGAGGACGACTCCCGACGGGAGCAACTGCGTAGCGCTGGGCTTGCCAATGCGTCACGCTTCACCGTTGAGAGGTTTGGTGACGATATGGACGAGATCTACCGGCAAGCGGCGGGGCAGTGACCGACGAGACCCCAGAACCCACACCGTCGCAGGGCGAATCCGCGAACGGCGAGTCGAAGGATCGCCAAGCCGACACCTTTGACGGCGATCGCGCGCCTGTAACCGTCGGCTTACACGTGGGTCAGCTCACCCAACCCATCCCAGGAGGGATCGGCCGGTACGTTGACGCGTTGATGCATGCGCTCCCCGGCCATGGAGCACAGTTGCGGACGTTTGCATCAGGTTCGCTCGACACCACCGTGCTGACAGCGCCCCTCGACCCTAGGGTTCGCCACCGCGACCTTGGTTGGCCGGGGCCACGGTGGCGGTACGCGGCGTGGCACATCCTCCGCAGCCGAACTTCGCCCGTCGACGCGCAGGTCATCCATGCCCCCAGCCTGGCGATTCCACCCCACCGCGATCGACCGCTTGCGGTCACGGTTCACGACCTCGTTTTTCTCACCCGCCCCGAGACGCTCACCCGCAGGGGGCGCACCTTCCACATGAAGGGGTTCGAGCTGGCCCTGCGCGAGGCCGATGCCATCATCACCCCGACGACGATCGTCGCCGACCACCTAATAAACCTGGGCATTGCGCCTGAACGAGTGGCTCGAGTTCCCCACGGAATCGCCCCACCGATGCCGCCCCTCGCCCCCGAAACCGAACGGTTAGCCCTGAGTGAAATGCAAGTGCCCGCCGAGTACGTCCTGTTTGTAGGCACGGTGGAGCCCCGCAAAGGGCTGCCCACCATGCTCAAGGCATTCGAGGCAGTGCGCTCTCAGCACCCCGACCTCGAGCTGGTGATCGCTGGCCCACCCGGGTGGGGGGACACAGCCGACTTAGATCGATCCGGTGTGCGACGGGTCGGCAAGGTCACCGATCAGCGCCTGGCAACGCTCTACCGCAACGCACGGGCATTGGTATCGCTGTCGCTTGAAGAAGGTTTTGGATTTCCCGTGCTCGAAGCCCAGGCGTATGGCTGTCCCGCGCTGGCGTCCGCCATTCCGGTGCACCAAGAGATCGCTGGCCCTGCGGCTCTCTTGGTACCGCCCCGCCAACCCGACGCGGCTGCGGAGGCGCTTCTCACGCTGCTCCAAGAGTCCTCCGCAGACAACGCGGCACGCCGTGCGTTGGGCATCGAGCACGCAAGCGGATTTACCTGGGAAGCGAGCGCTCGAGGTCACGTCGACGTCTACCGCCGCCTCGCCGAGGAGCGTTCCGGCTCGCTCTGACGGTGTTTGGCCCTCACGAAGTTGGCGCTCTGGCACCGGTCCACACGCGAGCAGATGGCGGAACCGTTGAGGCCCGCCATCTGCTCGCTACGTTGCTCACACCAGCGTTCCGCTCCCCAGAACGTCGGCTGGTGTTCGCAACTACTCAGTTGGAATTCGGGGTTCTACTCACAGCTCACGATCTCGTCGTTTCCGCCACCGCTGCCGCATTGGTCCGTCCCGTCGCCGCCATCGACGATGTCGTTTCCGGGACCCCCGTTGAGCACATCGTTACCGCCCATACCTCTGAGGGTGTCGTTGTCGGAACCGCCAAAGAGCTTGTTGTCCAAACGGTTCCCGACGAGGATATCCATCCCCTCATCGCCGCGGAGCTCGCCGTTTCCAAGGCGTGCACCGTCGTCGTCGAGCATCGTGATGAGATCGTTTCCTTCCCCTCCACTGAGCTCGAAGTCTCCAGGGCCTTCCAGAGCACGAAGGGTGTCGTTGCCCTCGCCTCCTTGTCCGATAACGGTCGCGCCGCGGTCACTTTCCAGCGTGATGCGGTCCCCTCCTGGACCACCGTCGGCAAGTCCTTGTCCAGAGATGGAAATCAGGTCGTTGCCACCTTCACCGTAGAGTCGGTCGTTGCCGCCACCATCCCGCAAGGTGTCGCCATCGCTGCCACCCCGAAGGATGTCATCTCCGCCCCTGCCGTTGAGGATGTCGTTGCCCGAACCACCGTTCAAGGTGTCATTGCCGGCCTGGATGGCCCGTGCGTCACCGACACCCGCATCGAGGAGGTCGTTACCAGAACCGCCCCAAATCGTGTCGTTTCCCGAGCCTCCGTAAATTGAGTCGTTCCCGTCACCGCCGTATATGACGTCGGCGCCTGAACTCCCGCAAATAATGTCGTCTCCACCGTTGCCGTAGATGAGGTCATCTCCGCCTCCGGCCCAGATCACATCAGGACCATCTGTTCCACGGATGGTTTCGGATCGATCGGTGCCTCGCACGAGGCCGGCCAAAGATTCACACGGCTCACCATCACGCAGGGCTGCCTGCGATTGAACCGGAAGAATCACCATGACCGACAGCGTGACGATCCCGAAAAGAGCGGCCCACCAGCGCCTAAAAGGCGCCCTCTCTTCGATTCCAAGACCACCCTTCGTGATTGCTAGTCGAGGGTCTTGTTCGCCAGACATGTCATATCTCCAATCGTTCCGCGCCCTGCACTACTGGACGCTGGAAAAAACAATATTGCGAACCCCTGTGATAGTCGAGACGGAAGAAGCGATTTGTGACTGAAGAACACAATCAAACCGCAGGAGGAAGACTTTGCATAGCTCAATCGTCAACACTCGCGAACATACAGTATAGGCAACATTCAGGGATATACCCTTGTCACCATACGTCCCACAAGGCACAGAATTGACTCGTAGTCGACAGTTATTAAACGTAGAAATCGACGTCTCCGCGGTACCAGATCGACCAGTGGGCGCTGGAAGGTACGTGCTGAGCCTGACGCAGGCGCTCGCAAACTCTGGCCCGATACAACGCACTGACGCTGGAGAATTGCCGGATATCTCACTTCGAGTGGTTTCGCGACTTCACGACCGAGACCGCTGGATCGGCGACCGAACCACCGTCACCGACATCGTCCCCAACAATCGCGCTCTCCGTCTTGCCTGGGAGCAGACGCGACTACCACGCACCTTGTTGAACGAATATTCCAAACACCCGTTCATTTGGCATAGTCCGCACTACACCTTTCCGTGGAAAGTACGCGGTCGTATACCGACAATTGTCACGATTCATGACATGACCTTTTTTGACTACCCCCAGTTTCACGAACGTAAAAAAGTTGCCTTCTTTCAGCGCTCCATAGAGCGTGCTGTCACCGGTGCCGACGAACTCGTCGCCGTGTCAGAGCACACTGCGCACCGCATCGCGGCGCGCTTTCCCCAGCATCGACCGATCACGGTCATCCCTCACGGCATCGATCACTCGCGGTTCAACGAAACGCGCACAGTGGCGGACGAAGAGATCGTCGCCCAGCTCGGGAACGAACCCTTCGCGCTCTTCGTGGGTACCCTCGAGCCACGAAAACAAGTCGATCTGTTGATCCAAGCGTTCGATCAGATCGCAGACCGCCACCCCGATCTGCGCCTCGTCCTCGCCGGCCGAGATGGCTGGGGGATGGACGCCATTCAGGCAGCTTTGACAGCCGCTCGACATAAGGAACGCATCGTTCGACTCGGATATGTCAAGGAGACGATCCTTCCGGCGCTCTACAGGGCTGCGAGGGTGACCGTGTATCCAAGCACTGTCGAAGGCTTTGGCCTCCCAGCCTTAGAAGCCATGGCGTGCGGTTCGCCGCTGATCATCGCATCGGGAACGCCGATGGATGACTTCGCGTCGCCCGCCGCTCTGCGTATCCGCCCAACGCTCGGCTCGCTCACCGAGGCACTCGACGCTTCGGTTTCTGACACGGACCTCAGGCGCGCGCAACGCGAACAGGGCCCCCGGACCGCTTCGGCATTCACTTGGAAGCGCACCGCAACAGCCCACCAACGGCTCTACACCGAGTTGGCGCAGCGGCGCGGCGTTCGCACTTCCCTCGCATAAGGGACCACAATGCGGCGATGCGTGCCTATGTAACAGGAGCGTCCGGCTTTGTCGGGCAGTACCTCGTCCCGTATCTGAGAGCCTGCGGCGACCAGGTCGTTGCCCCGGGGACGGGAGACGAACCCAAAGCGCCGGACATCTGCGCTCCCGAAGAGCTGCATGCTGCGCTGCAGCATGCACAACCTGAAGTCGTCTACCACCTGGCGGCCCAGTCCAATGTTCGGGACTCTTGGGACGATCCTGGCGGCACGTTTGACGTGAACGCCCGTGGCACCCTCAACCTGTTGCGCGCGTGTATCGATGCGGGCGTTCGCCGCGTTCTCATCGTTGGCAGCTCAGACTGCTACGGGGCCGTGTCTCCCGAGGACCTCCCGTTGACAGAACGGTCAGAGCTCAACCCGCTCACCCCGTATGCCGCTTCGAAGATCGCCGCTGAATACATTGCTCGCCAGTGGGCGCTTGCCGGAGCGATCGAGACGGTGTCAACCCGATCGTTCTCACACACGGGCCCCGGTCAGAGGACGGCGTTCGTCGTACCCGGCTTCGCCCAGCGCATCCGACAGGCAGTCATTGACGGGACCGACAAAATCCGGGTCGGCAATCTCGATCCGGTTCGCGACTTCACCGACGTCCGCGATGTGATCCGCGCCTACCGAATGTTGATGGAGAACGGGTCCAGCGGGCAGGCGTACAACGTCTGTTCTGGTGTCGGCCGATCCGTCAACGAGATCGCCGAGCGACTCATATCCCTGTCGGGCCACCGAATCGAACTTGAAGTTGATCCGAGTCTGGTCCGGCCCGTCGAGGTTCCTCAGCTCGTGGGCAGCCCGGCCAAGCTCAAAGATGCGACCGGATGGGAACCGTCGGTTCCCTTCGAACAGACCCTGCTGGACGTGTACCACGACGCGCCGAGCAACGCAGGTACTGCGGGTTAGGGAACGACCGCCTCCGAATGGTCACCGAGCATGAATCGGTACACCTGAGGGAGGCGCTCGCGCCTGCGGACCACGACTTCTCGGCCTATCAGGCTGTCATCGACCCGTGCAACGCCCAAGAGCTTTGCGCCAGCGAGCAATACCGAATGCTCGACCTCGGACTCTTCGATCACGCAGTCCGGCCCGATGGATGAAAACGGCCCGACATACGAGTTGGAAATGCGGGTCCCCTCGCCGATGACGGCGGGCCCGCGAATGACGCTGTTCTCGACGATAGCCCCCGCTTCGACCTGGACTGCCCCGGTCAGCCTGGACAGTGCGTCGACCTGACCGTCGATCCTCGTTTCGAGAGTCTCAAGGACCATTCGGTTGGCTTCAAGGACCTCTTGACGCTTGCCTGTGTCGATCCACGGTCGCATGAGGACGTGTGAACGAACTGTGTCGCCGCTTTCAATCAACCACTGGATTGCGTCGGTGATCTCCAGCTCATTGCGCCACGAACGCGGGATAGCTCGGACGGCATCGTGGATTCTGGGCGAGAACAGATAGACACCCACCAAAGCAAGATCCGACGGCGGGTCCTTCGGCTTTTCCACCAGACGAATCAGCGATCCGTCCTCGTTCAGCTCGGCGACACCGAAATGCTGCGGCTCTTCGACGGCGGTCAACAGGACCTGCGCATCGGGGAGGTGTTCTTCGAACTCGCGAACGAAGGTGGTGATGCCCCCGATCAGGAAGTTGTCTCCCAGGTACATCACAAAGGGATCATCGGCGAGAAAATCCCGGGCGATCTGAACTGCATGGGCAAGGCCCTCGGGCTTGTCCTGTCGGATGTAGGTGATTCGAGCACCCCACCGACTTCCATCGCCGACCGCCTCCATCACCTCGGGTGCGGTGTCTCCGACGACGATGCCGATATCGGTGACACCTGCAGCGACGATGGCTTCGATGCCATAGAACAAGATGGGTTTGTTCGCCAGTGGGACGAGCTGCTTCGCGCTCGTATGCGTGATCGGACGCAGCCGCGTCCCCGAGCCACCTGCAAGTACCAGTGCCTTCATGCCACGGACTGTAACGCTTTCGGTTTCAAAACCTTGACCGAACGCCGCCTGGCTACACGGTTCCAGCGTGGCCGACCAGCCAAGTTTCGATGATGGCGAGGACGCGAGGGTCGACGTGAGTTTCGTGCCCGGCTCCCCTCATCAAACGGAGTTGCACGTGTCGCCCGCCGCGGTCGGCAATGCTGCGCGCCGCCGTTGGTGGAACCGAGCGATCGTCTTCTCCGTGGATCACCAGGACGGGCCGCGGGTTACAACGGCGCACATCCTCTGGAACGTCGATCCCGCGAAGTTCACGCCGCCACAGGTCGGGATCTTCCGGTTCTTGAGGCATCAAACCCGCGTGTTTCAGGCGGGCCATCAGATGGGTGGGTTGCGCGAGCCAGTTGTGGACGTTGGAAGGTGTACTCGTCAGTACCAGACCTGCGATCTCTGGAACGATCGAAGCGACGCGTGCTGCGACCGTGCCGCCAAAGCCTGCGCCGAGCAACCAAACACTGCTCGAGTCGGGATCAGGGGCGGTGGTGCGCACCACTTCGCTCAGGGTTTCGACCCAGGAATCAAAGCTGAACGACGAGCCGCTCCCCGTTTGGCCGGGCATGAGGCTAAACCTGGTGCCCCAGCCAAGACTGTGGTGAAACCGTTCCGCTAGCACCGCTATATCCCGATTGGTCTGGCGCGCTTCAAGGGGAACCTCGGGCAGGTCGGGTACCAAAATGAGCACCGGTGTCCGAGACCCTGCAGGCGTGGAATACGACGTCACCGTTTCGTCGGTCAAGTCTCGCGCTCCCGTTCAGACCGAGGGTTCTCGTACGCTTTTAGCTCGACCAGCTCAGAAGCACGCTCGATCCAACATGCTCCCCCGCCCCAACTAACCGACCGAGAAGGCCGGGTGGGCCGGCTCGAGACGACGCATCTTAAACCCGACCGAATTGCACATGTTTGGATCTTCGCGCTTACGCGACTCAGCCGATCAACCCGAAACCCCGAGCGGGCGGTGGCCTTCCGCCACCTCGGCCTCGCGTAGAGGGATGCTTCTGCGTCCGCCGTTTCCGGCCCGCGTCGCGTGGTTCCTGCTGATCCTGGTGATCTCGGCGGCGCTCGTCGGCTGTTCTGAGCGGTCATCGAAGCCCGTTCAACCCGCGGCAGTCGCACCCGTGCCTCCTTCGGGCTTGGCTACTCCGCAGCCTGAACCTGAAATCCTCACCTACCCCTTGGCGCAAGAGTTCTCCGGGTTCAGCCAGATGGGCGACGAACGCCGCGCTCGGACGGTTTCCGCCGACAAGTTGCTCCGCCAGGTCTGTACCGACGGCAAATCTGCGTGCATCAAGGTGGAACAGCAGGGCGAACAATGGGCGGTGTCCCGGCACGGTTTGACCCGACGCGCAGGTAAGGCGGGTGCCATCGTCTGGTGCGGCCAACCTGACGGCCTCCGCTCTATGTGGTCCACCGAGTTTCGGTTCAGTTCTGCCGACGCGGACGGGCCGAGTTTCCCTGACCACGTGAACATTTGGTCGATCGGCAAGTCTGGTCAACGCGCGGTCTTGGTCGACCAGGTCTGGAACAACTCGCCGGACGGGCCCAACATGCACGTCGTAGATATCGTGAGCAAGCCGTTGAACGCCGATTGCCCTCAGGTTCTCCACGTCAGCTCAGGCCCGGGAACCACGGTTACGACCGACGGCACAGGCGTCGAAGTGACGTTTCCGCGCCAGGCGGCCCAGCCGTCGACAACTGCTCAAACGGACCTTTCGGGGTCCACCGGCTCTATGCCAACACCATCAAATGCTTCGAACCCGTCGGCCGACGACCAAGCCGAGTCCGCCACAGGGGAGACGGCCGGCCAGACAGGCTACGCGGCTGACATGTCCGCTCGTCGGTACTGCGTGTACGTCGAATCGAACGTTTGGTACGCCGACGTCAGCGAGGAGCCGGACTTTGACTGCGGGCTCAAAAAGCCTGTGTCGCCTGTCGAAACCTTTGCGAGCGCCGCATCGAGCGAGCCAACTCCAGAATCGGCAACCCCAGCCCCGGCCACATCAGATCCGGTGACATCAGATCCGGTGACATCGGGCACCTCGTCCGCCGCGCCGACCAGCGGTCACGAGCGGCCGGACTAACCGCCTGGGGACATGGCACCGACGGACACCGCACCGGTGGGGTGGCCTTGTTTGCCTAGGAGGGGCTGGCGCAGCCCCTTGTGCCCTACGAGCTGAAAACGGGTGGATCCTGTTCAGCGGCTTCGTCTGGCCGAACGAGGCCGGTCGCCCCGATCGCAGCCAAATAGCGTTCAACAGCCTCGACCACCGAAAACACTTCGAACTCTGAATAGGGTTCGCCGCGTGGCCCCACCAGTCCCCCCAGGTAGTCGACCAAACCAAAATCAGAAAGAAAAGAATCCGTGGTCTGGGCCCCACTGCGGCGCCGCGATTCAGCCCTTGGCCCAGGCGCAACGGGCTCGCTCTCGACGGACAGCGGCACACTCTCGGCGACGAGCGTCGGGTTGCTGAGTGCACCGCCGATCGAGTTCACCAGGAACTGTGCGTCATCCTCAGTCAGGGTTGCCGCAGCTCGCTGGTCGATAGTCTGGACCACCCAGATGTACGCGACCGCTTCGTCATAGAGCACCGGTGGTCGGTCGCGGGAGAACCGCTGGCGTTCGCGACCCACGACGACGAGGCCGATCGCCACGCTCAACAGGAATCCAAGCAGAAACGCCACAGCGACCATTCAAGAACCCTCCTTCGGCCACGCTACCGCTGAGTCTGATCTGCACAAGTAAAGCGGGCAGCCGTTCGGCTGCCCGCTTTGATACACCCCGGGGTGTGACCCCCAAATGAAGTCTTTGGCAAATGGAGTTCTCGGCTGGTCCTAGATGCCGATCCGTTGCGCTAGCAGCTCTCGGTGATACGTGGGATCACCGAGGAGGGTCTCACTGGACTTGGCCCGCTTGAAATACAGGTGAGCGTCGTGCTCCCAAGTGAAACCGATACCGCCGTGGATCTGGATGTTCTCGGCGGTGGCGTCGAAGTACGCCTCCGAGCAGTAGGCCTTGGCCAGTGAAGCAACCGACGGCAGTTCGTCATTGTCTTCTGCAGCGCACCACGAGGCGTAGTAGGCCGCCGACTTGGCCGACTCGACTTCGAGCAGCATGTCGGCGCACTTGTGCTTGATCGCTTGGAACGAACCGATCGGCCGTCCGAACTGGATGCGGACCTTGGCGTATTCAACGGCCATGTCCAAGACTTCTTGTGACCCGCCAACCATCTCGTTGGACAGGGCAACTGCGGCCTGGTCGAGGGTCTTGGAGAGTGCTGCCGCACCGTCACCAACGGTGCCGAGAAGCTGCGCCGGGACCTTGTCGAAGTCGAGCTTGGCTTGCTTGCGGGTCATGTCCATGGTCGCAAGCGGCGTCCGGGTCAGACCAGCGGCGTCGCCATCAACGGTGAAGAAGGTGATGCCGTCCTCGCCGGAAGTCCCGGCGGTCCGGGCAACCACGACGATCTTCGTGGCGGTGTGGCCATCGATCACGTAGTGCTTAGTGCCCGACAGGGTGTATCCGCCGTCGGCCTCGGCGTATTCCATTTCAATGCCGTCGACATTCCACTTACCCGACGGCTCCGTGAAAGCGAGGGTGCCACGCTCGGACCCGTCAGCGATACCCGGCAGCAACGCAGCCTTCTGGTCCTCGGTGCCGGCGTTCATGATGGCGTTCGCTGCGAGAACCACCGACGAGTAATACGGGGCGCAGATCAATCGGCGGCCCATCTCTTCGAGGATGATGCCGAGCTCGATGAACGTAAAGCCTTGGCCGCCATACTCCTCTGGGATTTGGATTCCTGTGAGGCCGAGCTCCTGAGCCATCTGGTTCCAGACAGCCTCGTCGTAGCCGTCTGAGGTTTCCATGAGGCGTCGCACCTCGGTCGATGGCGACTTGGCCTGAAGGAAGTCCCTCACAACCTCGCGTAGCGCGTCTTGTTCTTCACTGAAGGCGAAGTTCACAGAGATCTCCTCATTGGCGATGTGGTGTCGCGGTTCAAACTCGCTCGCCCCCCCCTGGTGGCCGTCTCCCAAGCGCTGCGCCGGAAGATTTGGCCCGCAAGCTGGGGTGGCACAGCGGGCGATCTTATATGGCTGCCGAGCTTGGGTACCAGTGCGATGGCCGCTCCGCTCCCGGTACCGCCCGATCCGTGGCCAACGCGATTTTTTCGCTCGCCTCATCTGCCGTCTCGGCCTGTCTCAGACAAGCTGCGCCGGTACCGTTCGGAGTCCATCGGAACGCGACCATTTCGGGGATGACTATGAGCGAACCAATTGCCCTCGGACGACCACATCTCGAAGACTCCGCCGCCGTGGTCTACAAGTGGGTTGTGGGCCCGTTTGACAACAACGTCTTTGTCATCCGCTGCAAGGAGACCGGCGAAGCGGTGCTGATCGACGCTGCCAACGAGCACGACTTCCTTCGCGAGGTTGCTCAGGTGACCGGCGTTCGTCGAGTGCTGACCACCCACGGCCATTGGGACCACATTCAGGCGATAGCCGCGTTTCGAGACGACGGAATTGACATCGCGATCGGCGAACAAGACTCCTCGATGCTGCCCGCATATGACCTGATCATTCAGGACGGCGAGGTCACCGAAGTCGGCCGCTTACGGCTGAGCCATCTCCACACGCCGGGACACACACCGGGTTCGATGTCGTTCGTGCTCGAAGGCACCCCGTGGCTCTTTGCCGGGGACACACTCTTTCCGGGCGGTCCTGGGCGCACCGACCTCGAGGGAGGCGACTTCGACACCGTGATGACGTCGATCGAGTCACGCCTGTTCAGCCTGCCGGCTGACACTCTGGTCATGCCTGGCCACGGCGCAGACACCACCATCGGCGCCGAAGCCCCCCACTTCGAGGAGTGGCTAGCCCGCGGCTGGTAGCTCTTTGGGGGTCCGAGGACTGACGTCTCGAGATGCCACCGACTCTGGAGCTTGGGCAGCAGGCACCACCTGGGTTGCGATCTGGCGCAGCGTCTCAGCAAGGATCACGTGGGCCTGGCTTCGTGTGATCGACTTGTCGGTCATCCACTGCACCGCGATGGAACGTGCAAACTCTGCGTACGCGTTGAGCGCTGCCGAGAACAACTCCTCATCGAGCTCTGGCGGGAAGGGCACCTCGTGGATCATTCGTGCCACCAGTGACGCCCGAGCTTCACGCAGAATTGCCGAGATCTCGACGTCCCCCACTTCCATCATCGAGCCCGCATCTACCCACAGGCCACCGAACCCGGCGATCATGTCGAGCCAGAGGGACACGCACGGATCGATGACCTCAGGAAAGGTCTGGGGGGCACCCTTTGGCACCAACGGCACGGATTCAGGAATCACGGTGATTGCCCGGATCACTTCGATGTACACGTCGCGTTTCGATCCGAGGTAG
Source organism: Acidimicrobiia bacterium (assembly GCA_018003035.1). Taxonomy (GTDB): domain Bacteria; phylum Actinomycetota; class Acidimicrobiia; order IMCC26256; family JAGNEX01; genus JAGNEX01. Next base: position 68,165 of record JAGNEX010000005.1, read on the forward strand.
TGGTGGATCAGCCCGCGTGTAACCCCTGCCGCGTCGGCAAGGTCTTGAAGCGAAACGTCGGTGTAGGGAGTGACTCGAAAGACGTCGATGGCCGCGGCGAGAATCTGTCGCCGCCGGGTATCCGGATCGATCCGAGTGCGTTGTCGCGTCACGACGGAGCAGAGCCCTGTCTGCTCAGCATCAAAGAGCCGGCACCCTTCTTGACCCGGATAGGCCGCTTGCGGCGGACCTGGTACAACGCTGGTGCATGCCGGATTGACTGAGGTACATACCTGCCAAGGCGAGCGGTTGAGAAGAACGACTTGGCTGTGCGCTCAAGACCTGGCGTGAGGGTCAGTCCGAACATTTCACGGACCGATTCGGGCAAGAGGTAAACGGTCACGGCCGTGCTGGCCCCGGACAACTTGTCGAACGGTCGGGGCAGCGGTGGCGCCATCGACGCTCGCATCACATCCATCGCTGGCTCGGTGATGTGGAGGTCGTTGGCCACAACCTTGTCCCAATAGTCGCGAAACGCATCCCAGTTTGCGGGTATCACGTCGACCGGGGTGTGGCATCCGACCGCGACAGCCTTTTGCTCTTGGTAGAAACGTTCCCGCTGGTCTGGTCGCAGGGGCCCGTAAACGTTTTCATACACAGCGACGGACGTGTCAACCAGTGTGGCCCAGACCCACACAAGGAGCGCAGGATCCATTGCGGTGTAGCGCTCGCCCAGTTCGTTTTCTCCAGCCACGCGGCGATGTCTTGCCGCCAGGATCTTCTCTTGCTGCTTTGACTGTTCCGGCGTACCGAAAGCGAGCTTGAACATCACGTCCAACGTACGGAACAGACGATTCCACGGGTCGGTGCGGTAATCAGAAAAGTTCGCGACGCCCGCGGCAACGGACGGGTGAGCTACCTGCATCAGCACCGCACGGCCACCGCCGGTCATCACAACCGGCTCCAAGTTGATACGGCGAGAGATGGCGTTCTTGGGAAGCGGGAGCGTGTACATATCTCTAACCTTAGCGCTTATTGACTAATCGCCAACAACTAGCCCCATGCTAATTCGGCGACGCGTCCATCGGACCTTGCTTCTTCCCCTGAACCGCTCCACACAAGCTGACCGCTCACCAAAACCAGCACTTGATCAGCTAGTTCGATGGCACTCTCGGCGTACTGCTCGACGAGCAGAATTGTTCTGCCGGCCTTGGCCACCCGCCCGATGACTTCGAAGAGTTGTTGGGTGATGATCGGGGCAAGACCCAACGAGGGCTCATCAAGCAACCACGTGCCAGCACCGGAGACGATCGCTCGTCCAACGGCGACCATCTGCTGTTCGCCACCGGAGAGCGTTCCAGCGGCCTGGTTTCGACGTACGCCGAGGACAGGGAACATCTCCATGACCTCGTCCATTGCCGCTCGAACGGCTTCCTTGTCGTTGCGGCGACGATATCCCCCAAGAAGGAGGTTCTCTTCCACCGACAGACCCGGGAACAGCCGACGACCTTCGGGCACCAGCATCAGTCCGTCGCGGGCAATCTTGTACGCCGAGTCACCGAGGATTGAACGGTCACCCCATTTGATGTCACCCGCGACGTGTTGGTTGACTGCGCGGAGTCCCGCGATCGTACGCATCAGGGTGGACTTTCCGGCGCCGTTCGGGCCGATAATCGCGGTGATCTTGCCTTCGGCGACGTTTGCCGAAACGTCGTTGATCGCCCGCACGGGCCCATAGCGAACCTCGAGGCCGGAGATGTGGATGTCGTGGTCAGCCAAGGTAGGCCTCCCGAACCGCTTGGTCGTTACGAATCGTCTCCATGTCACCCTGCGCGAGTAGTTGGCCCTGATCGAGCACGATGATCCTGTCGACCGTCGCCTCGATCACATCCATGTGATGTTCCACCAGAACGATCGCACGATCCTTGCTCCTCAAACGGCCGACCAACTCGACGAGTTGAGGAAGGTCATCTGGATGCATACCGGCAGCGGGTTCATCCAACAGCAGAACGGACGGCTCGACTGCAAGTGCTCGGGCGATCTCCAAGCGGCGCAGCGACGGCATCGAGTAGTTGTCAATCGAACCGTCGATCCGGTCCAGCCCCACGGAGTCCGCAAGTTCTTGTGCCCGCTCCGACAGGGACTTTGTCGTCGTGACGCTCGGAGGAAGTGTCAAAAGAGATGCGGGCAAGTTGACGGGCGACTTGGCGCCCGCGGCAACCATGATGTGCTCACGTGGTGTCAGGCCGGGCCACGAGCGGACATTCTGATACGTGCGAGCGATGCCCTTGCGCGACCTGAACGCGGGGCCGGCCTTGTCGATGTTCTCACCCTTCAGGGTGAGGTGGCCTTGCTGGTGATGGTAGATACCCGCCATCACGTTGATGAACGACGACTTTCCAGAACCGTTCGGACCGATGAGGCCGACGACTTCGCCCGCTCGAAGCGTCACGCTCACGCCATTGAGTGCGGCCAGCCCACCAAAGCGGAGGCCGATATCAGAGGCCTCAAGCAGGATCGGCGCATCTTCCGGCGGAGGCGCTGCCTTTGCTTTAACTCGGGCAGCGACCTTGTGAGCCTCCGCCACCGAGGTCAACTCCGCATCCATCTGCGCGTCGTCTGAACCCTCAGATGACTTGGTTGCACCGTCCGCTTCGGCCGACGCCGATGGGGCACCGGAAGCGGATCCGGCCGATCCGGTTGATGGGTGGTTCGAATCCGATGCACTTGCCCGAGCAGCGTCCGACCGAGCGCCCCGGTGAAACAACGAGTGGAAGAACTGGCGTACCCGAGCGTTGGTGAGCAGCGGCGGAATGATCAGTCCCATCAGACCCAAGACGACAAAGGAGTGATCTCCCAGCCACTGCGCGACTCCGGTGCCCGATGAGGAGAGGTCCTTGGCGCGCAAGAGAACCGCTCCGAAGAGGCCGCCAAAGAGGTGGTTGACCCCACCCAAGAAGGCTGCAATCACAAACTCGAAAGACTGCTGCACCGCTACCAGCTGGACCGACGTTTCAGCCTGCTTCTGGCCGACGAAGGCACCAGCAAGCGCCGTTAGTGCACAGGTGAGAGCGAAGAACTCCGTGCGGCGGGCCATAACCCGAAGTCCCACACCCTCCGCCGAGAGCGAATCATCGCGAATGGCGCCCATGGCGCGCCCTCGCTCGGAACGCAGATATCCGCCGAGTAGGAAAGCCGCGATCCCAAAGATGATCGCCGCTGCGTAGTACTCGCCCAAGAACACATTGCCTCGGGCCATCGGCAAATCTTCGAAGACGATCCTGCCGCCCGCGGCTCCACGACCAAAAAGACTGCTGAAAGAAACCTCGAGAGACGGGATCAGAAGGGCCAAGGCGAACGTTGCCAACGTGAGGAAGAAGGGCTTGAGGCGGGCGGTCGCAAGCGCGATCACCGCGCCCGCGAGGGCACCAAAAAACGCCGCGAGAATGAACGACCACAAACCGTCAGGGTGCCAGCCGAAGAGACTGATGTCTTCAGCCCAAAGGGTGGCCGCGAAGGCTCCGACCAAAAAGAAGAAGGAGTGACCAAGCGACAAGATGCCGCCCCGACCAGTTAAGGCCCCGACGGCGATGGCTGGTGTCGCCAGAATCAACATGTTGGTCACCGCGGAGATGACGGTTCGGTCGGCGGCCAGGGACGTCGGCGCTTGGGTTTCGCCGATGAAGATCACGACGGCCAAGATTCCGAGGGCGACGATCCAACCTTTTTTGCTTGGGAGTGCGCTCTGCATCACGCCTTCTCCTCTGCGACTCGACCCAGGATGCCCTGCGGACGAATTGCCAGAACGGCCAGCAGGCCGAAGAACAACAGCGGATCCTCCAAGCGTGTGTTCTCGGTCACACGGAGAATCGCGACGAACAGGCCGAGCGAGAACCCGCCGAGCGCAGCACCCTTGACGGAGCCGAGACCACCGATCAGAGCTGCCGTCAGCGATTTAAAGCCCAGCAATTGGAATTTGGTTTGGCCGACTCCGACGGCCGGCGCAAGGCCGATAGCTGCGACGGCCGCACACACACCAGCGATGACAAAGGATCGGACGATGACGGTCCGGGGGTTGATTCCCTGCAGAGCGGCCGCGTCACGGTCCTGGGAAACCGCCTGGAACAACCGACCCGACAGCGAATGGCGCTCGGCCCAGATCAGTGACCCGATGAGTACCAGCGCCGAGCCGACAAGCAAGAGGTCATTGGCCTCGACCGGCGTGTCGACAAGCTGAAATCCGGTCCAGCCGAAGACCGATGAAACGACCGGCGACACCGGGAGTGTTTGGTTGGTGAACCAGATGAGTGCAATCTCGATGAGGAGCAACCCGGCTGCGAAGGTAGTCAGAATCCAGCCAATATTTGATGACGGATCGAACCGGCCGAAGGGCACGATCGCCGCGTAGTACACCAGTACCGACGACACCACGCCGATCAGGAGCGCAACGAGCACCCCGAGCCAGGCCGGGCCATCCAACCAGTCGGCGCTCGTGACCCAGAGCAGGCCGTAAGCCGCAGCGAGGCTGATCGCTCCGGTGGCAAGGTTGACCAATCGAGTCGTGGCAAAAACGACGCTGAAAGCCACTGCCAGCAATGCCAGCAGTGAACCTTCGGTCAGCGCCGCAACAATCATCTCGGCAAGTTTGCTCATTTAGTGGATCTTGCACTCGTTCGTGAAGCTGTCAACAGTGGTTGTTTCGTTCGGATCTTTCAGTGTGCACTGAGAGCCATAACCCTGTGCCAGCAAGCGATCTACAAGCTCAGGATGAATCTCGCGGTTCATCTTCGCGGTCGGACGGGGTACCCAGCAAGGCTGGTATTTCAAGCCTTTGAAGGTGTTTGTCCATTCCTTCCCCAGCTCGTAAGGTGGATCGGTTTTCGCAGGCCCTGATTCATATTCCAGACTCACGATCACCAGCTCTTCGGGCTTTGTTCGTTGGTGATCGTCAGCAGAGAACGAATACGGCAGGTAGGAGAACTCAAACTTCGGGTAGTTCTCGATCGCCATCGTGACGGCATCACGGTCGTTTATGGACCCGGCCTCAGAGATGCCCGTCACCAACGTGTAGAGACCGTCGGCGGGACCCTCTTCCCCCCCGGTGATGCGGTGCGAACCGTCGGGGTAATGCTTCGCAGCCATCTCGACGAGGGGAACCTCGGGAGTCATCAACATGCCACCGATGTGCCATCCAGTCATCGAGCCGATCTTGGCCGCGTCACCCGCAAGATCGACCCAGCGGCGCTCACCCATGTTGACGGGCGTGCCACAAAGTTGAGGGTTAAACGTCGGCCCCTTGGCCGTGGGCAGATCGACGTAACCGTGGCCTCGAGCGTCGAGCTCTCTGGCGATCAGCGCCGTCTCGTCGGGACCACCGACAATCACGACTGCCTCGGCGTCGGTTTCAACAAGCTGTGCAACCGTCGGCCCAAAGTCGGTTTGGCCAAACAGGAACTGAACGTCTCCGAGGACTTCGACACCGGCCTTGGTGACGGCTTCCTCGTAGCGCGTCATCAGTTCTTCTTCGAAAGCGCCCGTCAGAAGGATGTCCCGACAGAGCACTACTCGCGTGTATCCACGGTCTTTGACGGCGTAGTCGATGATCGGATCGACCACTCGCTCCACGCTCATCAGGAACTGAAAGATTGACCGCGGGGTACCGGGGACCGGCCACAGTCCTCGTTCAAAGGAGACGTCCTGGAACACCGACATGATCGGCATCTTGTCCCGCAAGATCGAGGTGGAGATCTGGGGCAGACCAAGCGCTGTACACCACAGGATGCCGCCGAGATTTTGGACACCTGCCAGCTTGTCGTAGGCGCGTTGCGCGCCATCGACCATCTCTTCGACCATGGCACCTTCGTACACAAGACTGATCTTGCGGCCGTTCGCGCCACCGCGGGCGTTGAGCTCGGCGAGGGAGACGTCAAGGGAGCGTTTGATCACGTCGCCGACGAACGCGCCCACACCTTCGGTCGGCATGACGACTCCGATCCGAATCGTGTCGTCGGTCCCGCCGGTGTCAACGTCTGCAGACGTGCTGCCCGACGTCTCTGCGGAGACTGATTTGTCGCTGCACGCAGCGAGCGAAGCGGCAAAGCCGGGGACCATGAAAAATCCCGCAAGGCCGCCGGTCCGCTTGATGATCTCCCGGCGGGTCAGCCCCTGACGAGGCTGACCCGGGAGGACAATCTTGTCGGTCACACTACGCCTCGACGTCGGAAACCGAGTCGCGACGGAGCATCCAAACCACACCGGCACCGAGCATGAGCACACCCAAACCAAGGGCGGCCTGCTCGGCCGAGGATGCGCCGGTCTTGGCCATCGTGGCCCCGGTGGTCGAGGAACCGGTGGTCGACGAGCCGGTGGTCGACGAGCCGGTGGTCGACGAGCCGGTGGTCGACGAACCAGTCGTTGAGGAGCCAGTCGT
>JAGNEX010000005.1:74673-78533 GCA_018003035.1 Acidimicrobiia bacterium
CACCTGCAGTGCTGGCAACAACTGTGGCGGACCCGGAGTACACCAAGCTGCCCGGGTAATTGACCGGGCCAGGGATGTTGAGGGTCATCGTGTTGCCGGACAGTGAAACGCTGGGGTTGCCCGGACCGGAGATGTCAAAGCTCGTCACTTCGACACCGCCACCGCGGAGGGTGAGCGAGCCCTTGACGTTGGTCATGCTGCCCTGAATCTCACCGGGGAAGCCAGCAAGGATCGTGGCCAGGTCGATGTTGACCGAGTAGGTCGCCGGAACGCCGACTTCCATCGTCGAGGGACCGTTGAACGTAAACGGAATGTCCGCCGACAGGTCAAGTAGGCCACCCACTTGACAGCTCACAGGGATTGCGCCAGCGGGGGACGCCAAACCCATCAAAGCAACTATCGCTGCGAGGGAAACGATCGAACGCTTGAGCGCTCGGGGGACGCGTACGAGGGACATCGATACTCCTAGATCCATGAAACGTGCGGGTACAGCCACTGCCGGACGCCCGTAACAGATTGGGGCCACTGGCTGGCGAACTCTAGACGTCTATTGACGTTTCGCCAATAGAAAGCAGAGAATTCTTTGCCACACGACCAAAATGTGCCCAGATGACACCTGACTCGGTCGAGCACATCAAGGGCTTTCATTGCCCGAGCGCCCCAGCAACCCGATATGGTCAACAATTTTTACAATCTTGGGTGTGTTTATTAGTCTCCCGGTATGAGTTCGCCAAACGCATCCGCGCCCACAAACGCTGACGGGCATCCCAGGACAAGCAAGCCGGAGACCACCGACCAGGTTCCGAGCGCGCCGAACGACTCAGCGCCCCTTCTCTCCATTGAGGAACTTCAAGCGAAGGTCGGCGAGACCCAGATTCTCCATGGCGTGTCGCTCACCATCGACAACGGATCGGTCCACGCCGTTATGGGGCCGAACGGGTCCGGCAAGTCCACGCTGGCGCGGACGTTGATGGCCGACCCACGCGTGACCGTCACCGGCGGCACCGTCCGGCTCCGCGGACAGGACGTCGCAGAACTTTCGGCGACGGAGCGTGCCGCGGCCGGCATCTTCTTGGGCTTTCAGTACCCCGAAGAGATCCCCGGCGTCACCATGCTCAACTTCCTTCGCAGAGCGATGAGCGCCCGCAAAGATTTCGAAATGTCAGTCCTGGAGGTGCGGCTCGCTCTCATGGACTGGATGGACAAACTCAAGATGGATTCCAAGTTCGCGGATCGCTACCTCAACGAAGGATTCTCAGGCGGCGAAAAAAAGCGGAATGAAATCTTGCAGATGGCGCTTCTTGAACCAGACGTTGCGATCCTGGACGAAACCGACTCGGGTCTCGACATCGACGCTCTGCGGATCGTGAGCGAAGGCATTCAGACGGTTCGTACCACCCGTCCCGATATGGGTGTTCTCATCATCACCCACTACCAGCGGATCCTCGACTACTTGACGCCCGATTTCGTCCACGTTCTGATAGATGGTCGAATCGCGGCCTCCGGTGGCCCCGATCTAGCGAGACGGCTGGAGACGGAAGGGTACGAGGCGTTTCAGGCTCAGCCCGCCAACTAGCGCAGCTACATACGTCCTCTTTGGGGAGCAGCATGGGCACCCTTGCACCAAAATCAGACTTTCCGTTATTGAGCAGGCAGGTGCATGGCCAGACCCTCACCTACCTCGACTCCGCCGCATCAGCCCAGAAGCCGCAGTCAGTGCTCGATGCAATGGACGTTGCCTACAGCACCTATTACGCCAACGTCCACCGAGGCGTATACACCATTGCCGAAGAGGCGACGCAGGCGTTCGAAGGCGCTCGCCGCACCGTTGCCCGCTTCATTAACGCCGCCAGCGCCTCAGAGGTCGTCTTCACCCAAGGCACAACGGCCGCCATGAACCTTTTGGCCTACTCGTGGGGTAGCCAGAACCTCGCCCCCGGCGATGTGGTCGTCATTTCGCAGATGGAGCACCACGCAAACATTGTTCCGTGGCAGATGGCAACAGAACGCACGGGCGCCGAGTTGGTCTGGATACCTATTACCGCCGACGGTTACCTCGACCTGACCGGGCTTGATGAGCTCCTGGAACGGGCAAAGGTCATCAGCGTCACCGCGGTGTCAAATGTGCTCGGGACGATCAACGACCTCACCCCGGTTATCGCGGCTGCGAAAGAACGCTCAATCCCTGTATTCGTCGACGCGGCGCAAAGCGCTCCTCACCTCGCCCTCGACGTCCAAGCCCTCGGCGCAGATGCCGTGGCGTTCTCGGCACACAAACTCTTGGGACCCACCGGTATCGGCGCGCTGTGGGCAACGCCTTCTCTGCTGGAGGCAATGCCTCCCTTTATGGGGGGCGGCGAAATGATCAACGACGTCAGGTTTGACGGGTTTGATCCCGCGCCTGTGCCGCACAAGTTTGAAGCGGGAACTCCCCCCATCGTCGAGGCAATCGGCTTTGCCGCAGCTATCGACTATTTGTCCGCTTTGGGTATGGATGCCGTTGCCGCCCACGAGCATCGGCTCGCCGCATACGCAATGGACGCACTTTCTTCCGGTCTCGGCGAGCGCATCCGGATCTTTGGTCCGAGCCGAGCCGAGGATCGCTGCGGTGTGATCAGCTTCGAACTCGATTCGGTTCACCCGCACGACGTGTCTCAGGTACTCGATGAACACGCCGTGTGCGTTCGGGCCGGACACCACTGCGCGAAGCCGCTCATGCGTATCCTTGACGTACCCGCGACAGCGCGCGCCTCGTTCTACGTGTATAACGAAGAATCCGACGTCGACCAGCTTGTCGCTGCGTTGGATGCGGCGCACCGCTTTTTCGTCTAGGAGAACCCAGATGCCCGGTCTTGAAGATCTGTACCGCGAAATCATCCTGGACCACTACCGAGCGCCCCGCAACCGGGGCGAACTCGCTGCACCCCCGGCTATTCGGGCTGAGGGCTTCAACCCGCTTTGCGGTGATGAAGTGGTCCTCTACCTCGACGTGGAAGACGGCGTCGTCAGCGACGTAAAGACCGCCGGACGGGGCTGCTCGATTTCGCAGGCTTCGACGTCAATGTTGTCGGCGGCAATCAAAGGAAAGCCCGTTGCAGAAGTTCGCCAACTGATTGCGGCGTTCAAAGCAATGATGTCGATCCACGAATCGAATCTAGAGAATGACGCCGAAAACACCAAAGAGGAACCAGGCTCCATAACCATGGAGGGGATCCGGATGGGCGACCTCGAGGCCCTTCAAGGTGTCGTCAAGTTTCCTGTACGCATCAAGTGCGCAACCCTTGCCTGGAACACGCTCACGAACGGTCTCGACGAAGCATCAGCCTGAATGATTTTGGCGGCTCAATGACGATCAACACAGCCTCAAAATATTCATCCTTTACGATCGTCTAGGCGCCGACTACACCTACGGGAACGTACACTTCGTCGGACATCGCAACGGTTACAGGCGTCCCCCCGCAGCTCCCTTTAACAAGGCGCACTCTTCGTTTGGACCGGTCGGACGCTTGGGACCATTTAGGTATCATCCAGGCCACGCCGATACCGATACCACTACCCACCAGATCTACAAGCGTTGGGATCGAACATGTCGACACGCCAGAGCCGCTTCGTTGGAGGGGGCACCGCAATCATTCTGCTGAGCGTCGTCCTGGCTGCCATTTTGGCAACAACGGGTTCGGGGGCAGACGACCTGGTGGCGACGCAGACAGCGACGACCACGACGGCAGTCGTCAACTCCTCGACTTCACCCGTCAGGGTCACTGCTCCGTCCTCGACGACGACTTCCACCGAGCCCCCTACGACCACAACAACACTTGCGCCGACGACGACCATCGTCGAAGAAACCACCACCACGGTGG
>JAGNEX010000005.1:78633-117277 GCA_018003035.1 Acidimicrobiia bacterium
TCTCGACCCTGGAACTGTGGACGGTTCGTTCGGAACCACCACGATGTATGCCGTCCAGGCCTTCCAGAAGGTCTATGGCCTCGCCCCGACCGGAGTCATTACCGACCAGGAATGGAACCTGCTTCAGCAGCCACTGGCCTTCGCCTCTGCCTTCCCCGGACAAGGCGCCAACAGGACCGAGGTTGACCTCAACCGGCAGCTCCTCTCGGTCTGGCACAACGAGCAACTCGTTCTGCTGACCCACGTCTCAACGGGATCACGCATCCCGTACTGCGAAACCACACCCCGCGGTGGTCAGTCCTGCGGCAATGCGATTACCCCGACCGGATCGTTCAAGTACACCCGGCGCATCGCGGGGTGGCGCGAATCCGACCTGGGCAAGCTCTATAACCCGGTGTACTTCGTTGGCGGCATCGCCGTCCACGGCGCAGCGTCCGTCCCCACCCACCCCGCCTCCCACGGGTGCGTCCGGATCCCGATGGCGATCGCCGAGTACTTCCCGACCTTGGTCGAGAACGGCAACCCAGTCTTCGTCTACTAGGTCGACTCCCAATCCGTTGTGCGTTGCCGGCCAGGACGGCTCGGCAACGCACAAACGAACGGCCAATACTGGCTAAAGCCCCATAGGGGTCGTGGTCACGACGCTGGTCGCCTCTTCGCTGCCTTCCAGCTCCACGTGAGCCACCGACTTGCGGCCATAGAGGTACAAGACGATCTCGCCGACCTCGCCGACCAGAGTCACGGGCTGAGAACCTGACCGGAGTTTGGCACTCTCACCCGTGTCGGTTCGACGGGCGGTCAGTTCGATGTCGGTCAGTCCACGGACCAACGCCTTTGACAGGCGCGGGATCAGCTTCCAGAGGACGTCGGATTCACCGCCCAGTTCCCGGGCGGGCGCCTCTCCGCCACCACGGCGAACGTCTTCGTGATGCACGAAGAACTCGACCGGGTTAATCACACCGTCCAACGGTTTGATCAGCGCCGGAGGCCCACCTCGGACTGCCTCGACCACGCCGAGGTACCCCTTTGCGGCCAACGCATCGGCCATTGCCTTGTCAGCTCGCGGTTCAAAACGCTTGACGACGATACCGACGGCTCCAAACGGCTTACGTTCACGCACGTACAGGTGCGCTGCCAGGTCTTCGCTCTTCCACTCGCCCGAAAGCGTTGGCGCGTCGGGGCCGACCTCGACAAACAAATCGCACAGCTGCTGCCGTTCGGACTGGGCTACCTCTGATCCTGCACTCACGATGGTTCCTTCGGATGGGGTTCGCAAAAGGCGGATGCTAGGTCACGCCTCTGGAGGGCTGTCGCTTAAGCGAACCGATTTTGATCCCGAGGATGCACGAACGAGTGGCGTTGAGGTAAGCAGACCCGGGCCCAACGCTGGGGATGCAGGAGAGCTAGGCGAAGGCCTCGTACCCAACATCTTCCAGCTCGTCTGCAAGCTCAGGCCCGCCAGTCCGGACGATGCGACCTTTGACAAACACGTGTACCCGGTCACCTCGGAGTTCGTTTAGCAACCGCGTGTAATGGGTAATCGCGAGCACCCCGAGAGGTTCCGAATCTGCATCGCTGTTGGTCAGACCTTCGATCCGCGTCGACACGTCATGTAGAGCGTCTACGTCGAGGCCTGAATCGATCTCGTCCAAGATCGCAATGCGCGGGCGGGACAAGACCAGCTGGATCGTCTCTGCCCGCTTCTTCTCACCGCCCGAAAACCCGACATTTAGAGAGCGATTCAGCAGGTCAGAGCGAAGATTCACTGCGTCAGCTTCAGATCGAACTGCGTCGTCCAAGCCGGCTGCATCCCACCCGCGCTCTTGGTACACGCCGGCGAGCAGCTCCGAAAGAGTGATGCCAGGCAGCTCATTTGGGTACTGCATGGCGCCAAAGAGCCCCAGCTGTGCCCGCTCTGAGGGTTGTAGTGCCAATACGTCGGTACCGTCGAGCGAAACCGAACCGCCCGTCACTTCGTATGCGGGATTGCCCATGAGGACGTGGGCCAGGGTTGATTTCCCAGAACCATTGGGCCCCATCAACACGTCGACCTCCCCGGAGCGGATCTCGAGAGAAACGCCTTTGAGGATCTCGGTTCCGCGAACCGAGGCTGTGAGCTCGTCGATCGTTAGCACTGCCATCTTCGGCTTCCTTTGCTCAGTCTCGTCAGGCCGGAATGGCGATGTTCACGACACCATCGACGATTGCGACGTCGTAGGTAGCAACCGGCCGGGTCGCCGGCAGGCTCTGCGGTACCCCCTCGTCGAGGGTAAACGCCGAGCCGTGGCGAGGGCATTCGATCTCGCGCTCCTCAACCCACAGCTCGCCTTCAGCCAAGGAAGCCTCGGCATGGCTGCACGTGTCATCGAGCACCCAAACGTCATCATCGATACGGACGACGACCACCCGCAACGTACCGTTATCAACCCTGAGGGACCCCGGGTTTGGAACGTCGTCCAGCGGACACAGCGCAATCATGACGCAGCCGCTTCAAGCTCGGCCTCGACAGCAGAGTCGAGACGACCGCCGGTCAGGCGGAGCGGCAGGTTGGTGAAGATGTCGTGAAAGAAGCCGCGAACGATCATTTCTTCAGCCCGCGCCGCAGGAATGCCGCGCGTCTCGAGGTAATAACGCAGTTGCTCGTCGACCGGCCCGATTGCGGAGGCGTGGGAGCATTGGACGTCGTCGGTTTCGATCTCAAGGTTTGGTACCGAATCAGCCAGTGAATCGGCGGACAGTTTGAGCGTCACATTTGACTGGTGAGCGCTTGTTTTGTCGGCGTCTGGACCGACCCGGATCAAACCGGAATACACCGACTGACTCCGACCGGTAACGGCGCCTTTGAAAGTCAGGTTGCTCGTGGTCTGCGGTGCAATGTGGTCCTGGAGCGTCCTGAAGTCGACCATCTGGTCCGAGCTTCCTAGGTAGGCCGCTGCCAAGGTCGCGTCCGCTCCAGGACCTTCGAGCGATACCTCGGCCCGAAGGCGCGCATAGTGCCCGCCGAGCGACACCGTCCCAAACGATGCCGACGCATCGCGATCGAGCTGGGCGCGCCACAAGCCAATCTGCCAGCAGCTCGCTTCGGAGCGTTGCACCGCGAGGTAATTGAGCCGCCCGCCGGGTCCGACTCGGCACTCCGTGACCGGCACGGACAGACAGTCATCTGTCGAGGAAAGGAACACCTCGAGCACCTGGACATCAGCGCCCTCAGCGACGTCGATCACCACGCGCGGAAAGCCCGCTGCACCAGAACCGTCGGCCCAGTGGAGAATCTTGATCGGGCCGCCGACCAACAGATTCTTTGGAACCTCAACATGGACGATGCCAGGCGTCATCGCGTCGTTGAGCAGGGAAAACCAGTCAGGGCTGGCGTCTGCGCCGACACCTAACGCGGCTGGCGGCGCGCCTTCGGCCTCACCGATTCGAACACCGGCCTCAGCCCACATCTCCTGCAGGCTTGCTTCCAGGATTCGTCCGTTGTGGACCCACACCGTGCCAACCGGGCTGTCACTCAGCTCGACCGCCAAGGCGCTGCACGCCGAGACACCTTCACGGTCAAACTCCGTCGCATGCGCCGGTCGGTACTTGGCAAGGTCGAACTGATCGATACGTGAGTAACGCCAGATCTCCTCGGCGCTTGTGGGCGCATCATGAGCGGTCCACCGCTCATATGCGTCAGCTCGCCGTTGTTTCAGCCAGCCGGGCCCTCCCAGCGAGGCGACTGCTTCCGCGGAAAAAGTCTCGGGGATCATGACGAAAAGTTCCTCAGAGTTTGTGGCGCCGGTCGTTGCTACCGGCGTCCCGGTCCGTCGATGTCTTTGGTGACGGACCGGAATGACCGGCTCACGGTCTACTACCCGACCGAACCTTCCATCGACAGCTCGACCAGTCGTGACAACTCGACTGCGTACTCCATCGGCAGAGTGCGAGTTACAGGCTCGATGAAACCGTTGACGACGAGAGCTGTCGCCTCGGGCTCGGTCAGGCCGCGACTCATCAGATAGAACAGCTGGTCTTCACCCACTTTGGAGACGGTCGCCTCGTGCTCAATACGCACGTCACGTTCGTAGATCTCTTGGTAGGGGTAGGTGTCGGACCGCGAGTCGCCGTCCAGGATGAGGGCGTCGCAGCGCACGTTCGAACGGACGTTGGTGGCGCCCTCGTCGACCCGGACCAGCCCTCGGTAGGTGGAGCGCCCACCGTTCTTGGAAATCGACTTCGACTCGATCAACGAGGTCGTCTCTGGAGCGGCATGGACCATCTTCGCCCCCGCGTCTTGGTGCATTCCCTCGCCGGCGAAGGCCACAGAGATCACCTCTCCGTGGGCCTTTGGACCCATTAGGTACACAGCGGGGTACTTCATGGTCAGCTTGGAACCCAAGTTGCCGTCGATCCAGGTCACCTTGGCTTCCGCATCTGCCCGGGCGCGCTTGGTCACCAGGTTAAAGACGTTCGACGACCAGTTCTGGATGGTCGAGTACTGAATGCTGGCGCCTTGGAGCGCGACCAGTTCGACCACTGCGGAATGCAGCGAATCCGAGCTGTAGATCGGGGCAGAACAGCCCTCGACGTAGTGCACAGACGAACCTTCATCAGCGATGATCAACGTGCGCTCGAACTGCCCCGCATTCTCAGCGTTGATGCGGAAGTACGCCTGAAGTGGCTGGTCAACGACTACGCCGGGCGGCACATAAATGAACGACCCACCGGACCACACAGCTGAGTTGAGCGCCGCGAACTTGTTGTCGTTTGGCGGGATGATTGTGCCGAGGTACTTCTGAACGAGTTCGGGGTATTCGCGGACCGCGGTGTCCATGTCACAGAAGATGATGCCCAAAGAGGCGAGGTCTTCTCGGTTGCGGTGATAGACGACCTCTGACTCGTACTGGGCCGTTGCCCCCGCGAGGAACTTGCGCTCGGCCTCGGGGATGCCGAGCTTTTCGTAGGTGTCTTTGATCGACTCCGGAACCATGTCCCAGTCGTCGGCAACCCCGTCCATCTTCGGCTTGATGTAGTAGTAGATGTCGTCGAAATCGAGTTCCGGCATGTTTTTGGCAAACCACGGCAACATCGGCTTGCGCTCGAAGATCTTCATGGAGCGCAAGCGAAAGTTGCGCATCCAGTCTGGTTCGCCCTTCATGTCGGACATGTCCTGAATGACGTCAACCGACAACCCCTTCTGGGGCTTGTATGCGTAGTCTTCGGGATCTGACCAACCGAGCTTGTATTTGCCCAGGTCTACGGCAGTGTCCGCCATTTTCCTCAGACTCCCAACGCCCTCTCGGGCAAGTAATGAGGCACTTCGTGCCCCGGGAACAAATCGTTCCCTTAGGTCTAGCGCCTAATTTTTCCAACTCTGAGTGTATTAATTAGAAATAGGCGTGATCAATTCCATGATCGCCACTAGTTAGATGTTGTGGAGTTCGTCGTCTCGGCGTTAGATGTCGATGTCGTTCCGACCGATGTTGTGGTCGTCAAAATCGTGCCGGCATCACCGGTGTCGGTTCCGGTCTGACCATCAGCGTCACTTTCGGACTCATCGGATTCTGGAGCTATCTGAGCAGGCCGACTGGTCTCGGTCGTCGAACTGCTGGTGTCTGAGTCTCCCACGAGGCGACGTGCGACGCGCTCCGCGTCGTCGATCAGTTCACCGACCTCGTCAACAGCCTGTTGATAGGCGCCGAGGTCGCCCTTCTTCAGGGCATCGTCCGCTCGGCGCTGGGCTGCCCGGGCATCTTCCAGAATGCCGGCGAGCCGTTCGGCATCGGAGGCTCCTGCAGTTGGGTTCGCAGCATTCTCGTTAGCATCGTCGTCCGGCCCAATCGCCGCCTCTGGTCCGAAGAGCTGCGAAATGGCGCCCTCGAGGGTCGTATCAAACACCGCCTCACCCGCGTAGACGACCACGACGAACTCGAGTTCTGGGAACGCGGCGTCGCCCTCACCCTGGACGTACAAGGGACGCACGTAGAGGATCGAATCGCCAACGGGCACGATCTGCAGACTGCCCTGGATGACCTTTGAGCCCTGCTGGTTCAGTAGCGAGATCTTGGACGAAATGTCGGCTTCGTTGGCTATGACGTTGTTGACCTGAGCTGGCCCGGGAACGGTTTCGTCTTTCGGCATCGTGTAGCTGACGAGCTCGCCGTAGTGTCCCGGATCGGACCGCGCCACCACGAACGACAACAGGTTGCCGAGGTCGCGTTGATTGCGGCTGACCGACGGAACGAAAGGCTGGCTGAGGACAAACTCGTCCACACGCTCGCCGGGGAGCCGCATCAGTAGGTAGTACGGATCCATCCGAGCTGCTGACGAGGAGATATCGCCTGTCACGGCGTCAGAGTCCGACGAGGTCACCGTCACCGTGCCAGCAGATCCGCTGGCCGTCGACCGCGTGCGAATCTCGCCGACGTCAGGGTTTTGCGCGATCTCCCAGAGATCGGTCTCGGCATAGAAGGTCCGGGGGTCGGTCTGGTGGTACTCCCGATAGACATCGGTTTGGATCCTGAAAAGGTCCTCGGGGTAGCGGAAGTGAGCAGCCATCTCTGGCGGCACCTCGCCGCCGTCGGTGAACAGGTCGGGGAACGCCTTGCGATATGCCCGAACGATCGGGTCTTCGTCATCGACGACGTAGAAGGTCACCGTCCCGTCGTAGGCATCCACCACGGCCTTGACTGAGTTGCGTACATAGTTGACACGCTTGCTGAGGCCCGAACCTTCCGGCAGGCGGCCCGACCGGATCCCCTGGGAGTACGGGTAGGACTGGGTGCTCGTGTAGGCGTCGACAATCCAGTAGACCTTGCCCTCGACAATGACGGCATACGGGTCTGAGTCGAAGTCCAAAAATGGTGCGAGCTCTTTGACCCGTTCAGTCACATTGCGCTGGTAGAGGACACGCGTCTCTTTGTTCGGTTCGCGAGACAAAAACAGGGAAGGGTCTTCAAAGCGAAACGCAAAGGCCATCCGTCTCAGCCAGCCATCCAAGCTGACCCCAGCGCTGCCTTCGTATCGAGTTCGACGGTTCGAGTCCCCTTCGGGGTAGTCGAATTCGTCTTGGTCGACACCGACCAAGACGTAATCGCTCAATCCCTCGCCGAAATAGATATCTGGCTGGTCGATCGGGATCTCCTCGGACACCACGGGGATGCCACCGGCGATGAAATCGGGGCGGCCATCTACGACCCGGTTAGACGGGGCGAGTGCCAGGCCGTAGCCATGGGTGAACTCAAGATGCTTCGACGGCCACCCCGAAGGGATCGCCTGGCCGTTCAGCTCGCGCACACCGAGAAGTGTCTGGGTCAGCTGGCCATCGATCTGGTAGCGGTCGATGTCGAGGTCGGTGAACTCGTAGAACTGGCGGCCGGCCTGCAGCTGTTCAAACGTGCTGAGGACGAGGTCTGGGTCCCAGAGACGGACGTTCAGCAAGGTCTGCGCCGCGGCGTTAACCGCCGAAGCGTCAAGATCTTCTTGATAGTCAAAGGTTTGGGTCTGCACCTCGTCCAAACCATAGGCAGCTCGGGTGCCCTCAATGTTGCGAGCGATATAGGGCGTCTCTTTGGCGAGTTCATTGGGAAGTACGCGGAACCGCTGGATGACGGTGGGATAGATCTCCCCGACCACCACCGACACAAAGAGCCACAGCGCCACGGCGATGACGGGCAGTACCCAGCCGCGGCGACGGATATTGATGATCAACAGCACTGCAGCGGCGAGCGAGATCAGAATCAGCAGGCGGTACGCAGGTAACTGTGCCGTCACGTCGGTGAACGAGGCGCCCTGAACGCGGCCACGACTCGAAAAGCTCAGTTCGAACTGATTGAGGTAGTACGCAAACGCCCGCACTAATGCGATCGCAGCAAGGATCACCGACAGGTGCGCTTTCACCGCAGGGGTGCTGCGAGGTTCGCCTGGGCGGATCTGCACCCGGATGCCGCCGTTGAGGTAGTGGACGCCGACCGAAACGATGAAGATGATGATCAGCGTGTTGAACAGCCAACTGGTCACCAATGTGTAAAACGGCAGCTTGAAGACGTAAAAGCCGACGTCTTTACCGAACTGAGGATCAGATACCCCGAAGGATCCGCCATTGCGGAACAGGATCCATTCGTTCCAGTTGTCGGCCACCCCCGCGATGGTCACCAGGGCGACCAAGATCGACACCCCGATCCAGATCAGGCGGCGCCGGGTCCCCATGAACTGCCGCACCCGCATGACCAGTTCACGGTCCGGTCCGGGGGGAAGTTCTTTCGGCGCAACGCGATCGGCAACCAAAAGCGTCGCCAGCACGCCGATGAACGAAACCACGAACAACAACATGGACGGGAGGATCCGAGCGCCAAGCAACCCCGACCAGACGGAACCGAGTTTGACATGGTCAAACCACAGATAATCGGTGTAGAGGACCGAGATCGTCCGCAGGCTGAGCGCCAAGACAAGCACGATGCCAGCCAGGATCCCGAGGACGGCGGCGATCGTTCGACGCCGCGGATCTGGTTGAGGTGTTTGAGGAGCCGCCGGATTCATGAAGCGGCAATGCTAGAGGTTGACGGACCTGGGGGCTGATCAGATGACCACAACCAGGAGTTTGTCACCCGACCATGACCAGAATGCAGCGGCAGCCGGGGTGGGCTGGGGGGTGTGTCCAGCCAAAGTCACTGGCGACGTCACCGCTCTCGGCGCCGGTGCAGTGGTCGCATTCCACATCGGTCGTTACCGTCCAACTGACCGCTGCCCCGTCAGGGAGCGACGCCAACGATCCGGCTGCGTGGACCGCTATCAGAATGTCTGCGACCAAGTCGTCGACATTCTCGGTCCGCCAGGGCCGGAGTTGTTCGATGATCACGCTCGGAATTGCTCCGGGGTCGATGCGCTTTTGACTCTCGACCACCGTTGCGACATGCCGCTCAAATCGATCAGCGAAGAGCGCAATCGACCGCGCACCGACGGCAACGGCTTCGGGCGCGAACGGATCTGAGTCCAATCCGCTGAGGTGACCCTGGGATTCGAGATACACCGCTGATGCGTGGTGGTTGAGCGCACCCGCGAGGCGTTCGACGATGGCTCCGGTGGAAGGGAGCAACGCTTCGCTGCTATCGCGGGCCGCCTCCAGTGCTTCGTTAGCGATGTCGCCCATGACACCTTTGGCTCGGCGGGCGGCGCGGCGCTGGTGGGCGCGTGTGACCTCATCGCGGGCACTGACCGCAGCGTCGATCTGCTCACGCGTAGGGGGGCCAACGTCTGGGCGCCCGGCCGGGCGGATGTCAGGGGCAGGGTCGTTGGAGGTCTGGGCATCTGCTTCGGAAGCTTCGCTCCCGGTCGTGACTGAGCCCATCACCTCGGCGCCATCGGATTCGGCGGAGTCGCCTTCGGCCGCCAACGGGTCCGGTTGAGGATCTGCTTCCGGTTGGGCAGCACGGGGGGTGTCGTCGGGGTCTGTGTGCTTTCCTAGAGCACCGAGATCGCGTTCGTCCGAATCGACCGGCGACCCGCCGTCTATGTCGCTGTCGGCGTCTGCGCGCGTGCGGTCGTCGGCGCCCAGCGGGTCACCCGCCTTGCGCTTAACGCCCGCTGAGCTGCGTCCAGCGACTCCCTCATCGTCTTCGTCGACATGGGGCTGACCGTTGTCTCCGGCGTCCACAAGGTCAGTGACGCCGTCCGCGGACGGGGAGGCAGGGTTGACCGGACGTGCCAGCGCCTGGAAAAGGCTCGACACGACATCCTCTGACGGTCGTACTGCGGGCGCGGGCTCACTGTCAACGGCGGCGGTGTTGTCCCGCTCTGGTGGAGGCGGAAGGAAACCATCCGCTCTTGACGTTTCAGCGTCGGTTGCCGGCGACTCATCATCCAGAGCCGGTCCCCCGTCGACCGTCGAGCCAGGCGCCTCGGCTCCTGTATCCGCTGGTTCATCGTGGGACGCCGCGCCGACGTCAGTCGCATAGGAGGTCGGTAGCTCTCGCTGGGACCCGTTTGGTGGTCTCGACGCATCGTCGTCTGTTCCAGAGCGCAGGTTTGCAGAGTCACTACCTGAGGGGGCGGTCCGTGCACTCTTCGAGTCAACCGGTTTGGCGTCCGGCTGGCGGAGCGACGAGAACAAGCCGCTCAGCCGATCAGCAGATTCAGACGCAGAAACGGCTGGGGCATCTTGGTCTACTTCCTGGGCTTCGCCAACCGGCGCAAGGTTCGCTGATGCTCCGGGGGACGGCAGCCCAACATCGTCCTCGGAGCTTCCGTCGCCCTGTGATTGGTCCATCTGGGGATCCTCTGTTTGGTCCAGAAGCGAGGAGCTCTGCGACTGCGACGGATTGTCCGGGTGATCGTCGGTGGAGGAACCCGCACCGTTGGGATGAGGATGTTCATCGGTGTCTACGGCTGGTTCCGGCGAGGTATCGACCGTTGAGACGTCGTCGCCGGTCGATGATGCCTCGGGCTTATCGCCCTCCGCTGAGCTGTTATCGAGAGATGAAGCGGGCTTGGTGTCTGGCTCGCCTGGTTCTGCGAGCGCCGCAGTCGATTCGCTTGGCTCCTCGCCCCCAGAGCTCTGCTGCTCGTCCCCTTGGGTGGGTTGCTGGCTTCCTGGGTTGGTCGGCCCGTCTTCCGAACTCGATTGCAGATGCCCTGTGCCGGATTGCTCGACTCGGGGACTTTGCAGGTCCTCGTAAGGGAGGGCGGGTGGTTCCGACTCCTCTAGGGGCGCGTCAGGACCTGATTCGGGGAGGCCGCCGTCAACCGTTATGGGTTCGGGGGACACGACACCGTCGCTGGTTACCGTCAGTAAACGTGGCTCCTCCGGAGGTGACTCAGGAGCCGGTTCGGCAATGACTGGACCCAGAAGCAGCGAGGCGGCGTCGGTCAACCCGGTGACCGGAAGGATGCGGTCGGACCTAGCCGGATACTCGAGTTCATACGCTCGACGCGGACCGCGGCGACCCTCCCCGATCGGATCCGCTGTCTCGGACGGGACAACCTGCTCGACCGAGGGGTCTTGCATCGGTTCGACCGCGAGGTGGGGCGCTTGATCTGACGACTCGGAGACGTCTTTTCGTTCTTCGAGAGTTCGCTGGTCGGTACCGCTGCCGAGGTCGCTGGAGTCCTCGCTTGCCACAGTTTGGCCAGCTTCGAATGCCGCGATCGTTTGCCAGCCTTCCGAAGCAGGCTCGTCGCCGGGTACCGGTGCGTCCTCTGCGGTGTCGTCGGCCTCTTTGTCGAGAGCGTCTTCCCGTACAGGTTCAGCCTCAGGTGTCTCGCTGCCCGACTCATGGGCGTCTGACGCACCCGCTTCGACCTCGTCGCTACCTGACTCGCCGATGCCGGACGCACCGACTTCGACCTCCGCAGGGTCGGACGCTGAGATTCCAGAATCGTCGTTATCAGAGGATTCGGATTCGAGCCGTTCGGCAGAAGGATCGAGAGGTGTGGAAGCCTCCGCCCCTCCTTCAGAATCGTCATCAGCCGTGGCGGCCGCTTCAGGGACAGCCTTTTCGGGTTCGTCGACTGCGTTCGGCGCGTCGGACGAGTCGGGGTCCGTCACGGGTACCCCATCAGCTTCGTCTGCGTGGGCGTCATCCTCCGGGACGTCAACTCTGACCGTGACGGAGTCGTCCCGGTCAGAACCCGCCGGATCAGAGCCAGCGGGTTCGAGGGGAGCCGAGTCAGACTCAACCCTGTGGGGACCAGTCCCGGTCGGGTGAATTCCCAGATCAGATTCCGCCTCGACCGGCACGGTGGTTGGCGGGTCGAGTTCGGCCGCCTGCGACGGGACATCTTCGTCACGCCCTGGTTGGCCCTCAGCAGGCTGCAGGTCCCCCTCTGCCTCGAGACTCTCCCGAGGTTCCGCGCTCTCTGCCGACTCAAAGCTGTCTGCAGGTTCTGCGCTCCCCCCGGGTTCCGTGCTCTCCGCCGACTCAAAGCTGTCTGCAGGTTCTGCGCTCCCCCCGGGTTCCGTGCTCTCTGCCGACTCAAGCCTCTCGGCAGGTTCCGTGCTCTCCGCCGGTGCAAGCCTCTCGGCAGGTTCAGCGTTCTCCCCGGGTTCCGCGCTCTCTGCCGACTTAAAGCTGTCTGCAGGTCCCGTGCTCTCGCCAGGTGTCCGGCCCTCCGCCAACTCCGTTCCGGCCGCCGATTCGGCGGCAGCACCGTCGTCACCCGTATCCGGCTCGGTGGCGGCTCCAATCGCAGCAGATGGAGCAGCAGCAGAAGGCGCAGGAGGAGCAGCATCTTCGTCGCCGTCGGGAAAGATCGGGCCGATCCGACCCGTCACATCCAGGTTGGCAAGCATCAAGGCCAGCTCTTCGGCCCGCCTCGGGCTCGCAAGGCTCCGTCGTCGGGCGTCGATGGGGGCCACCAACAGCTGTTTGGCCTGTCGATCGTTTTCGGCGATCAACACGCTCGTCGCGTTCAGGGCACCACCAAGTTGCGAGAGCGCTTCGACGATCTCGTATCTGCGATCCTCAAGCTCACCCAGTTCGGTCAGCCCTCTGTCGCGGCGTTTCAACAGGTCGGCGAGCATCCGCTTGCGAAGCGCGTGCGCTTCTCGGAGCAGCGCACGGCCCTCCGAGCGAGCCTCGTCCAACACCCCCTTGTGGAGCATCTGCGCGTGCTGATCGGTGAACGTCTGGTCGGCCGCGGCCTCTCGCAACTCCTGCGCCTGACGCTTGGCATCTGCCAGGATCCGATCCGCATCGGCTTCGGCCCGCAGGCGCACCTCTTCGGCATCAAGCTCGGCGGCGCGCACTATCCGCTCGCACTCTTCGCCCAGGACCTCGAGCATCTCATCCCGGGTGACTTCCTGACGCGTCGCGGTTTCAGGAAGGTTGTCCAGCTTCTCGGAAAGCTTCTGCTCGCGTTCAGCGAGACGTTCAAGTTCGAAGGCGACCGTTCGCAGCCACTCCCGAACTTCGTCTTCTTGGAGGCCACGGAACGCATGCGCGAACGGCCGATTGATGATCTCTTCGGCGGTCAACCGACGCCTTGGAGCGTTTGGTTCACGGGGGCCTGCCAAGCCGGTCGTCCTCTCGTCGTGCCCCTACATTCGCAAAAGGCCGGTGCCGCATCAGCGGGTGCCGCAAAGTCGCGTCCCGGTGCACCTCGGCGCGAGAGTATTCGCATGTTCACAGGAATTGGGGGACACTCCAGAGGCGCCCTATGACGTCACCACGGTGCGCGTTCGGCGAGCCGAACCGGACCACAACGCCCTAGTTCGCTAGGGACCCTTTGAGTCCCTCCACGTTGCCACCGGCGTCACCAATGGCGTCCAGCGCAGATTGAACGTCCGTGATCGCAACGACTTTGAGGTCACCCGCCGTGGACATGGCGTCGTCGAAGTTCGCCTCTGGCACCAGCATCAGGTCGACATCTGCCCGACGGGCCGCGATGGCCTTCTGCGGGACGCCACCGACTGGGCCCGCCGTCCCGTCGGGAAGGATCTCGCCGGTAACGGCGATTTCGAGCCCATTGGTCATATCGCCCTGAGACATCGCGTCGATGAACTCGAGTGTCATCGCCATGCCGGCTGATGGCCCGCCGACACCGTCGATCTTGATTCCAACCTGTTCTTGGTAGCGCGTGACGAGTTGGACGCCGATCAAGGCTCGCCCTTCGCCGTTATCGGCAGCTGTCAGCCGGACCGTCTCGGCTTTCCCAGCTCGGTCGATCGTCAGTTCAACGTCATCGCCGGGAGCGAATTTCTGCACCTGCTCGACCGCTTCTTTACTGGACGACACTGGCGTCCCGTTCACTTCGGTGATTAGGTCGTTGACCGCAAGCTTGTCCTCGGCCGGTGTTCCGCCCAACACGACCAGAACCGACGCCCCGATCGACGGGGCCCCCAGGTAGTCGAGGGCGGTCGCCGCGGCTTGCTGCTCAGAGGCGTCCATGGCGGCAAAGTTGCGCTGACGGGCTTCATCTCGTGATCCGCCACCGGTGAAGACCGACTCATCGACGATCTCAACGTCGTCGTCAAGCTTTGCGAGCAAATACTCATAGACGTTCATCCGAGATCCGACCGTCACAGTCAGAAAATGGATATCGCCTTCTCCCGCTGATTCAGGGGCGGGTTTCCCGTTGACTTCCACCAGATCGTCTAGCCCTGCTGCACTCCCAGGGAACATTCCCACATAGTCGGTTCGGTACCAGCCGGCCCCGATGAGCACAACGATCGCGACGGCAGCGATAGCCCACTTCCACACGCCGCGGCGCTTCTCAGGGGTGTGAACGCCCGGAGTTAGACCGACAGTACGGCTGTCCGCCGCCGCCGGTACGCCAGGTTCGGCGTTCTCCGCGCTAGTTGACACATCGGCGCCAACGAGTTCGCCGTCCATTCATCGCCCTTCTTCGGCCCAAAGTTGCCCTGTGGCGCTCGGTCACCGGGGAGTGCCGCCATTGAAGCGTCGGCCAAACCGAGTCTCTACGAGATCTGACCAGCCCGATACGTATCGTCCACAGCCGGAGTGACGGCCCAGAATCAGGGGCAGCCAGCGCCGCTCATCTGAGACCAGCAGCAGCTACCGTCCAGGTTACCTGCCACCGGAGGTGCCATGTCATCGCAGTATTCGGGCTCGGACGGGGATCGGTCCCCTAACGCGGCTCAACCGCAACACCCTCACGTCGACGGGCAGTCGCTCGACGTACCGTCAAAAGACTCACCTACCGACGATGCTGCGTCGCGCCCAGCCGATTCTCAAACGATGGCGGCCATCCTCTCCTGGGGCCTCAACGGCGGCTCCGAGCTCTCTGAGCAGGAGGTTCGGTCAGCCGCGACTTCGCAGCAGCCGACACTACGACGGATCGGCACCCATGCGCTGACACGCCGCGGGGCTGCCACCGGCCAGGACGTTGCCCGCTGGGCCGCCGACCCCGATCCGACCAATCGCATTCACCTCGCCGAGATGCTCGGCCGCTACCCGCTCCCCGACGCCCTCGAGACTGCACAGCGCCTCCTAGCGGATCCTGAACCACTGGTGGCGGAAACTGCCGCATGGTCGCTTGGCGAGATCGACGACGAGGCCACGTCTGTCGCCTTGCTGATCGACGCCGCCGAGAATCATGACGACGCCCTCGTGCGCGAGTCGGCAGTAGCGGCTCTGGGAGCCATCGGCGATCCGGCCGCAAAGGAAGCGATCCTCAAAGCCTGTTCGGACAAGCCGGCGGTCCGGCGACGGGCAGTCCTCGCCCTCGCAGCCTTTGAAGGACCAGACGTCGAAGCCGCATTAAACGCGGCCCTCTCCGACCGAGACTGGCAGGTGCGTCAGGCCGCGGAGGATCTCCTCGGCTGACCAACTCATTGAGGGCCTGCTTTTCGGACTCAGGCCTGTCAGCCAGCGACGAATAGCCCTTGAAGTTCGCCGAAGTTCTCGAGGCACTGGCCAGCGCCCCGCACAACGCTCTCAAGGGGCGTGTCGACGACTTTGACGGGGAACTGCACCCGTTCTTCGATTCGAGTGGACAGACCCGCCAGCAGCGATCCGCCGCCCACCATTGACGCCCCAAGCTCCAGAAGATCCTGTCCCAGGTCGGGAGGAGCTTCCGCCACACACGCCACGACGGTAGTAATCATCGTCGACACGATGTCTTCGATGGCCACACGAATCTCTTCGGCCTTCAGCAGCACTTCCCCGGGGAGCCCCGAATCGATCAAACGCCCACGCACGTGAGCATCGACTCGATCGGTATCGGGGTGAGCCGACGCCATCACTTCTTTGAGATGTTCTGCCGCGCTCTCACCGATCACGAGGCGGTGACGCCGCCTCACCCATTGCTGGATCGCGGCGTCAATGTCAAACGACCCGACCCGGGCAGCCTGGAGGGACACGACTCCCCCAAGGCTCAACAGAGCCACCTCGGTGGTACCTCCGCCGATGTCGACCACCATCGACCCGACGGGCGCGTGAATGGGCAGCCCTGCGCCAACGGCGGCCGCTACTGGCTGCTCGATCAAGTATGTCGAATGGATGCCAGCGTTGCGGCACGCTTGGAGAACGGCCCGCTGCTCAACCGGCGTAATGACCGAGGGTACGCAGACGAGCGCTCGCGAGCGGCGAAAACGGCGCCCCATAACCTTGGCCATCAGGATCCGAACCATCTCTTCGGTGATGGCAAAGTCGCGAATTGCACCACTGCGCAGCGGCCGGTGAGCGACGATATGGGGCGGTGTCCGCCCGATCATCAACTGGGCCTCACTGCCCATGGCAAGGACCCGGCGGCTCTGAGTGTCGAGCGCTATAACGCTCGGTTCATTAAAAACGATCCCGTCGCCGCGGGCGTAGACCAGCGTGTTTGCGGTTCCGAGATCGATGGCAAAGTCGTATGCCACCCGCTATTCCCCTGCCGCACGCTCGCGTTTCCGCTGACGGCCTGCTCGCCGCCCCGAATCGTTTGTCACGATGTCTTTGCGGGCGCGGTCAAGGGCCTCCAGATTCCCGGAGAACTCGTCGATTGCCGAATCAAAGGTCTGTCGATCGCGGTTCGCAAACAGCAGGATTCCAATCCCAACCGTTGCACAGACCACGGCGAAGATGAGGTAGGGCATGGTTCTCCGAGTGTCGTTTCGCCCGGTATTGGCGGCCGGGGAGGCGGTTCGCCGCCGCTAACGATGGTCGAAATGCTGGTCTCCAGGCAAAGCATGCGCACATGTTCCCCAGTCGACCCCACCGTCGTGATGCTCTTTCTTCCACAGCGGAACCGTGGCTTTCACCAGGTCAATGGCCTCGCTTGCCGCCTCGAAAACCTCGGGACGGTGCGCTGCCGCCGCTGCAACGATCACGGCTGGTTCGGTCACCCCGACATCACCAGTTCGGTGCAATATCGCTAACCGTCGAACTCTAGGCCACTTGTTCAGCACCGCGTCGGCGACAGCTTGCATTCTTCGGATCGCTTCAGACTCGTAGGCCTCGTAGGTCAGTTTGGTGACGCCTGTACGTCCGTCAGCGTGATCTCGGACCGTTCCGACGAATAGGACGACCGCCCCGCAGCCGGGTTCGGCAGCCCAGGCAAACGCCTCATCCACCGAAAGGGGGACCTCGCTCAGCTCGATCCAGCGCTCCGGTCCCGGTTCGGTGAATCGGGGATCAAGCAGTTGTTCACGATGTGTCGTCACGCTGCCGATTCTAAAGGTGGGAAACAACTGCCAGGGGCGCGAATCGGCAACATTGGCCGCTGGCTACACTGCGAAACGATGGTGGCAAAGAACACTCCGGGCGAGGGGCTTCCCGATCCCTCAGAACGCCTATGGGTTCATCCCGCTGAACTCCCAGCGCTGGCCGGCGCGCCCCGCGTTCCGATGCGACCTCGCCGGTCTCCGCTTGCCACCGTCCGCCGCGGCCTGCGCCACCCCCTCTTTGCCGGCGTCGTCGGGGCAGGGATGGTCCTTGCGGGCACCGTCATGTTGGGCTTTTCAAACGGCCAGGAGGCACCGATAACCCCCGCCGTCTCCGCCTCGAGCCCGACGGATCAGCTGGGAGGGTTCCCCGCTGGAGACACCGAGGGGCGCCCCGACTACTCAACCCTCAACCAGGCACGAGCTAGCGTCATCCAGATCTTGACCTCGGACGGAGATCAGCATCTCGTCGCGACCGCCCTGGTTCTGAACGATCGCCAGCTCATCACGGCGGACCCGGGGCTCAGCGATCACGGCGAGATCGTGGCGGCCGTGCGCCCAGACCAGCTGGTTGCAGCGCACATCTTGCGAAGCGACCGGGCAAGCGGACTGGCGATTTTGGAGGTTGACGGCAAGGTTCCTGCGAGCCTCCCCCGAGTCGATGGTTTGCAGCACAAGCGACCGAGCCCAGCCCAAGGGTGTCTGATGGTCAGCGCCAGCCCCAGCCTTCACGGTACGGACCTGATCGGTACCTGTACCGTTCAGTCGGAAGAGACCAGCGACGCCGACCTGGCCTCTTCGGGTCTGTTTTCTGTCCAAGGCAACTTCCAGGGTTCAGATCGCGGGGCGCTGATTCTCGACGAGGACAACCAGCCGATGGGCATTGTCGTCCAAACCCTGCCCGACGATTCTGGCCATGCGGTAGCACTCCGAATCGATGAAGCGGTTCGAGTCGCGCAGTCGGTCCCGAGCACACCTGAGCTCTCGGGTTTGGCCGGACTCCATGTTGCCGACCTGACCGCTCAATTGGCCGTCGAGAGCGGGCTCGGAATGGGCGCTGTGGTCGTTTCGGTCGCGGCCGACTCTCCTGCAGCGGCGAGCGGCATCCGCAGCGACGACGTGATCCTGGCCGTGAACGACGGCGCCACTGCCAGCGCAAACCAGTTCCGGCTTAAGGCGGGCCAGTTGCGACCGGGGGAGCCGGCCAGTCTCAAGATCTGGCGTGAAGGTCAGCAAATCAACCTCACCGTCACGCCGTAGGCAGCGAAGCACCCATCTGGCGTTCGAATACACGGGCGCTTTGTTGGCGACCTGGCATCGCTGCCCGCTTTAGGCCGTTCCCCGGCGTCGCGTCGCTCCGAAAGCGGCCGCTCCGATCAACGCTGCGGCGACGCCACCTGCCAAGAGTGCGCCTCTCGACCTCGGAGCGGCAGTGGCGAGGACCGCTTCTTCGTTGCTGTAGCCCGCCTTCCAACCACGAGCGGCGAGCTTGTCCGTCGCGACGACAATCGGGTGCGACAGAAGCGGCACAGCCGAGTCGGACAGTGTCGAAATTCCGAGTTGGCCAAAACGGCGCAAAATCCGGGCAGCCGTCCTTGCCCTGACCGTGGGCCGAACCGATGACCCGTGCAGGTCCTTTTGCACCGAGGACGGCAGCGTGCCCCGTGCGGCGACGTTGTACACACCGTCCAAACAGTCGTCTATGGCCAGCCTCAGTGCCGAGACAACGTCTTCGGCGTGGACGAACTGCAGGTCCGGCGACGAGTCTTTGACGTCGACCAGGCGCGAACCACGGGCCAGTCCCAACGCGAGCGAGCTCGGCCGTTCCCCCAGGATCAGCGCTGGCCGGAGCACGCAGATGATCGTGCCGGGATGGCGCTGGCGAATCTCGATCAGACGCCGCTCAAGCTCGGCCGAGGCCTGCGCTCCTGGCAGGTTGGGGTTGGGCCGCAACTGGGCTTCTTCGGTGATTGGCGTCTGCTGGTTCTCCCACGCCCCGTACGCCAAAGCGGTGGTGACTACCACGACGTGCTGGACGCCCGAGCCAGCTGCCTGTCCTACCAACGTGGCGATCCGGTCCACCTCGGTCTGCCCGTCGGCGAGGTCGGTAATCGACTCCCAGTCGACCATGGCCACAACAGCGTCGGTGTCTGACCATTCCGGTTCGGCCACCGCAGCAATCGATCCCTCGGGGTCGACGGTGTCCAGTGTGGTCAGTCGTACTTCTGGTCGGTCTTCTCCAAAGAAGGACAAGTCGTGCCTGACACGCCAGCCCACAGGAGAATCCAACCCGGTCAACAAAATGGTCGTCACGCCCATAGAATCGCTTGTGTGTCCGATGACGCACAACCCGGCCAACCATTTGACTTCGGTTCTTTTGACCTTTCGTCGATCATGTCGTTCTTACAAGCCGACGGTCCCGTCCACTGGGAACTCGCCGAGCAGGTCGGAAACATGGTGATCAGCCAGTCAGAAGCAACTCCAGACGTGCCGGCCGGCACCGCAGAGAATCTGGAGAATTTCACCCGTTTGGCACAACTCCACATCGCCGAACTCACCCACCAACAGGTCGAGACGTTGGGTTCGGCGAAGGCCAACTCACGCCGCGAGTGGTTCGACGCGAACCTCCGCGGTCTCGCATCACCGCTTGAGCACTTTGGGGCACGCCTGCAGCAGAACGACACGCTGTCCATGGGCGACGCCGAAACCATCCCCGGTCTTGAAGGCTTCGCCCTGCCGACCGGAATCCTTAGTTCAGCCCTGCTCGGGCTCCAGGCCGGCTTTACGGTCGGTCACCTCAGCCAATACGTGCTCGGTCAGTTCGACCTGCCGCTCCCCACCAAAGAACAACCAGAGCTCAGGTTCATCACGCCCAACATCGTGAAGTTTGGGTCTGACTGGTCGCTACCGACCGACGACTTTCTGTTCGCGGTGTGCCTGCTCGAGGTTTCCCGCGCGGGCGTGTGGCGCCACCAATGGCTACGTGCGTTGTACGCCGCCCAGATCGATGACTTCCTCGATGGCTACGACCTGCGCTCGGATCGGCTCGAATCGCTGTTCTCCGGGGCGATGGATATGCAGAACCCCGAGTCGCTGTTGACGGTCGAACTGGATCCGCTCGAAGTCTTGGGCGCGCTCAGCACGCCCCAGCAACAGCAATCGCAGATTCGCTTGCGGCGCCTGCTGACGATCATTGAGGCGTACGCCGAAGTCGCCGTCGAACAGGTCGGCGAAACCCTCATTCCGTCCCTGCCAATGATTCGCGAGGCGATGCGACGCCACCGGGTCGAACGAGGCCAGGCGGAACGTTTCATCGAGGGTCTTCTTGGGCTCGAAACCGACCACGACGAACTCGTCGCTGCATGCGAATGGGTTCGTGGCGTCCTCGAACGTGCCGGGTGGGAGTTCCTGAACCGGATGTGGGAGTCCGAGCGCAACCTGCCCACCCCGAACGAAATGCAGGCTCCAGGCCTGTGGGTCGCTCGGGTCGAACTCGACCTCGACGACTAGCGATCTGCCGGTCAGGTGAGCGTGCGTGGTTACGCAGGCGCCCTCACCAAGGCTCGTCGACCGTCCGTCCACGTTCGGCGGAACGCGGGCGGGAACGGGGGTCGAGGTCGGATTGGTCATCGGTCAACTCGGCACGCTCGGAGCTCTGACGCTGCCCCTTCGTTTTCGAAGTGACGTGTCCCGTGCTCGTTCGGTCGGTGCTGGTCGCCTCAGTGCTCTTTCGCCCAAGAGCCAGATAGGCGACGCCGACGGAAGCGAGGGTGGCGGCCAAGAGGCCCAAGCCGACGCGTCCGCCGATGGCGATCGCCGTCGATAGGAAACCACCGATCACCCAGGCGAGCTGAAATCGAGTCTCGAAGCGGGCGAAGACCCTTCCGCGGACCGATTCCGGTGCGTCGCGCTGAACCAGGCTGTCGAACGCGAGGCGGCCGAACGATGCAGCCCAGCCAACGGCGGTTGCAGCGAACACGACGTGGACCTGCAGAAATCCCAAGGCCCCGACGCCACACGCCAGGCCCCCGACGACGAGAGCTGCGCCCAACATGATCTCTTCGCGGACATAGCGCCGCACGACGGGCGCTGTCAGGGCGCCGAGGAACCCGCCCGCGGCGGACCCCAGCACGACAACGCCCAAGAACCATTTCGGCTGTCCGTCGCCCCTCAGGGCGAACGCCAACAAGAAGGCCACGAAGCCAACCGCACCGCGCAGGACGGCCATCGCCCACCATGCATGGTCGATCGACGGCATGCGGGCATCTTCGTGCGCCCCATGCACTTCGTGAGCGGGCCCTCCCGAGGTTCGCTGATTGGGAAGCTGCAAGGCCAGAAACGCCGAGAAGAAAAAAACCAGTCCAGCGAACAACGCCAACGACGCAGAGCCGTTGTAGCCCAACTTGTCGGTGATTGCGACGATGCCGAAACCCGGAGCCAATGCCACCGCGCCGCCGATCACACCCAAGATCGAGAGCCGCGAATTGACCGTGACCAGTTGGCTCTCGTCGTCGACGTACGACGGCACGACAGATCCTTTGGCGACCGCGTACCCCTTCTGAAGCACCAGCAAAGTGAAAGCCTCGGGGAAGAGCAGCAAGCCTTCCATGTGACGCGACATCAAGATGCACATGACACCGCGGCCAGCGGTACAGAACACCAGCATGAGGCGCCGGCCGCCACGGGCACGGTCGAGGGCCGGCCCAATGATGGGCGATACCAGTGCAAACGGCGCCATCGTCAACGCCAGGTAGAGCAAGACGCGCGGCCGCGCATCGGCCACGCTCACGCTAAAAAAGATTGAGCCAGCGAGTGACAAGGCGACGAGAGCGTCGGCCCCAGTGCTGACGATGTGAGTCGCCATCAGCCTCTGAATAGGCGGGCGATCCCTCAGGCGGCTGAGCCATTCCATGGCGCCGCGATTACGACCGGTCTGGTTCGGGTGGCTCCTCGTAGCCCAGGTCCCAGTCGATGGTCAGCAGTGTGCGCGACGCATCGCGGTTGACCCGCTCACGGTTCCTGCGGAACTGCGGGTCGTGAGGCGGTAACAGCTGGAGGCGAGCCAAGGTGCGGTCGTTAAATGCTTCGATAACGGCGCGCTCTCCCGCGAGGCCCTTGACTTCCCAGTGGGGAGCGACAGGGCCCAGGTACACAACCTGAACGTGTCCTATCGGTTCTGGTTCGTCCTCAAGACCGTCAGCGGGCTGGATGTAGCTCATAAATGCAGGCTCCTAGTGTCAGCGCTGGCGAAGCCTACAGGATGACGTCGTTGCGGACTCCCAAGACGACGGTTACCGTCTCGGGCTCGCCGTCTCTGACGATGTCGACTTTGATACTGGCGCCAGGTTTGAGATCGGTAATCGCTTCACCAACACCTTCGGCGGCGGTCACCTTCTTCCCGTCTATAGCGACGATGATGTCGCCTTCTTTCAGGCCCGCGTCGGCTGCAGCCGAGCCGTCTTCAACCGTGACGATGTAGGCACCCTCTTCAACGGTCAGGTCGTTCGCCTCGACGTCGGCGGGCGACAGGGTGCTGGTGCGAACGCCGAGGTACGCCCTGTCAGGTGTGCCCTGGCGGAGTTCTTCGACTAGCTCCATGGCCTGTGTCACCGACAACGCAAACCCAACGTTCTGAGCACCGTTGATGATGGCCGTGTTGATTCCGACGACCTCACCTTTGCTGTTGACCAAAGGCCCGCCGGAGTTGCCCGGGTTGATCGCGGCGTCGGTCTGAATCAGATTCTTGAGTTCGATCTGGCCCTCGGCCTCGAGCGTCCGACCGGTCGCAGAAACAATCCCCCGGGTGACCGTCAGGTGGCCGGGATCAAGGTCAAGCGCGTTGCCGATCGCAACCACGTCGTCACCGACCTTAAGCGACTTCGAATCGCCGATCGGCGCGACGGGAAGACCGGTCGCTTCAACTTTGATCAGGGCTACGTCGTCGTCGGCGCTGATTCCGACGATCTGACCGGTCCGGGTCTCGCCGTCGGTAAAAGTGACCTCAATATCGGTGCTCCCGCGAACGACGTGGCTGTTGGTCACGATGTAACCGTCATCGCTGATGATGAATCCCGAACCGGCGCCCTCACTGGGAAAAGCCTGCCTGAATCCGGCCGGGGTCAGCATCGATGTCTTGATAGACACCACGGCGGGTTCAACGATGTCGAGCACCGACCCCACGTTGACACCTTGTTGCAAGGCCGGCGGTGCAACAACAGTGGTCTGTTCAGGCTCGTCAGTCAGCAGCCGGTCGCCAGCGAGAGCCAGGCCTCCACCGATGAGGCCGGCGATGAGAGCAACCAAGAGGTAGGGCACCCAACGGCGACCGCCGGACTTTTCCGACTTGTCGTTGTTGCCGGT
Source organism: Acidimicrobiia bacterium (assembly GCA_018003035.1). Lineage (GTDB taxonomy): Bacteria > Actinomycetota > Acidimicrobiia > IMCC26256 > JAGNEX01 > JAGNEX01. Next base: position 102,077 of record JAGNEX010000005.1, read on the forward strand.
TCCTTCGGGTGGCGGTGAGCTAGCGGGCACCGGGCCGGTCTGGTCGGGGAATAACGGCGCCGGGATCGTTTGGTCGTCTCCCCGGGGCGCGCCGTCAGCAGCCCCCGGCGAGTCAAATGCGGTCGCGGCCCCGGCGGCAGTTGCGGCGCCGGCAACAGCTGCGGCCCCAGCGAGGAGGCTCGGATTCGTCGAGGCACCGGTCGTCGGACCGGATTCGCCAAAGCGTTCGCCCCGAATCACGGCGTACTCACCAGCCGCGGCAGACGTTCTACCCGTGCCCGTTTCGGGCCCCCCAAACACTCCCGCCCCGTTTGGCGAGCCTGCGGAAGGCGGCGACACCGATGGTGTCTGCTGGGTTGGCGCCGACCAGTCAGGCCGTGGAGCCGACGGATTTCCCGCGGAAACAGTCCCTCCGGGGGGAGCGGCAATACCGCCCGAAGCCGGTGGCGTGTACCCGGTCGGGCGCTGAAACTGTGACGGAATAGGCGCCGCCGGTTGAGGCATTGGGGGCGCAGGGGCAGAGCTCTGGGGGCTGCGATCCGCCGGGACACCCGGAGCAACGGCGGGCGTCGGGCTGGCAGGAGGCTGTGAGGGAACGATCGAGGCGTTGGCGGTGTTGCCTACCTGGGACGCCGCGGTTGGTGGCGCACCAGCGCCATTTGGCACTGGAGATGGGTTGACAGAGCTCTCCCCTGGTGTTCGAGTGACAGATGCGTCACTGGCTCGCCACACTCCCGCAGGGGGTTGCGGCCGGTCCGATCCCTCGGTGTTGGGGTCGGTATCGCCCGGGTTGGAGCTATCACCGTCTACTTGAGACATGGCTGTCTACCTCGATAAACGTCCGAAAGGAAGGGTGCGTTGAACGGCCGTAGGCACTCGGGGCGCTCAGATGCGTCGTTCAGTCTCGCCGCTCTGCGCGAGCAAATTGGGTCGCCGCCGCAAAATTTTTCTCATTTTTCGTGGAACGTTTTACCCAGTTCAAGCGTTTACAACCATGAAAGCTCGAAACGGTGGCCAGACGGTCCTCCCGCTTGCTCGTCACCGCTTCAGCGACAATCAACGAGACCTGCTTTGGAGACCAAATGCGACGCTCCAACCAACCGATTAAAGAGACTTCGCTGGGCGACTCTCTCGAAGAACTCAACCTTGAGCACGTTGAGCATTCGTGGATGAGGGAAGCCCTCTGCCGGGGACAGAACGCAGACTTCTTTTTCCCGTCCGATGGAGTGGGCGTTGAACACGCCAAGACCGTCTGCGCACAATGCCCGGTCCGGATGGACTGCCTTGAATACGCACTCACCTATCGAATCGATCACGGTGTTTGGGGCGGCTGTTCCGAACGCGAGCGTCGCCGGATCCTCCGGTCCCGGCGGGCCGCTGACCGAGCAGCTTCCTAAGGTCCCCAAATTGGTCGGCTAACCAAGAACTTCAGCTGTAGGCACCAATCCGTCCAACTCAACGGTTCCCTGCGGCGAGCCAAGGCATCCTGCTGACGCTTGCCACCGCACTCCAGCGGGGAACCCATACGAGCTAGGGCACTGATGTGGCCGACCGCCGGACAACCGGCAAAGAGAAGCGCTCCCTTCACGTGAGGGGAGCGTTTCTCTGTATTTCAAGATTTTGTGCTCGCGAGCGTGTTACTCGTCTTTGGCGTCGTTCTCGTCCGCGCCTTCTTTGACGCTCTTCTTGAACTCGCTGGAGGCCTCACCTATCGAACGTGCGAGCTTGGGTAGCTGCGAACTACCGAAGAACAGCACAATCACAGCGATCACAATCCAAAACTCAGGTCCACTCGTCATGGCATTCTCCTCAAACCCGCGTGCGGCGCTCGTGTATGCCAGCCGCACCATCTCCGCATGCTAACCCGCGTCAGGCACGGACCCGGCCGCGGGCCCCACCTTTTCGACACGCGCACACGTGAACTGGTCGCTGTTGCAGTCAAGCGGTCAGTACACCTGGGGAAAACTGGGTTACCGCGCCGCCACCATGATCGGCTCGAGATCGTCGAGTGAACCGACCTGGAACGGGACAGCCCCAAGGCCGACGATGATCGACTCGACGCCTAGGTCGCCCCACTGCCCCAGCTGGTCACGAACCTCTTCGACGGTGCCGACTAGGCGCCCCTTGCGCCAGTCAGCCAACGTCACTCCGTCGAGCACACCGCTCGGCGTGTTGTCCTGAAGTCGTGCGAAACGTGCTGCCAGGTCGCTCTCTGACTCACCCACCAGCGCATACAGCCCGACGGTCCGACGGACCGATTGGGGGTCACGGCCGCGCCGCTCGCACTGCGCACGCAACACGTCGAGTCGAGCTCGGTAGTCCTCGATGGTCCAGACCCAACAGGTGTTCCAGCCGTCTGCTCCTTCGGCAACAATGCCCAACAGGCGGTCACCCTTGCCTCCAACCCAGAGTGGCGGTCCTCCCGGTTGGGGGGACGGGGGCAGCGTGTACGCGCCTGAAAACTTGTTGCAGCGACCGTCGAAGTCGACCGGACCTGGCCCAAATAGCGCCCGAAGGCCTTGAAGGGACTCGGCCAACCGTTGCATCCGCTCACCAGTCGGAGGCATCTCAACCCCGCTCATGATGTAGTCGGGTTCGTACCAGCCAGCTCCGATGCCGAGTTCAAGACGTCCACTCATGATCGCGTCGGCGGTCGAAGCCTGTTTGGCGAGCATCGGCAGCGACCGGATGCCCTCACACAGCACGAGCGTGCCGAGGCGCACGTCTGGCACCATCTGACTCAAACCCACGAGGGTCGTCAGCGGCTCGAACGCCCCATAATCCCTGGGCTCCCCGCCGTACTTGACCAGGTCGAGGACGATGTGGTCAGACAGCCAGACACTCGAAACGCCTAGCACCCGTGCCTGTTGGGCGTACTGGACGATGACCGGGTAGGTCAAAGGGTCCTGGCCCGGAACGGAATAGTCGTACTGTGGCAACGCGAAGCCGATGTCCATCGCCCGATGGTACCGGCCACCACCTCGCGGAGGTCGGCCCAGCGGAGAGTTCGCGTCCGGCCGAGTGGACCCAGAACTCCACCGCCGAGGCGCCGTAACCAACCGACCTCGAAGGTGTCACAAGTGTTTGAAGCGGTGATCAATGTCTCTGAGGGGCGCGACCTTGACGCCATCGATCAGCTCAAAGAAGCCTGCGGCCGGGCGATGCTCGACGTCCACAGAGACGCCGACCACCACCGGAGCGTCTTCACCCTGGCTTCGCCATCCATCGACAAGGTCAACGTGGCGGCAAGGGCTTTGACCACTGCTGCGATTGGCCTATTCGACCTGCGGTCTCACCAGGGAGTGCATCCCCGCATCGGCGTGGTCGACGTGGTTCCATTCGTAGCCCTCGACCCCCGACAAGCAGAGGTGGCACGGGCCGCTGCTCTCGCATTTGGCTCATGGGCCGGGACCGAGTTGGGAGTTCCGGTCTTCTTCTACGACGAAGCATCGACGCCCCGTCGCAGCCTCCCCGCGGTGCGGAGAGGGGCGTTCTCTGAGTGCGCACCAGACGTCGGACCTTCCGAGCCCCATGTCACAGCGGGGGCCATGGCCGTTGGAGCTCGCCAACCAATGGTGGCGATCAACCTCCTCACCGACTTGGCTCCCGGCCAGGCACGCTCGGTTGCCGAAACGGTCCGGGAATCTTCGGGGGGCGTTCGGGGTGTTCGAGCGCTCGCTTTTGAGACTCCGGCGCTGGGTGGTGTGCAGATCTCGATGAACCTGGTCGATCTGCCTGCGACCTCCACCGAGGATGCGTGCGAGGCGGTGCGGGCTCGAGTTGAGCGTCGCGGTGGACGCGTGATGGACATCGAGCTTGTGGGACTGGCGCCGCGCTCGGAGAGAGCGCGGTGGAGCGACGAGTTCAAACATCGATCGCAGATCGGTGATGAGTGCACCGTCGAAGGGCGTTACGAACTGCAGGCCGACTCTAGGTAAGACGGTCGGAACGGCAGGAGCCGCCCAGGGTTGCCGCCGCCGGTTCGTAGACGGGAGGAAGAAACCGATGGAACGACGGAAAGGCCGACCGCGCCCGACCGGACCGGGATTGGGTTCAGATGACGAAGTGCAGGGCTAGCCGAGCGCTCGGCGCCGTGCGAGAGCGCGTTCACGGCGAATCCGTCGACGTTCGCGTTCGGACAAGCCACCCCAGATCCCGAATTTCTCTCCGTTCTGGAGCGCAAACTCGAGGCAATCCAGGCGAACCTCACAGCCCAGGCAGACGCCCTTTGCTTCTTTGGTCGATGCGCCGCGCTCAGGAAAAAACAGATCTGGGTCGACGCCCAGGCAGTTGGCAAACTTTCGCCACGAGGCCCCTTCGTTTCCTATGTCAGCGATGAGGTCCTGCACTTGCGCTCCTTGCGACGGTCGATAGCAACGCCGCTCGTTTCGACTTTTGGGAAATGCGGCCTGACCATCCACAATGGAAGATCGGAGGCGTTGTAGGGTCGGCCGACGCACCCGTGCTCGCACCTGTGTAGTTACAGGTATGTAACTATGGCCGCAAAGACCCCCCTGACGCAAGGCGCCAATACTGTTCTTTGGTCAACATCGCTACCATCAGGGCAATGGAAACGCCCCGACACGTAAGCCTTAATGGCGCCTGGCGGTTTCTCCCCGCCGACCCGGCGGTGGCTCCGTCGTTCTTTCTTCCCGATTTCAGCGATGACGGCTGGGTATCGCTTCAGGTCCCTGGGCACCAACATCGCGAGTTTTCGGGGGCAGACACGCTCTTTGCCAGGCGTCAGTTGCCTCGACCAACCCTGGATGAGGGCGAGCGGGCCTGGCTCCGGTTCGACGGCATCTATGCCGATGGCGATGTTTGGGTCGACGGCCGTTACCTGGGTACAACCTCTGGCCCCTACACGACCCACGTCTTTGAGATCACCGATGAGGTCTCTAGTGGTTCTGGGCCTCTGACCGTAGCCCTCGAGGTCACCTCGATTCTCCCCAGCGACTTTGACCACAAGCGGGTCATCGCCGGCGCCCTCACCGACGGGCAGTTCTTCCCGCTCGGATTACAGCCCGGCGGAATTTGGGGTTCGGTGGCGATCGACATAACGGGGTCGGTCCGCATTGCGACCTGCCGAACCACGTGCACAGTCGCCAACGATCGACTGGGACGCTTGCGTCTGGACCTCGTGCTCGACCATCCAGGCCGCCCGGAACCACCCCAGAACGTTGACGCGGGCGAGTCGGTAGATACGAGCGCTTCCTCCGAACCCGACGTGGCCGATCGGCTTGACGCTGCCGAACCCGGTGACCACCAAGAGGCCTCAACGGCAGCGAGCGGCGCCGCGGACCACAGCGACGACGGTGACGTGCCCCCGGCCACCGGCGACCTTGAACGCGAGGTGAGCTCGCACCAGTCCGGCGGATCGGTGGTCCACCTGGCCGCTTCGATCTCCATCGACGATCGCCTCGTCGAGTTTTCTCGCGAGGTCACCCTGGGCAGCGGACAAACCCGCCTGCGCTGGGATCTGGACATGCAGCGCCCGCCGCTTTGGTGGCCTTGGCGACTCGGGGAACAACCGATTGGCGTGACCGAAGTCACCGTCGCTTACGAGGGGGCGATCACGGATCGAGCGTTCCGAACCGCGGCGTTTCGGACGGTCGAGGCCGAAGACTTCCGCTTCAAGATAAACGGCGAGCCGTTCTTCTTTATGGGGGCTGCCCAAGGCCCGTTGGGACCGTATGCAGTCGAAATCTCCGATCGTCAAGCCGCCGACGTTGTCGAGCGAGCTCGCGACTGCCGACTGGATCTTCTGCGAATCCACACCCACATCGCGCCGTCTGCCTTGTACGACGAAGCTGACCGTTTGGGCGTCCTTTTGTGGCAGGACTTTCCCGCTCAGGGCGGTTACGCGTCGCAGGTCAAGGACCAGGCCGTCACGCAAGCGGTCGCCATGATCGACCAGCTTGCCGATCATCCATCAATCATCACCTGGTGTGCCCGCAACGAATCCACACTGCGGCTCCGAACCCACGACGATCCCGAGCTGGGTGTTCCGAAGGCAAACCTCAGCGCCATCGCACGACTAGGCGCCTCTGGATTGCCGTCGATGCAGCGCCTGCGGTTCGACAGGGCCGTCAGTCGGGCGATGCAGATGGCCGACCCCACCCGACCTGTAGATCCGCATTCAGGAGTTGTCCCTGGCGCTTCGTCGCCCGGCACCGACCTGCACTCACCGTTTGGTTGGGCCCTCGGCCATATGGCTGACCTGGCAGAGACCATCAGACAATGGCCACGGCTCGGCCGCTGTGTCGGTTCGTTTGGAAGCGCCGCGGTACCCCAGAGCGACCAGTTTGCACATCCGGAGCGGTGGCCCTGGCTCGACTGGGCCGAACTGTCCAAGGACCACCTTTTCGAGCAGGCGGTGTTCCATCGACGATTCCCCGAAGCGCATTTCCACACCTTTGACCAGTGGCGCCGAGAATCGCAGCGATACCAGGCAAACCTGGTGCAGTTGCAGATCGAAGATCTGCGGCGGATCCGTTGGTCCCCGACCGGCGGGTTCATCTATCGGAACTTTCAGGACGGTCAGCCAGCAATCTCTGGAGCGCTGATCGATCACACCGGGCGCGCCAAACCGGCGCTGAAGGCGCTGAAGGCGTCGTGTCGAACCATCCTTCCGATGCTCGACTTGAGGTCCGGCGCCGTCCACGTCGCCAACGAATCGACGGTCGACATCGCGGGAGCGCGACTCGACGTGTATCGCCACCAAGGGTCTCGGGCCACGTCGACCAGAAGATTGATCGCAAGGTGGCGGGGCACGATGCCTGGCAGCAGCGTGACGTTCGTCGGGATGCTTCCCCTCGAGTTCATCGAATCGATCGACCTGTCGCGCGGCGGACCCGACGATCGGATTTTCACCGTCGTTCTCGACACTGGTGACGGGGACCCGATCGAGCATTCCTACACGCGTTCACTCCTGTCAGATTTGGGTGCACGAGCAGCTATCCCGCTGCCCTAACGCGACCCGACCCGGCGGTATCGCCCCGAACACAGGCCCTCTACGGGCGAATTCATGGTGCGTGCTGAGTCGGCGGTAGGTTCGTGTGGTACAGGACGGCGGCTGCTCGCCTTACGGCGTCACAACATCGCGTTGCGCGCGGCCAACATTTTTTGATGACGAGAGGCCCGTTGCACATGAGCCAGACGACCTCCGACCGGGCGCGAGCTGCGCGCCACGTCGAACCGATCAAGCCCCCGAAAAAGGGCAAAGGCTCCGTCGTGGGCTTTTACCAGACGTCGATCGGCAAGAAGTACGTCATGGCCGTCACGGGCATCTTGCTGCTCGGCTTTGTCTTCTTCCACATGATCGGCAACCTCAAGATCTACCTCGGTCAGGAAGACCTCAATCACTACGCAGAGTTTTTGCGTGAGCTGCTTGTCCCGATCGTGCCGAGGACGGTGGTGCTCTGGCTGATGCGGATCGGGTTGACCGTGGCGTTCGTCCTGCACATTCACGCCGCGTACACCTTGACGATCCTCAACAAGAAGGCTCGACCAGTCGCTTATCAGTCACCTCGTGACTATCAAGTGGCCGACTATGCAGCTCGGACGATGCGCTACACCGGCATCATCGTGTTGCTATACCTCATCTACCACTTGATGCAGCTGACCTGGGGCGTCGGCGGGACCGAGTTCGAACGCGGCGACGCGTATGAGAACGTGGTCAACGGCTTCAGCAACGTGCCGGTCGCCCTCGTCTACATCGTGGCCAACATTGCGTTGGGAGTCCACATCTTTCACGGCGCGTGGAGCCTGTTTCAGTCCCTCGGACTCAACAACCCGCGCTTCAACGAGTGGCGCCGGTACTTCGCAATCGCACTGTCCGCGATCATCACGATCGGCAACGTCAGCTTCCCGATCGCCGTCTTGACGGGAATCGTCAGCTAGTAGCCGACGGCTTGGACCGAACGGTTTCTGACGCACGCTCACAGATAAGAAAGACACGTTGATGCAACTCGATTCGGGAGTTCCCGCAGGGGCCATCGAGAACCGATGGGATGACCACCGCTTCGATATGAAGCTGGTGAACCCATCCAACAAGCGGAAGTTCAGGGTCATCGTCGTCGGGACGGGACTTGCTGGCGCCTCCGCGGCGGCAACCCTTGCCGAACTGGGCTACAAGGTCGACGTCTTCACCTTCCACGACTCGCCACGCCGAGCCCACTCCATCGCCGCGCAAGGTGGAATCAACGCCGCGAAGAACTACCAAAACGACGGCGACTCGATCTACCGACTCTTCTACGACACCGTCAAAGGTGGCGACTTCCGTTCTCGCGAGTCGAACGTGTACCGGCTGGCGCAGGTGTCGGTCGACATCATCGATCAATGCACCGCTCAGGGTGTCCCATTCGCCCGCGATTACGGCGGCTTGCTCGCCAACCGATCCTTCGGTGGGGCCCAGGTGTCCCGCACCTTCTACGCGCGCGGACAGACCGGGCAGCAGTTGCTCCTCGGCGCCTACCAGGCGTTGGCTGCGCAAATCTCGACTGGCAAGGTCACACTGCACAACCGAGTCGAGATGCTCGACGTCGTCGTCAAGGACGGCCGAGCCGTAGGCATCATCACGCGCGACCTGTTGACCGGTGAGGTCAACTCGCATTCGGCTCACGCCGTTGTGCTGGCAACCGGCGGGTACTCGAACGTCTACTACCTGTCGACCAATGCCATGGCCTGCAATGTGACCGCAGCTTGGCGTGCACACCGCAAGGGCGCGGCGTTCGCCAACCCATGCTTCACCCAGATCCACCCGACGTGCATCCCAGCATCGGACGAGTTCCAGTCCAAGCTGACCTTGATGTCTGAGTCGCTCCGGAACGACGGCCGCATCTGGGTCCCGAAGCGACCAGGAGACGACCGCAAGGCTTCCGACATACCTGAAGACGAGCGCGACTATTACCTCGAGCGTCGCTACCCAGCGTTCGGGAACCTGGTGCCTCGCGACGTTGCATCACGCGCCGCCAAACTCGAAGTGGATGCGGGTAAGGGAGTCGGTCCGCTGCGCAACGGGGTGTACCTCGACTTTGGGCACGCAATCGCCCGGGACGGACGCGCAGCGGTCGTCGAGCGCTACAGCAACCTGTTCGAAATGTACGAGCGCATCACGGGTGAAGACCCAGAACAGACCCCCATGCGCATCTACCCCGCTCCTCACTACACCATGGGCGGTCTCTGGGTTGACTACAACCTGCAGACCACCGTGCCGGGCTTGTTCGCCCTTGGCGAAGCGAACTTCTCCGACCATGGGGCAAACCGCTTGGGCGCTTCTGCCCTTATGCAAGGTTTGGCCGACGGCTACTTCGTGATTCCCTACACCCTGGGCAACTACCTGTCAGCGTTCCTTGGCAAAGACCCAGTTTCGACAGATGACCCGGCCTTTACCGAGGCCCGCCAAGAGGTCGACAACCGAACGGAACGCTTCTTGTCGATCCGCGGATCACGTTCCGTCGACTGGTTCCACCGTGAACTCGGCAAGATCATGCTCGACAAGTGCGGAATGTCCCGCTCGGCAGAAGGGCTCAACCAGGCCCTGGCAGAGATTCCCGCGCTGCGTGACGAGTTCTGGTCTGACGTTCGGGTGTTGGGCGGAAGCCAAGGCTTCAACCAGGCCCTCGAACGCGCCGGCCGAGTCGCAGACTTCTTCGAACTCGCCGAACTGATGTGCATCGACGCCTTGAACCGAAACGAGTCCTGCGGCGGTCACTTCCGCGAGGAATACGCGATGGAGGACGGCGAAGCCAAACGCGACGACGAGCATTACCAGTACGTCGCTGCCTGGGAGTTCACCGGCGACACGGCCAACCCGCAGCTGCACAAAGAGCCGCTGAACTTTGAGTACGTCCACCCCGCGACCCGCAGCTACAAGTAGGAGACCGCAGTGAAACTCACTCTGAAAATCTGGCGCCAAGCGGGCCCGAAGGACAAGGGTCAGTTCGAGACTCACCAACTGGATGACATCTCCGAAGAGATGTCCTTCCTTGAGATGCTCGACATTCTGAACGAGCGGCTCAACCAAGAAGGCGTCGAAGAGATCGCGTTCGATCACGACTGCCGTGAAGGCATCTGCGGAACGTGTTCGCTGATGATCAACGGTCAGGCCCACGGACCCCAGCGTGGCACCGCGACCTGCCAGCTTCACATGCGCAAGTTCAACGACGGGGACACCATCGTCATCGAGCCCTGGCGCGCCGAGGCCTTCCCGATCATTCGAGACCTAGTTGTCAACCGCTCGGCCTTCGACCGAATCATCGAAGCTGGGGGCTACGTAACGGCACCGACGGGCTCGCCACAGGACGCCAACGACATCTTGGTGCCGAAAGAGGCCGCCGACGCAGCCATGGACGCTGCTGCTTGTATCGGGTGTGGGGCCTGCGTTGCGGCCTGTCCGAACGGAGCGGCACAGCTGTTCACCTCGGCGAAGCTCGCCCACCTCAATCTGCTTCCGCAAGGCCAGCCAGAGCGTCTGAAGCGAACCGAAGCAATGGTCGATGTCATGGACCAGTACTTCGGATCCTGCACCAACTACGGAGAGTGCGAGGCGGCCTGCCCGAAGAGCATCTCGATCGACTTCATCGCCTTGATGAACCGCGACTTTGCTGCATCGAAGTTGCGTTCCCGCCGCCTTTCCGGCCAACGGTAGCGAGAGCGGCTGACCTCCTCGGCCTCCCAGAGTGCCGGGGCTGCGCTAAGTGACACGGGGCTTCGGCCTGAGCGGCGGTAGCCTTCCACCCGTGTTAGTGCATGGAAGCACCGATAAGCGTCCGCGCGACGGAGTCCAGTGGCGTGAGACGTAACCAAAAACGAACCGCGTATGCCATCGTTGCTGTGAACGCGCTGCTGGCCCTGTCGGCTTGTGGCGGGTCCTCTGGCGTGACCGTTGTGGGCGGCGAAACGACCATGGTCGAAGGCCAAGACGCCTTCGCACCCAACGTCGTCACCGATTCTGGTGTTCCTCCGACCTTTCTGATCTCACCCGGCCCGCCACCAAGCGGAGGGCAACCGACCGAAGACGGGGTCACAGATGAGTCGCTTGTGCGGAACCAACCGGGCGGCCAGATCGTTTCGGGGTTCGACGGCTCGTCTCCTGCAACGAACGGTGGGTGGCTCGCCACGCCCAGCAACCCCAGGTCGGCGAACAGCCCCGAAGTGTGCGCGGCGCTGAAATCGGCACTGAACTTTTCGGAAAGCTTGGGTTCGGCCGACCCGAATGACGCAGAAGCCGTCCGCGGGGTCATGGACGAAGTAATCCGTGGCGCGGCAGTCCTCGTCCAGGAACTCTCGGGCACGCCTCAGAGCGATGCGCTGGACCTGCAGAACGCGTTTGTCGGTATCCGGGTTGAGATGCAGGCGGCCGGTTTTGACCTGGTGGCGCTGCGGGAGTCTCCAAAGATCCAGCGGGTTGAAGAGGCCTTGGAACAAGCCGAAGTATCGGCGGGCAAGTTGGATGCCCTCGCTGCCGAGAACTGTCCCGAGTACGCCGCCACCGGTCTGTAGCGGAAGGCACACTCCCAGGGCCCCGACAGGTTCTCAATCGAACCCGCTCATGCGGGGCAGCGATGGTAACGGCCGCCCTGCAGGGAAAGGCGACCGTTCACTGGTGCATCGGACCGACACCTCGACCGCGATCGGGCCGACGACCACCGCTCGTTAGGCCGACGTTCCGACGGGGCTGAGTACCGGCATGTTTCGTTCGAAAGTCCCTTGGTGCGAGTCGGCCGACTCCACCGGGTCCGGCCCCTTCTTGTATGCCCGCTTGAGTCCCATCACCGCGCCTACGGCCATCCACGTGGCAACGAGGTTGATAGTGAAGTGGAGCCAAACCCTGTACGTGCCGGCAAAGCTCGAGGTTAGGTCGAGGAAGCCGAACATGGTGGAGAGCCCGAACGGCTTGCCGAAGAACCACACCGAAGCCGTCAGCGACACGTGCTCGAGGACGTGAAAAAACTGCACGATCGTGGCGTTGCGGAGGCGACGGCTCGACGCCCATGGAACGAACCGAAAAGCGCAGACCATCGACGCCCAGAGCGCTCCCAGGAAGATCGTGTTGCCCATGAGGTGCAGCAACTCGACACCGATCGCCCCACCTTTCGCGCCGGGGACGATCGCGCAAAAGAACTTCAGACCGCCCGCCGCGGCGCCCGCCCAAGGGGTGAGCCACGGCTTCTCCGCCGGATTGAGCACCCAGTAACCGAGTTGAGCACTGTGTTCGATCGAGTGGACGACTTGGAACACCAAACCAGCGACCGCCACCATGAGAAAGGCGCGATCACGGCGCCGACTGAACGCTGCATGCCCCTTCAAGAGTCCACCCACCACGAGGGCGAGCGACACGGCGACAACGGCCGCTGCGAATATCTGCATGGGGCTCCCATAGGAACTCACGACTACCTCCTGGTGCCGCCAAAGGCGTCCGGTTGCTGCACGAATGTTGCGTTCGCGCACTCGGATCAACCATCGGCAAGCACCCTCAGAGGACTAAAGAAATATTCTGCGCCACCTCAATAATTGGTCGTTACTGGGCCACGATCCGCTCAAGGAAGGCGACAGCTTCTGCCCGATCCTTGGTGCGGCGGAAGGGCGGCATCGATCGCACCAACACCGACCCATAGCGCTTGGTTGCGATACGACGATCGAGTATCGCCACGACACCGCGATCGGTGGTGTGTCGGATCAGACGTCCCACGCCTTGGGCGAGCATCGTCGCGGCGTCAGGAATGTCGACGGCGCGGAATGGATCCATCCGGCGGGCGAGCGCTTCCTCGCGGCGAGCAGCGACTAGCGGCTCGTCGGGCCGCGGAAAAGGGATCTTGTCGACCAACAGCAAGCTCAACGAACGGCCAGGAATGTCCACTCCTTGCCAGAAACTGGCGGTCGCGAACAACACCGAGGTTTCGTCGTCCCGGAAAGTATCCAGCAGACGTTGCGGGGAACCCTCGCCCTGACGCAACACGGTGACGCCCTTCAGGCGGTCGGTCAGGGAGTCGGCCGAATCGTTGAGCGCCTTCCACGACGTGAACAACGCGAGAGCGCGTCCCCCCGACGCTTTGATCAGCGTGGCCATCTCATCCACTGCCGCCTCGCGGTAGCCCGCAGCCGACGGTTCGGGCAGATGGACTGCGCAGTAGAGCAAGCCATTCGACGGGTAGTCAAAGGGACTCGGGACCACCGCCGTCAACGCCGACGTCGCGTCGAGGTCGTCGACGAGTTCGGACACAGGCCCGTCCTCACCACCTTGTTGTGCGCGCCGTCCGTCCCCAGCGTCGTCACCTTCTTCGCTCGAGGTATGCGGCGCTTGGGCGGGCCGCGGCACAGAACCTTGAGAGCCGTCGTTGGATGATTCCCGACGGGGGGTCAACCCAACGCTGTGCGCAAAAACGCCGAAACGACCTCCGATCGATAAGGTCGCACTGGTCAGGATCACACTGTGCCGTTCGTAGCAATGCGTCGTGAGCAGAGGTCCGACGTCGAGGGGCACACGCCGAAGGCGCGGCGCCTGACCTGCGGGTTCAACCCAACAGACATCACCCGCCAGACTGGCGCGCAACGCCTGAAGATCGTCACGAAGCGCGGTGGCCAGGTTGGAGACCCTCAGCCGCTCGGTCTGTGCGGCATCGGGCAACTGTGGCAGCGCCTTTAACAGACCCCAGGCCTCTGCAATCGATGCGTCCGCCCCATCGATCTCGTTCGCAAGGTCTTCCGGCAAGCTCGTCAAACGCTGACCAACCAGTTCGTCGAGGGCCGCTCCCAACGAAGTCGCCGAGGACTCCAGACTGCTTGGAACATCGGTCAGGATCGACCCCATCGCCCTGGCGAGCGAACTGATGCGTCCCTCAGTCAACTCAAGCCCAGCAACCTGCTGCAGCGTGGGTGCCAGCCGGTGAGCCTCGTCGACGACAAGAACTTCATGTTCAGGAACGGTTATGTCCAGCCCGTGACGTTCACGCAGCACCACGTTTAGGCCGTAGACGTGCAGGTTGGTCACGACGATGTCGGCGTCCATCGCCCGCCGCTTCGCCTTCTCGGCAAAACAGTCATCGCCGACGTTGCATCGGCTGGCACCGGGGCATTCACGGGCACTAACCGAGAAACCCGCCCACTGGCGATCATCGAGTGGGGCATCGGAACGGTCCCCCGTCTCGGTGCTGTCCCGCCAGTCTTCAAGCTTGGACCACGTCGACGAGTTCAGCCCTGCGGCCGTGCCGTCGAGCGAGAGCTGCGCGGACTCCTGCTGTTGCTGGTATCGGGCCAAACACAGATAGTTGGAACGCCCCTTGAGCAGAGCCGCGTCGACGGGACGGTTTAGCCCTTTGGCCAACAGCGGGATGTCCCGCTGCAGCACCTGATCTTGCAGCGCTTTCGTGGCAGTTGCGACCACGGTTCGCTTGCCGCAGTCCACCGCAGGCAGCAGGTAGGCAAGCGACTTGCCCGTGCCCGTACCCGCTTCGATGATGGCATGGTCATTCTGGGCGATCGCTTGTTCCACCAGCTGAGCCATCCGCCGCTGGCCGGGACGCACTTCACCGCCACTCAGTTTTGCGATGACATCGTCGAGGAGTTGGTCGATCGGCACGGCGGTCAGGCTAACCAGCGCGCTCTAAGAGTCATGACTCTGCGGATCGATACCCCGAGCGCTTTGGGGCGTTCCACCGCGGCGCTGCGGGCCCATCTAGGCGGGTGACCTGCCCGTGCGCTAACCCGATAGGTCGACCCATCGCCGCCGTGACATGCTGACGTTGTGCCTACGCTGTACGAAATTCTCGGCTGCAAACCGACGGATTCCTCCGAGGATCTTCGGCGCGCATACAGGGCGCTGCTCCGCAAGTATCACCCGGATTCGGCCCCCAACCAGACGGTGCCACAGAACGAATCCGACCGCCCGTCAGAGACCCAGGACGGAGCGACAGGGTCATCGCGGGACGCACCTCCGCCTTCAGCGCCGGCCGCCTCAGATGAGGCTCGGGCAAGCGACCGAGGCACAGGTGCGGGTCGATCGGCCACGGAAAGTCAGGCCTGGTCAAAGGCCGGTTCGACGGGCAATGCAGGCGGAGATGCGGCCCAACTGAACGCCGTAAGAGAGGCCTGGCAGGTCCTGGGGGATCCTCACAAGCGCCGCGACTACGACCGCTCATTGGCCCAAAAGGCCGCGGGCAAGGTGCCTAGCGCCGGTTTTCGAGTGGCTCCCCCGGCCAA